>NZ_JCAFTJ010000001.1:0-727923 GCF_059370155.1 Stenotrophomonas sp. YJH_SMC_73 | reverse complement strand
TCTGGGGTAAGGCTTCGTGGTAGTGCCGGCCGCTGGCCGGCATCCACGGGATCATGAGGTTGCCGGCCAGCGGCCGGCACTACCAGCTACCCGACCGGCGGATTGCCGATCAGGCCGCCTGCGGATGTCGACGCTGGAAGCCGCTCCCGCTGGCGGCATCGTGATTGCAATCGGCGGGATTCCAGGGGCTGCAACTGGGGCCGCGGATCCTGCGCACGGAAACGGCCGGGCTGGCCGCGATCGCGGCGTTGCAGGCGCGGTTGGGCGATCTGGGGTAAGGCTTCGTGGTAGTGCCGGCCTCTGGCCGGCATCCACGGGATCATGAGGTTGCCGGCCAGCGGCCGGCACTACCAGCTACCCGACCGGCGGATTGCCGATCAGGCCGCCAGCGAATCCAGCGCCGCTTCCAGTGCATCCAGGTTCGGCAGCAGCGCGCTCTGCTCACCCAGCAGCACGCGCATGTGCACGATCTGCGGCAGGGTTTCTTCGGAGGCGTCGGCCAGCAGGCCGTCGCGCGGCACCGAGATCAGCTGCGGGAAGTTCTGCGTCAGCAGCGCGTAGTACGGGCGCTGCGCGTTGCCGCTGAGGGACTTCAGTACCACCACCTTGTTGTGGCCGGCCACCGTCTCTTCGCCCAGCCCGGAAAGGCGTGCGAACGACACCAGCGGCACCTGCCAGCCGTGCCAGCCGATCTCGCCAACCAGCCAGCGCGGCGCATCGGAGACCGGCTGCACCGGTACGCGCGACATCATTTCGGCCACGGTGGCATTGGGCAGCAGTACGCGCTCGTTGCCGGCCTGGATCAGGACGCCGCGTATTTCGTCGTTGCTGGCGTAGCTCATGGTGCCTCTCCGTTGTCGTCCTGCTCACCCCAGCGCGCGGCAATTGCCTGCGCCAGCTCCTGCGGTTCACCGGCCACCATGCCGGCAGCAACCACGGCGGTGGCCGCAGCCGGGTCGTAGCAGCCCTCGCCTACCTGCCCGGCCACCCACGCACCGGCGGCCGCCAGGTCCAGCGCCGGGCCGACATGGGCCAGGTCGGCACCGCTGAGCAGCACCAGCGCAGTGTGTGCGGCCGGCAATGCAGCGAGCGAAATACCGGTGGCATCGCTCTGGAAATGCAGGCCATCGCTGGCCGCGCGCACGCCGATATCATCAGCCAGCACGTGGACCTCGCCCGGCGCGGCGCGCTGGCCGGCCTCGGCCAGCTGCACCGGCAACGGCGAAACACGCGACATCTGCTTGACCAGGTTGCCGTAGCGGCCACCGTCCAGGCGCATGTGCACCAGGACCGGCACGCTCAACGACGCGGGCAGTGCGCCGAGCAGGCGACGCAACGCATCCGGGCCACCGATGCCGGCCAGCACCAGCACTGATGCGGCGCGCGCACCGGCCGGGGCGGCGGCATCCAGATCGACCAGGGTCAAATGATCGGTATCGAAGGAGGGCTGCGGCGCAGCGGCCGGCGCCGCCACTTCTGCCGGTGCCGGCGCTTCGATCGATTCCTCGACCAGCGACCAGGCGGTGTGATCGAAGGAGATCGGCGGTGCCGCAGGCGCCGCCGGTTCGGCCGGCGCTTGCGGCGGCGAAGGCGGATCCCGTGGTTCGGGCACGTCCGGCTGCAGTGCCGCCAGGGCCTGCTCCAGCGCGATCGGTTCGTGCAGGTGTGCCGGCGGCGAATACAGACCGTCGGCCGGAACGTCATCGGCCCAGCTCAGCGCCTGCGCCAGATGCGGCTGCAGGGCTTCTTCCTGCGGTGCCGGCGCGGGCGCCGGATGGCCGGGCTCCAGCTGCAGGCTGGGCTCTTCCTCGGCACCCGGCGGCAACACCTGCTGGTGGCCGTGCAGCTTGGCCGCCAGATGGCGCCCCCAACGCTGCGCCTCCCAGCCGTCGCGGCGCGCGGCCAGCTCGGCCTCATCGAACACCAGGGTCAGCCCCGGTGCCGAGAGCGCGGCGTCCAGCCGTTCCAGTGCGTCCTCGATGGCCGCTTCCAGCGCGATCACCACGAACTGCGGATCCGCAGCCTGCAGGACCTGTGGCTCCAGGCCGTTCGGGTCATCTTCCAGAACCAGCTGCACATCTGCATGCGACAGCGCCTCGCGCAGGCGTTCGCGCGCCGCACCGGGGCGGGCCAGCAGGGCGACGGCCGGGGCCGGATGGGTTTCACTCACGGACACGGGCGATCCCCAGCAGGTCGTACACGTTACGCATCAGGTCCAGTTCCTGGTACGGCTTGCCCAGGTAACGCTGGACACCGATCTCGAAGGCGCGCTGGCGGTGCTTGTCGCCGCTGCGCGAGGTGATCATCACGATCGGCACATCCTTGTAGCGCGGGTCGGCGCGCATCGCCGTGGCCAGCTCGTAGCCGTCCATGCGCGGCATCTCGATATCCAGCAGCATCAGGTCCGGCACGCGCTCTTCCAGCCGCTCCAGTGCTTCCACGCCATCGCGGGCGACGCTGACTTCGAAGTTGTGCCGTTCGAGGATGCGTCCGGTCACTTTGCGCATGGTCAGCGAGTCATCGACCACCATCACCAGCGGCACCTGGCGTTCGTCGCGCGGTGCATTGGCCAGCACCGGTGCGGTCGGATTGGCGAGGAAACGGCGCACCAGCGGCGCGACGTCCAGGATCACCACCACGCGACCATCGCCGGTGATGGTGGCACCGTAGATGCCCGGTACCGATGCGATCTGCAGGCCGACCGGCTTGACCACGATTTCGCGGTTGCCCAGCACCTGGTCGATCGCCACGGCAGCGCGCAGGTCACCGGCACGCACCAGCAGCAGCGGCACCTGCTCCTGGCCATCGGCGCGTGCCGGGGCCTGCCCGACCAGGCTGCCGAGGTCATACAGCGGATAGTCTTCGCCGCTGTAGCGGTAGCTGCTGTCGGCGGCCTCGAAGCGTTCGCGTGACAGGCGGCCGATACCACTGACCGAGGCCACCGGCACGGCGAAGGTGGTTTCACCGATCTGCACGAACACCGCCTGGGTGACGGCCAGCGTCTGCGGCAGGCGCAAGGTGAAGCGCACGCCCTGGCCACGCACCGACTGGATGTCGACCGAGCCGCCGAGCTGGCGCACTTCGTTGCGCACCACGTCCATGCCCACGCCACGACCCGCCAGCTGGCTGACCTGGTCGGCGGTGGAGAAACCGGAGGCGAAGATCAGGTTGTCCAGTTCCTGCTCGCTGGGCTGCGCATCGGCGGCCAACAGGCCACGATCGATGGCGCGGCGGCGGATCGCTTCGCGGTCCAGGCCAGCACCGTCATCGGCCACTTCCAGCACGATTTCCGAGCCTTCACGGTGCAGGCGGATGGCGACTTCGCCCTCCTCCGGCTTGCCGGCGGCGCGACGCTGTTCCGGCGCCTCCAGGCCGTGGGCCACGGAGTTGCGCAGCATGTGTTCGAGCGGCGCGACCATGCGATCGAGGACATTGCGGTCCAGTTCGCCGTGGGTGCCCTCCAGGGTCAGGTGCACCTGCTTGCCGGTATCCATTCCGGACTGGCGGACCACGCGGCGCAGGCGCGGCACCAGGCCATCGAACGGCACCATGCGCGCGCGCATCAGGCCATCCTGCAGCTCGGAGCTGACGCGCGACTGCTGTTGCAGCAACGAATCGTACTGGCGTGACAGATCGTCGAGCACGCCCTGCAGGCCCCCGAGATCGGCCGCCGACTCGTTCAGTGCACGGCTGAGCTGCTGCAGCGTGGAGAAGCGGTCCAGTTCCAGCGGATCGAACTTCTGATCGGCCTGGTCCTGCTCACGCTGGTAGCGGGCGACGATCTGCGCCTCGGTTTCCAGGTCGAGTCGGCGCAGCTGGTCGCGCAGTCGCGCATTGGTGCGCTCCAGCTCGCCCATCGCGCCGCGGAAGGCACCAAGCTGCTGTTCCAGGCGCGAGCGGTAGATCGCCACTTCACCGGCATGGTTGACCAGGCGGTCGAGCAGATCCGCGCGCACGCGCACCTGTTCCTGCTGCGGGCGCGCCAGCGGATCTTCATCGATCACGCCTTCGGCCGGCAGCGGTGCCGACAACGGCGCATCGAGCAGTGCCGGCGCAGGGCCGGCGACCGCTGCCGACGCGGTTTCTGCAACGCTCGCCACGTCCGCTGCGCCTGCGGCAGCCGCTGCTGCTGCGGCAATATCGGTGGTGGTACGCACTTCGAACGCATCGACCAGATCCTGCGCCGGTTCCACCACGCGGTGGTTACCGGTGCGGGTCAGCAACTGGTGCAGGCGATCGAATCCGCGCTCCAGCAACTGCACATCGCGGCGTTCGATCTCGGTGCGACCGGCGGCGACCGCCTCCAGCAACGATTCGATGCTGTGGCCGAGATCACCGATGGCGTTGATGCCGGCCATGCGTGCGCCACCCTTCAGGGTGTGCAGGTCACGCTGCAGGCCGGCCAGCACCTCGCGGTCCTGCGGTGCATCACGCAGCTCGCTGATCAGGCCATCGCAGTGGTCGAGCAGGTCCTTGCCTTCCTCGACGAAGATGTCGACCAGCTCGCGATCGTAGACGCTGAAGTCGAGCGTATCGGTGCTGTCTTCCGGCACCGGCATGGCAAGGATGTCAGGTGTCACGGTTTCAGGCACGTCGGCTTCGGGCGCGCTGGCTGCCACGGCATCCGACACCGCAACCGCATCGACGCCGGCAGCTTCGGCGTGGACCTCCGCCTGGCCCGGCGCGTCTTCCAGTTCGAAGAAGCGTACCGGTTCGGCGGTGGCCTGCGCTGCGGCCTCCGCGATCTCCTCATTCACCGTCGCCGGGGACGGCTGATCGGCGCTCTCTCCTTCACCGATCGCCGCCTCCCCGCCGACGTCCGCATCCTCGGCAACGGCTTCCGCCTCGCCCGGCGCGAGTTCGCTGGCCTGCAGGCCGAGCACGGGCCATTGCCCGTCGTCGGCCAGGGGCTGCTCTTCGTCGATCACGTGCAGGCCGGCCTCGAGCGCGGCTTCCAGCGAGACCGGTTCTGCAAACCCCGGCGCAGCCATTTCATCCTGCAGGCTCGACAGCTCGCTGTCGAGTGGCAGTGCAGCAGGCATTTCGAACGCCGTGGCATCAGCGCCGTGCGCGTGATCGGCCGAGGGCGCATTCAGGTCAGATGCGACGGCTTCGACAGCGGCCGGAGTCTCTTCGACGTCGCGGTCGTCAACCGGCAGCGCACTGGCATCCAGGTACGGCGACAGATCATCCACGACGGTCAAACCGGCATCGTCGGACAACCGCAGCACGCCTTCGGCCTCCGCCTCGACACCGGCTACGGCAACGGCTGGAACGTCGTCGGCCACCTGGATCGATTCGACCACCGGCAGCGACGCATCCTCCTCACCCGGTACGGACGGCCATCCGGCATCGAAGTAGCGCGAAAGATCATCGCTGGCCGTCAGCTCACCGACCTCCAGCCCGGCCTCGATCGCCACGTCGGCGACCGGGGCTTCGGCAGTATCGGCACGTGCTTCCGCGTCCTGCTCCGGTGCGGCAAACGAATGCGGCACCGCATCGGATTCAAGCGCGACGGCTGTCGATGCATCCGCGTCCAGTTCCACCGGCGGTTCGTCATCCAGCGCCAGATCGTCTTCTTCGTCTTCCAGGCCCACCATCGGCCAGCGCGCTTCCGGCAACGCGCCAGCCAGCGCCTGCAGGCGCTGCGCGAGTACCTGTTGCGGCGCGATGCGCGGCTGTTCGGCCTGCAACGCTTCCATGGTGGCGGTGATCGCCTGCGCAGTCGCATCCAGGGCGGCTACGCCTTCATCACCCGGGACCACCTCGGCGGCCAGTGCGCGCTTGATGTAGGACTCCGCGCCGCCGGTCACCGCCGTGATCTCGGGCACTTCGGTCATCGCGAAGGCGCCGTTCATGGTGTGCACCGCGCGCAGCAGTGCATCGCTGACCGGTTGCGGCGCCTGCTGCGCCGAACGCAGCCAGTCCTGCAGGGTGGCCTGGTGGACTTCCACCTCGGCCTCGAGAATCTCGCGCAGCACGCTGTCGATGTTGGCCGGCGTACCGGCCACTTCGGCCTCCACGTCGGTATCGGCCGGCGCCGAGGCGGCAGCCTCCGCGTCGAGAATGCGGCTGATCTCGTCTTCGCCGTCAGCTTCAGCAACCGGTACAACCGGCGCAGCCGCACCCGGCAGCGGTACGTAGTAGGTTTCCTCGCCTGCGCCGACACGATCGGCAATGGCCTGCATGGCCTGCAGGTCGACGCTGATGCGCTGGCCGTGGCGCAGCGCTGCGTTCAGCTGTGGCAGCGCCGCATGTGCGTTGTCGACCATCGCCAGCACCGCCGGCGAGGCGGCGCGGCTGCCATCCAGCACGCGGTTGAGCATGCCTTCGATCTTCCACGCGAACTCGCCCAGCGTACGTGCGCCAACCAGGCGGCCACTGCCCTTGAGGGTATGGAAGATGCGGCGGATCGGGCGCAGCCGGTCCATGTTGTCCGGCTGCATGCGCCACGCCGGCAGCAGCGTGCCCAGATTGGCGAGCTCGTCGTCGAACTCTTCCAGGAACACCTCGCGGATGTCCTCGTCGATGTTCTCAGCGTCGTCGTCGAAGCCGGCGTCAAAGCCCGTAGTCGCGTCGGCATTGGCGTCGGCGCCGGTCGCAACGACCGCCTCCGGTGCCGTCGCGGTGGGCATCGCCTGCGGATTGAAGCCGGCAGCGGCTGCGCTCAGCTCGGCGAAGAACTGGGCATCGGCTTCGCTGAAATCGATCGGCGCGATGGTGTCGATATCGATCACCGACACGGCCGGCGCCGACGTTTCCGCTGCCGGGGCGGGCGCTTCGATCGACGGCGGCGTGATCGACGATGCCGGCAGGTCATCCGGAGCCTCGTCCACCCTGACCTCCGCCGCAGGCGATGCATCGGCCAGCGGCGGCGCCACGGCATCGACGATCTCCAGCGACGGATGCAACCCGGCGTCATCGTCCAGCGACAACGTTTCCATCGCATGCAGCGACAGCACGTCGTCAGCGTTGTCCAATGCATCGGCGTCGAAGCGGAACACCACGTCGTCGGCCTCGGCAACCGCGCCCTGTTCGGCCGCTACCGGATCGAACACCGGCGCAGCATCGAATCCGGTCACGGGCGAAACCATGCTGTCCGTCGTCTCGTCGATCGCAGGCGCTGCGCTTTCCTCGAGCACCTGCGGCGCCTCGGACAGCGACCACTGCGGTGCATCGGCGTGATCGCTGTCGGCCAGTTCGAAGCTGACGGGATCGAAACTGGCGAACGTCGGCGCGCGTTCGTCGCCGGCGGGCGCGGCCGCCTCGGCTTCGGGGTAGAACGGCGCCAGCTCCCACTGCGGGACATCAGGCGCAGGTGCGCTGGACGCGGCGAAGACCAGCGATGCCTCGGCATCATCCTGTGTTGGCAGCGGCGAGGCGCCAGCATCCAACGGGCTGGCGGCCACGACGCCCGCGGTGCCCAGCGCGCCGAACATCAGGCTGTTGTCGGGCACCCTCGGTGCCGGTGTGGCCGGCGGCGGATCGAAGGTGAAGTCCGGCAGCGATACCGGCACGTCGCCGGCCGCGGGCGCAGCAGGCTGCACCGGTACCTCGATGCGCTCGGGCTGCAGCGGCTCGACCTGCACCGGCAGCGGCTCACGTTCGATCGCAAGCGCTGCCGGCGCTTCCGGTGCGGCGGCGTTGCGTTCGGGCAGCGGCCAGTAGCGCAGTGCCTCGAGGCTGCTGCGGGTGATTTCGAGGATGTCTTCGCGGCCCGGGCGACGATCGCGCAGGGCTTCCAGGTAGTACTCCAGGCTGGCCATGGCATCGGCCAGGGTGTCCAGCTGGCGGCCGCTGGGCACGCGCTGGCGGCCGATCAGCTCGGCCTCGATGTACTGCTGCACGCCACGCAGGTAATCGGCGGCGGTACCCAGGTCGAGCATGCGCAGCGCGCCGGACACATCGCCCAGCAGGCGCGGTACATCCTGCAGCTCGGCATGGTTCCAGCTGGTTTCGATGAAGGCGACGAAATGCTCGCGGGCGGCAGCGAAGTTGGCGATGGCTTCATGGGCCAGCACTTCCACCGTGCGCCGGTTCTCCACCGCGCTCGGATCGTCCTCGCCACTGCCGCCGGCGCCCAGATGGGCAACCTGGTCGTCCAGCGAGGCATCGACGTACAGCAGCGCACCGGCGATATCCAGCAGCAGGTTCTCGTCGATCTGCTGGCGCCCCTCGACCACGCCACGCAGCGCGTCGCGCTGCTGCACGACCACGCCGCGGGCCACGCCCAGGCCCATCATGCCCAGCGTGTCGGCCACGGCGCCCAGTTCGTTGGCCTGGGTCTGCAACTGTTCCGGTGCACCGCCGGTGCGCAGGTGCAGGTCAAGCGCATCCTTGATGCGCAGCAGTTCTTCCTTCACTGCGCTGCCGACGGTATCGAGCAGCTCGCGGTTGCGCCCGCTCAGGCTGCCCCGGGCATGGTCCAGTTCGGCCTCGGTGGCGGTAATGCTGTCCGGCGCAAAGGCCAGCAGCACGCTGTCGTTGACACCTTCTTCGCCACGCGACGCGCGGATCTCGTTGAGCAGCGGCATCAGCACGATCGGAATGTCGCGATGGCCGTTCTGCAGGCGCTCCAGATAGTCCGGCAGCAGCACGCTGCCACGCATCAGGGTCGCACAGGCTTCATCCCGGTCGGCCACCTGGCCGGCGCCGATGGCATTGGCCAGCTGCTCCAGCTCTTCGGCCACCATCGCCGGGGCATACAGTTCAACCATGCGCAGAGTGCCCTGCACCTGGTGCAGGTAGCCGGCGCAGATGCGCATGCGGCTGGCATCGCTCGGGTCTTCCGCGTAGTACTCGACCTCGTTGCGCACCTGGCGCAGGGTCTCGTCCAGCTCGGGCTTGACCCAGCCCAGCGCTGCGTGGCTCATCGCATCGCGCAGACTGCTCATGGACGCGCTCCGTTCGCCGCCGCGCGATGGCCGCGCGGATTCTGGCGTGGGGAATGGAAATGCTTCATCGACTGGTTCCTTGCTCGCCGCCCTGCCCGCGTCACGCCGGCAGCTTGAAGTCGGCGACCGAACGGCGCAGGTCCGCCGCCAGCTGCGCGAGGTGGCCGATCGACTCTGCGGTCTGCCCGGCACCCTGCGAGGTCTGGCCGGTGATCTGCCGGATCACGCCCATGGTGCGGGTGATGTCCGAGGCCGCGGCCGACTGCTGCTGGGCGGCGATGGAGATGTTCTTGATGAGGGTATTGAGGGCGTTGGACACGCGCTCGATCTCGGTCAGCGCGGTACCGGCGTCCTCGGCCAGGCGCGCACCGGACACCACTTCGGCCGTGGTCTGCTCCATCGAGGTGACCGCTTCGTTGGTATCGGCCTGAATGGCCTGGACCAGGTTTTCGATGCGTCGGGTCGCACCCGAGGTACGTTCTGCCAGGCGCTGCACTTCGTCGGCCACAACCGCGAAACCGCGGCCCGCTTCGCCCGCCGACGCCGCCTGCACCGCCGCGTTCAGCGCCAGGATGTTGGTCTGCTCGGAAATGTCATTGATCAGTTCCACGATCGAGCCGATTTCCTGCGACGACTCGCCCAGGCGCTTGATGCGCTTGGAGGTTTCCTGGATCTGGTCGCGGATCTGGTCCATGCCCTGGATGGTCTCGCGCACCACGCCGGCACCTTCGGCGGCGATCACCACCGAGCGCTGTGCCACGTCGGCCGACTCGGCCGAGTTGCGCGACACCTGCTCGATGCTCGCTGCGATTTCGCCGATGCGGTCCGAGGCGGAGGTGATCTGGTTGGCCTGGTGGCCCGCCGCCTCTGCCAGCTGCATCGCGGTGGCCTGGGTTTCCTGGGTGGACATCGCGACCTTGGCCGAGGTGTCGTTGATGGTGGTCACCAGGTGGCGCAGCTCGTCCACCGCATAGTTGATCGCGTCGGCGATCGCGCCGGTCATGTCCTCGGTCACCGAGGCCTTCACCGTCAGGTCACCCTCACCGAGCGAGGAGATTTCGTCCAGCAGCCGCATGATCGCCTGCTGGTTGCGGCTGTTGAATTCCACCTGGGTCTGGTAACGCAGTTCCTGCTCGCGCGAGCGGCTGCGCACGTTGGTGGAGACGAAGCCGATGATGGCGATCAGCGACAGCGCGCCGGACACCACGCCGATCCAGAAGTTGGGGAACAGGCGGGTGTCGGACACCGAGCCGAACGAGGAGAACGCATCGAACAGCTTGCGGCTGTCGTCCAGCATGTGGGCCGAGCCCTGGCCCAGCGCGGTCGCCGCCGACTGCGCCGCGAACAGCTGGCGCGAGCTGGCCAGGATCGCGTCGGCGTCCTGCTTCATCGCTTCCCACTTCTGCTGCGACTGCTCCAGTGCGGCCACGGCGGCAGCACCGCGCACGGCGGTGATGCCCAGTTCCTCGTTGCCGTTGCGCAGGCCGTCGAGCACCTGCGAGAACACGGTGATGTCACGCGCCAGCGCATCCCCGGAGGTCGCTGCGGCGCTGCCACCGGCACGCATTTCGGTCACCCGACGGGCCATCGAACCGGCCACCACGACCTGCTGCAGTGCGCTGTACACCTGCGACGAGGGGGCGCCGGAGGCGGACATCGCGCGCACCAGCTCGTTCAGCTGGGCCTGCAGGCCCGGTACCGCGCCGGTGAAGTTGTTGGCATTGCCGGCCAGCGCCAGCACCGCCGGCTCGCTGGCCACCAGCTGCCCGGCCTGCTTGCCCAGCGGCGCCCAGGTTTCGCCCAGGGTGGCGATGGCGCCGGACACGCCCGGCTCCTTGCCATAGCGGCCCTGCAGCGTCGACACGTTCTGTTCGATCGCGTTGCGGGTGGCCTTGAAGGCGGTGAAGGCCTGGGCGTTGCCGCCGACCGCGTCACGTCCCTGGTTGGCCAGCTGCTGCGACAGCACCTGCAGGTCGGCGGCCTTGGAGCCGGCGTCGGCAAGGCGGCTGCCCTGCCAGGTGGCGACGCCGGTGTTGACGCCGAACAGGATCATCGATGCCAGCAGCAGGAACAGCCAGAGGTTGCTGCCGCCCAGCCGCAGCTTGCCGGTCTTGGTGGCGTCCGAAGCAGTACTCATCGTTCAACCTCGATCTTCAATGCAGGGGGCGATGCCCGGCCTCAGGCCGCGGCTTGCCGGAATTCAGGGGTGCGCGACAGCAGCGAGAGCGAGAACACGCCCCAGTCATGGCCGTCGGCATGGAAGGCACGGTCAACGAAATGGCCGTAGCGGCCTTCGGCCAACGTGCCCGCGTCGATCTGCTGGTCCAGCTCGAAGCTGCGCTGGCCGAACAGTTCATCGATGGTCAGTGCGACGTCGCCGCCAGCCTGGCGCATGATCAGCACGCGCTGGCCTTCCTGCTGCACGGTGCGCGTGCCTTCCAGGAAGTACTTCAGGTCGACCACCGGGAACAGGTTGCCACGCAGGTTGCCCACGCCCAGCAGCCAGGGCTGCGCGCAGGGCACCGGGGTCACCGGCGGCATCGGCACGATTTCCACCACTTCGCGGAAATCGGACACCAGCCGGCGCTGGCCGACGCGGTAACCGACGCCACGCCACAGGTCCTGGGCGAACTGCCGCCCGGGCAGCTGCACTGCATGGGCCAGGCTGCGTCGTTCGTAGGCTTCAAGGATGTCGAAGGGCGAGCGCATCAGGCCACCAGTTCGTTGATCCGCGCGATCAGTTCATCCTCGCGCGGCGGCTTGACGATGTAATCGGCTGCGCCCTGGCGCAGGCCCCAGGCCTTGTCGGTTTCCATCGCCTTGGTGCTGACGATGATCACCGGGATGTGCTTGATCGCCGCATCGCGGGCCATCGCCCGGGTGGCCTGGAACCCGCTCATGCCGGGCAGGACCACGTCCATCAGCACCAGCTGCGGCGCCTGGTCGCGGACCAGCTGCAGGCCATCCTCGGCGTTGTCCGCTTCCAGCACCTCGTGGCCGGCACGGCGCAGCCACTGGGTGAACACCGCGCGGTCGGTCGGTGAATCCTCGATCAGGACGATACGAGCCATTGTGCCTTTCCCCCCTGGTCAGGCGTTGACGTATGTGCGGATGGCACCCAGCAGTTCTTCGCGCGTGAAAGGCTTGGTCAGGTATTGCTCCGAGCCGACGATGCGCCCCCGCGCCTTGTCGAACAGACCATCCTTGGACGACAGCATGATCACCGGGGTCGCCTTGAACAGCTGGTTGCCCTTGATCAGCGCACAGGTCTGGTAGCCATCCAGGCGCGGCATCATGATGTCGACGAAGATGATCTGCGGCTGCTGGTCTGCGATCTTGGCAAGCGCTTCGAAGCCGTCGGTGGCGGTGACCACCTCGCAGCCTTCGCGCTTGAGCAGCGTTTCCGCAGTCCTGCGGATGGTCTTCGAATCATCGATGACCATCACCCGGAGTCCTGCGAGTTCCCCGCCCGCAGTCGTGTTTTCAGTCATTGCCTATCCCCAAGCGCACGGCCCAATCTCTGGCGGGAGCCGCTGCGAAAGCGTATCTATATCGCACTTCCCGCGCCCGCTTCAAGGCCGGCCTGCCGCGCAGGGGGTAGCACCGGGCTGAACGTGACCGGGTTCGCAATGACTGCGCTGCCGGCAGGCGGACGCTGCGTTGCACTACGGCGGGGAGGCGCACGGCCGGCGTTGCCGCTACCATCAACGCCTTGCCTGACAGGTGCGCCCATGCCGTTGAACGTCATCGTGGTGATGGACCCCATCGCCCACATCAAGATCGCCAAGGACACCACCTTCGCCATGTTGCTGGAAGCCCAGCGCCGCGGCCACGCCCTGCACTACGTGCGGCCCGGCGGGCTGGCCCTGGAAGGTGGCGTGGCGGTGGCCCAGACCGCACCGCTGCAGGTGCGCGACGACCCGGCCGGCTGGTATGAGCTGGGCGCGTTCAGCCGTACCGCGTTCGGTCCCGGCCAGATCGTGCTGATGCGCAAGGACCCGCCCGTCGACGCCGAGTACATCTACGACACGCAGGTGCTGGACGTGGCTGCCGCTGCCGGCGCCTGCGTGGTCAACAACCCGCAGGGCCTGCGCGACTACAACGAGAAGCTGGCCGCCCTGCTGTTCCCGCAGTGCTGCCCGCCGACCCTGGTCAGCCGCGATGCCAAGGCATTGAAGGCCTTCGCGCTGGAGCACGGCCAGGCCGTGCTGAAGCCGCTGGATGGGATGGGCGGCCGCTCGATCTTCCGCAGCGGCCAGGGCGATCCGAACCTGAACGTGATCCTGGAAACCCTGACCGACGGCGGCCGCAAGCTGGCGCTGGCCCAGAAGTTCATTCCCGACATCACGGCCGGCGACAAGCGCATCCTGCTGGTCGACGGCGAACCGGTCGACTACTGCCTGGCGCGCATTCCCCAGGGTGACGAGTTCCGCGGCAACCTGGCGGCTGGCGGCCGTGGCGAAGGGCGCCCGCTGAGCGAGCGTGACCGCTGGATCGCCGGCCAGGTTGGCCCGGAGATGAAGCGCCGTGGCATGCGCTTCGTCGGCCTGGACGTGATCGGCGATTACCTGACCGAGGTCAACGTGACCAGCCCGACCTGCGTGCGCGAGCTCGACGCGCAGTACGGCCTGAACATCGCCGGCACCCTGTTCGACGCGCTCGAGGCCGGCCTGCGCTGATGGCGGCCGCACCTGCCGTCCTGCCCCCGCCGGCGCGCGAAGCGCAACGGCTGGGCGCGACCATCGCGCTGTCGATCGTGGTCCACGCCCTGCTGATCCTGGGCGTGGGTTTTGCGGTGAAAGGCGACGCACCACTGGTGCCGACGCTGGAGGTGATCTTCAGCCAGACCCGCACCGCACTGACCCCGAAGCAGGCCGATTTCCTTGCCGCCGCCAGCCAGGAAGGTGGCGGCGAGCACGACCGTGCGCAGCGCCCGCGCGACAACCAGGCCGGCATCGTTCCGCAGGCCCAGGCGGGGCTGAGCCCGGTGCCGCAACAGCAGCAGTCGGCCGCGCCGGCGCCCCCGCCGCAGGCGCGGGTGGTCAGCAGCCGCAACGGCGAAGAGGCAGTGGCCCAGGCGCAGGCGCGCCCGACACCGGAGCAGCCGGAACCGGATGCACCGCTGACCGCGCGCGAACAGCGCGACGCCGAGATGGCACGGCTGGCGGCCGAGGTGCATCTGCGCTCGGCGCAGTACGCCAAGCGCCCGAACCGCAAGTTCGTGTCGGCCAGCACGCGCGAATATGCCTACGCCAATTACCTGCGCGCCTGGGTCGACCGCGCCGAGCGCGTCGGCAACCTGAATTACCCGGACGAGGCCCGGCAGCGCCGGCTCGGCGGCCAGGTGGTGATCAGCGTGGGCGTGCGCCGCGATGGCAGCGTGGAAAGCAGCCGGATCCTGCGTTCAAGCGGGACGCCGTTGCTGGATGAGGCGGCGCTGCGGGTGGTGCAGCTTGCGCAGCCATTCCCGCCGCTGCCGAAGACCGAGGACGAGATCGACATCCTGCAGGTCACCCGCACCTGGGTGTTCCTGCCGGGTGGCACCCTGCACGACGACCGGTAGGGGTTTGTTGCCCGGGCCTGCGGCCCGGGACCCGCTGGAAGCAAAGTCAAAGTCAACATCAACAGCAGCGGTCGGGATATTGGGTTTGGCGGGGCGGTATGGGCTTGCAGGACACGCCGTAAACCCGTCCCTGGGGGCTCGATGGCGCCATCCATGGCGCCAACGGTCCTGCAAGCCCATACCGCCCCGCCTCTGACAGATCCCGACGCATCATTGCTGTTGGTAGGTGTCGACCTTGGTCGACACACATCCACGCTACGCGTGGATGCGAGCGAAGCGATCCGCTGTTGACTTTGATTTTCTTTTGATTTTCCGTGGCGGACGCACACGGAAACTGTCAGAGGTCGGGCGGGGTGGGTTCGCGGGGGTGTCCGCGGCATGGATGCCGCGGCCAAGCCCCCATGGGTGAGGGCGCTTTGCTTGCGAAGCACTGCTTCGCAAGCGCCCGAACGCACAGCCGCCAGCGGCTGGACCGGACCGCGGAGCGGGGTTCACGGCGTCCCCCGCGAACCCACCCCGCCCGGCCAAGCGCGGCTTTGGGTTTATGCGATCAACCAACCCCGCCACGAGGGGCTCAGCCGTTGGCCTTCGCCTTCGCCTCGCGCGCGGCCTGCTGCTCGACCAGGGTCAGTGCCACGTTGTCGCGCAGGTAGGCCGGCTCGACCTTCTCCGGTGCAATGGCTTCGCCGCGCGCGAACGCCGGCACCGCCAGTGCGAGCACGTCCGACGCACGCGGCAATGCCGTGGCGTCGAATCCGCGCAGGCCAGTACCGAGCTGCGCGACCAGCGCACCCTCGGCTGCGGCGAACCCGGTACCGACACCGTAGGCCGACAGCCCTTCCGGCAGCGCCACCGCTGCCGGCGCGCAGACGCGCTCGGCATCGCGCGCGACCGGCAGGCCGTCCACGCGCTCGAAGCGGGCGACGTAGAGTTCGCCCATCCGCGCATCGATGGCCGACAGGATCTGCGTTTCTTCCGCCGGTGCGCGCAGCGCCAATACCTGCAGCGTCGAGACCGGCAGCAGCGGGCGGTCCAGTGCCAGTGCGATGCCCTGGGCAATGGCAATCGCCAGGCGCACGCCCGTGAACGCACCCGGACCGCGACTGAGGGCGATGCCATCAAGCTGGCGACGGCTGATGCCGGCGTCGGCCAGCAGCGCCTCGGCCCACGGCAGGCTCAACTCGGCGTGCCGGCGCGGGGCGATCTCGAAGCGTTCCAGCACCTGCCCATCGACATGCAGGGCAACGGAACAGGCTTCGGTGGCGGTTTCAAAGGCGAGCAGTTTCATTGGATCAGGTCAGAACAAGGGGAACGTAGCACCGGGAGCAGGCTCCGGGCCCGCCGCAACGGCGGCCGGGGCACCCGCATCATCGGCCACGGGCAGCCATTGTGGCCTAAAGAAGGCCTGCACATCGGCCAGGCTGCGGGTGCGCCGGAACGGCGGCAGCGACTCAAGAAAGACCCGGCCATAGCCACGGTTGAGCAGGCGCGGATCGCACAGGACCAGCACGCCCCGGTCGCTTTCGCTGCGGATCAGGCGGCCAACGCCCTGCTTCAGGGCGATCACCGCCTGCGGCAGCTGCTCGTCGCGGAACGGGTTGCCCCCCCGGCTGCGGATCGCCTCCAGCCGCGCCTCGTATACCGGGTCATCCGGTGCCGCGAACGGCAGCTTGTCGATCATCACCACGCTCAGCGCTTCGCCGACCACGTCCACGCCCTCGCGGAAACTGGCCGAGCCCAGCAGCACGCCATTGCCCGATTCGCGGAAACGCTGCAGCAGCGCCGCGCGTGGCGCCTCGCCCTGCACGAACAACGGCCACGGCCCGTCGCGCAGTGCCTCGGCGGCCTCGCGCAATGCACGGTGCGAGGCGAACAACAGGAACGCCCTGCCCTGCGAGGCCTGCAACACCGGCCGCAAGGTCTGGATCAGCGCGGTGCCAAACCCGCGCGCCGCCGGATCGGGCAGGCCTTCGGGCAGGTAGCACAACGCCTGCTCGGGCCAGTTGAACGGGCTCGGCTGGACCAGCGTGTGCGGATCGTCCAGGCCCAGGCGCGTGGCGATGTGGTCGAAGCCACCGCCCACGGTCAGCGTGGCCGAGGTGAAGATCCATGCCGCGCGGCTGCGCTCGCGATGCTCGCGCAGCGGGCCGGACACATCCATCGGCGTGCGCTGGCAGCGGAAACCACGCGGGGTGAGCTCATACCAGAGCACATCGGCGGCACGGGGGGTCTCCGCCGGATCGGTATCGAAATCGAGGGCGGGCTCATCATCGCCCAGCCAGCGCTGCAGCCGCGACACCGCCTCGCGTGCCCGCGCATGACAGGCATCCAGACCCGCCGCCGCCTCGCGCAGCGGTTGCAGTGCCTGCTCCAGCGTCACCAGGCCGGCCATCACCGTATCGAATCCATCGCGCACCTGTGGCATCGCCAGCGCACGCCACTGCGTACCCCGTGGCGGCAGCCCCTCCATCGCCGAGCGCAGCGCCAGCAACGCCTGCTGCAACTGGTCGACCGGTTCCTGCAGGGCCGACTGCGCGCCGCCTACGCCGCGCGCCTCGGCCAGGCAGTCGCGGCCGAGTTCCTGCCACGGGCGCATGCCGAAGCCTTCGCCGAAAAACTGCGCGGCCAACTCGGGCAGCTGATGCGCCTCGTCGATGACAAAGGCCTGCGCCCCCGGCAGCAACTCACCGAAGCCGTCCTGTTTCAGTGCCAGGTCGGCCAGCAGCAGGTGGTGGTTGACCACCACCACGTCGGCAGCCTGCGCACGTTGGCGCGCGCGCACCACGAAGCAGTCGTCCCAGAACGGGCAATCGGTACCCAGGCAGTTGTCGACCGTGGAAGTGACCATCGGCAGAAGCGGCGAGTCATCGGCCAAGCCTTCCAGTTCGGCGATGTCACCGAACTCCGAACGGCCGGACCAGGCCAGGATGCGCTGGAACTGCGCAGCCTGCTCCGGGCTGGAAAAACGCGGTTCGCCCCGCGCCTGCTGCAGGCGGTAGCGGCACAGGTAATTCGCGCGCCCCTTCAGCAGCGCGCTGCGCAGGCCAACGCCCAGTGCCTGGCGCACGCGCGGCAGATCGCGGTGGTAGAGCTGGTCCTGCAACGCGCGGGTACCGGTGGAGATGATGGTGCGCAGCCCGGACAGCAGCACCGGCACCAGATAGGCGAAGGTCTTGCCGGTGCCTGTACCGGCCTCGGCCAGCAGCAGGTCGCGCTGCTGCAGCGCTTCGGCGATGGCGTCGGTCAGGTGCAGCTGTGCCGGACGCGGGACAAAGGCATCCAGATGCGAGGCGAGCGCGCCGCCTTCGCTGAGGGCTTCGCGGCTGGCATGGACAAGGTCGGACATCAGAGGGAGAGGATACCCGGCCGGGCGCTGCCCGGCACCCGTTTCAAGCCAGAGCGCAGGCAAAGGCAACAGCAACAGCGTGGTTCATGGCTCTGGGTTGCTGCGTGTTTGGCGGGGCGGGAGGGGCAGGCAGGACACGCCGTAAACCCGTCCATGGGGGCTCGATGGCGCCATCCATGGCGCCAACGGTCCTGCCTGCCCCTCCCGCCCCGCCTTCGACAGTTTCCCGGTGACGGATGGACGTGCTTCGTGGCGTCGCGCTTGCTCGACTGGATTCAGAAGCGGTGGGTGGAACGGAAACAAGAAGGGGTCGGATCCGTTTTCCTGCGGAAAACGGATACGACCCCACAACGAGTGCGCGCAGCGCGCGACCCGCTTTTGATTTTCTTTTTCTTTTCCGTGGCTGGACGCACACGGAAACTGTCAGAGGTTGGGCGGGGTGGGTTCGCGGGGGTGTCCGCGGCATGGATGCCGCGGCCAAGCCCCCAGGGACGGGTTCACGGCGTCCCCCGCGAACCCACCCCGCCCGGCCAAGCGCGGCTTTTGCTTCTGGCTTCAGCGACCAACCCACAGCCACGAGGGGCTGCGCCGTTGGCTGGAAATTCAGTACCGCTTGATCCCCGGCACCGTGCAGCCCTCAATCTGCGCATGCGCCGACACCGCATTCTCCTTCTCGCCCCGCGCCAGGCGCGACTGCTCGATCGTCGCCCAATGCCGGCGGCACAGCGGCCCGGTCTTCGAGCCCAGATCCACCGCCTTGCGCGCGAAAGTCTCCGCCTGCGCCCACTGGCCCTGCAGCAGCGCCAGTTCGGCACGTTCCTGCAGCACTGCCGGGTCACCCGCCACGATCTCCAGCGCGTGGTCCAGGCTGCTGGCCGCGCCGGCCAGGTCGTTCGCCTGGCGTTGTGCCAGTGCGGTTACCCGCAGATCTTCCACCTGCGAATCACGCAGCGGCTGTACCGACAATTCCTTGTCGTCCGGACCCGCTGCAGCGTCCACCGCAGCCAGGCGCTGCGCCGGCGTGGTGGTATCGACCGGCTTGACCACCGGTGGTGCGCTGCTCACGCAGGCGGCCAGGGCCAGGCTGAGGCCGGTCAGGGCCAGGGGCTGCAGCAGGGATCGCATGTTCATCGGCATCATCGGCTCGGGGGAGGAGTGGCGGCGGCAGGTGCCGCGGCAGGTTCGGCAGGCGCTTCCGGCTTGCGGTCCAGGCCGAACCAGCTGCGCCAGCCACCGCCCTCGCCTTCGGCCTCGCCCTGCCCCTCCGGCGACGCGGCCGGCGCGCACGGCGCATAAGCAGGCGCATAGCCCACCACGAACGGGAAACGACGCGCGCCGGGGCAGCCTTCATCGGTGCTGTTGAGGCCGGTGGGGGCCACCGACTGCCAGTCCAGGCCCTTGTTGCTGACCCGCAGCGGCGCGCTCGGCAGGCGCTGGAAGATGCCCGACCAGACCCGCATCGCGCCGGTGGCGCCATACAGGCCGGCCTGCGCGTTCTGGTCGTTGCCGATCCAGATCACTGCCAGGTGATCACCGGTGTAGCCGGCATACCAGCTGTCACGGCCATCGTTGGTGGTGCCGGTCTTGCCGGCGGGCTGCAGGCGGCCGAGGCCATCGGCATTGAGCCGCTGCGCGGTACCGCTGGCGACCACCTGCTGCAGGCCGACACTGATCAGGTTGGCGGCAATCGAGTCGCCTTCCTGCGCCGGTGCCGGGGTCTTGTCGTATCGCTTGAGCAGCTTGCCCTGCGGATCGAGCACGCCACGCACCGCGTGCAGCGGCTGGATCTCGCCGCCGGACGCCAGGAACTGGTACAGCTGCGCCATCGCGTACGGGCTCTGGTCGGTCGAGCCGAGGATCACCGCCGGGTTGGCGTCAGCCTTGATGCCGGCCAGGACATGGATCAGCTGGGTCACGCGCTCCGGGCCGACCTGCATGCCCACGCGCACCGTGGCCTGGTTGTAGGAATGCGCCAGTGCGTCGATCAGGCGCACCGTGCCGTGGCTGCGGTTGTCCGCGTTGCCGGGACTCCAGTTGCGGCCGCGGCCGAGCTGCACCGTCACCGGCGAATCATCCACCCAGCTGGCCAGCGAGTAACGGTCCGGCTGCGCCAGGGCCAGCAGGTAGACGAACGGCTTGAGCAGCGAACCGACCGGACGCTGCGCCTCGATCGCGCGGTTGAAGCCGACCTCGGACACCTCGCGGCTGCCGATCACCGCCAGCACGTCGCCGTTGTGCACGTCGGTCAGCACCATGCCGGCCTGCAGCTCGGGGCGGCGCTTGCTTTCCAGCGACTTGATGGTGCGGGTCACCGCGCCTTCGGCATAGGCCTGCGCGGACGGCGACATGCCGGTCATCACGCTCAGGCCCGCGCCCTGCAGCGCCGATTCCGGATAGTCATGGCCGAGCTGGCGGCGGACCAGGTCAACGTAGGCCGGGAAGCGGTTGGCTGCCACCAGGCCCGGCGTCTTGGGCACGCCCAGCGGTGCCTTAAGCGCGCGCTGGTACTCGGCATCGTCGATCAGCGTGGCCTCGTGCAGCTTGCCCAGCACGAAGTTGCGGCGATCCAGCGCGCGCTCCGGGTTGCGCCGCGGGTCGTAGAAGGACGGCCCCTTGACCAGGCCGATCAGCAGTGCGATCTGCTCGGTCTCCAGCGACTGCAGGTCACGGCCGAACCAGAACTCGGCGCCGGAGGACATGCCATGGATCGCCTGGCTGCCGCGCTGGCCCAGGTACACCTGGTTGAGATAGGCCTCGAAGATGGTGCGCTTGTCATAACGCGCTTCCATGATCAGTGCGTACAGCACCTCATTGAACTTGCGGGTGACCGTCTGCTCCTTGCCGATGCCGAGCAGGCCGCTGCGGGCCAGCTGCTGGGTCAGCGTCGAAGCGCCCTGGCGGCTCTGGCCACCGGAACGGATCGTCACCCACACCGCGCGCGCGATGCCGGACAGGTCGATGCCGTGGTGGCGGTTGAAGTCCTTGTCCTCCACCGCCTGCAGGCCAGTCACCAGCAGGTCCGGCGCCTCGTCCATGCGGATCAGGCGGCGCTCTTCCTGCTTCTGGCCGTACAGGGTGGCGATGCGCGCCGGATCCAGCCGCGCGGCCTTCAGCGCCTTGCGGTTGTCGGCGTCGCGCAGCGAGGCCACGCCGCCATCGGCCAGCGACAGCTCCACCCGGCGCGGGGCCACCCGGCCGTCAACGTCGTTGAAGCCGCGGCTGGAGATGACGAAGCGCCCGCCGTTCACCGCATAGGTGGCCGGCTCCTTGCCCTGCCCGTCATCGCGGTAGGCAGAGGCGGCCAGCTCGGTCTTCAGCGTAGACGCATCCATCGCCTTGCCGGGGGTGAGCACCAGCGGGCGCGCGTACACGCGCGTCGGGATCTGCCAGCGCAGTTCACCGAAACGCTGGGTCACCTGTTGGTTCAGGTACAGCGTATAGGGAATGAGGAAACCCAATCCCAACGCGACCGCAGCCATGCTCCAGGTGATCAGCCGGCGCCGCCACAGCGGACCGTTGTCCTGCTGGTCGTCGTCGGAATCGTCGATGTCGTCGGAATCGTAGCGTCGG
Source organism: Stenotrophomonas sp. YJH_SMC_73 (assembly GCF_059370155.1). Lineage (NCBI taxonomy): Bacteria > Pseudomonadati > Pseudomonadota > Gammaproteobacteria > Lysobacterales > Lysobacteraceae > Stenotrophomonas > Stenotrophomonas sp. YJH_SMC_73. The sequence goes on along the minus strand of NZ_JCAFTJ010000001.1, from coordinate 706,550 downwards.
GGCACGGGAATGCGAGAATGTAGGGTCTGGCGAGTCTACCCCAGCCGCTGCGGCTGGCGAATTCTCCCGGGTTCCCCTGCTTAAGCTGGAGTTGCAACCGGATGGCGATGTCCCTGGCCGAGATCCGATACCTGATCAACCGCCTGTCGGGCCTGGCCCGCCGGAGCCTGGCAAGCCTGCGCACCCGTGGCTGGCGTGCCACCTGGCAACGCATCCGCGTGCATGCCCAGCGCGCCGTCCCCGCCCCGCGCACGCCACTGTTCCTGCCGCCAGCGCAGGATTTCGCCCCCTTCACGGTGCCGTTCAGCGAGTCGCCGGAGGTGAGCATCGTCATCCCGGTCTACAACCACGTCGCCCACACCGTGGCCTGCCTGCGCGCCCTGGCGGCGCACCCGCCGGCCGCCGCGTGCGAGATCCTGGTAGTGGATGACGGCAGCAGCGATGCCACCGTGCAGTGGATGCCGCAGGTGGCCGGGCTGCGCTATGAAGTGCGCGCGCACAACGGCGGCTTCATTGAAGCCTGCAATGACGGTGTATCGCGCGCACGCGGCCGCTACGTGGTACTGCTGAACAACGATACGGTGCCGCAGCCGGGCTGGCTCGACGCCCTGCTGGACACCTTCGGCAGCGTGCCCGACGCCGGCCTGGTCGGCAGCCAGCTGCTGTACCCGGATGGCCGCCTGCAGGAGTCGGGCGGGGTGATCTTCGCCGATGGCAGTGGCTGGAGCTACGGCCGCTTCGAGGCCGCCGATGATCCGCGCTTTGCCAGCCTGCGCGACGTCGACTACTGCTCGGGCGCGGCGCTGATGCTGCCACGCGCCCTCTGGCAGCAGCTGGACGGCTTCGACACCCGCTACAAGCCGGCCTACTACGAGGACACCGACCTGGCCTTCCGCGTGCGTGCACACGGCCTGCGCGTGCTGGTGCAGCCGGCCAGCCGGGTGATCCACGACGAAGGCACCAGCAACGGTACCGACACCGGCAGCGGGGTGAAGGCCTACCAGGTACGCAACCAGGCCATCTTCGCCGCCCGCTGGGCCACCGAACTGGGCCGTCATCCGGCGGTCGGCGAAGTGCCGTCTCCGACGCTGCTGCTGCGCGGCCGGCGCCAGGTGCTGATCCTGGACGAGGAAGTACCGCAGCCGGATCGCGATTCCGGGTCACTGCGCCAGGTCAATCTGATCCGCCTGCTGCTGCAGGGCGGCGCCCACGTTGTGTTCGTACCGACCCGGCGCGAGCACGCCGGTGCGGCCACCGAAGCGCTGCAACGGATGGGCGTGGAAGTCTGGTACGCGCCCTTCCTGGACGGCGTAGCCGGCTGGCTGCGCAGCCACGGATCGCGTTTCGACGTGGCAATGCTGGTGCGTCACCACGTCGCCCACGAATGCCTGCCGCTGCTCAAGCGCTATGCACCGCAGGCACGGACCGTGTTCGACACCGTTGACCTGCACTACCTGCGCGAACGCCGCGGTGCCGAAGTCGCCGGCGACGCAACCCTGCTGCGTGCAGCGGAACGTACCCGCAGCAGCGAACTGGCCGTGATGGAGCAGTGCGACATCACCGTGCTGGTCAGTGCGGCCGAACGGGAGCAGCTGCAGTCCGATGCGCCGCAGGTGCGGGTGGAGCTGATCTCCAACCTGCATGAGGTCGCCGGTGCCGGCGCCGTATTCGAGCAGCGGCGCGACCTGGTGTTTGTCGGTGGCTTCCGTCATCCGCCGAACCTGGACGGCATGGAATGGTTCATCGGCGAGGTCTTTGCCCGCATCCGCGCCCGGTTGCCGGAAGTGCGCCTGCACTGCATCGGCGCCGCGGCGCCGGAGTCGCTGCTGGCACTGGCCGCACGCCAGCCCGGTGTGCAGATGCACGGGTTCGTCGAAGACATCACGCCCTACATGGACGGCGCGCGCATCGCCATTGCGCCGCTGCGGTTCGGCGCCGGCGTGAAGGGCAAGATCAACCTGAGCATGGCCCACGGCCAGCCGGTGGTCGGTACCACCTGCGCCGTGGAAGGCATGCACCTGCATCCCGGCCAGGACGTGCTGGTGGCCGATGACGCTGTCGGATTCGCCGATGCGGTGATCCGCCTGTACCAGGATCCACAGCTGTGGCAGCAGTTGTCCGATGCCGGCCTGGCCAACGTCGCCCAGCATTTCTCACTTGATGCCGCCCGCGCGACCGTGCAGCGGGTGTTCTTCGCCTAGTCCGCCCGTCCACCGGCGCGACGCAGGCGGTCTTCGAACGCCGGCAGTTCGGCCAGGTCCGGTTGCAGCAACCGCGCCTGTTCGGCAGCGTGCGCGGCAAAGGCCAGGTCGCCATTGCCGAGCCGTTCGCTGCCGATCGCCAGCCAGCGCTGGGCCAACCGCAGCCGCGCCGAGGGCAGGCCCGCTGCGGTCGGTGACAGCGTCTGCCAGGCCTGCAGGCAGGCACCCGCCGCCTGTACCCGGTTCTGCCGCAGATTGTCGTCGAAGCAGCGGCGACTGGCGGGCAGCAGGCGTGCTGCGGCAGCCTTCACCCGCGTGTCGCGGGGGGCCAGTGACTGGGCTTCGCGCAGTGCGTCGAACGCGCTGTGCCCCGGTGGGCTGATCCACTGCCCTGCACGTTCGGCACGCTCGATCTTGCGCAGGTGGTCGCGCAGCTGGCGTTCGCGCTGCGCCGTACTGATCGCGGGCTGCTGCAGGGCCTGTTGCGCCTGGCGCGCACGCTGCAGGCGCTGTGCCAGTTGCTGCCGGATTGCCTGCGAAGCGCCCAGCTCCGCCGCCAGGGCTGCATCGCGTTGCGCCGCATCGAACTGGAAGTCGTCGGCGGATGTCTGGCTGCGCACGACCACCGCCTGCAGCGCCTGCTCACGCCCCCGCTGGGCATTGGGATCATCGGCCGCCACCGCAAGCACTGCCAGGAAACCCTGGGCCGCGGCGTCCAGCTGCTGTCGTTGCAGTGCCCGCTGCGCCTGCCGCAGGCGCTGGTCCACCGCGCGCGCCAGGGCTTCCTCGCTGGCCGGCAGATCGGCATGACCGGCATCGAACTGGCGGGCACGACGCAGGATCGCGGCCGCCTCGGCCAGCTCTCCGCGCCCTGCCAGCGTGCGCGCCTGCAGCAGCAGGTCGCTCAGCGCATCTTCGCGACCTTCCAGCGCCGGCAGGTTGTCCGGCTGCAGGGCAAGGATGCGCTGGAACAAGGGCAACGCACTGCTGTCGCCATCATCCAGGCGTCCGGCCGCGAACGCGTTGCGCGCCTGGGCCAACAACGCACCAATACCGGCTCCGGCACTGCGTCGCGCCTGCAGCTGGCGGGCGACCGCATCGGCTTCGCCCTGCGGCACCTGCAGCTCACGGGCCAGTGCCAGTGCCTGCGCGCTGCCGTCCAGGTCACCGGCGTGCAGGCGATCGCGCGCCTGTTGCAGCGCTGCCGCGCCGGTATTGGCCAGGCCCTGGCGCGCCTGCGGGCGATCACCGTCCAGCGCCAGCACCGCCTGGTAGCGCTCGCGCGCACCACTGCCATCGGCATCGCTCAAACGACCGGCGGCCAGCGCACGATCCCCCTCGGCCAGCAGCTGTTCGATCTGCGGCTCATCCCAGAACCAGTCGGCCAGCGGCTTGCGCAGCAGGACCAGCAGCACGAACACGGCCAGCGCCGCAAGCAGCGCCCAGCGCCAGACCCGGCGCGCATGGCGTGCCTGCAGCCACCACCAGCGACCCTCGCGACGGACGCGGTCCAGCGCAGGATGTTCAGCGCCATGCGGGCGATGCGGGGGCTCGCGTTCCATGCGTGCAGGGTAGCCGGGGCAGCGTGAAGCTCAGCCGAGGCGACGTGCCTCGCTCACGCCCGGCAGCGCATCAAGCTTGCCCAGCAGCGTCGACAACTGCCCGTAGTCGCTGACCTTCAGCCGCAGCCGCAGATGGGCACGGCCACTGTTGCGCACGTTGTCACTGTGGATGTCGAGCACGTAAGCGTCTTCCTGGGCGATCAGGTTGGTGATGTCCTTCAGCAGCCAGCGGCGGTCGACCGCGTCGACCACCACGTCCACTTCGTAGCCGCCACCGGCCTGGCCCCACTCCACCGGCAGGATGCGCTGCGGGCTGGCGGCGGCCAGCCGGGCCAGCGCGGCACAGTCTGCACGATGCACAGTGACACCACGGCTACGGGTCAGGTAGCCGACGATCGGCTCGCCGGCCACCGGCTGGCAGCAGCGTGCCAGCTGCACCAGCAGGTTGCCCACGCCCTGCACGGTGAACTTGGACTTGCCCAGGTTCTCGCGGCGCGCGGTCGGCCGCGGCAGGGTCGGCGCGGGCGCGGGCTGGCTGGCGGCACGTTCCGCCTCCAGCAACGTCCGGCTGACCTGGTTCGGGCCGGTATCGCCCAGCGCCACCTGGATGTACAGGTCATCGACGCTGTCGGCATGGAATTTCTTCGCCGCGACGGCCAGGTCCGAGTGCTGCAGGCCCAGCCGCTTCAGCTCGCGCTCGAGCAGCTCGCGACCGGCCTGCACGTTGCGCGCGCGGTCCAGCTTGTGGAACCAGCTGCGCACCTTCTCGCGCGAGCGGTTGCTGGCCAGGAAGCCATTGGCCGGCATCAGCCAGTCGCGGCGCGGGTCGGCCTCCTTGCCGGTCAGGATCTCGACGCGGTCGCCGCTGCGCAGGCGATAGGTCAGCGGCACGATACGGCCGTTGACCTTGGCGCCGCGGCAGCGATGCCCGACCATGGTGTGCACCTGGTAGGCGAAATCGAGCGGCGTAGCGCCCTGCGGCAGGTCCAGCACCTCGTCCTTCGGGCTCAGCGCATAGACCCGGTCCTCGGTCAGCTCGGCATCGAGCGCCCCGGCCAGTTCATTGCCCTGCCCGTCCTGCGCCTGCTCCAGCAGCTGGCGCATCCAGGTGATCTTGCGATCGAAGGACTTCTCCGCGCCCTTGCCGCCTTCCTTGTACTTCCAGTGCGCGGCCACGCCCAGCTCGGCCTGCGAGTGCATTTCATGGGTACGGATCTGCACTTCGATGGTGCGCCCTTCCGGGCCGACCACGGCGGTATGCAGCGAGCGATAGTCGTTGGCCTTCGGGCGTGCGATGTAATCATCGAACTCGCTTGGTACCGGCGCCCACAGCGCGTGCACCACGCCCAGCGCGGCGTAGCAGGCGGCGACGTCGTCGACCATTACGCGCACCGCACGGATGTCATACAGCTGGTCGAAGGCCAGCCGCTTCTTCTGCATCTTCCGCCAGATGCTGTAGATGTGCTTCGGGCGGCCGCTGACTTCGGCCTTGATGCCCTGGGCGACCAGCTCGCGCGACAGCACCTTCTTGACGTTCTCGACGTAACGCTCGCGGGCGATGCGGGTTTCGTCCACCTCGCGGGCGATGCGGCGGTAGGTTTCCGGTTCCAGGTGGCGGAACGCCAGGTCCTCCAGCTCCCACTTCAGCTGCCAGATGCCCAGGCGGTTGGCCAGGGGCGCGTGGATGTCGCGGGTCAGCTGGGCCAGCGCGCGGCGTTGCTCGTCGTCCAGCTTGTCGGCCGCGCGCATCCTCGCGAGCTGGCGCGCCAGCAGGATCGGCACCACGCGCAGGTCGCGGATGATCGCCAGCAGCAGCCGGCGCAGGCCCTCGCTGTTGCGTCCGGCCTCACGGCCGGCGTGCAGCGCCCACACCGGGTCGGCGGCATCCTGGCCGTCGAGCAGGCCGATCACCGCCGCCTGGTGGTTGCCCAGCGGCAGCTGGTCCAGGCTGGCACGCAGGCCCGGCAGGTCGAACAGCAATGCTGCCACCACCGCGCCTTCGTCGGCCGAGAGCATCGCCAGCGCATCGAGGGTATCGCCCAGCACCGACCATGTGGCACGCATCTGGTGGTCGCAATCCGGCGCTTCCCAATGCTCGCGCAGGGCCTGGCGCAGCGGAGCAGGCAGCACCGCTGCCGAGGGACGGTTCAACAAGGCATCCAGGCCAGGGACGGAAGCGCGGTTCACAGCATCGAGCAGGCAAGACAGAGGCCCCTACACTAGCGCCGGCGTCGTTCAGGGACAATCACTGCGGCCACCATCACCCGGCATGAAGACATGCCGCTACACTCGCCAACACATCCAGGAGAGACCCGCCATGCCTTCGATTGCCCTGCGCGTCCGTCCACGGCTGCTGGCCTGTGCCGCCGTGTTGCTGTCCCTGTCCGCGCCTGCGCTGGCCCAGCGCGTGGTGGAGGGCGACCTGCAGCAGCAGATGTCGCCCACCGAGTTCAAGGCCGCCGGCCTGGACAAGCTCAGCGCCGCTGAACTGGCCACGCTCAACCGCTGGCTGCAGGGCAAGGTCGAGGCGGCCACCACCCAGGCCGTCGCCGCAGCGCGCGAAGAAGGCCGCCAGGAAGTGATCAAGAAGAACCGCGGCTTCCTGGACTTCGGCAGCAGCGAACCGATCGAAAGCACCCTGCAGGGCGAATTCCGTGGCTTCGGCCAGGGCCGCCGCTACGTGCTGCAGAACGGCCAGGAGTGGGAGCAGATAGACGCCACGCACTATTCCGGTGGCCGCAAGGAAGCGCCGAACGTCAGCATGCGCCCAGGCGTGATGGGCGCCTGGTACATGAAGGTGGACGGGGTGAACGTGCAACCGAAGGTTCGTCGCACCAAGTAACGCCCGGGCATTCCGGCCGTGCCGGATCCATGCCCGGCGGCCATGGTCGCCCGATGGGGCGACCATGGCGCGCGTTCACGCCTGGCGAAGTGCAGCCACCCGCTGCGCCAGCTTCTTCGCCGAAATGCCGGTGCGTGCCCCCAGCTCCTGCGCGAACAACGACACCCGCAGCTCTTCCAGATCCCAACGCAGCGCCTGCCATTGCGGGCGATCACGCAGGCCCTGCTGCTCGCCCGCTTCCAGCGCCTCCAGGAACGGGTGCAATTCCAGCATGCGCGCCTGGTCACGCGGCGGATCACGCTTGGCACGCTCGGTGCGCAGGATCATCGCCTTCAGGTAGCGCGGGTACTGCGCCAGCGCGTCGGCCGGCGTGTCGCGCAGGAAGCCGGGGTGGATCAGCCCGGCCAGCTGCGCTTCCATGTCGTCCAGGTTGCCACGCGCCCAGCCCATCAACGGCGCCTCCAGCAACGGCTTCAGTTCCGCCACCAGCGCCAGGATGGACTCGGCCAGTTTCAGCCGCGACATCGCCTCGCCGAACAGGGCCTTGGCCGCATGCTCGCGGCGTTGCTCGAAGGCTGCCGCATCGCGGATGTCTTCCAGGCCTTCGGCCAGCACCGCGTTCATCGCCGCATCCACCAGGTCTCCACGCAGGCGTTCCTGCGATTCGATCGCGGCATACAGCAGGCCGGTCTTGGCACCCACCGGCAGCTGCTTGCGCGCCTGCTTGACCTTCTCGGCCAGGGCAATCTCCAGCAGCCGGCGCACACCCAGCGGGTGGGCCTCCTGCGCCTGCTGGCGATCGGCGAAGATGCGCAGCGCCACGCTGTCGCCCTCGTCCAGCAGCGCCGGATAGGCCGGAACGCCGGCTTCACCGGGCACCTGCAGCGGAATCGGCGCGGCCGGGAACGTGCGCAGGCCATCGGCCGCCATCTCGCGCCCCGCCCGTGCAGCGAAGGCATCGCCGGCACGGCCGCCGAATTTCGCGCGCAACGCATCCAGATCCCGCGAGGTCGCCAGCACCTTGCCGTGCTCGTCGCGCAGGCGCAGGTTCATGTGCAGGTGCGGTTCGATCGAAGCGGGTTCGAAATCGAGCGCCGTCACCGTCGCGCCGGTGGCACGTGACAAAAAGCGCGCCAGTTCGCCAGTGATGGCATCGGCGCTGGGCTGCGGGAATGCCTCGAAGAACGCACGACCGAAGTCCGGCGCCGGCACGTAGTTGCGGCGCATCGCCTTGGGCAGGCTGCGGATGAGTGCCGAAGCCTTGTCGGCGACGAAGCCAGGCGCCAGCCAGCCCAGCTGCACCGGGTCCAGCGCGTTGAGCAGGTGCAGCGGCACGTCCAGGGTCACGCCGTCATCATCGGCACCCGGCTCGAAGCGGTAGTGCAGTGGCAGGCGCGCCTGGCCCAGTGGCAGGTACTTCGGGTAGCGCTCCTGTTCGCTGCCCTCACCCGGCAACAGGTCGACCAGTGACCAGTGCAGGGTCTTGCGCTGTTCCGGCGCCAGCCCCTTCCACCAGGTATCCAGCCCTGCGGCCGAATGGATCTGCGGCGGCACCCGGTCCAGGTACCAGCGCGCCTGCCAGTCCTCGTCGGCCACGATGCCGGCGCGGCGCAGCTTCGCTTCCTCCTCGCGGGCGACCTCCAGCACTTTCTGGTTGTCGGCCACGAAGCTGGCGCGGGTGTTGATCTCGCCGGTCACCAGCGCCTGGCGCACGAAGATGTCGTGCGCCTCGCCCGGTGCGATGCGGCCGTAGTGCACCGGCTTCTTCGGTGCCAGCACCAGGCCGAACAGGCTGATCTGCTCGGAGGCCAGCACCTGGCCCTGCGCGCGCGACCAGTGCGGGTCGAAGTGCTTGCGCAGCAGCAGGTGCGGCAGTTCGGCGATGACCCAGTCCGGCTCGATCGCGGCCAGGGTCATGCCCCAGACCTTCTGCGTGTCCAGCAGGTTGGCCACCAGCAACCACGGCGGCGGGCGCTTGGACAGCGCCGAACCGGGGAACGGCAGGAAACGGCGCTGGCGTGGCGCCTGGAAATCGCCCTTCTCGGTGCGGTGCCCGATCTGCGTCGGCAGGCCCGCCACCAACGCCCGGTGCAGGGTCTGGTAGGCAGCCGCGCGCACGCGTTCGCTGAAGCCGCCGCCCGCCGGTGCCTGCTCCTTCTGTGCACGTACGGCCACCGGCGTCGGCGCCGCTTCGGCCTTGCCTTCGCGGGCCAGGCGTGCAGCGCGGTGCAGCTGGCCACGGGTGGCCTTCACTGCGGCGGCATCATCACGCGCTGCCGCCGGCGCACTGCTGCCGGCCAGCAACGGCGCCATCGACGCCTCGCTGGCCTCTTCCTTCCAGCCCAGTTCCTCGCACAGCAGCCGCAGCTGGCGGTGCAGCTCGCGCCACTCGCGCATGCGCAGGAAGCCGAGGAAATGACGGCCGCACCAGTCGCGCAGCTTGGACTGGGTCAGGTCTTCATGGGCCTGCCGGTAGGCATCCCACAGGCGCAGCACGCCAACGAACTCGGAACGACCATCGGCGAACTGCGCATGCGCGCTGTCGGCGGCACCGCGTGCTTCGGGCGGACGTTCGCGCGGGTCCTGGATGCCCAGGAACGAGGCGATCACCAGCATCGGCCGCAGGCAGCCGGCGGCCTGCGCGGCGACCAGCATGCGCGCCAGCTTCACGTCCACCGGCAGGCGTGCCATCTGCTTGCCGATGGTGGTCATGCGCCGCTCGGCGTCGATCGCACCCAGTTCGGTCAGCTGCTGCCAGCCATCGGCCACCGCACGCTCGTCCGGCGCTTCCAGGAACGGAAACTCCTCGATGCGGCCCAGGCCCAGCTGCAGCATGCGCAGGATCACCCCGGCCAGGCTGGAGCGGCGGATTTCCGGATCGGTGAACTCCGGCCGCGCCTGGAAATCGGCTTCGGCGTACAGGCGGTAACAGATGCCCTCGGCGATACGGCCGCAGCGGCCCTTGCGCTGGTTGGCACTGGCCTGCGAGATCGGCTCGATGTGCAGGCGGTCCAGCTTGTTGCGCGGACTGTAGCGCTTGACGCGGGCAAAGCCCGGATCGACCACGTAGCGGATGCGCGGCACCGTCAGCGAGGTCTCCGCGACGTTGGTGGCCAGCACGATGCGCCGGTTCGGCCCGGGATTGAACACCCGGTCCTGGTCCTGGTTGGACAGCCGCGCATAGAGCGGCAGCACCTCGGTGTTGCGGTACTTGCGGCGCTCCAGCGACTGGTGCGCATCGCGGATCTCGCGTTCGCCCGGCAGGAAGATCAGCACGTCGCCGCGCGCATCCAGGCGGGTGATCTCGTCGATGGCCGACACGATGGCGTCGTTGACGGTGCGTTCGCCCTGGTCTTCGCCCTCGCCTTCCAGCGCGCGATAGCGCACTTCCACCGGGTAGGTGCGGCCTTCGACGCTGATCACCGGCGCATTGTCGAAATGCTGGGCGAAGCGTTCGGTATCGATGGTGGCCGAGGTGACGATCAGTTTCAGGTCCGGGCGCTTGCGCAGCAGCTGCTTCAGGTAGCCCAGCAGGAAATCGATGTTGAGGCTGCGTTCGTGCGCCTCGTCGACGATGATCGTGTCGTAGTTCGACAACCAGCGGTCACTGGCGATCTCCGCCAGCAGGATGCCGTCGGTCATGAACTTGATGCGGCTGTCGTCGCTGACCTTGTCGTTGAAGCGCACCTGGTAGCCGACCAGCTGGCCCAGTTCGCTCTGCAGTTCCTGCGCCACGCGGCTTGCCACCGCACGTGCGGCAATCCGTCGCGGCTGGGTGCAACCGATCATGCCGGCCTGGCCACGGCCTGCGGCCAGGCACAGTTTCGGCAGCTGGGTGGTCTTGCCCGAGCCGGTTTCACCAGCGATCACCACCACCTGATGGTCGCGGATCAGCCCGATGATGGCGTCGGCTTCACGCGCAATCGGCAGCTGCGGGTCCAGAGTAATGGACGGCTGCTGCTGCGCCCGGACCTGCCGGCGCTGCACCGACGCCTGCAAGGCCTGCTCGAAGGTAGCGGCCAACGCCGCATCCTGTGGCTTGGCCTGGCAACGCGAGAGCATCCCCAGCAAACGGCCCCGGTCGCGGCTCATGGCGCCGTCGATGGCGGCGCGCTGTTGGCGCAGGCGGGACGATGGATTTTTATCGATAGAGTTCATCAATCGGTTCGTTCAAAACTTTGATAGCGACCAGTCATCACGACCGGTTTATTGTGAAGGCCAACGATTCCACAAGGAGGAACCCCATGGCGAAGACCAAGAGCACGACCAAGGCCAAGACCGGCAAGCAGAAGCTTGCAGCGGCGGCACCGTCGGCGCCGAACATCGATATCGGGATCACCCAGGGCGACCGCAAGAAGATCGCCGACGGTCTGTCGCGCTTCCAGGCCGATGCGTTCACGCTCTACCTGAAGACGCACAACTTCCACTGGAACGTGACCGGGTCGATGTTCAACTCGCTGCACACCATGTTCGAGACGCAGTACACCGAGCAGTGGGCGGCACTGGACGACGTGGCCGAGCGCATCCGCGCGCTGGGCTTCAATGCCCCGGGCTCCTACCGGGAATTCGCTGCGCTGACCTCGATCGCCGAGGAACCGGGCCTGACCGACAGCGCGGACTGGCGTGAAATGGTACGCCAGTTGGTGGTCGCCAACGAAGCAGTCTGCCGTACGGCACGTGAAGTGCTGGAGGTGGCGGCCAAGGGAGACGACGCCCCGACCGAGGATCTGATGACCCAGCGGCTGCAGACCCACGAGAAGTACGCCTGGATGCTGCGCTCGCTGCTGCAGTAAGAGTTGGGGGGCCCGGCAGGGCTGCGCCCTGCACCCGCAGAGGCCTTAAAGCCAAGGCCAGAGCCAGAGCAAAAGCTGGCCTCCTGTGGGTAGGCGGGATGGGGCCGGTGGCAGGGGACGCCGTAAACCCGTCCTTGGGGGCTTGGCCGCGGCATCCATGCCGCGGACACCCCTGCCACCGGACCCACCCCGCCTTCGGCAGTTCTCCGCGATCTGCCGGCAAAGCCATTGGGGTCGGATCCGTTTTCCGACGGAAAACGGATCCGACCCCATTTTGTTTGTCGAGTTCTGACAGTTTTCATCCACGCATGGCGTGGATTGATCTGGCCCCCGTCACCGGGAAACTGTCGGGGGTGGGGCGGTGTGGGCTTGCAGGACCGTTGGCGCCATGGATGGCGCCATCGAGCCCCCAAGGACGGGTTTACGGCGTGTCCTGCAAGCCCACACCGCCCCGCCCAATAAGCAGACAGCCCAGAGCCGGCTGTTGCCTTTGACGTTGCACTGGCTTGCAGCAGGTGCAGGGCGCAGCCCTGCCGAACCCCTACCCCTCCCTCCGGGGTAAACTAACCGGATGGCTTCCCGTCCCGCGCACGACCTGCTCCAACGCGTCTTTGGTTACGACGATTTCCGTGGTCCGCAGCAGGACATCGTGGAGCATGTGGCTGCCGGTCACGATGCCCTGGTGCTGATGCCCACCGGCGGCGGCAAATCGCTGTGCTACCAGGTCCCGGCCCTGCTGCGTGACGGTTGCGGCATCGTCATCTCGCCGCTGATCGCGCTGATGCAGGACCAGGTCGAAGCCCTGCGCCAGCTCGGCGTGCGCGCCGAGTACCTGAATTCCACCCTGGATGCCGAGACTGCCGGCCGCGTCGAGCGCGAACTGCTCGCCGGTGAGCTGGACATGCTCTATGTCGCTCCCGAGCGGCTGCTGACCGGTCGCTTCCTGTCGCTGCTGTCGCGCAGCCAGATCGCCCTGTTCGCCATCGACGAAGCACACTGCGTGTCGCAGTGGGGCCACGACTTCCGCCCGGAATACCGCCAGCTGACCGTGCTGCACGAGCGCTGGCCGCAGATCCCGAGGATCGCGCTGACCGCCACCGCCGATCCGCCAACCCAGCGCGAGATCGCCGAGCGCCTGGATCTGCAGGAAGCACGCCACTTCGTCAGCTCCTTCGACCGCCCCAACATCCGCTACACCGTGGTGCAGAAGGACAACGCCCGCAAGCAGCTGACCGACTTCCTGCGCAGCCACCGCGGCGAGGCCGGCATCGTCTACTGCATGTCGCGGCGCAAGGTCGAGGAGACCGCTGAATTCCTCTGCGGCCAGGGCTTCAACGCCCTGCCCTACCACGCCGGCCTGCCGCCGGACGTGCGCGCGAACAACCAGCGCCGCTTCCTGCGCGAGGACGGCATCGTGATGTGCGCCACCATCGCCTTCGGCATGGGCATCGACAAGCCGGACGTGCGCTTTGTCGCGCATACCGACCTGCCCAAGTCGATGGAAGGCTACTACCAGGAAACCGGCCGCGCCGGTCGCGATGGCGAGGCCGCCGAGGCCTGGCTGTGCTACGGCCTGGGCGACGTGGTGCTGCTCAAGCAGATGATCGAGCAGTCCGAGGCCGGCGAAGAGCGCAAGCAGCTGGAGCGGGCCAAGCTCGACCATCTGCTGGGCTACTGCGAATCCATGCAGTGCCGCCGCCAGGTGCTGCTGGCCGGTTTCGGCGAGACCTACCCCCAGCCCTGCGGCAACTGCGACAACTGCCTGACACCGCCGGCCTCGTGGGACGCGACCATTCCGGCACAGAAGGCGCTGAGCTGCGTCTACCGCAGCGGCCAGCGCTTCGGCGTCGGCCACCTGATCGACATCCTGCGTGGCAGCGAGAACGAGAAGGTGAAGCAGCAGGGCCACGACAAGCTCAGCACCTATGCGATCGGTCGCGATCTGGATGCGCGCACCTGGCGCAGCGTGTTCCGCCAACTGGTCGCCGCCAGCCTGCTGGAAGTGGACAGCGAGGGCCACGGCGGCCTGCGCCTGACCGACGCCAGCCGCGACGTACTGACCGGCCGCCGACAGATCAGCATGCGCCGCGACCCGGCCAGCAGCACCAGCGGGCGCGAGCGCAGTGCGCAGCGTACCGGGCTGTCGGTACTGCCGCAGGATCTGGCGCTGTTCAACGCCCTGCGCGGCCTGCGTGCCGAACTGGCCCGCGAACAGAACGTGCCGGCGTTCGTGATCTTCCACGACAGCACCCTGCGCAACATCGCCGAACAGCGCCCGACCAGCCTGGATGCACTGGCACGGGTCGGCGGCATCGGCGGCACCAAGCTGAGCCGTTACGGCCCGCGCCTGGTCGAGATCGTGCGCGAAGAGGGCTGACGGTATCGCGTTGCCGCGCTGCGCGGCCGCCGGGCATGGTCCCAACGGCGCGCGGGCGCCCCTGTAGAGCCGAGCCCACGCTCGGCTGCCCCTGCGCGAACAGCAGCCGAGCGCGGGCCCGGCTCCACCTTGGTGCAGCTCCAACCTTGAACCGGCCATTCAGCCGGAAGTGCATCCGCGCCCGCTTGCGGCTAGATTAGCGCCATGTCCCTGGCTTCGACCCTGCTTCGTGTCGTGCTCATGCTCAGCCTGTTGCTCAACGGGCTGAACGCGGCCATGGCCAGCGGTCATGAAGAAATGGGGCGGATGGCACACGCCGTCGCGGCCGCCGCAGCTGGCGGTGACGCCGACTGCCACCACGCCGGCATGCAGGCCGACCCGGCCCCGCAGGCCAAGGCCCCCGCCCACGACGCCCACTGCCAGATCAAGGACTGCGTGCGCAGCTGTGCCCAGCACCCGTTGCTGGTGGTGCAGCCGTTGCCGTTCATGGCCGGCCCGGCGTTGTCGCTGGCACCACAGCCGATGCCGGCCACCGGCCGTCCGGCGCCGCCGCTGCCGCCGATCTCACGCCCTCCCATCGGCTGATTCCACATGCACCGTGCGCCCTGCGCACCGTAGCCGGCCACCTGCCGGCGCCTTTACGTGTCTGGAGTCACCACCATGAATACCCGCATTCCCCCCGGTCCGGGCGCCGTGCCCATGCCGTCGCGCCGCCTGTTCGTGCAGGGCCTGGCCGCCGGCGGCGTGGTTGCCGGCATCGCCGCCGTCGGCGTACCACAGCGCGCGCTCGCCGCCGCCACGGCCACCCCGCGCCTGGCCGGCGCCCCAGCCGTGCTCAGCGACACCCGCATCGAACTGGCCATCGGCGAATCACTGGCCAACTTCACCGGCCGCACCCGCCCGGCGATCACCGTCAATGGATCGCTGCCGGCGCCGATCCTGCGCTGGCGCGAAGGCCAGACCGTGGACCTGTTCGTGCGCAACACGCTGGAACGCCACCCGACCTCGATCCACTGGCACGGCATCCTGCTGCCGGCCAACATGGACGGCGTGCCCGGCCTGAGCTTCAACGGCATCGGCCCCGGCGAGACCTACCACTACCACTTCCAGCTGAAGCAGTCGGGTACCTACTGGTACCACAGCCACTCGATGTTCCAGGAGCAGGCCGGCCTGTACGGCGCGCTGATCATCGATCCGGCCGAACCGGCGCCGTACAGGCACGACCGCGAGCACGTGATCATGCTGTCCGACTGGACCGACATGGATCCGGGTGCGCTGTTCCGGCGCATGAAGAAGCTCGCCGAGCATGACAACTACTACAAGCGCACCCTGCCCGACTTCCTGCGTGACGTGAAGCGCGGGGGCTGGTCAGCCGCGCTGTCCGACCGTGGCATGTGGGGGCGGATGCGGATGACGCCGACCGACATCTCCGACATCAACGCCCACACCTACACCTACCTGATGAACGGCACCGCCCCGGCCGGCAACTGGACAGGGCTGTTCCGCAGCGGCGAGAAGGTGCTGCTGCGTTTCATCAATGGCGCCTCGATGACCTACTTCGATGTGCGCATTCCCGGCCTGAAGATGACCGTGGTCGCCGCCGATGGCCAGTACATCCACCCGGTCAGCATCGATGAATTCCGCATCGCGCCGGCCGAGACCTACGATGTGCTGGTGGAACCGAGCGGCCAGGATGCCTACACGATCTTCTGCCAGGACATGGGCCGCACCGGCCACGCTGCCGGCACGCTGGCGGTGCGCCATGGCCTGCAGGCGCCGATTCCCGAGCGCGACCCGCGCCCGTTGCTGACGATGAGCGACATGGGCCACGACATGGGCAGTGGTGGCCACGGCGGCCACGACATGACCGCGATGAAGGGCATGGAAGGCGGCTGCGGCGCCAGCATGGGCCACGGTGCGCATGGCGGCGGTGATGCCGCCAGCAAGGCGCCAAAGCACCCGCCCAGCGAGCGCAACAACCCGCTGGTGGACATGCAGAGCTCGGCGACCGAACCGAAGCTGGACGACCCCGGCATCGGCCTGCGCGACAACGGCCGCCAGGTGCTGACCTATGGCGCGATGCGCAGCCTGTTCGAGGACCCCGATGGCCGCGAGCCCAGCCGTGAGATCGAACTGCACCTGACCGGGCACATGGAGAAATTCTCCTGGTCGTTCGATGGCATTCCGTTCGCCAGCGCCGAACCGCTGCGGCTGAACTACGGCGAGCGCATGCGCATCGTGCTGGTCAACGACACCATGATGCAGCACCCGATCCACCTGCATGGCGTGTGGAGCGATCTGGAGAACGCGCAGGAGGAATTCCAGGTGCGCAAGCACACCATCGACATGCCGCCCGGCACCCGCCGCAGCTACCGCGTGCGCGCCGATGCGCTCGGCCGCTGGGCCTACCACTGCCATCTGCTGTACCACATGGAAGCGGGCATGATGCGCGAAGTGAGGATCGAAGAATGAGCCGCTCACTGCTTTCCCCCAGCCTGCTGGCCCTGGGCCTGGCCGCCGCATTGCCGGTGTTCGCGCAGTCGCACGCCGGGCATGACATGGCCGCGATGGATCCGCCCGCAAAGACCGCCAACGCGCCGGCCGAACAGGCCGATCATTCGAAGATGGAACATTCGAAGATGGATTCGGGCGCCACAGATCATGCCGGCATGGATCACTCGAAGGTGGACCATGGCGCGATGCAACCGGCGGCGATGGACCATTCGCAGATGGACCACGGGGCAATGGGCCATGCCACGCCCGCGCCCACCGAACCGCGCGCCCCCATCCCGGTGCCGACCGATGCCGACCGCGCTGCCGCATTCCCACCGATCGCGCACGGTGCGATGGAGCATGCGCCGGAGATCAACAGCCTGCTGCTGATCGACCGCCTCGAACATTGGGACGGCAAGAGCAGCAATGGCCAGGCCTGGGAGGCCACCGGCTGGATCGGTGGCAACATCAACCGCCTGTGGCTGCGCACCGATGGCGAACGCAGCCGCGGCCGCACCGAGTCATCGTCGCTGGAAGCACTGTATGGCCGCAGCGTGTCGCCGTGGTGGGACGTGCTGGTCGGCGTGCGCCAGGACTTCCGCCCGGCCGACTCGCGCACGTGGGCGGCCATCGGCATCCAGGGGCTGGCACCGTACAAGTTCGAGAGCTCGGCCACGCTGTATATGGGTTCCGGCGGCCAGGTGCTGGCCAAGGCCGAGGTCGAGTACGACGTGCTGCTGACCAACCGCCTGATCCTGCAGCCGCTGCTGGAAGCCACCATCGCGGCCAAGGATGAACCGGAGTACGGCATTGGTCGCGGACTGAACAAGGTCGAAGCCGGGCTACGCCTGCGCTATGAGTTCAGCCGCCGTTTTGCGCCATACATCGGCATCAGCCACGAGCGCACGTTTGGCGACACCGCCGACTATGCCGGTGACCACGCGCGCGACACACGCTGGGTGGCCGGCGTACGCATGTGGTTCTGAGCAGCGGTTCGTGAGCAATGGCCAGCCCCGGCAGCCGCCGGGGCCGGCTACACTGCGCCACGTTCCAGTGCAGGCACCGCCATGTCGTTGCAGATCCGCCGCGCCACCCTTGCCGATGTCGATGCCCTGTCGGCGATCGCCATCACCACCTACACCGAAACCTGGGGCGACTCGTACCCCGAGCAGGAGCTGCATGATTTCCTGCAGGCGCACTACAGCAGCGAACCGCAGCGCACTGAACTGTCCGACCCACGCAGTGCCATCTGGCTGCTGATGGACGGCGACGCCGTGGTCGGCTACCTGGCCGCCGGTGCCAACACCCTGCCGCATGCCGATGCACGCGAGGGCGACATCGAACTGAAGCGGTTCTACATCCTGGCCGCACACCAGAACGGCGGCCATGGTGCACGCCTGATGGACGCGTTCATGGCCTGGCTGGACCAGCCGCAGCGCCGCACCCTGTGGGTGGGCGTATGGGAAGAAAACTTCGGCGCGCAGCGCTTCTACGCGCGCTATGGCTGCAGCAAGGTCGGCGAGTACGATTTCATCGTCGGTGATACCCACGACCGCGAGTTCATCCTGCGGCGGCCGTGATCATGCAGCCCATGTAGCGTCGAGCCATGCTTGGCCAGGGGCCGCAATATCCAGTCGAGCATGGCTCGACGCTACAAACTAGAAATCGAACAGTTCCGACAGGAAGCTGTCCTTCTTCTTTTTCTTGTAGCCCTGGCCCCGGTTGTCCTCGTAGCGCTGGCCGAGGTGGCGGGTATCACGGTGCATCACCGGTGGCGGCGACGCCGGCTGAGCCAGCACGGGCGCTGGCGGCGGTACGGCCGCACCAGCGCCTGCGCGCTCGATGATCTTGTCCAGCTCGCCACGATCCAGCCACACGCCGCGGCAACTTGGGCAGTAATCGATCTCGATGCCGTGGCGTTCGGCCATCTGCAGCGTCTGGGTCTTGCACACGGGGCACAGCATCGGTATTGCTCCTGTCGGTCTGGTTTCGACTGTACCTGCACCGCGATGACTGTGCGGCAACGCGTGACCGATGGCACAGGGACTTCCGGCGCGTGCCCACATGCGTACCGCGCGGCACACTGCGCCCTTGTTCCACAGGGAATGCGTACATGACCGTGTTGTCCCGCCTGCCCACCACCGCGCGCCTGTTGCTGCTGCTGCTGGGTGTCGGCCTTGGCCTGAACCTGCGGGATATCGCCGCGGCCATCGGCACACCGGTTCCCGCACTGCCCATCCCCTATGGCGGCAGCCTGTTGGACAACGCGCTGGCGGTACTGGTGACACTGCTGCTGGCCGCGCTGCTGCGGCCCCGTGACATGGGCCTGATGGCCAGCTTGGGACTGCGCGGAAACGGCTGGGGCGGCCCGTTGTGGGTGCTGCTGGCCAGCCTGCCCTGCTGGCTGGGACTGGCGCTGCTCGGAACTCCGAACACGGCACTGACTGCGCTGGATGCCACGATGCTGGCCGCGCTGTTCCCGCTGGCCGAGGAAGTGCTGTTCCGTGGCCTCGGCTTCGTGCTGCTGGTGAAGATCGTGCGCGGTCCGTGGCCGTTGCTCGCGCTGCCGCAGGCACTGCTGTTCGGCATGGTGCACTGGCTCGGCTTCGGCGGGTTCGACGGCGGCGGCATCGCACTGTTCATTGGCGCGGTGATCGCGCTGGGCGGCTTCATCTTCGCCTGGCTCGACCACCTCGACGGCGACACCCTGTGGTGCGGCCTGATCCTGCATGTTTCGATGAACCTTGCCTGGAATGTGTTCAGCCTCGATGACGCCATCGCATTGGGTTGGCAGGCCACCGGCCTGCGCATCGGCACCGCCCTGCTCGCGGTGGCGGTGCTGGCCTGGCACGTGCGGTTCAGGCGCCAGAGAGGGCTGTAACGCCCGCTTAGCTTGCCGTGCACGTCGGGATCACTGCCGGCTTGCGCATACTTGCGCGCCTTTTCACCGTTGCTGTCCGGAGTTGTCGCGTCATGTTGCTGTCCAAGCGCCACGTTGAACCCCGCGTCCTGCTCATCGAGGACGCCGAGGAAACCCGCGAGCTGAGCCGACTGGCGCTGGAAAGCCAGGCCTGCCACGTAGTGGGCGTGAGCTCTGCCGAAGCGGCGCTGGGCCTGCTGGCGGCCGGTGAGCGTTTCGACCTGCTGTTCACCGACGTCAATCTGGGTGCGATCAGTGGCATTGAAGCCGCCAACCGGGTCCGCAGCCTGTATCCCCAGCTGCCGATCCTGGTGACGTCGGGCATGGACCAGCACCAGGTGCTGCCGCAGCTCCGCGACGGCATCCATTTCCTGCCCAAACCCTACAACATGAGCGAGCTGCTCGACGCCATCCGGCTGTGCTTCCGGCACGCCGATGTGGGCGTATTGACCGGGCCGGACGCACAGGCGGCCTGAGGCACTCATCAACCGCTGCTGTACGGCCCGGTACCCGGGAACACCTTCAGCAGCGCGCGGGTGATCATGTCCGGGTAGACGGTGAAATGGTCCTCGCCGTCGATCACCATGTTCTCCACCTTCAATGATCGCCCGCTGCTGCGCAGCTGCTCGGCGAACTCGGCGTTGTGGCGCAGCATGTCGTTGCGGGTGAAATAGCGCGGCTCCGGCTTGACCGTTTCGAAGCTGCCGATCGACAGCACCACCGTGGTCGGCTGCGCAGGCGCCTTGGCTTCGGCCAGCATGCGCGGCACCCGATGGTTGTCGAACCACAGCGACGGGCTGGACAGGATGTAGCTGCGGAACATGTCCGGGCGCGTGGTCAGCACGTAGGCGCCGAACAGGCCGCCATAGGAATGACCGGCATAGGCTCGCCGCGCCGGATCGGTGCGGTAGCGCGCATCGATCAGCGGCAGTACGCGCTCGGCGAGGAAGTCGCGGTAATGCGCGGCGCCGCCGTAGCTGACGTCGTCGCTGTAGTCACGCGGATCGGTGCGCGCCGGATCGCTCGGCGTGTAATCCCGCGAGCGGCTCTGCCTGGAGGTCAGGCCTTCCTGCGGCGGCAGCCCGACCAGGATGAAATCCTCGATGTTGACGCCCTTCTGCCCGACCAGGTTGCGCACGCTGCGCACCAGCGGGAAGCTGTACAGCGCATCGGTCACGTACAGCACCGGATAGTGCTTTTCCGGATGTGCGGCGTAGTCGGCCGGCAACGCCACCCAGATCGGGTAATCGCGTCCCACCGGGTCGTGCACGCGCAGCGCCTCGGTATCCGGCAGCACCACGCCCTGCGCGGCGGTGGCCGCGCTTTCCTTCGCTTCATCCGGAGTTGCCGGTGGCGCCACCGACATCGCACAGCCCCCCATGGCCAGGCAGGCCGCCACACTCCATCCACGCACACGCTGCATCCACACTCTCCCGTTGCGGGCGACGCACCCGGGTGGCGTCGCTACCGCATCCTCACACGTCGCGCGGCGCCGCGCCACGCGCGGTCAGGGCGAGGCCGGCGGCGGCGCCGGGAACAGTGTGCGCAGCGCCTGCAATGCGGCCGGGTGGTAGACGGTCGCGTGGGTTTCCTCCGGCAGCGGCAGGTACTTCACCAGCGGCGACGGCGAGGCCTGCTGCAGCAGCGCGGCCAGTCGTGCCGTGGAGGCGGCCAGTTCCGGTTGCCCGCTGCTGGCCAGGAACACGTGCGGCTGTGCACGCGTCACCGCCGGCAGCTGCCGGGATGCTCCGGCCAGCATCGCACCACGGTTCCACCACAGGCTGGGGTCCAGCGCGATATAGCTGTTGAACAGCGTCGGCTCCTGCAGCAGCGTCTCGACCACGAACAGGCCAGCCAGCGACTCACCGATCAGCGCACGCTCGTCTGTGGTCGGGTAGCGCTGGCGTACCTGCGGCATCAGTTCATCGCGCAGGAAGCTGCGGTAGGCCGCCGAGCCACCGATGCGTGGCGCGATCTTCTGGTCCTGCGGGTCGCTGCTGGGGCCGGTCATGTCGCGGCGGCGCTCGGTATTCTCGATGCCGACCAGCAGGAACGGACGCATGCTGCCATTGCCGGTCAGCACCTGCACCAGCCCTGCCACATGCAGGAAATCCTCGCCGATGCCGCCATCGGCCATGTACAGCACCGGCAGCGGCGCCTTCGGATCCAGGCCCCAGGGCTGCGGACGATAGACATTGATGCGGCGGGTCTCGCCCAGTGCCTTCGACTGCACGGTGAAGGTCTCGCCGATCACCAGTGGTGCGGCCGCAGCGGTCGATGCCGGCGGTGCTGCCGACACGGTGGGAACAGCTGCGAGGCCCGGCCCTGCGGCGGCCAGCAGGATCAGGGCGGAGAGAGCGACGACGCGCATGCGAACTTCCATTTTCGAGAGGACGGCCAGCATAACTGCGCCGGCGCCCTCAACGGCGATCCAGTTCGATCACGGCCTGGCAGGCACGGAGCTGGTCGTCGGCATCGCGTCCGATTCGAACAAGCGCTGCCGCAACCTCTGCTCGTAACTGGGCGCCCGCATCACGTTCGCCGGTGCGGGCGGCGGCTTCGGACAGACGGCCGGTATGGCACGCGGCGAGGTCGTCGCGCAGGCGGAGAGTGCCAGCGCGCAGGGCAGCCACCACATCGGCATCCACCTCGGCCGCGCGCTCACGATCCTGTTCATGTTGTTCCCCCAGTGAGGCCATCGCCTCGCTCCGTTCTTCCTGATCCCGGCGCAACCGCCGTTCGGACTGCACCGCGCCGGCCTGTTGCTCCACATCGGCACGCGCCATCGCGAGGTCGCTGCGATCACCGCGCCAACGCCAGCCAGTCATGAACATCAGCAACGACCACAGCAGCAGCGACGCCATCACCACCAGCATGCGCGGCATGGGTCACTGCTCCGCCAGGCAACGCGCGTGGCGCTGCTGCTGGCGCTCCCACACTCCCCAGCACACGGTGTTGGGGCGGCCGTCGATGCGGGTTGAACAGTCGTAGCCCCCTGCCCGTCTCCACAGCAGCAAGGCATCGCAGGCCTGGTGATACTCACCCTGCAGCAGATGCCGGCGCATCGACGACGCGCGCCAGTTGCCGATGCCGTACTGGTAGAGGAAATCGACATAGACGTCGTACTCGCCCTGGCTGAGCGCCACACCGGGCAGCGACGCGCGGAACTGCCCTTCCTCCCTGGCCAGATGAGCCTGCACGGCATGCAGCGCGCGTACTGGCGTGGTGCGGTCGCCCAGCCTCACCGGCGTGCCATCCTCGCGAACGGTCGAGCCGAAGCCATAGGTGGGCCGGTCATTGCGCGTGGGCACCACTGCGGCGTCGGTGTATCCCTCGCGGTCAACGATGGCGATCAGGCCCGCAGCACTCAGCGCAAGCGCGGCGACCAGGCTGCGTACCGGCAATGTACTGCCGGGCCGGCTCATTCGCGCTCCCTGCGGCGCCATTCGCGCAGCCAGCGCCAGCCCAGATAGGCAATCTGCGCCGCCAGGTAGATGATGGTGAGGACCACGACCAGGCGGTCCAGGGTGATGCCGGCTGCAAGCGCACCGGCGACGGTAACCGGCGGCGCCGACTTGATGGCCGCCGCGCCGGCCGTGCTGATGATTTCTTCTTTCATGATGGGTCCTGGAGGGAATGCAGGCCGCGTCGCATCGACGTGGCCCGAAGAGGTGCCCGCCCCGCTGCCGGCTCGGCACGAGGGTTGTTCCGGTCGGGAGGCGGGCGGAAGATCGGTTCCGCCGCTCATGCGGCCTGGGCGATGCCCTCCATCCAGCCACGTACGCGCTGGAAGCCAAGTTCGACCAGGTTGAGGTAATGCCGGTTGGATACCGGCCGCTGCCCGCTGTTGGCCAGCAGCAGATTCGCCGTTTCGAATCGTTCGACCTTGCGTCGGCCACGCCCGCAGTAGTAGCCGCGCAGCGCACAGGCCATCGCCACGTTGTCACGCGCGACCGCCGTGATGATGTCTTCGATCTGCTGCGCCAGCTGATCGGTTTCCAGAGGCTTGTAGCCCTGGGCCCGCCCCGGCATGTCACCACGATGCTCGATCAGCACCGCCAGCAGGTTGCGCGACTGGAAGCCGAGGTATTCGCAGTCGCGATGCAGCGCATATTCGCCGCCCCAGTGCTCCAGGCGGCTGCGGACATACTCACCGAACGTATCAAGCTGCATGGGTGGCTTCTCCTTTGACGGGCGACGGGGCCGGACCGAACACATCCGGGCGCAGGGATTCGCGGCGCACGGCGCCCGCAGTGGCCAGCTCGATGCGCCGGCACAGGCGCGCGCCGGGCAGCTTGTGGCCGCGGGCGATCATGTAGAGGGTCCGCAGCGCGCAACCGGTCTGGTGGGCCAGGCGGCGCATGACGGGACAGCTGGGGGTGCCGTAGCCCCCTTGGGAGATGGCGTAGTCGATGAGGTTCATGGGCCACACATTACTGCCACGGTAATGGATAGTCAATACCGTTTTGGTCATTTGCTGGATTGGTAATGCAGCGCACCATCTACAGATGGACGCCAGTACCGCTCGCACCCTCAACATGCGCCTCCGCGTGGCCGCCGCCGGCGGCCCGGCCGAGTGGGCCCGCCTGTACGGTGGCACCCGCTGGGCCCAGCCCCAGGTCAGCCAGTGGATTTCCGAGAGCAACCCGAAGAGCATCGGCCATCGGCTTGCGCGCGATCTTGAATCAGTGATGCAGCTTCCACATGGAACGCTGGATCGCGTCGATCAGGACGGAGACGTGTCGCTTCAGTCTCAATCTGCGGGACTGGATTTCGAGAAAATGAGCGCTGCGGTCAAGGTGCTTTCGCACTACCTGGAGCTGGTCGGCGATCCACCGGAATGGATCTACGATCCCGTGCTGCTGGAGACCGCATTCATGGTCGTGGACGAGTTCGGTCAGCCCTCTGCACCGGACAATGTGCTCGACCTGACGAAGCTTCTGGCAAGACGGATCAGGGAGGCAAAGGATGACTCACACGCGACTCGAGGAGCTCGCACAGCGGTTGGCCGCTAGGACCCAGGAACTGCGCGGCGAGCGCACCCCGGCGCCGGCATTGCGGGTGGTGGCGGGAGACGCACATGTGGTCCGCGGGGAGAGGCGCATGGACGCGATCATGCGCGAGTGGCATTGCCGCATGATCCGCAACGTACGCCGACGCTGGGGCGAACCCATGCAGCATGTGATCGACCAGGCATGTTGCGGTGTGGTCAACATCGAGCAGCTCGCCGACGACGCACTGATCCAGTTGCACAAGGACATGGAGCGCGCGGAGGAGTGCATCCGCGAGGGCATTTCCTTCCACGACGCCGGGCTGTTGCGCGCGCATTACGGCTGACAGCGTCCCTCGCCGGCCGGAAACGGCCGGTTCTGATGAGATCAATTACCTTAAATTACCGATATTGTTACCTTAGTGGTAACTTTGAGGTAAGCGACGTGGGACAACAGCGATGGAAGCAGGTGCGCGGAGCGCCGCTTCCCCGCACCCGCTGCCAGCGGGCGCCGGGAGTCGATAGCACCTGCAACACCGCATCGTTGCAGCGGCGCTTCCCCCATTGCGGAAGTGCTTTGAAGGAAGCAACAAAAAAGGCGCCCCTTGGGCGCCTTCTTGATCGTCAATGCAATGGTGGGCCGTGAAGGATTCGAACCTTCGACCAAAAGATTAAAAGTCTTCTGCTCTACCGACTGAGCTAACGGCCCGATGCATCGCCCGGCCTTTCGGCGGGGTCCGCATTCTACCCTACTTTGCCGGGTCGCGCGAAGTACAGGGGTGTTGCGTGTGCCGGCCAGCGGCCGGCACTACCCGGTCGGGTCAGCCCGCTTAAACCTTCCGGGCCTTCCACGCATCCCACCCATGTTCACCACCCGGAGCCACGGATGCGCTTTTCCAGCTATCTGATCGCCATCCTGCTGTTGCCCTGCACAGCAGTGGCCTCGCCGTCCCAGGTCGTCACTGACGACATCGCCCGCTTCTGGGCCACCTATGACGCGGTGCGCGCCGAGCCTGATGCCGAACGCCGCGTGGTGCTGGTCCAGCAACGCTACATCGATCCCGGCAGCCCCGGACTGCATGCACTGATGCAGGTCCGCAACTACACGGCCCGCGAATACGCCGAGGCCATGCAGTCATGGCCACGCTTCTGGACTTCGGTACGGCCGTTGACTGCGAACGCGCAGCAGGCCAGCGCCACGCTGGACCGGGACCTGGACGCGTTCCGCGCGCTCTACCCTGCACTACGTCCGGCCACCATCACCTACGCGATGGGCGTGCTGCGTACGGGCGGCACCACGTTGGGCGACAAGGTGTTGATCGGGGCGGAGATGGCGCTGGGCGATGAGCGCGTGGACGTAAGCGAGCTGCCCGCGCCGATGCGCGGCCGCCTGCGGATCTTCTACGACAGCCGCCCCGGTGCGAACAACGCGCAGAACAACCTGCACGAGTACGTGCATACCCAGCAGCGCGAGACCACCGGCAGCCTGGCCCAGTACGCAGTACGCGAAGGCGTAGCCGAATACGTGGCAGAGCGCATCAGCGGTCGCCGTCCGGCACTGCCGCTGTACGCCTATGGGCCCGCGCACGAGGCACAAATCCGCACGCGCTTCCTTGCCGAGATGCACGGTGACAGCCTGGACAACTGGCTGTACAACAGCGCGCGCAATCCGTTCGGGGTGAGTGATCTGGGCTACTACGCCGGATACCGCATCGCGCAGGAGTACATGCGCCAACAGACCGACGAGGGGGCCGCCATCGCGCGGATGATCGAACTGGACTACGCCGATCCGGACGCGGTGCGCGGCTTCATCGAGGCATCGGGATGGTTGCAGGCCCGGTAGGTCAAGGAGTGCGAACCAACGGTTCGCACCCACCGAGAGGGGGGGGCGCACCCACCGAGAGGGGCGGCTTGCACACACCAAGAAGGGGCGGTTCGCACCTGCAGTGAAGCCGGCCAGCGGCCGGCTCTACCAGACGCGGTCAGGCGTACAGCGTGGGGTCGGGCACGCCGGCCTCGGCAAAGCCCTGCGCGCGCAGGCGGCAGGCATCGCAATGACCGCAGGCGGCGCCGTGAGCGTCGGCGTTGTAGCAGGACACGGTCAGGCCGAAGTCCACGCCCAGGCGCACGCCTTCGCTGACGATCTGGCCCTTGCTGAGGAACTGCAGCGGTGCGTGCACCTTGATGCCCGCACCTTCCACGCCCGACTTGGTGGCCAGGTTGGCCAGCGCCTGGAACGCCGCCACGAACTCGGGGCGGCAGTCCGGGTAGCCGGAGTAATCCACGGCGTTGACGCCGCAGAAGATGTCGTTGGCGCCAAGCACTTCGGCCCAGCCCAGGGCCAGCGACAGCATGATGGTGTTGCGCGCCGGCACATAGGTGACCGGAATGCCGGCACCGCCGGCCTCCGGCACGTCGATGTCGTCGGTCAGTGCCGAGCCGCCGATGCTGCGCAGGTCCACGTCCACGGTCTTGTGCGCGACCACGCCCTGGGCCTTGGCCACGCGGGCGGCAGCGTCCAGTTCGGAGGTATGGCGCTGGCCATAGCGCACGCTCAGGGCATGCACGGCGAAGCCCTGTTCCTGGGCCATGGCGATGACGGCGGCTGAATCCATGCCGCCGGAGAGAAGCACGACTGCCTTCTTCATGGGAAAAACATCCGGTTGGGAGGGGAAAGCCAGCACGCTGTCCCGCGCCGGAGTTACATCAGGGGACGCTGCGCCGGCTCATCGGCCCGGCTCGTCGTTCCACAGGATTTTATGCAACTGCATCTGGAAGCGCACCGGCAGCCGGTCTTCGACAATCCAGTCGGCCAGCTGCCGCGCGGTGATCTCGCCCTTGCTGGGCGAGAAGAACACGGTGCAGCGCTGCACCAGGCCGTGCCCGGCGACCATCGCCTTGGCCCAGTCGTAGTCCTCGCGGTTGCAGATGACGAACTTGATCTGGTCGCGGGCGGTCAGCAGCGACAGGTTTTCCAGGCGGTTGCGGGCGGCTTCGGCCGAACCCGGCGTCTTGATGTCGACGACGCGCGACACCCGCGGGTCCACCGCGCTGACGTCCAGCGCACCGGAGGTTTCCAGCGAGACGTCCATGCCGGCATCGCACAGCTTTTCCAACAGCACCAGGCAGCGCTTCTGCGCCAACGGCTCGCCACCGGTCACGCACACGTGGCGCACGCCCTGGGCCAGCACCTCGGCCACGATGTCGTCGATATCCCACCAGGTGCCGCCGTGGAAGGCATAGGCGGTGTCGCAGTACTGGCAACGCAGCGGGCAGCCGGTCAGGCGCACGAACACGGTTGGCCAGCCGGCGGTATCGGCTTCGCCCTGCAGCGAGGTGAAGATCTCGGTGATCTTCAGGCGTGGCAGGGGCGACTGCACGATCTCACTGGGCGTGGCGGCGGCGCTGGACGGAGTAACGGCGGTCATGGCGGGTACTTCTTGGTGGGACACGTGGCGGGTGGGCTACCGTGGCCGGTAACGAACGCAGCCGAGCATGGCTCGGCTCTACGAAAACAACCGGGCAGACAGGGCCCGGCGCTGCCGGATCCGGGCGGGTTTGCCGAACCGGAAACGAAAGCAGCCGAGCGTGGGCTCGGCTCTACAGGGCACCTATTGTACGCCGGGTCAGCGGATCAGCGGATCTGCTTGCCGAGGCGGATGGACTGCAGACGGTCCTGCGCGGTGCGCGCGGCGTCCGAGCCGGGGTACTGCGCCACGACGGCCTCCAGCGTCTGCTGGGCCTGGTCGACCTTGCCCTCGCCATACTGCGAGAGACCGACCTTGAGCAGGCCGCCGGCGGCCTTGTCGTGGGTCGGATAGCGCGAGAGCAGTTCGCGGAACTGGGTCTCGGCCATCGGGAAGTTGCGGGTGGCGTAGTAGCTCTCGCCCAGCCAGTACAGCGCGTTCGGCGCGTAGACGCCGTTCGGGTACAGCTGCAGGAAGCTCAGGAACAACTGCGCCGAATCATCGTACTTGCCGGCCTTCAGCGAATCGAAGGCGACGTTGTAGGAGGTGCGCTCGTCGCCGGTGGCGGCAAGACTGCCGGCATCACCGTGGACGGAAGGCGGCCGCTCGGAAGTGGCCGCCGCTGCGGGTTTTGCCGGGGCCGGTGCGGCCTTCGGCGCGCTCGCCGGAACGGGCGGCAGGGCCGGGGCGGCATTGCCCCCTTCCAACCGGTTCAGGCGGCTGTCCAGATCCAGGTACTGGTCCTGGGCGGACTGCTTGAGCTGGGCGTTGTCGTGCTGCAACTGCTCGATCGAGGCCTGCAGGCTGGTGACCTGCTGCCGCAGCTGATTGATCTGGTTCAACAGGTCCTGGTTGGCGCTGTTGTTGTACATCTGCTGCTCGAGCGCGCCGACACGGTCGGCCAGGCTCTGTCGCTGTGCATGCGCCGGTGCGGCAGCCACGAGGGCTGCCGCAACGACCAGCATCAGTTTGATGCCAGTGCGCATGGATTACTGCGCGGTGTAGACGATTTCGACGCGACGGTTCTGCGACCAGCAGGACTCGTTCGACTCGGTGCAGACCGGACGCTCTTCACCGTAGGACACGACGGTCAGCTGCGAAGCCGAGCCACCGTTGGCCTGCAGGGCCGAGTTGACGCCGTTGCCACGACGCTCACCCAGGGCCTGGTTGTACGCGCGCGAACCGCGTTCGTCGGTGTGGCCCTGCAGGGTGATGCGCGAGGACGGACGGTCACGCAGGTACTTGGCGTGGCAAGCCATGATGGCCTGGAATTCCGGCTTCACGTCTTCCTTGTCCAGGTCGAAGTAGACAACGCGCTGGCGCAGGCAAGCGTCGGTGTCCAGGTCGCCCGGGCCGTACAGGCCGGAGGTCGACGGACCGGTCGGGGTGGTGGTGGAGGTGCCGGTGTCGACCGGGGTTGCCGGCTCTTCCTTCACCTTCTTCGAGCAACCGGCCAGGACGGCCACAGACAGCAGGGAAACAAGCAGAACGCGGGTGGACTTGTTCATGGCGATACCTTTGTGGCTCCTAGGCCGATGAGGGGTTCAAGACAGCGAAAATATTAACACTCTTTTAGCGCTGGGTACGGTATGGGGACCATGCCGGTTCGCGCACATCTCCGTCAGCCAGAACCAACCGCTGGCGCACGCGCGCATCGGCGGAAACGGCGTACAGCACACCACGGCCACCCTCGCGGGCGGCGTACAACACCATGCTTGCGTTGGGCGCAAAGCTCGGAGATTCATCCAGCGAACCCGGGGACAGCGTGCTCCAGCGGGGCGAACCCAGCGAGCTGTCCATCATCGCGATCTTGTAGCTGTTGCCCGAGCCCTGCGCAACGGCGATCTTCTTGCCGTCGTAGGACACCGAGGGCTTGGCATTGTAGTTGCCCTGGAAGGTCACGCGCTCGGCACTGCCGCCACCTGCGCCGACCTTGTAGACCTGCGGGCGGCCGCCGCGGTCGGAGGTGAAGTACACCGCGCTGCCATCCGGCGCCCAGGTCGGCTCGGTGTCGATGGCGAAGTGGTTGGTCAGCTGGGTCAGCTGCTTGCTGCCCAGGTCCATCACGTAGATTTCCGGGTTGCCCGAACGCGACAGGGTCAGGGCCAGCTTGCGGCCATCGGGTGAGAACGCCGGGGCGCTGTTGATGCCGCGGAAGCTGGTGACCAGTTCGCGCGCACCGGTGCCGATGTTCTGGATGTAGATCGCCGAATTGCCACGCTCGAAGCTGACGTAGGCCAGCTTGCTGCCATCCGGGCTCCACGACGGCGACAGCAGCGGCTCGGCCGAACGCACGATGGTCTGCGGGTTGTAGCCGTCGGAGTCGGCCACCATCAGCGCATAGCGCATGGCATCGCCCTTGCCGCTGGCGGTCACGTAGGCGATGCGGGTCCAGAAGGCGCCGCGCACGCCGGTGATCTTCTCGTAGATGGCGTCGGCCATCTGGTGGGCGACGTCGCGCATGGCGTTGCCACGGGCGGTCATCGCCAGGCCCAGCAGGCGCTCGCCCTTGGGCACGTCGAACAGTTCGTACTCGACGCGGTAGGCACCAGCACCGGCATCGAGCACGCGGCCGACCACGATGTAGTTCTGCTTCAGCGCGCGCCAGGTGGCGAACTGGATGTCACCGCCACGCACGGGCTTCTCGACGATCTGCGCTTCCGGCAGCGTGCGGAACTGGCCCGAACGCTCCAGGTCGGCGCGGACCACGCCGGCGACGTCGGTCTGCGGAGCGGCCGACGAACCCTGGTAGGGCATCGGCACGATGGTGATCGGCAGGGCGGAGGCATTGCCGCCGATGATGTCGATATCCAGCCCCTTCTGCTGCGCGACGGCAGCAAAGGGCAGCAACAGGGCCGCAAACACGGCAAGCCAGCGAGGCATCTTTTTCATGGAGCGCTCAATAGGGGGAAACCGGAACGAGGGATAACAAAGCGGGAGTGAACCGCTTCGCAATCATGAACCAAGGGTACGTGAATTCCGGGTCAGTTCCAGCCCGTCCTCTCACGCACCGTTAACGTCGTGGCTAACATCGCACCTGCCTGCCCGGTCACGCCGCCCCTCGGGGCGGTGTTCGACAGCAGCCTGCAGCCTGCCCGGCCGAAACCGAGCACGCCAGAGGCAAGCGCGACATCCGTGGGCAGGAGTGGCCCGAGGCCACCCCTGCCCTGCCCGCCTCAGCGATCCTGGGCGGTAAAGGTGAAGTTGAGCGTACGCGCGAACACCGACTCGAAGCCGCGGTACGGCAGTGGCTGCGCATTGAGCACCGCGGCCTCGATCGAACGCTTGCCGGCCTCGTCATAGGGGCAGTTCGGGCTGACCTTGGCCTGCATCACCGTGCCGCCCGGAATCTGGGTGATGGTGATCTGGCAACGCTGGCCCAGCGGCACCGTATCCGGGCGCACCCACTGCGACAGCACCTTGGCCTGGATCGCTGCGGCGTACTTGGCTGAAAGATCGTCGCTGTTGCCACCACCACCGGCCGCCGGCTGGGAAGCGCCGCTGGAGCCGGCAGCGGCACTGCCGGCAGCATTGCGCGCGGCGGCGACCTCGCGCAGCTTCCGCTCGGCCAGCTTGGCTTCCTTCTCGGCCTGCTCGCGGCGGGCACGGATCTCGGCGATCTTCTTCTGCTTCTCGGCCTCGGCCTTGTCAGCCGCGACACGCTCCTGCTCGGCCTGCTTCTTCTTCTCGTCCGCTTCCTGCTGCTTGGCCAGGCGCAGCTTCTGCTCCGCTTCTTCCTGGCGCTTGCGTTCGGTCAGGTCGATCTGCTCCTGGCGGCGCTTGGCTTCCTGTTCCTGCTTGGCCTTCTCCTGCGAGATGGCCAGTGCGCTCACCGCTTCCTGGTCCTTGGTGTCCGGCTGCGCAACACGCTCCTGCGCCTGTTGCTGCTGGGGCGTGGGCGCGTCCTGCGGGCGCGGCTCGGGAATCGGCTGCGGTGGCGGAATGGTGTCTTCCGGCACCGGGATCGGCTCGGCGACCGGCGGCGGCAGGTCCTCCAGCTTCTCCGACTGGCGCAGCGCCTGGCGTGCGGCGGACGCCTCGGAGGCGGACAGCGCCAGGCTGGCCTCGACCGAGGGGTCGCCAGCGGCGGCATCGGTGTTGCGCTGGGGCGACCACAGCCAGGCCACGATGAAGACCAGCGCGACCAGCAGGTGCACCAGCAACGCCAGCGCCAGGGGCAGACCCCAGCCGGGTTCGCGCTGATGCGGGGGTGGCAGGGCGTCAGCGTGCATCGGTGGCCAGGCCTACCTTGTCTACCTTGGCGCGCTTGATCACGTCCATCGCGGCAATGACCTTCTCATAGGCCACGGCGCGGTCGGCGGCGACGATCACGCGCACGCCCTTGTCCTGGGCGGCGATGCCGGCCAGGCGGCCTTCCAGTTCCTCGGCCGACACGGCGGCCGGCTCCTTGGCGTCGGGCAGCTTCAGGCTGAGCTGGCCGTCCTGGCGCACCGAGACGATCACCGGGTCCTGCTTGCTCTCCAGCGCCTTGGCGTTGGACTGCGGCAGGTCGACGTCGAAGCTCAGGGTGAGCAGCGGTGCGGTGACCATGAAGATGATCAGCAGCACCAGCATGACGTCGATGTAGGGAACGACGTTGATTTCCGATTTCAGCTTGCGGCGCTTGCGGCGACCGATGGCAGCGGACATGGCTTGGACTCCCGGGTCAGGCGCTTACTCGTCGCCAGCGCTCTGGCGCTGCAGGATGGAGCTGAACTCTTCGGCGAAGGTCTCGAACCGCACCGACATGCGCTCCACGCGGGTGGTGAAGCGGTTGTAGGCCCACACCGCCGGGATCGCCACGAACAGGCCGATGGCGGTGGCGAACAGTGCCTCGGAGATGCCCGGCGCGACGGCGGCGATACCGGCCTGGGCACCGCTGCTGATCATGTCGTGCATGGTCACCATGATGCCGAACACGGTACCGACCAGGCCCACGTACGGGGCAGTCGAGCCGATGTTGGCCAGCAGCTCCAGGTTGCGCTCGAGCTGGTCCACTTCGCGGGTATAGGTGGTGCGCATCGCGCGCTGCGCGCCTTCAAGCTGCGCACGGCCATCCAGCCGGCGCTTGTCGCGCAGGCGGGTGTACTCGCGGAAACCGGCTTCGAAGATGGCTTCCAGGCCGGTCACGCTGCGGCTGCGGTCGGTGGCTGCGCTGTACAGCTTGCCCAGGTCGGCGCCGGACCAGAAGCGGTTCTCGAACTCGTCGGCTTCGCGGGTGGCCTGCTTGAACACGCGGGCCTTGCGGAAAATGATCACCCAGCTGACGAACGAGCCGACCAGCAGCAGCAGCACGATGATCTTCACCGGCAGGCTGGCCTTGGCCATCAGTTCGAGGTAGTTGATGCCGCCGCCGGTGGTGGCCTGGGCAAGGGTCTGTGTCGCGGCGTTGCTGACGTCGGCCGGCAGTGCCTCGGTGACCGTGGCCTGCAGGGCCAGGAGCGTTGCGATCATCCGTTGTTCCTCAATGTTCGGATTCGGGGTGGAGGTGGGGTTGCAGCACGGCAAGGACGGCATCGTCCATGCCACGCGGGCGGAAACTGGCCGCTTCCAGTGCGGCGATGCGGACCTGCGCGGACAGCAGCAGCTCGCCGTCGCGCAGGATCTGCTGGTCGAAGACCATGCTGGCCTTCTTCAGCTGGACCAGGCGGGCAGTCACCTGCAGGGTGTCATCCAGCCGTGCCGGCCTGATGAAATCCATCTGCATCGAGCGCACCGCGAAGACCATCCCGTGCTCGGCGCGCATGCGCTCCTGGCCGTAGCCGAGCGCGCGCATCCATTCGGTCCGGGCCCGTTCCATGAAGGCCACGTAGCGGGCGTGGTAGACCACGCCACCTGCGTCGGTATCTTCCCAGTAAATGCGTGTCGGCCAACTGAATCGGGGCTCAACCGACATCGGGAACCTCCGCGAACAGGTCCTGCGGCGGGTTCTTCGGCTTCAGGCCCATGTGCCGGTAAGCCTTGTGGGTGGCCATGCGGCCGCGCGCGGTACGCACCAGGAAGCCCTGCTGGATCAGGTACGGCTCGACCACGTCTTCCAGCGTGCCGCGCTCTTCGGACAGCGCCGCGGCCAGCGATTCGATGCCGACCGGGCCGCCGTCGAAGTAGTCGACCAGGGTCTTGAGCAGGCGCCGATCGAGCTCGTCGAAGCCTTCCGGGTCGACCTTGAGCATCTTCATCGCCGCCTGCGCCACGGCCTCATCGATGTGGCCACCGGCCTTGACCTGGGCGTAGTCGCGCACGCGGCGCAGCAGCCGGTTGGCGATGCGCGGGGTGCCGCGCGCGCGCCGCGCGATCTCGCCGGCGCCGTCGGCGGTGCAGTCGATGCTGAGGATGGTGGCCGAGCGGCGCACGATCCGGGTCAGCTCTTCGACGCTGTAGAACTCCAGGCGCTGGACGATGCCGAAGCGGTCGCGCAGCGGCGCGGTCAGCAGGCCGGCGCGGGTGGTGGCACCAATCAGGGTGAATGGCGGCAGGTCGATCTTGATCGAACGGGCGGCGGGGCCCTCGCCGATCATGATGTCGATCTGGAAGTCCTCCATCGCCGGGTACAGCACTTCCTCGACCACCGGCGACAGGCGGTGGATCTCGTCCACGAACAGCACGTCGTGCGGCTGCAGGTTGGTCAGCAGTGCAGCGAGGTCGCCGGCCTTCTCGATCACCGGGCCGGAGGTCACCCGCAGGGCCACGCCCAGCTCGTTGGCGATGACATGGCTGAGCGTGGTCTTGCCCAGGCCGGGCGGCCCGAAGATCAGCACATGGTCGAGCGCGTCGCCACGGGCCTTGGCCGCTTCGATGTAGATCTCCAGCTGCTCGCGCACCGGGGCCTGGCCGAGGTAGTCGGCCAAGCGCCTGGGGCGGATGCTGGCGTCGGCGGCGTCATCCTCGCGGGTGGCGCCGGCGCCGATGATGCGGTCGTCGGTCATGTGCTGATTATGCGGCAAAAGCGTATGGGGTCGGATCCGTTTTCCAGAGGAAAACGGCTCTGACCCCGAACCGGAACACCGGGAACATGGGGTCAGAGCCCTTTTCCTGCGGAAAAGGGATCCGACCCCGCGCGCGTCAGATCTCGACCTGGGCCCCGAGTTCGACCAGGCGGTTGCCCGGAATCCGGAAGAAGCCGGTGGCCGGGGCGGCGTTGCGATGCATCAGCGCGAACAGCTTGTCACGCCAGATCGGCATGCCGCGGTTGGCGGTGGCGACGATGGTCTCGCGGCTGGCGAAGAAGGTAGTGTCCATCGGATCAAAATAGATGCCACCGTGGTCGCACGAGCGCATCAGCGCCAGCGGCACGTCCGGGGTCTCCATGAAGCCGAAGCGCACGTAGACGCGGTAGAACTCGTCACCCACCGATTCGATCTTCAGCCGCTGCCCTTCCATCGCATACGGGATCGGCAGGGTTTCCACGTGCAGGAACACGTTGCGCTCGTGCAGCACCTTGTTGTGCTTGAGGTTGTGCATCAGCGCATGCGGCGCCACGGTCGGGTCGGCGGTGAGGAACACCGCGGTGCCCGGCACGCGCACCGGCGGGGCCAGCATCAGGCCCGGCAGGAAGGTATCCAGGCGGATGCCGTCCTTGCGGATCTCGTCGCGCAGCAGCTCGCGGCCACGGCGCCAGGTGCGCATCATGGTGAACAGGAAGATGCCCAGCACCACCGGGAACCAGGCGCCCTGCAGCAGCTTGGCGCCGTTGGCGATGACGAAGCCGAGGTCGATGATGAAGAACACCACGCACAGCGGCAGCAGCCAGCCACGCGACTTCGGCCACAACGTCCGCGCCACCACGGCCAGCAGCAGGGTGTCGATCAGCATCGTGGCCGACACCGAAATGCCGTACGCCACGGCCAGGTTGGACGAACTGCGGAACGCCAGCACCAGCCCGAACACCATCACCGCAATGCCCCAGTTGATGCCCGGGATGTAGATCTGGCCGATGGTGTCGTGCGAGGTGTGCTTGATGCGCATGCGCGGGATGTAGCCCAGCTGCATGGCCTGGCGCGAGACCGAGAATGCGCCGGTGATGACCGACTGCGAGGCGATCACCGCCGCCATGGTGGCCAGGATGATCATCGGGTACAGCGCCCACGACGGCACTGCCTCGAAGAACGGATTCTTCAGGGCCTCGGGGTGGTTGAGCACCAGTGCGCCCTGCCCCAGGTAGTTCAGCACCAGGCACGGCAGCACGAAGAAGTACCAGGCGTGGCGGATCGGGCGCAGCCCGAAGTGGCCCATGTCCGCATACAGCGCTTCGCCGCCGGTCACCGCCAGCACCACTGCACCGAGAATGAAGATGCCGTGCCAGCCGTGCTCCATGAAGAAGCGGATGCCCCACCAGGGGTTGAAGGCCTTCAGCACCTCGGGCGCATCGACGATGTTGTAGATGCCGATTGCCGCCAGCGACACGAACCAGATTGCCATGATCGGGCCGAACGCCTTGCCGATCTTCTCGGTACCGAAGCGTTGCGCGGCGAACACCGCCAGCAGCACCACCAGGGTGACCGGCACGATGAAGACATGAAGTCCGGGCGCGGCCACCTCCAGGCCTTCGACCGCACTGAGCACGGACATGGCCGGAGTGATCACGCCGTCGCCGAAGAACAGCGAGGCGCCGAAGATGCCGAGGATGCCCACCACATAAGCCGAGCGCGAGCCGTTGCGCAGCGTGCGTTGGGTCAGCGCCATCAGCGCCATGATGCCGCCTTCGCCATCGTTGTCGGCGCGCATGATGATGGTGACGTACTTCAGGGTCACCACCAGGTTCAGCGCCCAGAACGCCAGCGACAGCACGCCCAGCACGGTGTCGTGGTCGCTGTTGAGCCCGTAGTGTGGCGAGAACGCTTCCTTCAGGGTGTACAGCGGGCTGGTACCGATATCGCCGAACACCACGCCGATCGCACCGATGACCAGCGCCAGTCCTCCAGTGGAGGGGGCGTGGCCATGGCCGCCGGGGGCGGCTGCGTGCGGGGTTTGACTGCTGGACATGGGACTCCTGGCGAAGCTCAGGCGGTAGGTTGGGGGAAAGGGACGCGGTTCAGCGCAGCGCGGACTGCAGCGCCTTGCGGATCACAGTGGCCACTTCGTCGCCTTCATTGAAGGCATCGCGGGCCATGCGGGCCGCTTCGGCCGGCTTGTAGCCCAGCTGCTGCAGGGCCACGGTGGCATCGGACAGCGGATCGGCCGGGGCCGGACCACTGCCGGTGGGCAGCGCGCCGCCGGCACCGAACTGGGCCGCGCGGTCACGCAGTTCCAGCACCATGCGTTCGGCGGTCTTCTTGCCGATACCCGGGATGCGGGTCAGCGCGGTGATGTCGCCGGCCTGGACCATGCGCGCGAATTCTTCGACGCTGACACCGGACAGCACGGCCAGCGCGATCTTCGCGCCGATGCCGCTGACCTTCTGCACGTCGCGGAACAGGCGCCGCTCGCCCTCGCGCAGGAAGCCGTACAGCGAGACGCTGTCTTCCTTCTGCGAGTAATGGGTGTACAGGGTGACCTCGCGGCCGAGCTCGGGCAGGTCGTAGAAGGTGCTCATCGGCGCCTCCAGTTCGTAGCCCACTCCGTTCACGTCCACCACCAGCCACGGCGGCGCCTTGTAGGCGACGATGCCGCGCAGTCGACCGATCATTGCGTGCAGCTCCTCATTTGCGGCCCCACGCCTGGCGGGCACTGAGCCCCAGGCGGTTGGCCGTCGCCCTTACGTGGGCATGGGTGATCGCCACCGCCAACGCGTCGGCCGCGTCGGCCTGCAGCTTGGTTTTCAGGTTGAGCATGAGCCCGACCATGTGTTGAACCTGTTGCTTTTCGGCACCACCGCGCCCGACCACCGCGAGCTTGATCTCGCTGGCGGCGTATTCGTGCACCGGCAGGTCGCGCAGCACCACGGCCGAGATCGCCGCGCCGCGGGCCTGGCCCAGCTTCAGCGCCGAATCGGGATTGCGCGCCATGAACACCTTTTCGATGGCCACTTCATTGGGCTGGTACTCGCGGCACAGATCGGCCAGGCCCAGCACCAGCAGTTTCATGCGCTGCGGGAAGTCGTCGGCGCCCAGCAGCACCAGCGGCTGGTGGTGCACGTAACTGACGCGGCCGGCGGCGTCGACATCGATGATGCCGACCCCGGTCCGCTGCGAACCGGGGTCGATGCCGAGGATGCGGGTCATGCCGCGCTCCTGGCGGGGCGGAACGGGGAGCGCTGGCAGGCGTATGGGCTCATGACTGTCCGCGGTGACCGTTCAACGGCCCGCGCCCAGGCCGTCGAGGACGGCTCAGGCGTAGGCGTCGGCGCCGAGTTCGGCGTTGGAATACACGTCCTGCACGTCGTCCAGGTCTTCGAGCATGTCCAGCAGCTTCTTGACCTGCAG
Source organism: Stenotrophomonas sp. YJH_SMC_73 (assembly GCF_059370155.1). NCBI lineage: Bacteria > Pseudomonadati > Pseudomonadota > Gammaproteobacteria > Lysobacterales > Lysobacteraceae > Stenotrophomonas > Stenotrophomonas sp. YJH_SMC_73. Next base: position 668,544 of record NZ_JCAFTJ010000001.1, on the reverse strand, counting down.
GGCGACCTCGCCTTCGACCTTGATGTCGTTGTCGGCGCGGAAGGTGATCTCGGCGTGGTCGGCGACATGCCCGGCGGCGACCATTGCGTCCTTGACTGCGTTGAACGCGTCAGGGCTGGTGACCACGTCGATCGAGCCGTCATCGGGGTAGACCACGATGTCGTCGGCGCCGGCCTCGATGGCTGCTTCGGTGATGGCTTCCTCGTCGGCACCCGGGGCGAAGCTGAGCACGCCCAGGCGCTTGAACATGAAGGCCACCGAGCCTTCGGTGCCCATGTTGCCGCCGCACTTGCTGAACGCATGGCGGACGTCGGCCACGGTGCGCACGCGGTTGTCGGTCAGGCAGTCGACGATCACGGCCACGCCACCCGGGGCATAGCCCTCGTAGCGGATTTCCTCGTAATCGACGCCTTCCAGTTCACCGGTGGCCTTCTTGATGGCGCGCTCGATCACGTCCTTGGACATGTTCACGGCCAGGCCCTTGTCCACCGCCACGCGCAGGCGCGGGTTGTTGTTGGGGTCGCCTCCACCGCCGCGCGCGGCAACGCCGATCTCGCGGATGATCTTGGTGAAAATCTTGCCGCGCTTCGCGTCGGACGCGTTCTTGCGGGCTTCGATGGAGGGGCCTCTACCCATGGGTGCTACCGTCTGGCTGCTTCAGGATCAAGGCGCGGATTCTACCTGATCGGGCGCTGCAACCGTGTCTAGGCCCGTATTGTTGTAGCGCCGGGCCAATGCTCGGCTCAATGGGCCCGACGGAATGCAGCCGAGCATGGGCTCGGCGCTACAAGGCGGCCCCGCCTGCCCTGCCCCTATGCCGCCGCCGCGTCGCGGCTGTGGTCGAAGTGGCCGTGGCGCAGGAAATGCGCGGTCTGCCGCGCGGCGTCGGGCGACACCACCAGGCCGCTGTGGCTGGTACGCACCACGCAATGGTCGGCCAGGCCCGGCAGGCGGGTCTCGGCCAGGGCCACGGTGCCGTCGGACGCATCGTCGATCGCGCCCAGCAGGCTGCCCAGCCCGTGCGGCACCGAACCGGCGATCAGGCCAACCTCGGCCTTGCCCTGCCAGTCCGGCAGGCCGTCCAGCAGCAGCTCGCTGCTGCGCCCCAGCGCCAGGCCCCAGCCATGATCGGACAACGAGCGCGCGGTACCACTGCCGCGCAGCGGCGAGCCCAGGCAGACCACGCGCTGCACTGGCAGCTGCGGATCGCGGCGCAGCGCCTCCAGTGCCAGCAGTCCGCCCAAGCTGTGACCGACCAGCGACAACGGCCCGGCGTCGGCCAGACGTTCCAGCAACTGCGGCACTGCCACATCGGGGCCACCGAACACCGAGGGATAGCCGAACGCGTGTACCTGGAAACCACGCGCGCGCAGGCGCCAGGCCAGTGGCCCGACCCAGGCACGGGCATTCCAGATGCCATGCAGCAGCAATACGGGGGGAGTCATGCAAACAGCCTGGCGGTCAGCGGGGCAGGAACGTGAGGTGATTGAACACGCGCGCGCGGCAAGCGGCGGTGAACGTCAGGCCGCGCGCGGCGCGCGGCGCAGGATGAATTCGAGGTCCTGGGTGTCGCCGACAGGGAACAGGTACTCGCCGGCCTTCTCGAAGCCGTAGCGGGCGTAGAAGCGCTGCGCGCCGAAGTTCTCCGACCACACGCCCAGCCACAACGTGCGCGGGCCTTCGTGTTCCAGCCAGGCCAGCGCGGTTTCCAGCAGGCGGCTGCCCCAGCCGCAGCTCTGCTGCGTCTTGACCAGGTACAGGCGCTTGAGTTCGCCGTCACCGGGTTTCACATCCGGATGCGGCAGGCCACAGGGGCCGGCGGCGGCATGGCCGACCGCCTCCCCATCCAGTTCCAGCAGCCACACCGCGTAATCGGGGTGGGACAGGATCACGCGCTGGCGCTCGACCGTGTAGGCCTCCTCGAGGAAGGCCTGCAGGTCCTGCGGCGGGTACAGATGGCCGAAGGTTTCAGTGAACGTGCGTGCGGCCAGCGCCGACAGGGTCGGCGCGTCGTCCACAGTGGCGCGGCGGATCGAATACATGCAGGAAGTTGACGTCAGGGCGAAGCGCGGGTCAAGCCTTTCCAGGCGATTCCGCTTCTTCTTCCTCGTCCTCTTCCTCGTATTCCTCTTCGTCCTCGTCCTCTTCTTCCTCGCCTTCCTCGTCCTCGTCGTACTCTTCTTCCTCTTCGTCGTCCTCGTAGTCCTCGACGCCGAAGTCTTCACCGTCCCAACGGCCTTCGCCGTCGGCGACGAAGGTCAGGGCCATCGCGGCCGGATTGGTACCGACGCGGACCAGCCACCCCCCGAACACGCGTGCACGCTCGGTGACCAGGGTGGCCTCGGAGCCTTCATTGCCCAGCTTTTCCCACTCCAGCGAAAACGCAAACTCGGTCATTGCCTGGATCTCCTGATCAGTTGGTCTTGGGGCGAACCTGGATGTGCACTTCGGCCAGCTGCGCGTCGACGATCGGCGACGGCGCGTCGGTCATCAGATCCTGTGCACCGGTGGTCTTCGGGAACGGGATGACGTCGCGGATCGACTCGGTTCCGGCCATCAGCGCGGCGATGCGGTCGATGCCGAAGGCGATGCCACCGTGCGGCGGCGCGCCGTAGTTCAGCGCGTCGAGCAGGAAGCCGAACTTGGCGCGGGCCTCTTCGGCGCCGATGCCCAGCAGCTCGAACACCGCGCTCTGCATGTCCGGACGGTGGATACGGATCGAACCGCCGCCGATTTCATTGCCGTTGAGCACCATGTCGTAACCGCGCGAGACGGCGGTACGGGCATTGGCGCGCAGGTCGGCGATGTCGTCCACGGCCGGTGCGGTGAAGGGGTGATGCAGGGCGACGTAGCGCTGTTCTTCCTCGTCCCACTCGAACATCGGGAAGTCGGTGACCCACAGCGGTGCCCAGCCGTCGGCGACCAGGCCAAAGTCCTTGCCGGCCTTCAGGCGCAGCGCGCCCATGAAGTCGGAGACCTTGTTGTAGCCACCGGCACCGAAGAACACGATATCGCCGTTGCCGGCACCGACATGGGCCACCAGCGCCGCGAAGCGCTCTTCGCTGAAGAACTTCTGGATCGGCGAGCTGACTTCGCCGTTGTCGGCGATCTTGATGTAGGCCAGGCCCTTGGCGCCGTACTTGGCGGCATGCGCGGCGTACTCGTCGATCTGCTTGCGGCTCAGCGACGCGCCGCCCGGGATGCGCAGCGCGGCGACGCGGCCTTCGGCATCGTTGGCCGGGCCGGTGAACACGGGGAACTCGCTGTCCTTGACCAGTTCAGCCACGTCGACCAGTTCCAGCGCGATGCGCAGATCCGGCTTGTCCGAACCATAGCGACGCATCGCCTCGGCCCAGGTCATGCGCGGGAAGCTGGCATCCAGCTCGACATCGACCACTTCCTTGAAGATTGCGCGGATCATGTCCTCGACGAAGTCCTGCACATCGCGTTCGCGGACGAAGGCGAACTCCATGTCCAGCTGGGTGAATTCCAGCTGGCGGTCGGCACGCAGGGCCTCGTCGCGGAAGCAGCGCGCGATCTGGTAGTAGCGGTCGAACCCGGCCACCATCAGGATCTGCTTGAACAGCTGCGGGCTCTGCGGCAGGGCGTAGAACTCGCCCGGATGCATGCGCGCCGGCACCAGGAAGTCGCGCGCGCCTTCCGGAGTGGCCTTGGTCAGGATCGGGGTCTCGATGTCCTGGAAGCCCTTTTCGTCCAGGTGGCGGCGCAGCGCCTGCACCAGCTTGATGCGGGTGCGCTGCATGCGCTGCATTTCGGGGCGGCGCAGGTCCAGGTAGCGGTACTTCAGGCGGGTTTCCTCGCCCGGGTTCTCGTGGGCGTGGAACGGCAGCGGGGCGGCCTTGTTCAGCACGGTGATGGCGGTGGCGATCACTTCCACCTTGCCGGTGCGCATCTTGTCGTTCACCGCGTGGCGGGCGCGCACGACGCCCTCCACCTGCAGCACGTCCTCATAGCCCAGCGACGCGGCCACGGCGAACACGTCGGCGTTGTCGACCTCCACGGTCACCTGCACGATGCCTTCATGATCGCGGAGATCGATGAAGCAGACGCCGCCCTGGTTACGGGCCACGTCGGTCCAGCCGGCGAGGGTGACAGTCTGGCCAATCAGGGTCTCGTCGACCAGGCCGCAGAAGTGGGTACGCATGGGGGAAGCTCCGCTGGAGAACGCCGGCACCGGATGGGGGCCGGAAAGCCTCGTATTCTGCGGCCGAGGCCCCGGCCGGGGCAAATCCGGGCAGTCACGCCGGCTTGATCGCCCCGGTCCCTATAGTCGGGCACCTGCCACCGTATGGGATGCCGCCATGAAATCGTTGTCCCTGGCCAGCCTGGCCGTGACCCTGAGCACTCTGGCCGTGCTCGCCCTGCCCTCTGCTCCGGCCGCTGCGCAGGACGGGGTGATCCGCTGCGAAAGCCAGAACAACCGTGAACGTGTCTGCAGCACCGGCTGGCGCAATGCGCAGCTGGTCCGCCAGCTGTCCGGCAGCGCCTGCGACGAGGGCCGCACCTGGGGCAGCCGCAATGGCAGCATCTGGGTCAGCAATGGCTGCCGCGCCGAGTTCGTTGAAGCCCGTGGCGGCTGGGGCGGTGGCAATGGCGGTGGCTGGGGCGGCAACAACGGCCGTCCCGGCGAAACCATCCGCTGCGAGAGCCAGAGCAACCGTGAGCGCAGCTGCCCGGTCGGCTGGCGCAACGCCCGCCTGGTCCGCCAGCTGTCCGGCAGCCCCTGCGACGAAGGACGCACCTGGGGCGTGCGCAACGGCGCGGTCTGGGTCAGCAACGGCTGCCGCGCCGAGTTCGCCGAGGCCCGCGGCTGGGGCGGCGGCGGTGGCTGGGGCGGCGGCAACAGCAATTATTCGATCACCTGCAGCAGCAACAACAACCGCACGCAGAACTGCGACTGGGATGAGCGCCAGGGCCGGCCGGTGCTGCAGCAGCAGCTGTCCGGCAGTGCCTGCCAGGAAGGCCGCAGCTGGGGCTATGCACGCGGCCAGGTGTGGGTGAGCAACGGCTGCCGTGCACGCTTCAGCGCGCGCTGAGCCCCGGGGTCGGATCCCTGGCCGACGGCCAGGGCTCTGACCCGTGGGTTCATGCAGTGACCGGGTCGGACCCTCCGCAGGAGGGATCCGACCCGAAGATCAGGGTGCCGGCGCCTTCTCGTCGCCCCACGGTGCGGGCGGCAGCTCGACCGGCTTGCTCAGGTCGAACTTCACGCGGAAACGGCGGCCTTCCGGGCGCGTCAGTTCGTAGACGAAAGTCTGGTCGGGGTCGATCTCCATCGCCCAGGTGTTGTGCGTGGAGGCCAGCATGTCGGCACGACGGAACATCGCCACCGAATCGGAGTCGGCTGGGAACCGCTGGCGCTCGGCGGTGCCCGGTGGCGTGCTGTCGCCGCCATAGAGGGTGATCGCGTCGGGGCTACCGTCTTCGTGGCGATGATCGTGTTTCAGGCGCAGGCCGTTTCCGGTGCGGGTCAGCACCCAGGTGCGCGAATGGTCATCCCCCACATGGAAGGGAATCCGCAGTTCATGGGCGGGGTCGGCACAGCCGCGCACATGCATGACCAGGCGCTGGCCGGCGAACGGGTTCTTGCCGGTCGGTGCCGGCGTGTCCTCCACCACCCGGCCCTCATAGGCCTGGCCGCAATGCGCGGCGATGGCAGCCATGAAGGCATCGGCCGGTGCGGTCGCCAGATCATGCGCGACCGTATCGGAACGCTGCGAGCAGGCAGCGAGGCTGAGCAGGAGGGCGGAAGCGGTGACAACGGCAGGCAGTTTCATGCCCCAACCCTAACGGCCATGGCCGACGGGCGCAAACCGCGCGCGGCAACCGGTCAGCGTTCGGCGATGTGAGGTTCCGGCCGCGTCTCGGTGGCCGCTACCGGCGCGGACTCGCCCTCGCCCGCCGGCTCCTGCTCCACCGGATCGACGTCGAAGGGTGTGCGGAACACCAGCGACGGCAACAGTGTGGTCAGTGCGGCGTACAGCAGCAGCGCGCCGAACAGTACCGCCGGAATCTGGAAACGCTCGCGCATGATCGCCGCCAGCACCAGGGTGAAGATCAGGGTCGGGGCCAGCGCCAGCGAGACGCGCAGGCTGCTGCGGAAGCTCTCGCCGAACATCACCCGGCGCTGCAGCCAGACCACGCCGATGCGCAGCGGCAGCACCACCAGGGTGATCACGATGCCCAGCCCCAGCGCCTCGAAACTGAGGGCTTCGCTCGGCACCTTGGTGCCGGCATTGAAGAAATAGAATGGCACGAAGAACGAGGCGAACAGGCGCAGCGCGTGCAGGTTCTCGTGCGAGGCCAGCAGCGGCATGCGCTGGTGCAGCAGGCGCGCGACCAGGCCGGCGATGAACGCGCCCACGAGGTAATACACGCCCAGCAGATAGGTGATGTACGCCGCCACCATGCCGACCATCACCAGCAGCGAGAACTCCGAGCCCGGCGCGTGCGGCGCCACCCAGCGGCCCAGCGCGATGAACAGCAGCGGCAGGCCGATCATCATCGCCAGCAGGGCCAGGCTGGACAGCGCCATGTGGCCCGGGTCGCCGGCCTGCAGCACGATGAACAACGCCGCCAGCGCCAGCAGTTCGCCGGCGATGGCCTTGCTGGTGACCCAGAACCGCTCGTCCTCGCTCAGGCCCAGCCGCGACAGCGAATCCATGATGAAGCCGGTGGAGGGCGTCAGCAGCGCCAGCGCCAGCAGCCCAGCGGCCTGCCATGGCATCCCCGCATAGCGCCAGGCCAGCCAGCCCACGCCGAACAGCGTGCCGGTACGGATCACCAGGTGCGCCAGCAGCGGCCACATGCCACGCCGCAGCGCCTGCAGATCCACTTCCAGGCCCGCGAACAGGAACAGCGAGGAAATGCCCAGCGTGGCCAGCAGGCCGATCACCGCGTCGTGTGCCTGGTCGCCCAGCCAGAGCATGCCGATGATGCCGAACAGCAGGCAGGTCAACGGCGCCGGCAGGCTGAAGCGCTGCAGTGCGCGCGGGATCACCAGCAGCGCGAAGATCAGCAGCAGGTAGATCAACTCATGGCTCATCGGGGTCTTCCGTGGGGTTCGAACGCGCGCAGGATGCGCGTGCCCGACCGATCCGGCAAGCCATTTCCCAATGACCCCGGTTACCTCATCCGATCATCGCATCGGCCAGCGCCCCCACCCGTGCAAGCACTGCTGCGCGCTGGTCGTCATCGACCGATGCGCCCTGCAGATAGGCGGTGACCACCCACGCGGTGCCGCCCGCATGCGGCCACAGCACGGCGATGTCGTTGCGCGTGTCATCACCGTTGCTGCCGGTCTTGTCCCCCACCCGCCAGCGCTTGCCCAGCCCGGCGCGCAGGCAGGCATCGCCGGTCTGGTTGTCGATGAGCCAATCGGCGAACTGCCGGCGCGATGCAGGCTGCAGGCCATTGCCCACCGCGAAGCGGGCCAGGCTGGTGGCCATCGCGGCCGGGCTGGTGGTATCGCGCGGGTCTCCCTTCGCGAACAGATTCACGTCCGGCTCGTTGCGGTCATTGCGGGTAATGCTGTCGCCCTGCCCGCGCAGGAATGCCGTCAGCGCCGACGGCCCGCCCACCACCTCCAGCAGCAGGTTGGCCGCCGTGTTGTCGCTGGTGGTCAGCGTGCCCCGGCACAGGTCGCGCACGGTCAGATCCTTGCCCACGTGGCGGCGCACCACCGGAGCGTAGGACAGCAGATCCTTCCCGGCGATGGGCACACGGGTGTCGAGCGAAACGCGGCCTGCATCGGCAAGGCTCAGCACATGGGCGACCAGCATCGACTTGAACGTGCTGCACATCGGGAAGCGCTCATCCTGCCGATGCCCGCCGATGCGACGGCCGTTGCCGGTGTTCAGCACGGTGACACCCAGGCGGCCACCGCTGGCTTTCTCCAGCGCGGCGAAATCGGCGGCGCCGGCAATGGCGGCGTTCGCGGCGGGTATGCCAGACGAGGCGGAAACCGGTTGCGCCAGCGCCGGGGCAAGCAGCGAGGACGCAACGGCAGCACCACTGAACTGCAGGAATCGGCGACGGGCGAGCATAGGGGTTCTCCTGGTGACCGCTCGATTATTGGCGCCTCCCCTGCAGCCGACCAGCGCGAAAAATCAAGGCAAGCCATAAGTGGAATTCATGCCTGTCGCGATCAACTCATTGAGATTTACGAAATTCCTCATTGAACGAGTACGATCAGCCATCATCCTGGCTCACGGCTTTTCGATGTTGCACCCTACCCTGCCGCTGAACGCGCTGCGCGCTTTTGAAGCCGCCGCCCGCCACCAGAACTTCACCCGTGCCGCGCTCGAGCTGTGTGTCAGCCAGGCCGCACTGAGCCATCAGATCCGGGGCCTGGAAGACCGGCTCGGCATCCGCCTGTTCCATCGCCTGCCACGCGGCGTGGCGCTCACCGATGAAGGGGCAGCGCTGTACCCGGTGCTCAACGAAGCGTTCGAGCGCATTTCCGCCAGCATCGCGCGCTATACCGGTGGCCCGGCACGCGAGGTGCTGACGCTGGGCGTGGTCGGTACCTTCGCCACCGGCTGGCTGCTGCCACGGCTGGCGGCGTTCGAAGCCGCGCACCCGGACATCGAGCTGCGCCTGCAGACCCACAACAACCGTATCGACCTGGCCGGCGAAGGGCTGGACCTGGCGATCCGCTTCGGCGATGGCGACTGGCAGGGCCAGGCCTGCACGGCAATCCTCGATGCGCCCTTCGCACCGCTGTGCGCCCCCGCATTGGCGCGGCGGCTGAAGCAACCGCGCGACCTCGCCACACTGCCGTTGTTGCGTTCCTACCGCAGCGACGAATGGCCGCGCTGGTTGCAGGCGGCCGGGGTGAGCGGCGTGGAAGCCCGCGGGCCGGTGTTCGATTCCTCACTGACGGTGGCGATGGCCGCCGCCGGGGGCGCCGGCGTGGCCTTGCTGCCCTTGTGCATGTTCGAGCAGGAACTGGCCGAAGGCCGCCTGCTGCAGCCCTTCGGCACCACCTTGGAGCTGGGCCGCTACTGGCTGACGCGGCTGCGCTCGCGCGCCGAGCGTGAACCGGCCAAGCGGTTCCGCGAATGGCTGCAGGCGCAGGGCACGTAACAAAAAAGGGGACGGAGGGGATTAAGTCGTTTGTGGCACAAACGACTTAATCCCCTCCGTCCCCTTTTTTGCGTGATCAGGACTCCAGCAGCTCCATCCACGCCGCTTCGGCCTTCTCCAGCTGCGCGGCGGTGGTTTCGCGGTCACGTCCGATCACCGCCATGCGGGTGGCATCGGCATAGTTGGCCGGGTCGGCCAGCTGGCGGTCGAGCTCGGCCAGCGCGCCCTCCAGTTCGGCCACCTTGGCCTCGGCAGCCGCCAGCTTGTGTGGGTTCACCGGCTTCTTCTGCACCACCTGCGCCACCGGTGCGGTCTTGACCACCACCGGCTCTTCCACCTGCTCCATGCGCGCCTTGGTGCCCTGCGCCTGCGGGCGGGTGCGCAGCCACGCGGCGTACGCGTCCAGGTCGCCATCGAACGGTTCGACCACACCATCGGCCACGCGCCAATAGGTATCGCAGACCAGGCCGATGAGGTGGCGGTCATGCGAGACCATCACGATCGCGCCTTCGAAGGTGGCCAGCGCTTCGGCCAGTGCTTCGCGCATTTCCAGGTCAAGGTGGTTGGTCGGTTCGTCCAGCAGCAGCACGTTCGGCTGCTGCCAGGCGATCAGCGCCAGCGCCAGGCGGGCGCGTTCGCCACCGGAGAACCCATCGACCGGCTCGAATGCACGGTCGCCCGGGAAGTTCCACTTGCCGAGGAAATCGCGGAACGACTGGTTCGGTGCGTCCGGGGCGATCTCGCGGAAGTGCTCCATCGGCGACTGGCCTTCGTGCAGCGACTCCACCGTGTGCTGGGCGAAGTAGCCGATCTTCAGGTCCGGATGCGCCATGCGCTCGCCAACGATCGGCGCCAGCTCGCCCACCAGGGTCTTCACCAGGGTGGTCTTACCGGCACCGTTCGGGCCGAGCAGGCCGATGCGCTGGCCCGCTTCCAGGCCAAAACCGACGTTATGCAGGATCACCGCGTCCTTGCCGTAGCCGGCCTCGACGTGGTTCAGGCGGATCAGCGAGAACGGCAGCTTCGCCGGCGGCGCGAACTCGATGCGGAACTCACGCTCGGCGCGCACCGCTTCGGTGCCGGCCAGCTTGGCCAGGCGCTTCATGCGGCTCTGCGCCTGCGCGGCCTTGCTGGCCTGCGCCTTGAAGCGGTCGATGAAGCTCTGCAGGTGGGCGCGCTCGGCCTGTTCCTTCTCGTGCGCGATCTGCTGCTGGCGCAGCTGTTCGGCGCGCTGGCGCTCGAAATCGGTGTAGCCGCCCGGGTAGAGCTTGGCGCCGCCGCCATGCAGGTGCAGGGTGTGGGTGGCCACGTTGTCGAGGAACTCGCGGTCATGCGAGATCAGCAGCAGGGTGCCCGGGTACTTCAGCAGCCACTGTTCCAGCCAGTACACCGCGTCCAGATCCAGGTGGTTGGTCGGTTCGTCGAGCAGCAGCAGGTCGCTGGGCATCATCAGCGCGCGGGCCAGATTCAGGCGCACGCGCCAGCCGCCGGAGAACGAGGACACCGCACGGTGGTGCGTCTCGGCAGGGAAGCCGAGGCCGTGCAGCAGCTTGCCGGCACGCGCTTCGGCGTCGTAGGCCCCCATCTCGGCCATCTTGGTGTGCGCGTTGGCCACCGCCTCCCAGTCTTCGCGCGCGGTCGCCTCGGCCTCTTCGGCCAGCACCGCGGCCACCTCGGTATCGCCGCCCAGCACGAAGCTCAGCGCCGGATCCGGCAGCGACGGGGTTTCCTGGGCCACGCTGGCGATGCGCACCTTGCCGGGCAGGTCGACGTCACCCTTGTCGGCCTCCAGCTCGCCCTTCACCGCCGCGAACAGGCTGGACTTGCCAGCACCGTTGCGGCCGACCACACCTACCCGGTAACCGGCGTGCAGGGTCAGGTCGACATTGGACAACAGCAGCCGCTCGCCGCGGCGCAAGGCGAAATTACGAAGGGAGATCATCGGGGGAGGGGTCCATATAACCGGATGGAATGTGCTGGTGAGCACTGTTCCTGCGACGCAATTCTAGCGTTAACGAATACTTGACGCGTCCCGGGATGCGCAGTGGCCGACGTTCCTCTCTCCCACGTCCCCGCCGCGCGCGTCCCGGGGTCCCTTCCTGCCAGCGCTGATCCGGGCTAAATGGTTGCTGCTGCAACGTTTTTTCTGACGCCTGGCATTTGACAGGCACTGAATATCCCGTTAATTGCTGTATTGCGCACCGCAACAACCGCCGTCCGCCTCACGCTCGTGATGTCGATTCCGGTGCCGCCCCCGCCAACCGGAGCCCATCCCGATGACCCGCAAGACCCGCCTGATCGCCGCCGCCGTCGCTGTCGCACTCGGTGGCTCTCCGTTCGTCGCCGCTGCACAGCAGGCCGGCACCGCCGCCAACACCCTGGACACGGTGATCGTCACCGGCACCCGCGTGGCCGACCGCACGGTCGCCGAATCGCAGTCGCCGATCGACATCATCACCCCCGAAGTGCTGCAGTCCACCGGTACCAGTGAACTGGCCACCGCACTGTCGCGCGCCCTGCCCTCGCTGAACTTCCCGCGCCCGGCGCTGACCGACGGCACCAGCGGCGTGCGCCCGGCGCAGCTGCGCGGCCTGTCGCCGGACCAGGTGCTGGTGCTGGTCAACGGCAAGCGCCGCCACACCTCGGCGCTGATCAACGTCAACGGCAGCATCGGCCGTGGCTCGTCGGCGGTGGACATCAACGCGATCCCGATCGCCGCGATCGAGCGCGTGGAAGTGCTGCGCGACGGTGCCTCGGCGCAGTACGGCTCCGACGCCATCGCCGGCGTCATCAACATCGTGCTCAAGGGCAGCGGCCGTGGCGGCAGCCTGGCAGTGGACTACGGCCAGTACTCGGCCGGCGACGGCAACAAGTACCAGCTGTCCGGCGACACCGGCGTCGAGTTCGGCAACGGCCGCGGCCGCGTGCACGTGGCCGGCCAGATCAGCCAGCAGGACGAGAGCAACCGCGCCGGCCCGTACCGCGGCACCACGCCGAACACCGGCAACTTCCCCAGCATCGGCCAGAAGACCTTCATCGTCGGCGACCCGCGCGTGGATGCCACCGCGGCCTCGGCCAACGCCAGCTTCGACTTCAGCGACCACGTGACCGGCTACGCCAGCGCGCTGCTCAGCAACCGCGACATCACCTCGTTCGCGTTCTACCGTTCGCGCAACCACAGCGGGCAGCGCGCGCTGCTGGCGCAGACCTACCCGGACGGCTACGTGCCGGAGATCAACCAGTATTCCAAGGACCGCTCGCTGGTGGCTGGGGTCAAGGGCAACACCGACAACGGCTGGACCTGGGACCTGAGCCTGAATCACGGCGAGAACACCCTGGACTTCCACACCCGCAACAGCATCAACTACAGCCTGGGTGCGACCAGCCCGCGCTCGTTCTACGACGGCACGCTGAAGTACCAGCAGGACATCTTCAATGCCGACCTGACCAAGTCGCTGGACTGGGGCCTGGCCTACCCGGTCACGCTGTCCTTCGGCGGTGAGTACCGCAAGGAGAAGTGGGACCAGAACCCGGGCGAACTGAACTCGTACACGGGCAGTGGCGCGCAGGGCTTCGGCGGCTTCACCCCGACCAATGAAGTGCATGCCGACCGCCACAACTACGCGGTCTATGCCGGCCTGGAAGCGGACCTGACCGACAAGTTCTCGGCCGGCATCACCGGCCGCTACGAAGACTATTCGGACTTCGGCGACCGCTTCTCGGGCAAGCTGTCGGCGCGCTACGCGTTCACCGACAAGGTGGCGCTGCGGGCCACCGCCTCCAGTGGTTTCCGCGCGCCCTCGCTGGCGCAGCAGGGCTACCAGGCGGTGACCAGCCAGTTCCTCAATGGCGTATTCGTCGAGCGCGGCACCTTCCCGACCACCAGCCAGGCCGCGCAGGCGCTGGGCGCCTCGCCGCTGAAGGCCGAGACCTCCACCTCCTACAGCCTGGGCCTGGTGCTGCAGCCGGTCGACCGCCTGTACATCACCGTCGATGCCTACCAGATCGACATCGATGACCGCATCGCGCTGTCGTCGAGCATCACCACCAATGCCGCGACCAGCGCGCTGCTGGGCACCCTGGGCCTGCCGCAGGTGACCGCGTTCTCCTACTTCACCAACGGCCTGGATACGCGCACCCGCGGTGTCGACTTCGTCTCCAGCTACACGGTGCCGTTCAGCGCCAGCAGCCTGGAGCTGACCGCGGCATACAGCTACAACGACACCGAAGTGCGCCGCGTTGGCGGCACCCCGCCGGTGTTCGGCACGCTGGGCCTGACCCAGTCGCTGATCGGCCGTGATGAGATCGGTCGCATCGAGGACAGCTACCCGCGCGACAAGGCGATCCTGAGCGGCACCTGGCGTTCGGACCACTGGGAGCTGGGCCTGGCCGCCACCCGCTACGGCAAATTCACCGTGCGCAACTCGGCCACCGCGCTGCGTGACCAGACCTACGGCGACGCCTGGGTGGTGGATGCCTCGGCCAGCTACAAGCCCAGCAGCAACTGGACCCTGACCGTGGGTGCCGACAACCTGCTGGACAAGTACCCGGACCGCACCGAAGACCTGCAGAACTCCACCTTCGGCATGCTGCCGTACAGCAACTACTCGCCGTTCGGCTTCAACGGCGCGTATGTGTACGGGCGGATCAAGTACACCTGGTAAGGGGTAATGGGTGCGCCGGGCCCTGCCCGGCGCTGCTCCACACACCCGCCCGCGGCCTCGGGGCAGGCGCGGCCCTGACCGTATACCGTTGCCAGCTCCTGCACCCGGTTTCCAGGCTGTGCTCTGTTGCACGCGCCTCATAGGTCGTCCCGTGCATAATCAGCGGACCAACGAAGGAGCCGCTCCGTGACGAGAGCCTGCATCACTCGCCGCCATGTGTACGCTGCGCTCGCGTGGGTTGCGCTGGCGGCCCCCCTGTCAGGGTGTTCAGGAGATCACGTGAAACCCAGCTATTCCAAATCGAGCCTTGAGCCGGTCGTCGTCACCCAGCTCTCCGCGTCGAAGCTCCAGGTCCAGTTCAATGAACCGATGGAAAGCATGTATTACGCGGCAGGGATGAGCTATGTCGTGGAAGGGGACACCATGAAAGTCGTTGTAGATCGCTGCCCCATATCCGGCCAATGCACAACCATGCTGCGGCGCGACGTGAAGCCTGGACCTGCTGGCCCGGCCCGTCAGGAAATTCCCTTGATGGCGCCGCGCGTGGTGATGCTGTACGCCGATGGCGAAACACAGATTTTTCCGTAAGGGCATCCGATGAGCGACAAGGTCGTCCTCGGCATCCATAGTCACGTAGACCCCAATACACAGGGGTCGTTCAATCAGTTCGTGGACGGCCACGCCTGGATCTCGGTGACGCGAAACGGCCATACGACGTTCCATGGCCTGTGGCCAGACAACCATCCACTCGTTGAGGACAATGGCCCAGGTTCGGACATCCGCGAAGGCATGGAAGCCCGGGCCACACCTTCGGCCTCACGCTATTACGAATTGACTCCCGAGCAGGTCAAGCGACTTGACCAGGCCTTGGGCGAAAATGTCACCTGGTCATATGGCAATACCTGCGCATCGTGGGCGACCAGTACCGTGAACAAGGTTACCGGGCAGTCCCTGGATGCAGGCGAACTGCTGTTCACCGATACACCGCGGGAGCTGATCGAGTCCATTCGCAAGGCAGAGCGCGTGCGGCCCACCAGTCCTTCGCAGCCGCAACCGGCAACCGAACGGCCGGAAACCAGCATCCCATCGCTGAGCGATGCCTCGGCATCACTTCACCAGCAGGCACTCGCCGGCGTCCACGCGCTGGACGCATCGCTGGGTCGCGCATCTGATGAAGCCAGCCAACGCATGGCGGCCAGCCTCACCCAACTTGCCCGGGCACAAGGTCTGGAACGGATCGACCATGTGGTATTGGGCTTGCCGGCTGGTCAGCCCCCAAGGCCGGAGAACATCTTCGTCATTCAAGGAGCCTTGGATGACCCGGGCCATCTGCGTGCCCACATCAACATTGAAACGGCCCTTCAGCCACCCGTTGCGGAGTCGCTGCGGCAGATTCATCAGTTGGACAAGCAGCTGGCCGCCTCGCCGCAGCAGGCCGAGCCTGCCCTGGAAGAGACCCAGCGCCGGCAGATGGTGTGATCATCGACGGCTACGCCTGGAGCCCCCCATAGGTAGGCACCATTCGGCCCGTCAGGGCCTGCCATCTCTCAACAAGGCTTGATATCTCGCCCGTACAAGCCGCCCACGCAACGATCCGATACGCTGGCCAGGTTTGCCGTATGTGACCGCATCGGTGAAAATCGGGGCATCCCCCGATTGCCTGCGAGTGCCGATGCACCATGACACCGACCTGATCAACATCGTTGCCGTTGGCCTGGGGCTCGCCTTCATCTTCGGCGCGCTGGCCAACAAGCTCCGCTTGTCTCCCCTGGTCGGTTACCTGGTTGCTGGCATCTGCGTAGGCCCGTTCACTCCCGGCTTCGTCGCCGACCAGGCGCTGGCCAACCAGCTGGCCGAACTGGGCGTCATGCTGCTGATGTTCGGCGTCGGCCTGCACTTCTCGCTGAAGGACCTGATGGCGGTCAAGGCGATCGCCATTCCCGGCGCCATCGGCCAGATCGCGGTGGCCACCCTGCTCGGCTGGGGCGTGGCCTCGCTGATGGGCTGGCCGGCCATCCATGGCGTCATCTTCGGTTTCTCGCTGGCCACCGCCAGTACCGTGGTGCTGCTGCGGGCGATGGAGGAACGCCGCCTGCTGGAAACGATGCGCGGCAAGATCGCGGTCGGCTGGCTGATCGTGGAAGACCTGGCCTGTGTGCTGGCGCTGGTGATGATGCCGGTGATGGCCGGTGTGTTCGGTCCTGACGCGGCCAAGGAATCGCACTCGCTCGGCAGCGTGCTGGCCGACATCGGCTGGACCTTCGTGCAGCTGGGCCTGTTCGTGGCGGTGATGCTGGTGGTCGGTCGGCGGGTCATCCCGTGGATCCTCGAGCGCATCGCCGGTACCGGTTCGCGTGAGCTGTTCACCCTGTCGGTGCTGGCGATCGCGCTGGGCGTGGCGTTCGGCTCGGCGATGCTGTTCGGCGTCTCGTTCGCGCTGGGCGCGTTCTTCGCCGGCATGCTGCTCAACGAATCGGAGCTGAGCCACAAGGCCGCGCATGATTCGTTGCCGCTGCGCGATGCGTTCGCGGTGCTGTTCTTTGTGTCGGTCGGCATGCTGTTCGACCCCAACATCCTCGTCCAGCATCCGTGGCAGGTACTGGCCACCGTCGCCATCATCATGTTCGGCAAGTCGGCGGCGGCGTTCTTCATCGTGCGTGCGTTCGGCCACCCGACCAGCACCGCGCTGACCATCTCGGCCAGCCTGGCGCAGATCGGCGAGTTCGCCTTCATCATCGCCGGCCTCGGCGTGGCGCTGCAGATCCTGCCGAAGGAAGGCCAGTCGCTGGTGCTGGCCGGCGCGCTGGTGTCGATCATGCTCAACCCGCTGGTGTTCGGCCTGCTGGACCGTTGGCAGGCCAAGCAGGAGCAGTCTCCGCAGGTACCCGAGCCGCCCGAAGCGATCGGCCCGTCGCGCGACCTGCATGACCACGCCATCGTGATCGGTTACGGCCGCGTCGGCAGCGAACTGGCGCAGGTGCTGCGCGACCGTGGCGTGCCGGTGCTGGTGATCGATGACAACAAGGAACACGTCGAGCAGGCACATGCCAAGGGCCTGGCGGCGATCCGCGGCAGTGCCGCCGCCGACCGGGTGCTGGCCGAGGCCCATCCGGAGCGCGCCAAGATCGCGGTGCTGGCGATTCCGCAGCCGCTGGAAGCCGGTGAGGCGCTGGCCAAGCTGCGGGCGATCAATCCGGACCTGACCCTGCTGGCGCGCGCGCACAGCGATGCCGAGGTGAAGCATCTGCTGGAGCACGGCGCCGATGGCACGGTGATGGCCGAGCGCGAGCTGGCGTATTCGCTGGCGGAGATGATCATGTCCACGCCGCCGTACCGGAATCTGGGGCAGCACAGCATTCCGGTGGTGTGAGGGGTGTGCGTGCGGCAGGGCTTGCAGCCCTGCACCTGCCGAAACAACGGCAACGGCAAAAGCGGGCATAGCGTGGGATGGCGGGGTGGGTCCGATTGCGGGAGACGCCGTAAACCCTTCCATGGGGGCTTGGCCGCGGCATCCATGCCGCGGACACTCCCGCAACCGGACCCACCCCGCCTTCGACAGTTCCCTGCTGCTGTTGGTGGATGTCGACCTTGGTCGACACGGCGGCGCGCGGGGTCAGATCCGTTTTCCACAGGAATCTGACCCCGGAAACAAAAAATCCCCGGTCGACCCGCATCGACCGGGGATCTGGATCGCCACGTTGCCATGCCTTGGAGAGGCAGTTCCACCGTAACCCATCGCGGTGCCGGCGGTGATCGCCTGTGGCGATGATGACCAAGCGCGCAGCTATCAGGCGCCGGCCAGGGCCTGTTCCAGGTCCGCGCGCAGGTCGCCGATGTGCTCGATGCCGATCGACAGCCGCACGGTGTCCTCGCTGACACCGGCCTTGGCCAGCTCCGCTGCATCCAGCTGGCGATGCGTGGTCGAAGCCGGATGGGTGGCCAGTGACTTCGCATCCCCCAGGTTGACCAGGCGGGTGAACAGCTTCAGCGCATCGAGGAAGCGGGCGCCGGCCTCGCGCCCACCGGGCAGACCGAAGGTCAGTACGCCCGAGCCGTGTCCACCCAGATAGCGCTGCGCGGCGGCATGCTCGGGGTCGTCGGCCAGTCCGGCGTAGCGCACCCAGGCTACCCTGGCATGCGCCTTCAGGAACTGCGCAACGGCCAGCGCATTGGCATTGATGCGTTCCATGCGCAGGGCCAGGGTCTCGATGCCCTGCAGGATCAGGAACGCGTTGAACGGCGACAACGCAGCGCCCGTATTGCGCAGCGGCACCACCCGCGCGCGGCCGATGTAGGCCGCTGGCCCCAGGGCTTCGGTATAGACCACGCCGTGGTAACTGGGGTCGGGCTGGTTGAGCCGTGCGAAGCGTTGGGGCTGTGCGGTCCAGTCGAAGTGGCCGGAATCGATGATCGCGCCGCCCAGGCTGTTTCCGTGTCCCCCGAGGTATTTGGTCAGCGAATGCACCACGATGTCGGCGCCGTGCTCGAACGGGCGCAGCAGGAACGGTGTGGCCACGGTGTTGTCGACGATCAGCGGCACGCCCGCGGCATGCGCGACCTCGGCGATCGCAGCGATGTCGGTGACATTGCCGCGCGGGTTGCCGATGGATTCGACGAACACCGCCTTGGTGCGTTCGTCGATCAGCGCGGCGAACGCGGCCGGGTCGGCCGGATCGGCCAAGCGCGCCTGGATGCCGTACTGCGGCAGCGTGTGCGCCAGCAGGTTGAGGCTGCCACCGTAGAGCGCACTGGAGGCGACGATGTTGTCGCCGGCCTCGGCGATGGTCTGGATGGCATAGGTGATCGCGGCCTGCCCCGAGGCCAGCGCCAGCGCGCCGATGCCGCCTTCCAGCGCGGCCAGGCGCTGCTCCAGCACGTCGGTGGTGGGGTTCATGATGCGCGTGTAGATGTTGCCCGGCACCTTCAGGTCGAACAGGTCGGCGCCGTGCTGGGTGTCATCGAAGGCATACGCCACGGTCTGGTAGATCGGCACCGCCACCGCGCGGGTGGTCGGGTCGGGACGGTAACCGCCGTGCACGGCCAGGGTTTCCAGTTGCCACTGCGGGTCGCTCATTGCACCAGGCTCCATCCGGGAAACCGCCACCATAGGCCAGCCGGGGCCGCCTGCTGAAAGCCGCTGGCGATGACGTCCGTACCCGCGGTTATCAGGTTGGCCGCGATTCAGGCAGTCGTCATGGGGCGTTGCTAGGCTGCGCCGCCGGGCGCTCCTGCCTGGGAACGGAGGCCCCACGCATGCAGCCATCCCCCTGGACTCCCCCTGCCAGCAGTTCGCCCACGTCGGTCCTGCTGGTGGAGGACGACCGTCGCCTGGCCGAACTGGTCAGCGACTATCTCCACGAACATGGCTTCGCCGTGCAGCACGTGGCACGCGGCGACCTCGCCAGCGCCGCCTGCCGCCAGCATGCACCGGAACTGGTGGTGCTGGACCTGATGCTGCCCGGCCTGGGGGGCATCGATGTGTGCCGGCAGATCCGCAGCTTCTCCGATGTGCCGATCCTGATGTTGACCGCCTGTGAGGACGACATCGAGCAGGTGCTGGGCCTGGAATCGGGTGCCGATGACTATGTGCACAAGCCGATCGAGCCACGCCTGCTGCTGGCCCGCCTGCGCGCCCTGCTGCGCCGCCGCCACGGCAGCAGCAACACCGGCACGCCCAGCCGGCTGATGCATGGTGAGCTGCTGATCGATCGCATGCAGCGCGAGGTGCACCTGCACGGCCAGCCGGTCGAGCTGGGCACCACGGAATTCGAGATCCTGTGGCTGCTGGCCAGCCAGCCGGGGCAGATCCTGTCGCGCGACCAGATCCTGCAGGCGGTGCGCGGCATCGGCTTCGACGGTCTGGACCGCAGCGTCGACGTCTGCATCGGCAAGCTGCGCCGCAAGCTCGGCGACGATGCGCGCGAACCGCGGCGGATCAAGACCGTGTGGGGGCGCGGCTACCAGTTCAATCCTGCGGCCTGGTCGGAATGAAGCGGCTGTTCCTGTGGCTGTGGTTCATCACCGGCGCCTGCTTCCTGGTGTCGGTGTTCTTTCTCAACCACATCCTGGATGGCATCTACACGCCCGTGCAGGATCGCGTGTTCGTGCAGCAGGTGCGCGGGCAGGTGTACGCCCTGCGCAGTGGCCTGGCCGGCCTGGACGCCGTCCAGCAGCGTGAGCGCCTGGAACAGTGGCAGCCACACTACGGCATCGCCCTGACCCTGCTCGACACACCTCCCGCGCTCGACGCGCAGGAACAGGAGGCCGTGAAGGCCGATGGCTTCGTCGTGCGCGATCAGTACCAGCAGGTGCTGCTGCCCATCGACGGCATCGGCGGCCGCTGGCTGCACCTGCGCCTGCCCGGCGCGGTGCAGATGACGACGTACATGACCATCGCCGCCTACCTCAGCATCCTGCTGCTGGTGGGCGCCAGCCTGTATGCCTGGGTGCGCCTGCTCTGGCGCGATCTGGAAGCACTGCGCCGGCACGCCGACCGCATCGGTTCCGGCGACCTGCAGGCACGTGCGCAGGTTTCGCCTCGCTCGCAGATCCGGGTCATCGTCGAACACTCCAACCGCATGGCGGCACGCGTGGCCGAACTGGTGCAGCGCCAGCGCGACCTGACCCATGCCATTTCGCACGAACTGCGCACGCCCATCGCGCGCGTGGCCTTCGGCCTGGACCTGATGCAGGACAGCGATGACCGCGAACGCCGCGAACGGCTGGCGCAGGGCCTGCACGGCGACCTGGCCGAGCTCAACCGGCTGGTCAGCGAACTGCTGGCCTACGAACGGCTGGAGCATCCCAGCGAGGGCGAACCGATGCAGCGCATCGAAGCCAACGACTGGCTGCAGGCCTGCCTGGCCGATGCCCGCCGCGATGCCGAACGTGCCGGCATTGTCCTGCGCGTGCAGCCCAGCGCGTTGCCGCGAGTGGATGCCGAGCCACGCCTGTTGCAGCTGGCGCTGAGCAACCTGGTCGGCAATGCGCTGCGCCACGCGCGTTCGCAGGTGGAGGTCTCGCTGGTCGGTATCAGCGGCCGCGCCTGCCTGCGCGTGGACGATGACGGCCCGGGCATCGCCGAAGCCGATCGGGAGAAGGTGATGCGCCCGTTCACCCGCCTGGACGACAGCCGCAGCCGCGATACCGGCGGCTTCGGCCTGGGCCTGGCCATTGTCGGCCGCATTGCAGCCCGCCACGGCGGCGAGCTGCGCATCAGTCGCGCCACGCTGGGCGGCGCGCGCCTGGAAATGCACTGGCCGCTGGCTGCCAGCTGAACGCCCAAGGGCGCGATTACAGTTGATTACAACTCCCGCACAACTGCGGACGGATCGGTCGCCGGCATATCGCCACGCTGGCAACCCTGCAGCACTCGCCGGATGCGCGCGCTGCTTTCCTCCCATTGCCGAGAGTTTCCATGTCCCAGCTTCGCCGTTCCCCCGCCCTGCTCTGCCTGGCCGTGTTGCCGCTGTTCGCCGCCCCGATCGCCCACGCCAAGGATGACCACTGGACCTTCGAGCTCGCCGCCGGTGGCGGCGTGGCACCGCGTTACAGCGGCAGCGAGGAGTATCGTGCGACGCCGTCGCTGTCATTTGATGTCACCTCGCCGGGGGGATGGTTTCTGGGCACCAGTGGCATCGGCTGGGGCACCTCCCTCGGCGAGCACACGCGCGTGCGTGCCTATGTCGGCGCCAGCGGCATCCGCAAGGACAAGGACTCGCTGCTGGGCGGTTCGGACTTCCTGCGCGGCATGGGTGATATCGATACCCGTCCCCTGGTCGGCGTCTCGGCTGGTTATACGCTGGGCGAAGCCGTGCTGAGCGGCTCCTGGCAGTTCACCCGCAAGGACGAGGACAAGGCCGAGAACGGCCTGGCCACCCAGCAGATCCATCTGAACCTGAGCATGCCGCTGTTCGACCTGGCCGGTGGCGTGGTCAGCGGCAGTGTTTCCACCGACTACGGCAACCGCGGCTACATGCAGACCTGGTACGGCGTCAGCCCGGAACAGGCCAAACGCACGGGCTTCGCCGAGCACAGGCCGAAGGCCGGCCTGGTCAGTGCCGGTGTCGGCCTGAAGTGGAGCCACCGCGTGGGCCGCAACGGCAACTGGTACATCTCGGCCGAAGGCACGCGCCTGCTCGGCGATGCGGCCAACAGCCCGATCGTGCAGAAGGCAAACCAGTTCGGGCTGATGAGCGGTTACACCCACCGCTTCTGATGCATGAAGGGCGCCGCTGGGCGCCCTTTCCCTCTGCGGTCAGCGGCAGGCCGGTGCGTCGCCGCTGCCGCACAACCCGACCTCGCGCAGCCAGCCGATCCACTGCACGACGTCCTCCTTCTCCGGCTCGGAGCGGAACGACTTCTGCACGGTGTGGAAGCCCTGCCTGCCCTGCACGCCCTTGATCCAGGTGAACTCCGGCTTGCCTGTCCCCGGATTCCGCGGGCAGCCGAGCATCAGCAGGGCGAAGGGCCGTCCCCCTTCTTCACCTTCGCGGATCCAGTGGCTCTGCGCCGCCGGACAGGCGATGCGCCACCCCGCCTCGATGATGCCGAGGAACTCACGCGGACTCACATGGCCACTGTTCGGCGCATCGTTGACGGTGACCATGTCGGTCCAGTCGTGCACGGTCTGGCCCTGTGGCACGTACTCGGTGATGCGGTTGCCTTGCGCGTCGGTGCTCTGGTGGGCCTGCTGGTAGCCCTTCATCGGCGGCAGCTGGACCTGTTCGGCGGCCGCGGCGTGTCCACAAACAGCAGCCAACGCCAGCGTCATGCAGAGTGAAGCCCTGCGGGCAACGTCCATGCGGTTCTCCTCATCCTTGCGAAAGTGAAACAGGACCATCGTGCGCTGCCAAGGCTCTGATGGCGCCCCAGCCATGGCTGGGGCTCCACCGGTTCAAGCCTTGGCGAACACCAGGCGACCACCGTCGTTGCCGACTTCGATGGTATCGCCGTTGACGAAGGCGCCGGACAGGATCTGCTGCGCCAGCGGGTTTTCCAGCTGCGACTGGATCGCACGCTTCAACGGGCGCGCGCCGTACACCGGATCGAAGCCGACGTTGCCGAGCAGGTCGAACGCCGCATCGGAGACCGCCAGCTTCAACCCGCGCTCGGCCAGCCGCTTCTCAAGCCCGCGCATCTGGATGCGCGCGATCTGCTTGATCTGCTGCTTGTCCAGCGGGTGGAACACCACGATGTCGTCCAGGCGGTTGATGAACTCCGGACGGAAGTGCGCCTGCACCACGCCCATCACCGCTGCCTTCATCTGCGTGTAGGCCTCCGGGCTGTCGTCGGCGCTCATGTCCTGGATCTGGTGCGAGCCCAGGTTCGAGGTCATCACGATGACGGTATTGCGGAAGTCCACGGTGCGGCCCTGGCCATCGGTCAGGCGGCCATCGTCCAGCACCTGCAGCAGGATGTTGAACACATCCGGATGCGCCTTCTCCACTTCGTCCAGCAGGATCAGCGAGTACGGGCGACGGCGCACCGCCTCGGTCAGGTAGCCGCCTTCCTCGTAGCCCACGTAACCCGGGGGGGCGCCGATCAGGCGGGCGACGCTGTGCTTCTCCATGAATTCGCTCATGTCGATGCGGATCATCGCGTCGGCGCTGTCGAACAGGAATTCGGCCAGCGACTTGCACAGCTCGGTCTTGCCGACGCCGGTCGGGCCGAGGAACAGGAACGAGCCGGCCGGACGGTTCGGATCGGACAGGCCTGCACGCGAACGGCGCACGGCATCGGAGACGACCTTGATCGCTTCCTCCTGGCCGACCACACGGTTGTGCAGCACTTCTTCCATGCGCAGCAGCTTGTCGCGCTCGCCTTCGAGCATCTTGTTGACCGGAATGCCGGTCCAGCGCGACACGACCTCGGCGATCTCCTCGTCGGTGACCCGGTCCTGCACCAGCTTGAAGTCCTTGTGCTCGGCTTCCTGGGCCGCGGCCAGCTGCTTTTCCAGCTGCGGCAACAGGCCGTACTGGATCTCGCTCATCTTGGCGAAATCCTGGCGGCGCTGCGCGGCTTCCAGTTCCAGCTTGGCCTGCTCGACCTGCTCCTTGATCTTGGTGGCGCCCTGCAGCGCAGCCTTCTCCGATTTCCAGATTTCATTGAGGTCGGAGAACTCGCGCTCCAGCCCGTCGATGTCGTTCTCCAGGTCGGCCAGCCGCTGCCGCGAGGCTTCGTCCTTTTCCTTCTTCAGCATCTCGCGCTGGATCTTCAGCTGGATCACCCGGCGTTCCAGGCGATCCAGCTCCTCCGGCTTGGAGTCGATCTCCATGCGCAGGCGCGAGGCAGCCTCGTCCATCAGGTCGATGGCCTTGTCCGGCAGCTGGCGATCGGTGATGTAGCGGTTGGACAGCGTGGCGGCGGCCACGATGGCCGGGTCGGTGATCTCCACCCCGTGGTGCACGGCGTACTTTTCCTTCAGCCCGCGCAGGATCGCGATGGTGTCCTCCACCGACGGCTCACCGACGAAGACTTTCTGGAAGCGGCGCTCCAGCGCAGCGTCCTTCTCGATGTACTTGCGGTATTCGTCCAGCGTGGTCGCACCGATGCAATGCAGCTCGCCGCGTGCCAGCGCCGGCTTCAGCATGTTGCCGGCATCCATCGCGCCGTCGGCCTTGCCCGCGCCGACCATGGTGTGCAGTTCATCGATGAACAGGATGATCTGGCCTTCGTTCTTGGCCAGGTCGTTGAGTACACCCTTCAGTCGCTCCTCGAATTCGCCGCGGAACTTGGCCCCGGCGATCAGCGCGCCCATGTCCAGCGACAGCACGCGCTTGCCGCGCAGGCCCTCGGGTACTTCGTCGTTGATGATGCGCTGGGCCAGCCCTTCCACGATCGCGGTCTTGCCCACGCCGGGTTCGCCGATCAGCACCGGGTTGTTCTTGGTCCGGCGCTGCAGCACCTGGATGGTGCGGCGGATTTCCTCGTCACGGCCGATCACCGGGTCGAGCTTGCCGCTCTCGGCCCGCGCGGTCAGGTCGATGGTGTACTTCTCCAGCGCCTGCCGCTGCTCCTCGGCATTCTCCGACTGCACGTTCTCGCCGCCACGCAGCTTGTCGATCGCCGCCTGCAGGCGCGTCTTGTCGGCACCAGCGGCGCGCAGCGCCATGCCCAGCGTGCCGCCATCGTCCAGCGCCGCCAGCACGAACCACTCGCTCGCAATGAAGGCGTCCCCGTGCTGCTGCGCCAGCTTGTCGGTCTGGTTCAGCAGGCGCCCCAGATCGTTGCCCATCGAGACGTTGCCGGCCTGGCCGGATACCTTGGGCAGTGCGTCCAGCGCCTCGGTCAGGCGCTCGCGCAGCACCGGCACGTTCACCCCGGCCTGGGCCAGCAGCGGGCGCGTGCTGCCACCCTGCTGGTCCAGCAGCGCGCTGAACAGGTGAACCGGTTCGATGATGCTGTTGTCGCGGCCCACGGCCAACGACTGTGCGTCTGCCAGCGCCTGCTGGAAACGCGAGGTGAGCTTGTCCATCCGCATTGCGAATCCTCATCGGTCTTCAGGGCCGGCCTGGGCCGGCAATGCTGGAAAGATGCGGTTGCCCCACCCGGTTTCAAGGGTGGCTGCGACTGCACCCCGGGGCCAGTCAGCCTGCGGCCAGCATGCCGGAGCGCGTGTGGTCGGCGCGTTGATCCCGATCAGTTCCGCACGGTGGACGGGCTCAGCGGGTGATCGCGCTGCGGATCGCCCGCAGCTGCTGCTTGATCGCCCGCGCCTGTGCAGGATCCATGCGTAGCAGGGCCTTCTGCCCGATCGAGCGTGACTGCAGGGTGGGATCGACGAAGCGATAGCGGCCGCGCTCATCGCGCTGCACCAGCGGCGACTGGGCCAGTTCCGGGGTGTCCAGCAGGTGGTCGATCACCATGACCAGGCGGTCGTTGAAATAGCCCTCGGGCCGGCCAAGGTCGGCATAGGCCTGCTGGATCAGCGGATAGAAGCGCTTGTAAGCGGTAGCCGTTGCCGCCGGGTCCAGCGCAGTGAACGCCTGTACGTAAGGCGCATAGCGTGCCGCATTGCTGGCGGCGATGCGTTCGCCGCCTTCGCCCGTATCGACCTGCAGGTTGCCCGGCAGCGGCCGCGCGCCCAGCGCGGTCGGCGGCACGCTGGGCTTGTCCAGGTTGTCGACCTGGGTGACCAGGCGCTGGATCAGGTGATCACGCAGCAGCAGGGTCAGCGGCCCCTCGCCCTGGAACAGCTGGCTCAGTGCGCCCCAGGCCGCGGCGTCGCTGTCAGCCAGTTTCGGCAGCGCCGGGTCGGCGGCGGCCTCGGTATCCAGCGGATGCCTGATCGATGGTGGTGCTGGCGCGGGCTCTGCGGCCGCCTGCGATTGTGCCGGTGCACTGGTACTGGCAGGGTTTGATTGCACCGGCACCGGGACACCGTCGGCCAGGCTCTTCAGCTGATCGCGGAACAACCAGCCGCCCGCGCCACCGATCACCACCACACCCAACACCCAGGGCCAGACCGCCTTTCCACTCTGCATGATGCAGCACCTCGTTTCACACGCAATGGAGAAGGTGTGACCCCATCGATTGCAGCCGGTTCCCCGCCTGTTCCGCTGCCGTTCGGGTTCAGGCACGCGTCGTCCACGCTCACGTCTGCTTTGCGCCACCCGCGCGAGGCTAGGAGTCCTGTCCCGTGGAGACTCTGCCATGCAGTACGCGCTGTACTACTGGACCGGCATCCAGGGCCGTGGCGAGTTCGTGCGCCTGGCGCTGGAAGATGCCGGCGCCGACTACATCGACATGGCGCGGGTGCACGGCGATGCGGTGATGCAGCCGTTTCTGGAGGGTCGCAACGAAGGGGCACAGCCCTTTGCGCCGCCGTTCCTGAAGGCCGGCCGCCAGGTCATCGCGCAGGTCGCGGCGATCCTGGATTTCCTCGGCCCGACGCTGGACCTGGTGCCGCAGGCCGCATCGCGGCGGATGCAGGCGCTGCAACTGCAGCTGACCATCGCCGACCTGGTAGCCGAGGTGCACGACACCCACCATCCGATCGCCGCATCGAAGTACTACGAACAGCAGAAGACCGAGGCCAAGGCACGAGCCGCGTCACTGCGCAGCGAGCGCCTGCCCAAGTTCCTCGGCTATTTCGAGCAGGTGATGGCCGCCAACGGTGGCCGCCATGCACTGCGCGAGCACTCCTATGTGGATCTGTCACTGTTCCAGCTGCTGAGCGGGCTGGACTACATGTTTCCGCGCCGCATGCAGGCGCTCGGCCCCACCCTGCCCCGGCTGCGCGCGCTGCAGGAACGAGTGGCGAAACGACCCAACATCGCCGCCTATCTGGCGTCTGAGCGGCGGTTGCCGTTCAACACCAACGGCATCTTCCGCCATTACCCGGAACTGGACGCCGAACGGTAGTGCCGGCCGCTGGCCGGCAGAGCGCGCTGTGATCATTCGCCGCCTGCAACACGCCCCTGTAGAACCGAGCCATGCTCGGCTCAGAGCAGCCGAGCGCGGGCTCGGCTCTACAGAGCACCAGAAGTGGAAGGAGCGGTAACGCCGGGCCATGCCCGGCGTCACCGGTCAATGATCGGTGCGATCATCCAGCGGTTTCACCGGCTGCTTCTGCAGCGACAGCAGGCCCAGCAGCAGCGCCAATGCCACGTAGGCGCCGGCGAACTGCAAGCTGATGATGCGTGCCAGCCCGTCCAGATCCCACGGCAGGTAGATGCCGCCACGCGGGTCCACCGAATGGATCAGGCCGAACAGGGTCAGCACCGCCGCCACCAGCAAGAAGCCGCAGGCACGGCGCAGGCGGCCATCGACCATCGCGGCTACCGCCGAGATCCACAGCATCGAGGTGATGATGAAGCCGTTGCCGAGGGTGAAAATCACCGCCAGCTCGGGCAGGCCATGGCCGTCGAGCTTGGTCAGCAGCTGCGGCAGCTGGTCCGGTGCGATCCAGCCGGGCGCCTTGATCGCCAGCAGGTAGGCCACCGACGGCAGGAAACCGAACACCATCGCGCCGGTATGGTGGCGCGGCGTGGCCTGGAAGGCCTGGGTGGTGATGTCGATGGCCACGTACACGATGATCGGTGCCAGCACCGCCAGCGGCAGCCACTGCACCAACCCGGAGATGATGCCGAGCATGCCGCCAATGCCGACGAACAGGCCGGTCAGCAGCGTGTAGCCGCTGCGCGCGCCCATGTGCTTGTAGGCAGGCTGGCCGATGTAGGGCGTGGTCTGCGCGACACCGCCACAGACACCCGCCACCAGCGTGGCCACCGCTTCCACCAGCAGGATGTCGCGGGTGCGGTAGTCATCGCCAGCCGCGCGTGCGCTTTCAGACACATTGATGCCGCCCACCACCATCAGCAGGCCGAACGGCAGCAGCAGCGGCAGGTAGGTCATCGCGGTGGGCAGGCCATCGAGGAAGCCCAGCGTCGGCAGCGGCAGCACCACCTGCGGCGGCACCCATTCCGGCACATGGAAGCCGGGCGCGCCCAGCCCGGCCAGGCCAAGTCCGTAATACAGCACGGTGCCGAACACGAAGGCCAGCAGCACGCCCGGGCCACGCACCGGCAGCTTGCCCTTGGCGATCAGCACATACAGCAGCAGGCCCAGCGTGGTGAAGCCGACCAGCGGCGAGCGCAGCGTTTCCAGCAGCGGCAGCAGGCCCATCAGCACCAGCGCGATGCCCGCGATGGAACCCAGCAGCGCAGCTCGCGGCAGTGCGCGGGTGACCGCTTCACCGAAGAACGACAGCACGAACTTGAGCACGCCCATGATGACCAGCGCGGCCATGCCCAGCTGCCAGGTGGCGATGCCCGCAGCGTGCGGGTCCATGCCCTGCTGCTTGAACGCGAGGAAGGCCGGGCCGAGCACCAGCAGGGCCATGCCGATGCTGGTGGGGGCATCCAGGCCGAGCGGCATGGCGGTGACATCGTCGCGGCCGGTACGTGCCGCCAGCCGGCGCGCCATCAGGGTGTACAGCAGGTTGCCGACCAGCACGCCAAAGGCGGTGCCGGGGAACATTCGGCCGAACACCACGTCGGCGGGGAACTGGAAGATCCCGACCAGGGCCATGGCGATGAAGCCGAGGATGGAGAGGTTGTCGACGACCAGGCCGAAGAAGCCGTTGAAGTCGCCGGCGACGAACCAGCGACGCGGTACGGCGGAAGCGGGAGCGGACATGGAAGGGGCGGTGGGGGTGGGGAGCGCCGATGGTAGGCCCAGCGGGGCCGGCGCGCCAATTCCGTCGTGGAATGATGGGTTCCAGCCAACGGCGGGGCCCCTCGTGGCTGGTCGCGGATAGAGTCGACTGTTAGTCGACCGGCATTGCGAGTTCGGCCGGTCGGGGGGGCTGCGCAGGACACGCCGTAAATCCCCAGACCGGCCCAGCCGCTGGCGGCTGTGCGTTCGTGCCTTGCGAAGCAGTGCTTCGCAAGCAAAGCGCCCTCACCCATGGGGGCTCGATGGCGCCATCCATGGCGCCAACGGTCCTGCGCAGCCCACCCGACCGACCCCTGACAGTTTCCTGCGCGCGGCAGCCACGGAAGAAGATCAAAAGATCCAAAGCCAAGGCAGGCTCTCGCTGCAGTGCCGAGCCCATGCTCGCCCGCTGTACGCGAAGGCTCTGAGCCGAGCATGGCTCGGCTCTACAGAAGATTATTTCGATCATTCGTTCGTTCATCCACGCATGGCGTGGATCTACCGTGTCGACCAAGGTCGACACCTACCACACGGATGGCCGCCGTTGCTTCTGAGTGGCCGGCCAGCGGCCGGCACTACCGCGGGTGCAGGGCGCAGCCCTGCATCGCGCCCTACTTCTTCAGGAAGTTGTCCACCAGCAGATGCTTCACGTCGTCGAAGCGGCCATTCAACACCGCCTTGGCGGCATACAACGCCGTACCTGCCACCTGCTTGGCCTCGATCTGCGGCGGCATCACCAGCTCCGCGCGGCTGGTATGCACGTCCAGCAGCGCCGGGCCGCGCTGGGACAGGAAATCCAGCACCGCCTCTTCCAGATCCTCGCTGCGGGTTACCGTGCGGCCGTGGAAGCCGATGACCTCGGCCAGGCGGCCGAAGTCCGGGTTCTTCAGGTCGGTGTAGTTGTCCAGCAGGCCCTCCACCTTCTGCTCCAGCTCGACGAAGTTCAGCGAACCATTGTTGAACACCACCACCTTGATCGGCAGGTTCTCCTGCACTGCCGTGAGCAGGTCACCCAGCAGCATCGCCAGGCCACCATCACCGGACAGCGAGATCACCTGCCGGCCGGGGAAGGCCTTCTGCAGGCCCAGCGCCTGCGGCATCGCGTTGGCCATCGTGCCGTGCAGCAGGCTGGTCAGCGTGCGGCGGCGGCCGTTGACGCGGATATGGCGCAGCACCCACACCATCGGCGAACCGCCGTCGGCGGTGAACAGCGCATCGTCGCTGGCATGCCTCGACAGCAATGCCGTCAGGTGCTGCGGATGGATCAGTTCACCCTCGCCCGGTTGTTCTTCCTGTTCGCGCTTCTTCAGCGCCTTGTCGCGATGCCCGATGCACTCGTCCAGGAAACTGCTGTCCTCGCGCGGCGGCAGCATCGGCAGCAGCGCGTCCAGCGTCGGTGCGATGTCACCGACCACGCCGAGGTTCACCGGGTGGCGGCGGCCGAGGTGGCTGCCATCGCGGTCGACCTGGATGATCGTGGCCTTGTCCGGGTAGAACTGGCCCCAGGCGAAATCGGCGCCGAGCAGCAGCAGCGTGTCGCACTCCATCAGCGTGTGGAAGCCGGATTCGATGCCGAAGATGCCGGTCATGCCCATGTTGTACGGGTTGTCCGGCTCGACGAAATCCTTGGCGCGCGAGGTATGCGCGATGGGCGCCTGCAGGCGCCGGGCCAGCTCCAGCAGCTGCGCGTGCGCGCCCTGGCAACCGGCACCGGCATAGATGCCGATGCGCTTGCCCTGCCCCAGCAGTTCGGTGATGCGCTGCAGCTCGGCATCGGACGGGCGCAGCACCGGCTGGGTGTAGTGAACCGAGAACGGCACATCGTGCTTCACCTCGGCCTGGCTGATGTCGGCCGGCAGGATCACCACCGCCACGCCACGGCGGCTGATCGCGGCCTGGCAGGCCAGGGCCACGACGCGCCGCGCCTGCTCCGGGCTGTGCACCTGCTCGCAGAACACCGAACAACTGGCATACACCGCCTTGAAGTCCACTTCCTGCGGAAATTCCATGCCCAGCTCACTGGTCACCACCTGGCTGGCGATCAGTACCATCGGTGCACGGTTGCGATTGCTCTCGAAGACGCCGTTGATGAAGTGCAGGCCACCGGGACCACAAGAACCCGCACAGGCGGTCAACTCGCCGCTCACCAGCGAATCGGCGCCGGCAGCGAAGGCGGCCACTTCTTCGTGGCGTACATGTACCCAGTCGATTTCACTGCGGTGCAGGGCATCGGTGACGTGATTCAAGGTATCGCCAACGATGCCGTAACAGCGGCGGACGCCCGCCTGCTGCAGGGTATCGACAACGATCTCGGCAACGCGCTTGCTCATCGGATACATCCTCGAGGGGAGAGCATCCGAGGCTAGACCCGAAGAAGTGATGCCTCCGTGGGCAAGGCGCACATCACCTCGATAGGCAAACTACCGGCGGAGATCGAGTCAATCGTTGACGTTGATCCAGCCCTCCACCGCGCCCTGCTTCGGGTTGCGGTAGCGCAGCTTCACCCAGCCATCCTGTTCATCCAGCATCTCCACGCGGTCTCCCTGCACCAGGTAACGCCTGGTGCTGGATGCGCCGGGTCGATCGAACAGGAACAGCCGCGCGGGTACCACGGTGGCCTGCTGGCCACGCAACGGTCCATCCGGCGGTGCACCCAGGCCATCGGCGATGGCACTTTCCAGCACCCGGCCGGCGGCATCATAGGTGCGCCAGACCGCCAGCGGGCCCTGCTCGCCGGTCTGTTCCCACTGCAGCGCGGCGTTCAACGTATCGCCCAGCATCAGCACGCTCTCGGCGCGGTACAGATAGAGCTTCCCGCCTGCAAACCGGTACTGGTCGGTGTACCACATCGGGCCGCTGCGGCAGCTGCTGGTCAGCGTGCGGCTCGGACGGTCGACCGCCAGCCCCATCAGGTCACCGCAACTGTCCTTGCCGTGGGTGTCGGCCTGCAGCGCGCGGAACCCGGCACTGGCCGGATCGAAGCGGTACACCGTCACCGCTTCGTTGACCATGCCCACCGAGGCGCGCGCGACCAGTTCCGGGTAGCCATCGAAATCGACATCTTCGAGCGACCATCGCGAATTGCCGTCGGCATCGGCCGCGCCCTCAAGCGTCTGGCGCTTGCCTGACGGTGACAACTGCACCGCGATGCTGCCGTCCTGCTGGGGATCGGCGTGCGCCTGCACGTGCGCGGCCACCTGGAAGCGCAGCGTTTCGCCGTCGTCCCCCCCCGCCTGCGCCGTCGGTGCCAGCACGCCTGCCAATGCCAGGCCCAGCATGCATTCCCTGTAGTTCATCATTGCTCCCTGCGGCACCTCGGCGGCACCTTCCACTCAGAACGATACCTCGACCGGCTGCCGCGACCACAGCACCGATTGATGTTTAGTCTGCTGCTTCCACGCCAGGCGGATGGCTTCGATATCGGCACGGCGCTGCGGGGTGTCTTCGTGCAGCACCACCAGCACCTTGGTGCGCAGACGGTTGGGCGAGGCATCACCGCGGAACAGCCACTGGCCGTAGGCATCGAACACGGTCAGGCCATCCGGAAAGCGCGGGGTCACTTCCTTGTCCAGGAAGGTGCGCCACTGCGCCTCGCTGATGGTGTCGGCCTGCGGGCGGTTGCCGGCGCCCTGCTCTTCGCCTACGCCGAAGTACAGCTCGCTGCGCACCCAGCCGTGGCCGGCGGACGGACGCGCGGCATCGCCCTTCAGTTCGGCGGTGGTGGCCGTGGCATAGGCGCTGGGCGCCTGCGAAGAGAGGCTGGCGCAGCCACTGGTGGCCAGCAGCACGGCGAAGACGAGGCCAAAGTGTTTCATCGGTACAGCTCCGGGGAAGGGGAACAGGGCGAGCCGGCAGCGTACAGCGCCACTGGCCCGGCGTGCTGATGCCAACCGGGCATCAGCTCATGCCGGACCGGCAGGGACTTGCATCGGCACCGGCCATCACGCGAAGATAATATATCGCTTCATCCGGATGGATGTAAGTGAAACTATCTCCCCCCTTCCCCGTCGTCGTTGTTGCTGGAGCCCTCCATGTCCGCCCGCCTGCCCGCGTCGCCGCTCGGCCTCGCCATCGCCCTCGCGCTTTCCTCCGCTGCCATCCCGGCCCTGGCCCAGGACGCCACCAACCTGGACACCGTGATCGTCACCGGCACCCGCGCCGCCGATCGCACCGTGCTCGAATCCACCTCGCCGGTGGATGTGCTCACCGCCGAGGACATCCGCAAGGCCGGCGTGGTCAACGGTGAACTGGGCAGCGCGCTGCAGGCGCTGCTGCCGTCGTTCAACTTCCCGCGCCAATCCAACTCCGGTGGCGCCGACCACGTGCGCGCCGCACAGTTGCGTGGCCTGTCCCCCGACCAGGTGCTGGTGCTGGTCAACGGCAAGCGCCGCCACCACACCGCGCTGGTCAACACCGACAGCAAGATCGGCAAGGGCACCACCCCGGTCGATTTCAATGCGATCCCGGTCAGCGCGATCAAGCGCATTGAAGTGCTGCGCGACGGTGCCGGTGCGCTTTACGGCTCGGACGCCGTGGCCGGCGTGATCAACGTGATCCTCGACAACGGCGGCGACGGCGGCGAGATCGAGGCCAGCTACGGTGCCAACCACACCGACCTCAAGCCGATCGGCCGCACCCTCACCGATGGCCAGACCGGCAACATCAGCGCCAAGGTCGGCACTTCGCTGGGCGAAGACGGCGGCTTCCTGCGCGTCGGCCTGGAATACAAGCACCGCAACGGCACCAACCGCGCTGGCTTTGACCAGATTCCGCCGTGGGACCAGACGCCGGACAACCTGGCGCTGCAGGGCAAGCGCAACTATGTGCTGGGCGATGGCAAGAGCAAGGACATCAACCTGTGGCTGAACACCGAGATTCCAGTGGGCCAGACCTCGACGTTCTACGCGTTCGGCACCTTCAACCAGCGCGATACCGAAGGCGCCAACTACTTCCGCTATCCCGATGGCGAGGCCAACTGGAAGCAGGTCTATCCGAACGGCTACCGACCGATCTCCGAAGGCGAGAACCGCGACGTACAGGCCGTGGCCGGCGTGCGCGGCCAGTGGGGCGAGTGGAGCTACGACAGCAGCCTGGATTACGGCCAGAACGACTTCACCTACCGCCTGCGTGATTCACTCAACGCGTCGCTGGGCCCGACCAGCCCGACCCGCTTCAAGACCGCCGACTACGAGTACGCGCAGACCGTGGGCAACCTCGATCTGAGCCGCGTGTTCACCCAGAGCGACAGCATCAGCCACACGCTGGGCCTGGGCGTGGAAGCGCGCCATGAGCGCTACCAGACCCGCCCCGGCGACCCGGCCAGCTATGCGGCGGGCCCGTACACCGACCGCCCGACCGGCTCGCAGGCCGGTGGCGGCCTGACCCCACAGGACGCCGCCACCCTGTCGCGCGACGTGGCCAGCGCCTATGCCAGCCTGTCCAGCCAGTTCGGCGAGAAGTTCTCCACCGACCTGGCCGCGCGCTACGAGCACAACGACGACTTTGGCGGCGAACTGACCGGCAAGCTCGGCCTGCGCTACGAATTCACCCCGGCGTTCGCACTGCGCGGTGCCATCTCCAACAATTTCCGCGCTCCGTCGCTGGCGCAGATCGGCTACGAATCCACCTCCACCGGCTACAACGCCGGCGGCCAGCTGGTGCAGGGCCGGCTGCTGTCGGTCAACAATCCGATCGCGCGTGGCCTGGGTGCGCAGAACCTGAAGCCGGAGAAGTCGATCAACACCTCGCTGGGCTTCACCAGCCGCATCGGCGAGCATTTCGACCTGTCGCTGGACTTCTTCCAGATCGATATCGACGACCGCATCGCGCTGTCGGAGAGCATCACCGGCGATGCGCTGACCGATTACGTGGCCGCCAGCTACGGCGTCAGTGGCCTGCAGAGCGCCAGCTTCTTCGTCAATGCCGCCGATACCCGCACCCGTGGCGCCGAGCTGGTAAGCAACTGGCGGCAGTCGCTGGGCGATGGCCAGCTGCTGCTGACCGGCACTTACGCCTACACCAAGACCACGCTGAAGAATGTGCTGGCCACGCCGGCGCAGCTGCGCGCGCTGAACCCGGACTACGTACTGTTCGGCATCGAGGAGACCAACACCCTGACCGATGCCACCCCGCGCACGCGTGGCAGCTTCTCGGCCGCCTGGAGCAACGACCACTGGTCGCTGAGCACCCGCGTGAACCGTTACGGCAGCGCCACCCGGGTGTTCAACTTCGGTGATGGCTACATCCCGCGCCAGACCTACCAGGCCGAATGGCAGCTGGATGCCGAAGTCGAGTACCGCATCACCCCGCAATGGAGCGTGGCGATCGGTGGCCAGAACCTGACCGACAACTACCCGGATCGATCCAACAGCGATATCCACTACTTCGGCAACCTGCCGTACGACGTGCTGTCGCCGATCGGCAGCAACGGCGCGTACTACTACGGCCGCGTCCGCTATACGTTCTGATCGCATTGGGTGGGTGCGGACCGTTGGTCCGCACAACACGGTAGTGCCGGCCGCTGGCCGGCAACTTCGTGATCCGGGTGCGGATCTGCTTTGGGTGGGGGCGGACCGTTGGTCCGCGCTGTTTGGGCTGGATGCAGGCTGACCTGCCGTGCCGACCAACGGTCGGCACCCACCGAAGCTGATCCGCAGCCTGCCCTCGACCCCACGTACACGCCCAGGCTGGCAGGCTGGTCGTCATGGCTGAACCGCTCCCCCTGCGTCCGCCACCGCCATTGCTGGACGACGCCTGTGCGTTGTTCCTCGATGTCGATGGCACCCTCATCGAATTCGCTGCACGACCGGATGCCGTGCAGCTCCTGCCGGATGTGCGCGAAGCCATCGGCCGCATCAGTGACCGCCTGGAAGGCGCCGTGGCACTGGTCAGTGGCCGACCGCTTGAACAGCTGGACCAGCTGTTCGCTCCCCTCCAGCTGCCTGCCGCCGGCCTGCATGGGCACGAACTGCGCGGCGAGGATGGTCGTGTGCTGCGCGACGAACACGACGACGACACCGCCGAGTGGCTGCACGCGCTGCACCAGCAGGCGATGCGCTTTGCCCACGGCCATCCCGGCGTGCTGGTGGAAGACAAGGGCGTCGGCCTGGCCCTGCATTGGCGCGGTGCGCCGCACGCGGCAAGTGATGTGCGCGCCTTCGCCGATCGCCACGTGCGGGGCCGCGCCAGTTACCGCCTGCAACCCGGCGACCATGTGGTCGAGTTCGTGCCCGTCGGCACCGACAAGGGCCGTGCCGTGCGCCGGATGATGCAGTACCTGCCCTTCCGCGGCCGCCTGCCGGTGTTTCTCGGTGACGACCTCACCGATGAATTCGGCTTCGACGCCGCCAACAGCCAGCATGGCTGGAGCGTGCTGGTGGGTGAACGTGAACCCAGCGCGGCGGTGTTCGCGCTGCCCGACATACGCAGCGTGCACGCCTGGCTGCGTGAGAATGCCTATTGACCCGGCCAACCCCCACGGCCGCAACCGAGATGTACCGCGTGATGACCCAACCCGATCTTGATCTGGGCGTGGTCGGCAACGGCAGCTTCGGCGCCCTGGTCGACAAACGTGCCCGCGTTGTCTGGAGCTGCCTGCCCACCTTCGACGGCGACCCTACCTTCTGTGCGCTGCTCGGCCCCAACCAGCAGACCGGTGGCGACTTCGCCATCGAGCTGGAAGACTTCGCCAGCAGCGAGCAGGAATACCTCACCAACACGGCGATCCTGCGCACGGTGCTCCGCGACGCGCACGGCGGCGAACTGGAAATCCTGGATTTCGCCCCCCGCTGGCGGCAGAACGACCGCTTCTACCGGCCGGTCAGC
The DNA here is from genome assembly GCF_059370155.1 of Stenotrophomonas sp. YJH_SMC_73. Lineage (NCBI taxonomy): Bacteria > Pseudomonadati > Pseudomonadota > Gammaproteobacteria > Lysobacterales > Lysobacteraceae > Stenotrophomonas > Stenotrophomonas sp. YJH_SMC_73. Next base: position 631,789 of record NZ_JCAFTJ010000001.1, on the reverse strand, counting down.
CTGATCCGCCAGGTGCGTCCGCTGGCTGGCAGCCCGCGCATCACCGTGCGTGCGCGCCCGCTGGCCGACTGGGGCGCACGCGTGCCAGAGTCGACCTGGGGCAGCAACCATGTGCGCTGGATCCTGCCGGAGCACGTGCTGCGGCTGACCACCGATGTGCCGGTGCGCTTCGTGCGCGACGGCCTGCCGTTCGTGCTCAACCATCCCATCCACCTGATCCTGGGCGTGGATGAGTCACTCAACCGGTCGATCAGCGGCTACGTGCAGGAAGCCTTCCAGCGCACCCGCGACTACTGGCGCGAATGGGTGCGCTACCTGTCCATTCCACTGGAGTGGCAGGACGCGGTCATCCGCAGTGCGATCACGTTGAAGCTGTGCCAGTACGAGGACAGCGGCGCGATCATCGCGGCGATGACCACCTCCATTCCGGAAGCACCCGGCAGCGTGCGCAACTGGGACTACCGCTACTGCTGGCTGCGTGACGCAGCTTTCGTGGTGCGGGCACTGAACCGTCTCGGCGCAACGCGCACGATGGAACAGTTCCTCGGCTACATCTTCAACCTGGCCACCACCGACGGCACGCTGCAGCCGCTGTATGGCATCGGCTTTGAAGCCAAGCTGGACGAAGACGAAGTGCCCAGCCTGTCCGGTTATCGCGGCATGGGCCCGGTACGCCGCGGCAACCTGGCCTGGGTGCAGCGCCAGCACGATGTCTACGGCAGCGTGGTGCTGGCCTCCACGCAGCTGTTCTTCGACCGCCGCCTGCAGGATCCCGGCGACGCGCACACATTCGCCCGCCTCGAACCGCTGGGCGAACAGGCCTTCGCCCTGCATGACGTGCCCGATGCGGGCCTGTGGGAGTTCCGTGGCCGCACCGAGGTACACACCTACACCAGCGCGATGTGCTGGGCCGCCTGCGACCGCCTGTGCAAGATCGCCGTGCGCCTGAAGCGCGATGACCGTGCACACTACTGGCGCGAGCGCGCCGACACCATCCATGCGCGCATCATGGCCGAGTCCTGGAATGAGGAACTGGGCCACTTCACCGATACCTTCGGCGGCCATCGCCTGGACGCCTCGCTCCTGCTGCTGGCCGACATCGGCTTCATCGATGCGATGGACGCCCGCTTCATCGCCACCGTCGATGCGATCGGCCGCGACCTCAAGCATGGCAATTCGCTGTACCGCTATGTCGCGCCAGATGACTTCGGTGAGCCGGAAACCAGCTTCACCATCTGCACGTTCTGGTACATCGATGCGCTGGCGGCGATCGGGCGCATGGACGAGGCGCGCGAGATGTTCGAGCTGCTGCTGAAGCAGCGCAACCACCTGGGCCTGCTGTCGGAGGATCTGGCCTTCGACAGCGGCGAGGCCTGGGGCAATTTCCCGCAGACCTATTCGCACGTCGGCCTGATCACTGCCGCGATGCGCCTGTCGCGGTCCTGGCAGGAGGCATCGTGAGTCGTCTGGTGGTGGTTTCAAATCGTGTGGCCGTACCCGGCGAGAACCGCGCCGGCGGCCTGGCTGTCGGCCTGCTGGCCGCCCTGAAGGAACGCGGCGGCCTGTGGTTCGGCTGGAGCGGCAAGACGGTAAAGGACGGCAGCGGCACGCTGCACCGGCAGAAAGACGGTGACATCGACTACGTCACCATGGACCTGAGCAAGCGCGAGGTGGACGGCTACTACAACGGCTTTGCCAACCGCACGCTGTGGCCGCTGCTGCACTTCCGCCTGGATCTGGTCGACTACGACCGTGCCACCCGCGAGACCTACCACAAGGTCAACGCACTGTTCGCCGACAAGCTCGCGCCCTTGCTGCGCGAGGATGACATCGTCTGGATCCACGACTATCACCTGATCCCGCTTGGCGCACTGCTGCGCGAGCGTGGCATCGGCTGCCGCATCGGCTTCTTCCTGCACATCCCGATGCCCTCGGCCGACCTGCTGCAGGCGATGCCCGACCACCTGCGGCTGTTCTCCGCGCTCTACGCGTATGACCTGGTGGGCTTCCAGACCCAGCGCGATGCCGATCGCTTCCAGACCTACCTGCGCCTGTTCGGCGGCGGTCGGGTACTCGCCAACGGCGAGCTGGAGGCACCGGGCGGGCGTCGTTTCCGCGCGGCGGCGTTCCCGATCGGCATCGACACCGAGCTGATCGCGCGCCAGGCCGGTACCGCCGCCACCAAGGCCGCCGTAAAGAACCTGCGCGCCAGCCTGCGTGATCGCCAACTGGCGATCGGCGTTGATCGCCTGGATTATTCCAAGGGCCTGCCCGAGCGCTTCCTCGGCTTCGAACGCTATCTTGAGCGCCATCCCGACCAGCGCGGGTCGCTGACCTACCTGCAGATCGCCCCCGTCTCGCGCGGCGATGTCACCGAGTACCGGCAGCTGCGCAGCCAGCTGGAGCAGATCGCCGGCCACATCAACGGTGGCCACGCCGAGCCGGACTGGACGCCGCTGCGCTACGTCAACCAGAACTTCACCCATGCCACCCTCACCGGTTTCTACCGTGCAGCGGCGGTGGGGCTGGTCACGCCGCTGCGTGATGGCATGAACCTGGTGGCCAAGGAATACGTGGCCTCGCAGGACCCGGAGGACCCGGGCGTGCTGGTGCTGTCGCTGCTGGCCGGCGCCGCCGACGAACTCAAGCAGGCACTGCTGGTGAACCCGCACGACCTGGATGGCGTTGCCGACGCCATCGCCACCGCGGCGACGATGTCGCTGCGCAAGCGCAAGGAGCGCTGGCACGCCATGATGGAGCACCTGCGCACCTACGACATCAACCACTGGCGGCGCAGCTACCTGGACGCACTGGAAGGCTGAGGAAAAAGGGGACGGAGGGGATTAAGTCGTTTGTGCACAAACGACTTAATCCCCTCCGTCCCCTTTTTCTTCAATCCAGGAATCGCGCTGCCTGCTCCGGTGCGGGCAGATGACAGGCATCATGCCGCCCGAACCAGCGGTAGCGGTTGCGGGCCAGCGCGCGATACGCGGCATCCCGCCAGCCGCGCGGCAGCACCTTCAGTACGCCGCTCAGGCGCCATCCACCGCCCAGCCCGGCCAGTACACGCAGGATGGCATCGGTATCGGTCCAGGTGCCCTGCGCGTCCAGCAGCAGGAACGACGCCGGGTCCTGCGGGTCCAGCCCGTGTGCGCGCAGCAGCGCACTGCCCCGCTCGCCCTGCATCGCTGCAAAGCGATAACGTTCCTTGCGGTCGAAATGCAGCAGGAAGCGCACCCAGCGATTGCACAGAGCGCATACGCCGTCGAACACGATCACCGCGCTGCCAGTCTCGGCGGCACCGTCACTGTGGTTCGAGCCAGCCTTCATAGCGGATCAGGGCTCCGGCCCAGGGCAGCGTCACATCGACCAGGAAAGTGTAACGCTCGCCGCGCGAGGCTTCACGGCAGCGCACACCGCCGAACCAACGCGTCGGCAGCGGCAGCAGCCCGAACGCCCAGACCCGCCGCACCGACCAGTCGATGCCACCCTCGCGGGCCTGCAGCGCGAACTCGAAGCGAACCGCGCCCAGTTGCTCGCGCAGAAGCCCTTCGTGCGCCCACAGCCGCGACACCATCGGCCAGCGGCCAAACCGCCGCGCCCACTGCTCGCCCTGCCCGCGTGCACTGAACGCCACTTCGGTGGGCAGCGCGTCGCCGTCCTTCGGCAGCCGCGCCAACGCGGCCAACAGCGGCACCAGCCAGTGCCGCCCTCGCACGATGCGCGCCTGCCCCACGTAGCGGCAGGGCAACGACGCGGCATGCAGCGCCTGCACCGGCGCTGCCAGGGTGGCGAAGGCCGGCCCCAGCACGCGCGCGAACAGCGGCGTGGTCAGGGCGCGATCCAGGCCAGGGTCGCCATGCGCCCGGTACGACGGTCGCGCCGGTGCGAATACAGGTCAGGATCGGCCATGGTCGACACCGTGCCGCCATACACCTGCGCCGGGTCCATCCCCGCCGCCTGCAACCGCTGCCGCGCCAGCGCGAACAGGTCCACCTTCCAGTGGCCCGGCCGGGTCGCCACGAACGCCGCCCCGGCGGCCGGATCATGGCCGACGAAGGCGTGGTAGACCTCCTCGCCGATCTCGTAGTCGGCCGGCCCGGCAGCCGGGCCCAGCCAGGCCCGCAACTGCGCCGGCGGCGTCTGCAGGGCGGCCACCGTGGCCTCCAGCATGCCGTCAGCCAGCCCACGCCAGCCGGCATGGGCCGCACCCACCTCGCTGCCATCGGCCGCGGCAAACACCACCGGCAGGCAGTCGGCGGTCAGGATCGCCAGCACCACGCCCGGCACCGAGGTCACTGCGGCGTCGGCCACCGGTTCGCTGGCGCCGGGCACCGGCGGCGCGGTGAAGCGCAGCACGGTGCTGCTGTGCACCTGGCGCAGCCAGTGCGGTGCCGAGGGCAGTGCCAGCCCCTCCTGCAGCAGCTGGCGGTTGTGCTCCACGTTGGCCGGGGTATCACCATCGGCCGCGTGCCGGTTGCCGAGGTTGAACTGCGCGAACGGCGCCGGCGAAATGCCCGCGCCATGCCGGCGCGTGGTCAGCGCATGGACGCCTGCCGGCGCCGGCCAGTCCGCCTGCAGCAACGGCAGCGCGGCGGCCATCACCAGCGATCCCGCTCGCGGGCGGCGAAGGCTTCGCTGTCTTCGCGCAGCACCTTCATCAGGTGCAGCATGTCCTCCGGCACCGGCGCGGTATTGCGCACCGGCTCACCGGTGATCGGATGCATGAACTCCAGGGTCTCGGCGTGCAAGGCTTGGCGCTTGAAGCCGCGCAGCGCGGCCACCAGCTCGTCGCTGGCACCCTTGGGCAGCTTCAGCGCACCGCCGTACAGCGGGTCGCCGATGATCGGATGGCGCACGTGTGCCATGTGCACGCGGATCTGGTGGGTACGGCCGGTTTCCAGGCGGCACTCCAGCGCGGTGTGCGCACGGAAGCGCTCGCGCAGGCGGTAGTGGGTCACCGCTTCCTTGCCGTCTTCGCGCACCGCCATCTTCAGCCGGTCGCGCGGGTGGCGGTCGATCGGGGCATCGGCGGTACCGCCTGCCACCAGCGCGCCCATCACGATGGCCAGGTACTGGCGGTGCACGTCACGGGCCGCCAGTTGCTCGACCAGCGCGGTCTGCGCTTCCAGGGTCTTGGCCACCACCATCACGCCGCTGGTGTCCTTGTCCAGGCGGTGCACGATGCCCGCGCGCGGCAGCACCGCCACCGAGGGGTCGCGGAACAGCAGCGCGTTGACCAGGGTGCCGCTGTGGTTGCCGGCGCCGGGGTGGACCACCAGGCCGACCGGCTTGTTGATCACCAGCACATGCTCGTCCTCGAACAGCACGTCCAGCGGGATGTCCTCCGGCTGGGCGTCGGTCTGGGTTTCCAGCACCACATGGAGGGTCACCACCTCGCCGCCGCGCAGCGGATCGCGCGGGCGCACCTGGGCGCCGTCCAGCAGGACGTCACCGGACTTGATCCACTCGGTCAGGCGCGAACGCGAATATTCGGGGAACAGTTCGGCCACGACGGCATCGAAACGACGGCCGGCGGCGGTGTCGGGGACGATGGCCTGGCGGGCCGATTCAGAGGGTTGTTCAGACATGGCAGGGGGCATTCTTTGAAATTTTGGGGTCCCGGCGGCCGGTTTCAGTCGCTGGACAGGACACTAGGCTATCATCGACCCTTCGTATTCCAGCCGCGTCCCGCCTCGACCCCATGATCCGACGCTCCGCCATGCTCTCCGCGCCCGTCCGCCTCACCGCCCTGCTGCTGGTGCTGGTCATCGCCGCAACCGGCTGCCACCGCGGCGCCAAGAAGGGTGATCGCCCCGACGAAGGCGTGCCGGTCGAACAGCTGTACGAGAAAAGCCACAAGCTGATGCAGGGCGGCAACTGGAGCGGCGCCGAAGCCAGCTTCCGCCGCCTGGTGGCCCAGTATCCGTACGGCCCGTACACCGAGCAGGCGATGATCGAAACCGCCTACGCCCAGTACAAGGCCGGCAAGCACGATGACGCCGTCTCCAGCATCGACCGCTTCATCCGCACCTACCCGACGCACCGCAACATCGCCTACCTGTACTACCTGCGCGGCCTGGCCAATTCCAACCGCAGTACGGTTTTCCTGCGCCGCGTATGGTCGCTGGATGCCAGCCGCCGCGACCTGTCCACGCCGCACCAGGCGTACTCGGACTTCAACATCGTGGTTGATCGTTACCCGAACAGCCGCTACGCCGCCGATGCGCGTCAGCGCATGCTGGAGCTGCGTGACGTGTTCGCCCAGCACGAGCTGGACAACGCCCTGTACTACATGCGCCGCGGCGCCTGGGTCTCGGCCGTGGGCCGCGCCAACTACCTGCTGGAAACCTACCCGCAGAGCGCCTTCCAGTACGACGCCGTGGCCGTGCTGGCCGATTCCTACACCCACCTGGGCAACAAGACCCTGGCCGACGACGCCCGTCGCGTCCTGCAGCTGAACCAGCCGGATCACCCGTGGCTGGAAGGCAAGTGGCCGAAGTACCCGTGGATGATCCGCAAGCTGAACCCGTTCGCCGGCGAGAAGTCCGCCAGCACGGGCCAGCGCAACGCGCGACTGGAGAAGAAGTAAGAGAGGGCCCCGAAAGGGGCCCTTCTTCTTTGTGGAGTCGAGCCACGCTCGACTGCTTTCCTCATCCGCCTCCCCGCGCCGGGGCCGGCACCTAGGAATGCTACGAATCCAGCGCGGATGCGACGCCGGTCGCAGCCCGCCTGGGCGAGGCGCTCCACACTGCGGCGCAACGGCCACACCGGCCATCACGGAGCGTCCCATGGCCCCACTGCGCTGCAGTTTCCGTCCCCTGTCCTGCCTCATCGCCACCGCCCTGCTGGCGCTGTCCCCGCGCCCCCTGGCCGCTGCACCGGCCGCGCCGGGCGATCTGCTGTCTGCTGCCCCCTATCGCGCGTCGTGGGTGCCGTCGAAGGCCGCGCAGGCCTACAAGCTGCACTACCGCACCCCGGACCACCGCGGCCAGCTGGCCGAAGGCACCGGCCTGCTGTACCTGCCCGCCGGCGCGGCGCCTGCGGGCGGGTGGCCGGTGGTGTCCTGGGCACATGGCACTCAGGGCATTGCGGATCGCTGTGCGCCCTCGGTCTCCGGCCCCACCCATGCCGAACGCGACGGACGCTTCCTGGACGTGTTCCTGGCCCAGGGCTATGCCGTCGCCGCCGCCGACTACCAGGGCCTGGGCAGCCCAGGCAATCATGCCTACCTGCACGTGCGTACGGCGGCGCGCAACGCCATCGACATGGTCAAGGCCAGCCGCCAGTACCTGGGTACGGCAACATTGTCGCCGCGCTGGGTCTCGGTAGGCTATTCGCAGGGGGGCGCGGCCGCGCTGGTCGCCGGCCACCTGGCGGCGTCCCATGGCGGGCCCTCACTGCAGTACCGCGGCAGTTTCACCGCCGGAACGCCCACCGCAGTCGAACTGACCGCGCTGGTGATGAATCCCGGCAACCGCACCGCCAATCCTGGCGCACCCAACGCATATCACGCGTATCTGCTCGACGGCCTGCTGCAGGCCGCGCCTCAGATCGACCGCGTCCTCAGCGACGCAGGCCGTGCCCGTGTGGCAGTGGCCCGCGAGCAGTGCCTGAGCGAACTGACCGCCACGCTGGACGGCGCCGATACCGGCAGCATGTTTACTGCACCACTGACCAGCGTGCCGGGCATCTGGGCGGTGCTGTACGACTATCTGGGTGTACCGCGCCGCGGCTTCAGCCAGCCGCTGATGCTGGCCCATGGCAGCGAGGACCGCGACGTGCCCTATCTGACCACCCTGCTGTACGCCGCAGGCCTCGCCGTGCGAGGCGAGCCGGTCGCGTTCCGGCGCTACCCGGTCGATCATCGCGGCACGCTGGATGCGGCGGCGGCGGATGCCCTGGCGTTCGTGCGTGCACGACTGGAGGGCGACCACTTCAACGACGCTGCGGAGATCGCAGGCCTCGAACAACGGCTCGACGAAGCCCGGTAGATCCACGCCATGCCGGATACGCGATCCAGGAAGTTGCCGGCCAGCGGCCGGCACTACCGAATGCAGTAGATCCACGACATGCGTGGATACGCGCTATAGGGCGTTGCCGGCCAGCGGCCGGCACTACCTGCCAACCGCTGCCTCAGCCCTTGTAGCCGTTGCTGATCGGGTAACGACGCTCGCGGCCAAAGGCGCGGCGCGAGACCTTCGGCCCCGGCGCGGCCTGGTGCCGCTTCCACTCGCTGATGCGCACCAGCCGCAGCACGCGGTCGACCACGGCCGCGTCATAGCCGGCCGCCACGATCTCCGTGCGCGACTGCTCTTGGTCGATGTAGCGGTACAGGATGCCGTCCAGCACGTCATAAGCCGGCAATGAATCCTGGTCCAGCTGGTTCTCGCGCAGCTCGGCCGACGGCGGGCGGCTGATCACCGCCGGCGGGATCACCGGCGCGCCGCCCACGGTATTGCGCCACTTGGACAGGCCGAACACTTCGGTCTTGTACAGGTCCTTCAGCGGCGCATAGCCACCGCACATGTCGCCGTAGATGGTGGCGTAGCCGACCGCATACTCGCTCTTGTTGCCGGTGGTCAGCAGCAGGCCACCGAACTTGTTGGCCAGCGCCATCAGGATCACGCCACGGCTGCGCGACTGCAGGTTCTCTTCGGTCACGTCCGGCGCGGTGCCCTCGAACATCGGCGCCAACGCTTCCATCAGGCCCTTGAACGCCGGCTCGATCGACACCGCCTCCAGCTTCACGCCCAGCGCCTGGCACTGCTCGGCCGCCAGGTCGTTGGACAGGCCCGCGGTGTAGCGCGACGGCAGGCGCACGGCGGTTACGTTCTCCGCGCCCATCGCGTCGACCGCCATGGCCAGCACGATCGCCGAGTCGATGCCGCCGGACAGGCCCAGCCACACTTTCTTGAAGCCGTTCTTGCGGCAGTAGTCCTGGATGCCACGGGTCACCGCGCGCCAGGCCAGCGCGTCCATGCTCTCGTCGCCGTCGTCCATCCACACGTGCGGCATGAAGCGGCGGCTGGCGCCGTCGTACTCCACCACCAGCCACTGGTCGACGAAGGCAGCAGCGGCCGGGTGCACCGTGCCATCACCGTCGGCCACCACCGAGGCGCCATCGAACACCAGCGCGTCCTGGCCGCCAACCACGTTGAGGTAAGCGATCGCCGCCCCGCTCTCGCGGGTACGTGCAGCCAGCACGGCGTCGCGCTGGGCATGCTTGCCACGCTCGTACGGCGAAGCATTCGGCACCACCACCAGCTGCGCACCGGCGCGCATGGTGTCGGCCAGCGGCTCGGCAAACCACAGGTCCTCGCAGATCAGCAGGCCAACCGGAATACCGTTGACCTCGAACACGCAGCTGCCGCCATCCGGATCGACATCGAAGTAGCGGCGCTCGTCGAACACGGCGTAGTTGGGCAGCTCACGCTTGCGGTAGGTCTGCTCGACCAGGCCATCACGCAGCACGCTGGCGGCGTTGTAGACCACCGCGCCAGCCGCCTGCGGCCAGCCGACCACGGCGGTGATGCCGCGGCAGGCGGCAGCGATGCGGGCCATCGCCTGCTCGCACTCGTACAGGAAGCCCGGGCGCAGCAGCAGGTCTTCCGGCGGGTAGCCGCTCACCGCCAGCTCGGGGAACATCACCAGCTCGGCGCCGTACTCGTCGCGCGCCTGGCCGATCATCTCGATGATGCGCTCGGTGTTGCCGGCGACATCGCCGACCGGGAAGTCGAACTGCGCCATCGCGATGCGGATCGAAGCCATGGGATTCCAGCCTGTGGTTGCAATGCCGCCATTGTAACGCCGGGGTCAGATCCGTTTTGCGCAGCAAAAGGGATCTGGCCCCACGCCAGACGCAGAAAGGCCGCCCGGAGGCGGCCTTTCTGTGTTCAAGCAGCCGGCCAGCGGCCGGCTCTACAGCATCGTCTGCCGGAGGCAGTCGATCTTATTTCACCAGCTTGGCGATGGCAGCGCCCAGGTCGCCCGGCGAGCGGACGGTGACAACACCGGCAGCTTCCATGGCGGCGAACTTGCCTTCGGCAGTGCCCTTGCCGCCCGAGGCGATCGCACCGGCGTGGCCCATGCGCTTGCCGGCCGGAGCCGACGCACCGGCGATGAAACCGACGACCGGCTTCTTCACGTGGTTCTTGATGTACTCGGCGCCGGCTTCCTCGGCGTCGCCGCCGATTTCGCCAACCATGATGATGCCTTCAGTCTGCGGGTCTTCGTTGAACAGCTTCAGGCAGTCGACGAAGTTCAGGCCGTTGATCGGGTCACCACCGATGCCGATGCAGGTGGACTGGCCCAGGCCGACTTCGGTGGTCTGCTTGACCGCTTCATAGGTCAGGGTGCCCGAACGCGACACGATACCGATCTTGCCCGGCTGGTGGATGTGGCCCGGCATGATGCCGATCTTGCACTCACCCGGGGTGATGACGCCCGGGCAGTTCGGCCCGATCAGCACGGTGTCCGGATGCGAACGGGTCAGCACGTTCTTGACGCGCAGCATGTCCAGCACCGGGATGCCTTCGGTGATGCAGACGATGACCTTGATGCCGGCAGCAGCGGCTTCCAGGATCGCGTCGGCCGCGTACGGCGGCGGCACGTAGATGACCGAAGCGTTGGCGCCGGTGCTCTGCACGGCGTCGGCAACGGTGTTGAAGACCGGCAGGTCGATGTGGGTGGTGCCACCCTTGCCCGGGGTCACGCCGCCAACAACCTGGGTGCCGTACTCGATCATCTGAGTGGCGTGGAAGGTGCCCTGCTGGCCGGTGAAGCCCTGCACGATCACCTTGGTGTTCTTGTTAATCAAAACAGACATGGGAATTCCTTGGTGTCGAATCAGGCAGCGTTCTTGACAGCTTCAACGATCTTCTTGGCGCCATCGTTGATGTTGTCAGCCGGGATGATGGCCATGCCGCTGTCGCGCAGCAGCTGCTTGCCTTCTTCCACGTTGGTGCCTTCCAGGCGCACCACGACCGGAACCTTGACGCCCACTTCCTTCACGGCGGCGATGATGCCTTCGGCAATCATGTCGCAGCGGACGATGCCGCCGAAGATGTTGACGAAGATGCCTTCAACCTTGTCCGAGGACAGGATCAGCTTGAACGCTTCGATGACGCGCTGCTTGTTGGCACCGCCGCCCACGTCCAGGAAGTTCGCCGGCTCGCCGCCGTTGAGCTTGATGACGTCCATGGTGGCCATGGCCAGGCCGGCGCCGTTCACCATGCAGCCGATGTTGCCGTCCATGGTGACGTAGTTGATGTCCAGCTCCGAAGCGATCACTTCGGTCGGATCTTCCTGGGTCTTGTCGCGCATGGCGACCAGGGCCTTCTGGCGGAACGCGGCGTTGTCGTCGCTGTCGAACTTGCCGTCCAGCGCGTACAGGTTGCCGTCGTCCAGGATGGCCAGCGGGTTGATTTCAACCAGGGCCAGGTCCTTTTCGTTGAACAGGCGGTACAGGTTCACCATGATGCTGGCGAACTGGCCGGCCTGCTTGGCAGTCAGGCCCAGCTTGAAGCCGAAATCACGGCCGTGGTAACCCTGCACGCCTTCGACGAAATCGACGTTCAGCGAGTGGATCAGCTCCGGGGTTTCAGCAGCGACCTGCTCGATTTCCACGCCGCCTTCCGAAGAGGCGATGTAGGTGATGGTCTTGGTGCCACGGTCGACCAGCACCGACAGGTACAGTTCCTTGACGATCTCGCCGGCGGTGGTCACCAGCACCAGGTTGACCGGCAGTTCAACGCCTGCGGTCTGGTAGGTGGCCATCTTGGTGCCGAGCATCTTGGCCGCAGCGGCCTTCACGTCGTCGGTGGTCTTGCAGAACTTGACGCCGCCAGCCTTGCCGCGGCCGCCAGCGTGGATCTGCGCCTTGACCATCCAGGGGCCCTGGCCCAGGGAGTTGGCAGCGGCAACCGCTTCGTCCGGGGTCGCAGCGACCTTGCCGGCCGGGACCGGGATGCCGTACTCGGCAAGCAGTTGTTTTGACTGGTATTCGTGGAAATTCATGCGTCACCGTGGGAATAGGAACGACCGCACGCAATTCCTCAGGGCCCCGGCGGGGCGCCGGCATGGACCGCGGCGGGCCCACTATTGTGGCCGAGCCGGCGCCGGGGCGCAAAGAAGTCTGTACAAAACGCCAGACCCGGCCAGATTTCCGCCGTCATTCAGGCAGTTGCGCCCGGCGGCCCACTGGCCACCGGTATCCATCCCGGGCCAAATGCGCGATCCGGGCGGCTCCGGCGGCGCCCTGCCCGGGGCCCTATACTGGCCGACCAAGGTGTGTAGAGTCGGGCTTGCCCTGCTGCTTCCACCGCAGGCCACATCGAAGCGACGTGCCCGCCCGGCCTCAGGGGACGCCGGGCAGGCCTGCCGCAGATTCCAGACCCAGGCAGCCAGAAGGGGAGTTCCGGCGTGTCACCCAGTGCTTCATTGATCGACCGCATCGAATCGATTCCGCGGCGTGAGCTGTATTTCTTCGCGCTGTACCGGGTGCTGATCGCCTCGGTCATCGCCGCCCTGCTCTACAGCCCGCTGTCGGCCATGGTCGGCGAAGCGCACCACCCGCGGCTGGCCGACACCGTCGCCGCCATCTACCTGGTGCTGTCCCTGCTGGCCCTGGTGATCGGCCGCAACGAACGCTGGCTGCGCCCGATCGTGGTCAGCGGCGTGCTGGTGGACATCGTCGCCGCCACCCTGTTGTCGCATGCCCTGCCCGGTGCCAGCGCCGGCATCTCGATGTCGCTGCTGTTCAACATCGCCGCCGCCGCCACCCTGCTGCCGCTCAGCCTGGGGCTGGGCCTGGCCCTGGCCGCCAGCCTCGCCACCGGCGTGGAGTACACCTGGAAGCTGCTGGAAGGCGGCGACCCCACCCGTACCCTGGCCGAACTGGCCATGTTCGCCACCAGCTACCTGGCACTGGCCTTCATCAGTTACCAGGTCGGCAGCCGCGCGCGCCGCAACCAGCAGCTGGCCAACCAGCGCGGCGACGAAGTGGCCAACCTGTTCCAGATCAACGAGCTGATCATCCGCCGCATGCGTACCGGCGTGCTGGTGGTCGACGCCGACAACCGCGTCACCCTGGCCAACGAGGCCGCCTCGATGCTGCTCGGTGACAGTGATGGCAGCGGCGAAAGCGGCCGCCTGGACCTGGCCAGCGCCGCCCCGGAACTCGCCCGTCGCCTGCAGCGCTGGCGCAATGGCTGGGCGCAGGACGAACTACCGCTGCAGCTCAACCCCGACCAGCCCGAAGTGCAGCCGCGCTTTGCCCGCCTGCTGGCCGGCAGCGACCTGGCCCTGGTGTTCCTGGACGACTCCAGCGTGGTCTCGCGCCGCGCCGAATCGCTCACCCTGTCGGCGATGGGCCGCTTCTCGGCCAGCCTCGCCCACGAGATCCGCAACCCACTGGCCGCGATCAACTACGCGGTGCAGCTGCTGGAAGAAGGCACCGGCTTCAACGAAAGCGACCGCCGCCTGCTGCAGATCATCCGCCAGCAGTGCCAGCGCACCAACGGCATCGTCGAAAGCGTGCTGGGCCTGGCCCGGCGCGAGCGCGCCACGCCGGAGAACGTCGACCTGGCCGCCTTCGTGCGCCGCTTCGTGCTGGAGTACAAGCAGGGCCAGACGCTGGAGACCGACAGCATCGAGCCGATCATCAACGACACCTCGGTGCTGGCCCAGGTCGACACCAAGCACCTCTACCAGGTGCTGACCGTACTGGTGCACAACGCGCTCAAATATGGGCGCATCGGCCAGCAGCCGGCGCGGGTGCGCCTGCGCGTGGCGCAGCACGAGCGCAGTGCGGTCATCGACGTGATGGACCGTGGCCCCGGTATTCCCGAGAGTGTGGCCGCACAGTTGTTCCGGCCGTTCTTCACCACGTCCGAGCATGGCACCGGGCTGGGCCTGTATATCGCCCGCGAGCTGTGCCGGGCCAACCAGGCGCGGCTGGACTACATCCCGGTTCCCGCTGGAGGCTCCTGCTTCCGCCTGGTGCTGCCCGGCCCGCATACGCTGTTGCCCACCTGATCTCGATTCCGTGCGTCAAACATTTGTCGCTTCCAGCCCCCTCGTTTATCTTTCACGCCCATGAACGAAACCCGCAGCGCCCTCGTCGTCGACGACGAACGCGACATCCGCGAACTGCTGGTACTGACGCTCGGCCGCATGGGGCTGCGCATCAGTACGGCAGCCAACCTTGCAGAAGCGCGCGAACTGCTGGCCAGCAATCCGTACGACCTGTGCATCACCGACATGCGCCTGCCGGACGGCAATGGCATCGAGCTGGTCAGCGAGATCGCGCAGCACTACCCGCGCACGCCAGTGGCGATGATCACCGCCTTCGGCAGCATGGACCTGGCCGTGGAAGCGCTGAAGGCCGGCGCCTTCGACTTCGTCAGCAAGCCGGTGGATATCGCCGTGCTGCGCGGCCTGGTCAAGCACGCGCTGGAACTGAACAACACCGAGCGCCCTGCACCCGGCCCCGCCGCCGAACAGGGCGCACGCCTGCTCGGCGATTCGCCGGCCATGGACGTGCTGCGTACCACCATCGGCAAGGTCGCGCGCAGCCAGGCGCCGGTCTACATCCTCGGCGAATCCGGCGTGGGCAAGGAGCTGGTCGCACGCACCATCCACGCCCAGGGCGCCCGCGCGGCCGGCCCGTTCGTGCCGGTCAACTGCGGCGCCATTCCCGGCGAGCTGATGGAAAGCGAATTCTTCGGCCACCGCAAAGGCAGCTTCAGCGGCGCCCACGCCGACAAGCCCGGGCTGTTCCAGGCCGCGCATGGCGGCACCCTGTTCCTCGACGAAGTGGCCGAGCTGCCGCTGCAGATGCAGGTGAAGCTGCTGCGCGCGATCCAGGAAAAATCAGTGCGCGCGGTGGGCGCGGCTACCGAGGAGCCGGTGGACGTGCGCATCCTCTCGGCCACCCACAAGGACCTGGCCGAGCTGGTCGAGGACGGGCGCTTCCGCCACGACCTCTACTACCGCATCAACGTGATCGAACTGAGGGTGCCGCCGCTGCGCGAGCGTCGCCAGGACCTGCCGGAACTGGCCGCATCGGTACTGGCACGGCTGGCCCGCAGCCATGGCCGCCCGACGCCGTTGCTGGCGCCGTCGGCGCTGGACGCACTGGCCCAGTACGCCTTCCCCGGCAACGTGCGCGAACTGGAGAACATCCTGGAACGCGCGCTGGCCCTGGCCGAAGAAGACCGCATCGGCGCCGACGACCTGCGCCTGCCGCAGCATGCCCCGCGCACGCCCGGCAGCGCAGCACACGCCGAGGCCGTGGTGGACCTGCAGCCGGGCAGCGCCGCCCTGCCCTCGTACATCGAACAGCTCGAGCGCAGCGCCATCCAGCGCGCGCTGGAAGAGAACCGCTGGAACAAGACCCGCACCGCCGCGCAGCTGGGCATCACCTTCCGCGCGCTGCGCTACAAGCTGAAGAAGCTGGGGATGGAGTAAGGACAGGGTCGGATCCCTTCCGAAGGAAAGGGCATCAGATGGTCCAACAAACTGAATAAGTAAATGGACGCAACATCCATTGATCAGGCTACCTTGTTGTCGCCCGAATGATCTGATAGCGTCCGCTCCATGTCCCGGAAATCGCCCCCGCAGCCATACAGGCAAACGCTTGTGGTCGCCGACCGCGTTGCCGTCGCCCGTCAGAAGCCAGGTACCAAGAAGGCCACGGACAACTGGCGCCAGATTCAGTTCGGCTCAGTACTCATCAATAGTCCAGCGCTAGACGCCAAGGCTGGGCGGCAAGGCCGTGCGGAAAGCCAGCGCGCGCTACAAGCACTTGGCCAGGCACTAGGCCGCCCTGGCGTCACACTCAAGGAAGCGCGAGGCGTTCCTTACTACAGTGCAGACCCACAGCATCCTGGCGTGATCATCCGCCGCCTCGATGGAAAGATAGCCCAAGGACGGTTTATCAATGGCAAGTTCAAGGAAAACGCCGCCTGACCTGGCGACTGCATTCGGCCGTATAGAACAGGCAAGGGCAGAAACTAATCGCCCGCTTGCGGTCATTCTTGCCGGCCACAATGGGTCTGGTAAATCGACATTGTGGTATGAACACTTGGCCGATTCGTTGCAGATTCCTCTGATCAATGCTGATCGCATGATGCTGTCCATCCTGCCAGATGCGAACAAGCAGGCGCTCCCACAATGGGCGGTGCAACTACGAGACGAAAATGACGCATGGATGAAGGTCGCACAGCAAGGAGTCCAGGCTTTCGTCGGCCACGCGATGACGGCAAACGTTCCCTTTGCGTTTGAGACGGTGTTCTCGCACTGGCAGCCTCGTGGCGACGGTACGTTTGAATCAAAGATTGATCAAATCCAACAACTGCAGGAGGCGGGCTACTTCGTCATTCTGGTTTTTGTTGGGTTGGCCAATGATCAACTTTCCATCGCACGGGTTCTAACACGTGTTGCCAGCGGCGGACACAACGTCCAGCCGGGAAAGCTGACCTCGCGCTTTCCTCGAACGCAAAGGGCCATTGCGGCTGCAGCGGGCGTGGCTGATGCCTGCATTCTGACCGACAACAGCCTGAACGAAGAAGAAGCGTTTACGGTATGTCGGATACAACTCGGCAATATCGAAATTTTCGACTGCCGTACGGACGATCATGCAGTGGCCAAGCCCATCCTTGAATGGATGAACATTGTCAGTCCGATCGCCGCGTGACTATGGAAAGAGCCCCACCCAGCGGAGCTCTACAATGATCACTCTCCGCCTCAATCTTTCGTAACGCGGTTGATCTCGGCCAAGCTCGTGACGCCAGCAGCCGCCTTCTTCAACGCCGACTGGCGCAGATCGTTCACCCCGATCTGCTGTGCGGCCTCGGCAATCTGCAACGCATTGCCACCGGCCAGCACGATCGTGGCGATCTCGTCGGTCATCGGCATCACCTGGTAGATACCGGTGCGGCCCTTGTACCCCTCGGTGCACTCGTCACAGCCGACCGCCTCGTACAGCTCGATACCCGCATCCAGCTGCGCCTGGGTAAAGCCCTCGGCCAGCAACGCATGTTCGGGCAGGTTGGCCGGGCGCTTGCAGTTGTTGCACAACCGGCGCGCCAGGCGCTGGGCGATCACCAGCGTCACCGAGCTGGTGATGTTGTACGGCGCGATGCCCATGTTCATCAGGCGCGCGATGGTCTGCGGTGCATCGTTGGTGTGCAGCGTGGATAGCACCATGTGGCCGGTCTGCGCCGCCTTGATCGCGATCTCGGCCGTCTCCAGGTCGCGGATTTCGCCGACCATGATGATGTCCGGATCCTGTCGCAGGAACGAGCGCAATGCCGCGGCGAAGGTCATGCCGCGCTTGTTGTTCTGCTGCACCTGGTTGACGCCGGGCAGGCGGATTTCCACCGGGTCTTCGGCGGTGGAGATGTTGCGCGTCTCGTCGTTGAGGATGCCCAGCGCGGTATACAGCGACACCGTCTTGCCCGAACCGGTCGGGCCGGTCACCAGCACCATGCCGTAGGGCTTGTGGATGGCGTCCAGGAACAGCTTCTGCTGGTCCGGCTCGTAACCCAGCTTGTCGATGCCCAGCTTGGCCGCGCTGCCGTCCAGGATACGCAGCACCACCTTCTCGCCGAACAGGGTCGGCAGCGTGCTAACGCGGAAGTCGATCTGCTTGGTCTTGGACAGGTTGAGCTTGATGCGTCCGTCCTGCGGCACGCGCTTCTCGGCGATGTCCAGCTGCGCCATCACCTTCAGGCGCGCGGCGATGCGCTGGTTCAGCTTCACCGGCGCGCGCGCGACCATCTTCAGCAGGCCATCGATGCGCAGGCGCACGCGATAGTCGTCTTCATAGGGCTCGAAGTGGATGTCCGAGGCGCCCTTGCGGATCGCGTCCACCAGTACCTTGTTGACGAACTTCACCACCGGGGTGTCATCACCCTTGGCATCGATGCCGGAGTCGCCACCGGCGCCGAGATCCTCGTCTCCGGCCGCAACATCCAGGTTGCCCATGCCATCGTCGTCACCGCCCAGCGCGTCGCCCAGCGTGTCATGGCTGGCATGCCACTGCTCGAGCGTGCGGCGGATCTGGTCTTCATCCACCAGGATCGGCTCCACCACCAGATTGGTGTGGAACTTGATCTCGTCCAGCGAATGGGTCGGATTGCTGGTACCCACGAACAGCTTGCCGCCGCGCTTGAACAGCGGCAGCACGTTGTGCTTGCGCAGCAGCTCCTCGCTGACCAGGCTCATCGCGTTCTGGCTGGCGTCGAACGTGGACACGTCGAACAGCGGCATGCCGAACTCGACCGCGTTGGCCGCCGCCAACTGGGCCGCCCCGACCACCTTGTTCTGCGCGAACCAGGTCGGCAGCGGCTGCCGGGCCGCAGCGGCCTTGGCCATGGCGTCGCGGGCGGAAGCCTCGTCCAGCGCACCATCCTGGACCAGGCGACGGGCCAGGCCGGTGATGCCGACGAGATTGGCGGTGGTTACGGCGTTCATATGGATCCTTGGCTCATCATGGGTCAGGCAGTGCGGCGCGCCTTCCAGAGGCACCGCACAGGGCAGCAGAACCTGCCGCGACCCGATGGCCGACGACGACGCCAATCCTTCAGCATGACTGCCTCGCCCGGCACTCCCAGCCCGGCAGGCACGATCCTGACTCCCCCGGGGATGATAGCCCCGTCAACGGCCCGCCAACATCCCATTGGCAGGCCGAAGTGTGATCAACAGCCGGTTGGGCGATAGCGCGCTTCGAAGGCGCTGCCGTCGCAGGTCCAAGTGCCGTCGGCTGCGCGACGGAGGACCAAGTTCTTGCCCGATACTGGCGCCCCTCCAACGAGAGTGCACGTGATACTGCCCACGCCCGTCGCCGCCAGTTCCGCTGAAACCGCAGAACACCTCGTACTCGGCTTGAGCCCAATGTATTCCGCGTTAACCAGAGATGCGTTCTGGTTGTCCTGGGCAACGGACTCCATCGTGGTCTTACCCGGCCGGATATCCGACAAAGCTGCAGCCAAATCAGCCTTGGCCACGTAATCCTGATACATCGGCAATGCAATAGCTGCCAGGATGGCAATGATGGCAACTACTATCATCAGCTCGATCAGTGTGAAACCCCTAGTTCGCTTCATGGCTCCCCCAGCTCATGAGTGAGTTATCGCCCTTCCAAACGAAAGAAGCCCCGCTTTCGCGGGGCTTCTTCCGGAGCGCTTTAGGCGCCGGTGCAGCCCGTCGGGGCGTACTTCTTCAGTACGGTCGTGGCACAGGTCCAAGTACCGTCAGCAGTGGCGCGGGTCAGGGTGATGGTCTTGTCCTTCACCTGAGAGTTACCAGCCAGGGTGCAGGCGATCGACGCTGCACCGGAAGACGCGGTGCCCTTCACGGTGACGGTCGGGCAACGGGTCGAAACCTTCAGACCGATGTCAGCCGGATCAGCGAAATCCTTGCCTTCGTTGAGTGCGACCTCAGCAGCGGTCTTGCCGCTGGTGACTTCGGCCAGGCCCGCCGCAGTCTGCGACTTGGCCACGTAGTCCTGGTACATCGGCAGGGCGATGGCGGCCAGGATGGCGATGATCGCAACGACGATCATCAGTTCGATAAGGGTGAAGCCCTTCTGGTTCTTCATTTGGTACATCCCCAAGATAAGTGGTGGTTGATTTCAGAAGTCAGGATCGGTCTGACCAGCGGCCAGCTGAGCGGGTCCTGCCCCCTGCGGGTGGATCAACGCAGGTTGCGTGCCAACCCCGGCACGCCTCCCCCTGGATTTCCCCGCGCCCATGATGGCAGCTATTTCACGGATGGGAACCCCCCGGATGCGAATCTGCGATGGACGCGGCAATGTGACGCAGTGCGTCACCTTTGGCCGGCAACCGGCACGAATTCGCATCATGGGCCCCTTGGCAACTGCCCAGACGGGCATGAACCCGCTACCATCGACGGCTAGACGCCCGCCTGGGGATGGCGGGTCTTGGGGAGCCGATATGTCTGTCAGTCGCAGTGCGATCAAGAAGGAGCCCGTGGCGCGCAGCACCACGGAACTGCAGCCGTTTGTCTGGGAGGGGACCGACAAGCGGGGCGTGAAGATGAAAGGGGAGCAGGCCGCGAAGAACGCGAACCTGCTGCGGGCTGAACTACGCCGCCAGGGCATAAATCCCGGCGTGGTCAAACCCAAGCCCAAGCCGCTGTTTGGCGCGGCCGGGAGCAAGATCACACCCAAGGAAATCGCTTTCTTCAGCCGGCAGATGGCCACCATGATGAAGTCAGGCGTACCCATTGTGGGGTCGCTGGACATCATCGCGAACGGGCACAAGAACCCGCGCATGAAGAAGATGGTGGATGGCCTGCGCACCGACATCGAGGGCGGCTCGTCGCTCTATGAGGCTGTCAGCAAGTACCCGGTACAGTTCGACGAGCTCTACCGCAACCTGGTACGGGCCGGTGAAGGCGCCGGTGTCCTGGAGACGGTGCTGGACACTGTTGCCAACTATAAAGAGAACATTGAGGCGCTGAAGGGCAAGATCAAGAAGGCGATGTTCTACCCGGCGATGGTACTTGCGGTTGCCCTGCTGGTCAGCGGCATCCTGCTGGTCTGGGTCGTACCGCAGTTCGAAGACGTATTCAAAGGCTTCGGTGCAGACTTGCCGGCGTTCACGCAGTTGATCGTCAACATGTCTAGATTCATGGTCTCATGGTGGTGGCTGATCCTGCTGGTCATCATTGGCTCGGTAGTAGGCTTCATCGCCGCTTATAAGCGTTCACCGAAACTGCAGCACAGCATAGATCGGCTGATACTGAAGCTGCCGGTCATTGGGCAGATCATGCACAACAGCTCGATCGCCCGCTTTGCCCGTACCACCGCCGTGACCTTCAAGGCGGGCGTACCACTGGTGGAGGCACTGAGTATCGTGGCCGGCGCTACCGGCAATACGGTTTACGAGCATGCCGTATTGCGCATGCGCGACGACGTGTCGGTCGGTTACCCGGTCAACATGGCCATGAAGCAGACCGCCCTGTTCCCGCACATGGTCATCCAGATGACCGGCATCGGTGAAGAGGCGGGCGCCCTGGACGCCATGCTGTTCAAGGTGGCCGAGTACTATGAGCAGGAGGTCAACAATGCCGTTGACGCCCTGAGCAGCCTGCTGGAACCTGTGATCATGGTGATCATTGGTACCATCGTCGGCGGCATGGTCATCGGCATGTACCTGCCGATCTTCAAGCTCGCTTCCGTCGTCGGATAATCACTACATGGCATTTCTCGACCAGCATCCCGGCCTCGGCTACCCCGCCGCGGCCGCCCTGGGGCTGCTGCTGGGCAGTTTCCTCAACGTCGTCATCCTGCGCCTGCCCAAGCGGCTGGAGTGGCAGTGGAAGCGCGATGCGCGCGAGGTCCTGGAGGAACCGGACTTCTACGAACCCCCGCCACCGGGGATCGTGGTCGAGCCCTCGCACTGCCCGCACTGCAAGCACAAGCTGAGCTGGTACGAGAACATCCCGCTGTTCAGCTGGATCATCCAGGGCGGCAAGTGCCGCCACTGCAAGGCGCCGATCTCGTTGCAGTACCCGCTGGTCGAGGCCCTGACCTCGGTGCTGGTGCTGGCCTGCGTCTGGCAGTTCGGCTTCGGCTGGCAGGGCTTCGGCGCCATCGTGCTGACCTGCTTCCTGATCGCCTTGTCTGGCATCGACCTGCGCACCCAGCTGCTGCCCGACCAGTTGACCCTGTCCCTGATGTGGCTGGGCCTGATAGGCAACATCGACAACCTGTACATGCCGGCCAAGCCTGCCTTGGTCGGCGCGGCGGTGGGCTATCTGTCGCTGTGGATGGTCTGGTGGCTGTTCAAGCAGCTGACCGGCAAGGAAGGCATGGGCCACGGCGATTTCAAGCTGCTGGCCGCCCTCGGCGCCTGGTGCGGGCTGAAGGGCATCCTGCCGATCATCCTGCTGTCGTCGGTGCTGGGCGCCATCATCGGCTCGATCTGGCTGTACACCCGGGGCCGTGACCGCGCCACGCCGATCCCGTTCGGCCCCTACCTGGCGATCGCGGGCTGGCTGTACTTCATGTGGGGCGCGCCCGTGGTGGAGCAGTACCTGGTGTTGAGCGGACTGCGCTGAGGGGAATCCCCATGAGCCGCTATGTGGTTGGCCTGACCGGCGGCATTGCCGCCGGCAAGAGCGAGGTGACCCGGCGCTTCGACGCGCTGGGCATCGTGGTGGCCGACGCCGATCTGGCCGCCCGCGCGGTGGTTGCCGCCGGCAGCCCGGCCCTGGACCGTATCGCCGAGCGCTTCGGCGCCGGCATGCTGCAGGCGGACGGTAGCCTGGACCGGGCACGCCTGCGGGCCCACGTGTTCGCCGACCCGGCCGAACGGGCGGCGCTGGAAGCGATCACCCACCCGGCCATCCGTCTGCTGATGCAACAGCAGTGCGAGCAGGCCGCCAGCCCCTATGCGATTGCCGCCATTCCGTTGCTGACCGAGGTCGGTGGGCGGCAGGCCTACCCGTGGTTGGACCGGGTATTGCTGGTGGATGCGCCCGAAGCCGTGCAGCACGCCCGGCTGATGCAGCGCGACGGCATCGACGCCGCGCTGGCCGACAAGATGATCGCCGCCCAGGCCAGCCGCACGCAGCGGTTGGCACTTGCCGATGATGTGGTGGTCAACGATGGTCACCCGGAAGAGCTGCAGGCGCAGGTGGAAGCGCTGCATGAGCGGTATCTGGGGTTGGCTGGGGGTTGAGGCTTGGTTGCCGGCCAGCGGCCGGCACTACCACACGCATCCACGCATTGCGGCGATTTACCCTGCACCAGCGCGGAACTGCTGTAGAGCCGAGCCCACGCTCGGCTGCGATCATCAAGCCGAGCATGGGCTCGGCTCTACAAAGCGTTCTGCATTCACGCGTGGCGTGGACCTACTCCAGCTGCAGGCGGGCATAACGGGCCAGTTCTCGTGCGCCGAGCAGCAGGCCGTCGACGACATCCGGGCTCAGCTGCTGGTGGGCACCGCCCTGTTCGCGGGCGGCTTCGGCGGCGTGCAGCACCTGCATGAGTGCATTCAAGCCGGCCAGGGTGCGGCTGAGACCGGCCATGGTGACCGCCTGGGCAGGGCTGAGGCCCTGCGCTTCCAGTCGCCGGCCGTCGGCGGCATCGCGGCCGTCCATGCGGGCAAGCAGCGCAGGCAGCAGATCCTTCGGATCATCGAGCAGGGTTTCGATGCGCGCGGCGACGTCGGCCGGCAGCAGGTCAGCGGCTTCGCCGATCAGTGCGTACAGTTGGGGGAACACGGGGCGTGCGGACATGGTGAATCTCCTCGCAGACGACGAGCCACCTGCGGATGCGAGGTGGCGGACGGTGCGGGTTGGCGTACCGGAGATCCGACATTCAGCAAAAATACTCCAGCGGATTCTGATGAATCCCCACGCACCGCCCGCCGAAGCAAGGCACGCGGTGCATTTTCAACGACTGGCCGAGGGGCCGTCGAAGAGAGCTGAATGTTGGTTTTTTTCAGGACGCCAATCCCGGCCAGGGCACCTGCCCCGGCCGCCCCATCTGGCCATCACGCAGCGCTGTGATCTGTAAGGAAATTCTCAAGCCGCTGTTGGGTGTACGAATGCGTGCATGCGGACACGCGCGCTACGTGGCAACGGTCACGGTGATGTCGTGTTGGGCTTCTGGCCCATCCTTCCTGCGAGGGGAATTCGGTGGCACAAGCGACAGAGGGCGCGACACGAACCCGCTGTGGAGCCGAGCCCATGCTCGGCTTCGGGAAGCCACGGCAGCCGAGCGCAGGCTCGGCTCTACAAGTGGAGCACCCACCCAAGCAGGGGCCCTTACAACGGCTTCGGCGAGAACGTCAGCGTGGCGATCACGCCGCGCTCGCCACCGGGGCGCACGCTGACCTGCCAGCCGTACAGATCGCACAGGCGGCTGACGATCGACAGGCCGATGCCACCACCCTGCGAATGGCCGGCATGGGTGCCGCGATAGCCGCGCTGGAACAGCTTGGCGGCGTCTTCTTCGCTCAGGCCCGGGCCGCTGTCAGTCACCGACACTGAATTGCTGCCGACAAAGACGCGCACTTCGCCATCCTGCGAGTACTTCACCGCGTTGCCGATCAGGTTGCCCAGCGCCACCGACAAGGCCGCCTCCGGCGCATCGATCACCAGGTTGCGCTCGCCTTCCAGCGCCAGCTCCAGCGGCTTGCCACCCAGCTGGGCGCGGTGGGCGTCCAGCAGCTGTTCGGCCACGCGCGCGACGTTGCTGGTGCCCTGCCCGCGCTCGTTGCGCGACAGCAGCAGCAGCGCGCCGATCAGGTCGCTGCACTGCTGTTCGGCGCGTTGGATGCGCTGTAGCCGCTGCAGCACCTTCTCATCCAGGCCGGGCCGGGTCAGCAGCAGTTCGGTGGCGCCACGGATCACCGCCAGCGGCGTGCGCAGTTCGTGGCTGACGTCGGCATTGAACTCGCGGTCGCGCTGCACCACTTCGGTCAGTCGCGACGAATAATCATCCAGCGCCTGCGCCAGCTGCCCCACTTCGTCGTCGGGGAACCGCGGCGCCAGCGGCTCGGGATCACTGGTGCCGCCGCGATAGGCACGCAGCCGCGCGGCCAGGTCCGAGACCGGCTTCATCACCTTCGATGCCGACCACCAGCCCAGCACCAGCGACAACAGGCTGAACACCAGCACCGACAGCACCAGCGCGCGGTTGAGCTGCTGCCCACCGCGCACGCTGTCGGTCATGTCGTAGGCCAGGAATGCCCAGGCGTCGGGCGTCTTGCGCACGGCCAGCTTGTAGGAATAGCGCTGGCCGCGCTCGTCCACGCCGCCCATGTTGTACAGGCCATCCTTGAACTCATACCAGTCCGGCTCTTCCTCGCGCAGCGCGTCAAACTTGTCAGGCTTGATCAGGCGCGCACGCATCTGCTGCACGGGCAGGTCGGGGTTGCGATCCGGGCTCTCGTAGAACCGCCGCACGTACTCGTTGATGTTGCGGTTCATCACGTCTTCCACCAGCTGGTTTTCCACGCGCATGCGGGCCCAGTTGGTGGCAAACGCGAACAGTGTCGTCAGGCAGAAGCCCAACAACACGAACGAGACGATGATGCGGCTGCGCAGGCGCCGCCGATACGGCGAACGCCGGCGCTCCCCCTTGGTTGCCACGGAATCAGGCTTCCGGGGTGGCGATGCGGTATCCGATGCCATGGCGGGTCTGGATCAGCGGCACTTCAAACGGCTTGTCGACCACCGCACGCAGGCCGTGGATGTGGACACGCAGCGAATCCGAGTCGGGCAGCTCCTCGCCCCACACGCGGGTTTCCAGCTCCTGGCGGGTGACCACGGCCGGCGCGGCCTCCATCAGGGCCTGCAGGATCTTCAGCGCGGTCGGGTTGAGTTGCAGCAGCTTGCCCTGGCGGCGCACTTCCAGCGTGTCAAGGTTGTATTCCAGGTCGCCGGTTTCCAGCACGCGGGTCTGCACGCCCTTGCCGCGGCGCGACAGCGCGTTCAAGCGCACTTCCACTTCCTGCAGCGCGAACGGCTTGATCAGGTAGTCATCGGCGCCGGAATCGAAACCGGCCAGCTTGTTGTCCAGCGAGTCGCGGGCGGTCAGCATCAGCACCGGGGTCTGCTTGCGCGCTTCGTTGCGCAGCTTGCGGCACACTTCGATGCCATCCATGCCCGGCAGGTTCAGGTCCAGAACGATGGCGTCGAACTCGTGGACCACGGCCAGGTGCAGGCCGGTCACGCCGTCGGCGGCGAAGTCCACGGTGTGGCCACGATCCTCAAGGTAGTCGCCAAGGTTGGCGGCGATGTCGCTGTTGTCTTCGATTACGAGAATGCGCACTGGGACCTCTGGTTCTTGAAGGGTCGTCGGGGGGCCAGGCCCACCCGCTCAGGATGCCCCTGCGTGGGTGGACGCGACGTCTACCTGCTGAACGATACAGGTTCCATTCTTAACATTTCGTACCGAAGGGCCGACACCGGCAAAAGCCCCCTCGGCGAGCGGTCAGCGGCTGATGCGCTGCTGGTCGGTCAGCGCCCGGCGGCTGTCTTCCTGGGCCTTGCGACGCTGGGCCACGGTCAGGCAGACGCTGGTCGGCATGTTGCTGCCGGTAAGGCGCTCGCGGCGGCAGATCATGCGGCTGTCGGCCTGGGCGCGGGTCATGATGGTGTTGACGATCTCCTGCTCGTTGAACAGGTCGTTGCGCTCCTGCGGGGCCAACTCATCCACCTTCTCCCGGCCATTCATCTTGATCCGGATCCGGTTCAGTGCCTGCTGCACGCGACTCTTGTCCTCCAGCCCGATCTCGCTGTAGTCCTCGCTGCCCATGGCCGTTTCAACGCGGCGGATCTGCTCGGACACCGGGGTGAAGGCATCCATCTGCACGGTGTCCTTCTGCGCCTTGGCCTGCACGGTGGCTACCAGGCCGAGCGACAGCATCAGGGCAAGTGTCGTATTGCGGTACATGACGAGCTCCATGTTCGTCCATGAATAGGGTCTCGACTGTACGATTCCGCCGATGCGCCCACAAGGGACGCACGGCAGGGTGACCGATGGCGGCATGCGATCGGTCCGGCAGCGATCAGGGCTTGTAGTTGTTGAAGCGCTGGTTGTCGTTGAGCGCCTTGCGGCTGTCTTCCTGCGCCTTGCGGCGCTGGGCCACGGTCAGGCAGACACTCTGCGGCATGTTGCTGCCGGTGGTGCGTTCACGACGGCAGACCATGCGGCTGTCGGCGTGGGCGCGGGTCATGATCGTGTTGATCACTTCCTGGTCGTTGAAGATCTCGGTGCGGTCCTGCGGACTGACCTGCTCCACGCGTTCGTGGTCGCCCATCTTGATCTTGATGCGGCCCAGCGCCTGCTGCACGCGGCTTTTGTCTTCCAGCCCGATCTCGCTGTAGTCCTCGCTGTTGATCGCCGTCTCAACGTTGCGGATCTGTTCGGCCACCGGTGCGTTGGCGTCGAACTTCACCTGCCCTTTCTCGGGCTTGGCGTGGGCGGTGGTGGCCAGGGCCAGGCCCAACATCAGGGCGAAGGGGGTCATGCGCTGCATCGTTACCTCCAGGTTCTTCCATGAGTGGAACATCGATCCTGCGGTGCCACCGATGCGCCGTCACAGCACGCTCGATGGGCCGAAGGGCGGTGCGGTCAACGCCCGGCGGGCGGTGGGCTGAGCGTGTTGTAGCTGCGCTGGTCGTTGATCAGCGCCTTGCCTTTCTCTTCGATCCGGCGCCGTTCGGCCACGGTCAGGCAGCGGCTCTTGGGCATGTTGCTGCCGGTGGTGCGTTCGTACCTGCAGATCTGCCGGCTGTCTTCATGGCCACGCGCCAACAGGGTGTTGATGCGTTCCTGCTCGTTGAAGACCTCGGCCTGCAGCTGCGGCGGCAGCTCCTGCACGGTCTGGCGTTCGCCCATGTGCTGGCGGATACGCGACAGCGACTGCTGCACCTGGCCGCGATCCTCGGCGGACAGTTCGGCATAGTCGGGGGCGGCCAGGGCGGTTTCCACCTGACGCATCTGCTCGGCGACCGAGCCCTGCCGGTCCATCTGTACAGCCACTTTCTCCGGCTTGGCGGCAACAGCGCCAGACAGGCCCAGCAGCAACGCGATCATCATGATGCGGTACATCGCCAACCTCCCGATCCATCCCGGAACGAAGGGCCAACTCTACGACCGTCACGCGGCCTCCACAAGAGACCTTGGGCATGGGGCCGACAGGCATAAAAAAGGCCCAGACGGTGCACCCGCCTGGGCCTGAAGTCGTATCCCGATACCGATCCTGCTGAGAGGCAGAGCTGCGGTTCGCTGAAGCCTACGCCCGATCCGATTAAAGCCTCGTTAAAGGCCCGGATCATTTGCCGGTGAGAATCATAACCCCATGGATAATCAGGGTTTTTTGATCTTCTCTACGTGCTCGATGATGCGTGTCGCCACGTCGACCCCGCAGGCCGCTTCGATGCCTTCCAGCCCGGGCGTGGAGTTGACCTCCAGCACCAGCGGGCCGCGCGCGGAACGGATCAGGTCCACGCCGCAGACCGACAGGCCCAGCGCCTTGGCCGAACGCACCGCCACCTGCTGCTCGGCACGGCTGGCCTTGGCCGCCACGGCGGTACCCCCGGCGTGCAGGTTGGAGCGGAAGTCGCCCTCCGGTGCCTGCCGCTGCATCGACGCCACCACCTGGTCGCCCACCACGAAGCAGCGCAGGTCGGCCCCCTTGGCCTCGCCGATGAATTCCTGCATCAGGAAGTTGGCGTACAGGCCGCGCAGCGCTTCGACGATGCCGCGCGAGGCACTGGCCTTCTCGGTCAGGATCACGCCGCGCCCCTGGGTGCCTTCATTGAGCTTCACCACGTGCGGCGGCGGGCCCAGCATGGACAGCAGGTCGACGGTGTCGTCGGGGTTGTCGCCGAACACGGTGACCGGCATGTCGATGCCCTTGGCCGCCAGCAGCTGGTGCGCGCGCAGCTTGTCGCGCGAACGCAGGATGGCGTCGGACGGATTGGGCGTGCGCGCGCCCATCAGCTCGAACTGGCGCAGCACCGCGGTGCCGTAGCGGGTGATCGAGGCACCGATGCGCGGAATGACCATGTCCACGCCGGTCATTGGCCGGCCCTTGTAGTGCATGGAAAAGCCATCGGCGGCGATGCGCATGTAGCAGCGCAACGGGTCCAGGATGCGCACGGTGTGGCCGCGCGCGCGCGCCGCCTCGACCAGCCGACGGGTGGAATACAGGGAGCTGTTGCGGGACAGGATGGCGAGCTTCATCGCGGTGGGATCGGTCGGCAGGCGCGAAGCATAGCGCGGGCGTGTGGCGGGTGGATGATGCCTGGCCCGTGCCGCCTGCGCCGGTAGTGGCCGGCTCCTGCGGCGACGATTCCGGCGAAAGAGTAACCGTCGCCGGATACACCACAGGCCCGCATCACCATGCGGGCTGGGTCCGCTTCAGAACCCGCGCGCGGATTCACCCAGCGCTGCGATGCAGGCCATCTGCGTGACCGATCCGGCCGAGGTCCCCTCATAGATCTGCCACAGAAGCTGCGCGGCCTTCGGCCCACCGGCGCGACCCAGTGCGCGCACTGCCGCCAGCTGGCGGGAGGTGCCGGCACCGGAGTTCTTGTAGATCTCATGAAGGCTGCCGACGACGTCGTCCTTCGTTTCCATGCGCTGCTTCCGTGTAGGAAATGCGGCAACGCTAACCGGGCGCGTATGGCCGTGGATATGAAACTAATCAGAAATGAAGAAGGCCGCTGATGAGCGGCCTTCTGTCTACGCGCGTGGCGTGATTGGAGCGGGCGATGGGAATCGAACCCACGTCAGTAGCTTGGGAAGCTACAGCTCTACCATTGAGCTACGCCCGCAGTGCGGGTGAAAGTCTATGCGGTGGGGCCGGTGTTGCGCAATGGCGGCGTGCCGCAATGGGGTCAGAGCCGTTTCCTGGCGGAAACGGATCCGCCCCCCGGCGCAACAGGTCAGAGCCCTTTCCTTGCGGAAAGGGATCCGACCCCGGCGGGTGCTGCTTAGAACGTGCCGCTGAAGTTGGCGAACAGGGTGGCGTCCTGCGCGCGCTTCTGGCCGGTCGACGCGCTCAGGCCGAAGTTGCTCTGCAGGCCGAACAGTTCGGTGCGGGCACCCAGCACGACGGTGGCGTAGTTCTTGTCGAACTTCAGGCCCGGCACGCGGTAGCTGCCCAGTTCCGGCAGGGTCTGCAGCCAGGCGCTGGCCTGCTTGGTGTCCTCGAACTCGTGATCGTAGGTCACCTGCGCGTACGGCTTGACGGCGCCGCCATCGAAACGGGCCTGCCAGCCGAGGCGGCCGACGGTCGAATCGACGTTCTGGCGGTCATAGCCCAGTGCGGTGGCCAGGGTGCCGGCCGCGGCGCTTTCGGTGTAGCCGTCGATCTTCACCTTCTGCCAGATCACCGAGGCGATCGGGCCGTGGCGGAAGCCGCCTTCGGTGCCGAACTCGTAACCGGCGTTCAGGGCGGCGGTCAGGTTGCTGCCGTCCGGCGAACCACCATGCTCACGGGTGGCCGGGCCCAGCTGGACCTTGCGGTTCACGTCATAGGACAGCCAGGTGTAGCTGACCTGGCCGTTCACCCAGATGCGGTCGCCATACCAGCCGGCGAACAGACCGGCGGTGGTGTCCTTCTGGGTGAAGTCGCCACGGCTGTTGCCGAAGTCGGCGCTGAGGCGGCCGAAGCCGGCGAAACCGCCGAACACCATGCCGTCGCGGGCCCAGTCGATACCGAACAGGCCGGCCGGGGCCAGGCCGTCGTACAGGTCTGCGTGGTCGTAGCGCTGCAGGTCACCGCGCACGCCGCCCCACCAGGACAGGCCGTCAGCCGGACGACCACCCAGGTGCATGCTGACCTGGTCGGCACGCGAGCGGCCGATGGTCTGTGCCGAGTGGCTCAGCACCTGCTGCAGGCGCGGGCCTTCCAGCACCGAGACCGCGTACTGACCCAGCAGCTGATGACCCGCGGTGGTCGGGTGCACGCCATCGGCGAACAGGTAGGTGTTGGCCGCATCCGGGCTGACGTAGCTGGTCGGGTTGCAGGTCAGGATGCTCTGCGTCGAGTTGGCCGGATCGATCTTGCAGGCGGTGCTGGTGACGTTGGTGAAGCCGTACATGCCCGGGTTGGCGGTCACTTCACGCAGGATGCTGAAGGTGTCGAGCGGAATGAACTCGATGCCCGCCTGCTTCAGACCACCGTACAGGGCCTTGTTGTAACCGGCCGACAGTGCAGTGGCGGCGGCGGCGTTGGGGCCACGGAACTGCGGAGTGATGCCCACGTCCGGCAGATTCGGCACGAGCACGTACTGGGCACCGGCCTGCTTCAGGGCGCCCACCAGCGCGATCTGGTCGGTGACCGCGGCGCCGATGATGCCCTGCACCTGGGCCTGCGAGGCACCACCGGCCGCTGCGCGCGTGGCCGCGAACAGATCATTGGCACCGCCCCATACGGTGTACAGGGCATTGGCGTCGGCCTTGCCACCATTCGCAGCAAGGTAACGGGTCGCCTGCGACTTCAGCGACGGAATGGCTCCGAGGCCACCCGCTTCGTCGGCCGATACACGGGCGCCGCCGACGGCGTAGTTGTCACCGTTCTGGCCATTGCCGTTGGGCGTGCCGTTGAGGCCGTAGTAGTTGGCGACCTGCTGCGCCCACACCCAACCCGGGTTGGTGGTGAACTGGCCGGTCACCGGACGCACATCGGCCGGCAGCAGCGGGCGGAAATAGCCAGCGTCGGTCAGGCTGTCACCGAAGAACACGGCCTTGGAATAGGGGGATTCGCCTGCCATGGCCGGAAGCGCGGCCAGCGCGATCGCGGCCGCCATCAGGGAGCGGATCGGGCGTTTGCTGAGCAGCATGTAAAAAACTCCTGTGGGGATATCGTTGAGGACCCGGCGGACGTACGCCGGCGCACGGTGAATGGTTCCACTGCGCCGCGTTTTGCTCACGCTGCGCCGCCGCATGGATTGTCGCCTGAGGGCGCTGGACCACGCTGTGCCGGGGCTGGCGATCAACGAAATTTGCAAGGGTTCCGATCCGCGCAGGCCATCGGCGACAATGCGGCGATGAACATCCAGCTCAACGGCGAACCCCGTACCCTGCCCGCTTCGGCGACCCTCCACGACCTGCTGCAGGCCGAGCAGCTGCTGCAGCGCCGGGTGGCGGTGGAGGTCAACGGCGAGATCGTCAGCCGCAGCCGCCATGGCGAGCACGTCCTGGCCGAAGGCGACGTGGTGGAGATCGTGCACGCGCTGGGCGGGGGCTGAGGCCTGCGCGGGTGTTCAGGGGTCAGTTCCCTTTGCCGATGGCAAAGGGAACTGACCCCACGCTCGACCCCGCCCTCTGCGTGACCCCATCTTCAGGCGGATAAGCGATAATCGCGCCATGAACGTTCATGTCTCCCCCGATTCGCTGGTGATCGCCGGCAAGACCTATGGCTCGCGGCTGCTGACCGGCACCGGCAAGTTCAAGGACCTGGAAGAAACCCGCCTGGCCACCGAGGCCGCTGGCGCCCAGATCGTCACCGTGGCCATCCGCCGCACCAACATCGGGCAGAACCCGGGCGAGCCGAACCTGCTGGACGTGCTGCCGCCGGAGCGCTTCACCATCCTGCCCAACACCGCCGGCTGCTACACCGCCGAGGACGCCGTGCGTACCTGCCGGCTGGCCCGTGAGCTGCTGGACGGCCACAACCTGACCAAGCTGGAAGTGCTGGGCGACCAGAAGACCCTTTACCCGGACGTGATGCAGACCCTCAAGGCCGCCGAGCAGCTGGTCAAGGACGGTTTCGAGGTGATGGTCTATACCTCCGACGACCCGATCCTGGCCAAGCGCCTGGAAGAGATCGGCTGCGCTGCGGTGATGCCGCTGGCCGCGCCGATCGGTTCGGGCCTGGGCATCCAGAACAAGTACAACCTGCTGCAGATCATCGAAGACGCCAAGGTGCCGATCATCGTCGACGCCGGCGTCGGTACCGCTTCGGATGCGGCGATCGCGATGGAGCTGGGCTGCGACGGCGTGCTGATGAACACCGCCATTGCCGGTGCGCGCAGCCCGGTGCTGATGGCCAGTGCGATGCGCAAGGCGGTCGAGGCCGGCCGCGAGGCCTTCCTTGCCGGGCGCATCCCGCGCAAGCGCTACGCCAGCGCCTCCTCGCCGGTGGATGGGCTGATCGGCTGATGACCAATCCTTTTGACAGCGCCGGTTCCAAGGCCCCGCCCAAGCCCTTCACCGTGAGCGAGGGCCGCCGCGAGGTGCGCAGCTTCGTGTTGCGCCAGGGCCGCTTCACCCCTGCCCAGCAGCGCGCGTTCGACGAACGCTGGCCGCGCTTCGGCCTCGACTACACCGGCCAACCGCGTGACCTGGACGCCACCTTCGGCCGCCCGGCACACAAGGTGCTGGAAATCGGCTTCGGCAACGGTGCCGCGCTGCGCTTCGCCGCCCAGCACGACCCGTCGCGCGACTACATCGGCATCGAGGTGCACGCCCCGGGCGTGGGCCGTCTGCTGAACGCGCTGGCCGAGGACAATGCCGACCACGTGCGCCTGTACCACCACGATGCGGTGGAAGTGCTGCAGAACGAGATCGCCGACGGCGCGCTCGATGAAGTGCGCATCTACTTCCCGGACCCGTGGCACAAGAAGCGCCACAACAAGCGCCGCCTGCTGCAGCCGGCGTTCGCCGAACTGCTGGTGCGCAAGCTGCGCCCGGGTGGCCGCCTGCACTGCGCGACCGACTGGGAAGACTACGCCGAGCAGATGTGGGATGTGCTCGATGCCACCGCCGGCCTGGTCAACCGTGCCGGCCCGCGTGGCAGCGTGCCGCGCCCGGACTGGCGCCCGCAGACCCACTTCGAGACCCGCGGCCAGAAGCTCGGCCATGGCGTCTGGGACCTGCTGTACGACCGCACCTGACGATCGCCTGAGGACGCCGCGCCCCACATGGATACCGCGCTGACGCTGACCAACGACATGAAGCTCGTGCTCGGGCTGGTCGGCTTCACGATGGCGATGTTCCTGTTCGAGCGCATCCGCGCCGACGTGGTCGCGCTGGTGGTGCTGGTGGTGCTCGGTGTCACCGGACTGATCGCGCCGGAGGAAATCTTCGGCGGTTTCTCCGGTAACGCGGTGATGAGCATCATCGCCACCACCATCCTCGGTGCGGGTCTGGACCGCACCGGGGCGCTGAACCGGCTGGCCGCCTGGCTGCTGCGGCGCGGCCACGGTGTCGAGCAGCGGCTGCTGATGATGACCACGGCCATCGCCGGCCTGAACTCATCCTTCATGCAGAACCCGTCGGTGATGGCGTTGTACCTGCCGGTCGCCTCGCGACTGGCAGCGCGCACCGGGCTGACGATGCAGCGCCTGCTGCTGCCGATCTCGGCGGCGATCGTGATGGGCGGCGCGCTGACCATGGTCGGCAATTCGCCGCTGATCCTGCTGAACGATCTGCTGGCCTCGGCCAACAACAACCTGCCCTCCGGCCTGGCCACCATCGAGCCGCTGCGCATGTTCGCGCCGCTGCCGATCGGCGTGGCACTGCTGGTCGCCTCGCTGCTGTACTTCCGCTACTACGGCGACCGCAAGCTGATCGAGGAAGAAAACCTGGTCAACGACGGGGTCACCCCGGCGCGAACCGAGAGCTACTTTGCCAAGACCTACGGCATCGAAGGCGATGTGTTCGAGCTGGTGGTCAGCGCCGAAAGCCCGCTGGTCGGCATGACCCTGGGCGAGGCCGAGACCCTGCACGATGCGCCACTGCTGCTGGCCCTGAAGACCGGCAATGACACCCGCCTGGCGCCGCCGGCGGAGATGCGCATCTGGGTCGGCAGCGTGCTCGGTGCGATGGGCCCGCGCCAGCAGATCAGCGACTTCGCGCAGAACCAGTTCCTGCGCATGTCCTCGCGCCTGAAGCACCTGGGCGACCTGTTCAACCCCAGCCGCGCCGGCATTTCCGAGGCGGTGGTGCCGCCGACCTCGAACGTGATCGGCAAGAGTGCGGCCGACCTGCGCCTGCGCAAGGAGCGCGGCATCAGCCTGCTGGCGATCAACCGCGACAAGCAGGTGATCCGCGAGGACGTGCGTGACGTGCAGCTGCGCGCCGGTGACATGCTGGTGTTCCACAGCATCTGGACCGACCTGGCGCAGGCTGCCAAGAGCCGCGACTTCGTGGTGGTGACCGACTACCCGACCGGCGAGCAGCGCCCGCACAAGTTCAAGATCGCGATGGCGATCTTCGCGTTGACCATCCTGATCGCGCTGACCAGCAAGCTGCCGGTGGCGCTGACGCTGATGACCGGCGTGGCCGGCATGCTGCTGACCGGCGTGCTGCGCATGGACGAGGCCTATGCCTCGATCAACTGGAAGACGGTGTTCATGATGGCCGGGCTGATTCCGCTCGGCTGGGCGATGGACTCCAGCGGTGCGGCCGCGTGGGTGGCCGGCCATACCATCGACAAGCTGCCGACTGGCATTCCGGTGTGGGTGCTGGAGGTGGCGCTGGCGCTGCTGACCACGGCGTTCTCGCTGGTGATCAGCCATGTAGGCGCGACCATCGTGATGGTCCCCATTGCGGTGAACCTGGCACTGGCGGCGGGTGGCAACCCGACCGCGTTCGCGCTGATCGTGGCGCTGTCGGCGTCCAACAACCTGATGACGGCCTCCAACCCGGTGATCTCGATGATCACCGGCCCGGCCAACTACACCCCGCGCGAGATGTGGCGGGTCGGCGGCCCGTTGTCGCTGATCTACACCTGCGTGGTGGTGCTGATGATCAACCTGATGTTCTGAGGGACTTGATCGGCAGGGCTGCGCCCTGCACCTGCAGAAGCCGAAGCAACAGCAACAGCGGGCATTCCGTGGGATGGCGGGGCACTGTGGGTTTGCGGGGGCGCCGTAAACCCATCCATGGGGGGCTTGGTCGCGGCATCCATGCCGCTCACACCCCGCAAACCCACAGTGCGCCGCCTTCGACAGTTTCACGCGGCGGGTGGTGGGTGCCGACCGTTGATCGGCACGGATCTCGCTCTGGTAGCTGTCGACCTTGGTCGACACGGCTTTTGTAGCGTCGAGCCGTGCTCGACTGCTTCTGGCCTCAAGCCAGGTAGACCTGCCCGTCGCGCACGTCCACCGGCACCGCGCGCAGGCGGTCGCCCTTGCACGGGCCGGCGATGCAGTCGCCACTGTCCAGCGCGAACGACGCGCCATGCGCGGCGCACACCAGGTGGCCCTCGCGGCTCTTCAGGAACTGCCCCGGCGCCCAGTCCAGGCGGCGGCCGGCATGCGGGCAGATGTTCAGGAATGCGCGCACCTGCGCGCCGTCGCGGTACAGCACCAGCGATTCGGCGTCTCCATCGACCACCGCTTCGACCTCGGCAAACGCGCCATCGGCAATGGCATCCAGGGCGATCAGGGCAGCAGCGGCAGTCATGGCGAAGGCTCGTACGGTAAACCCGCATTGTCGCATGCCCACTCAGCTGACTGGCTGCGACATGAACACAAGTCATTGATCCGTAATAAGCACAGGCTATATTTAACGAGTTTTTCACTCAATGACAGTGGCGCGTCCCGATACTCTGGTTTCGCTGATCCCAGCCTATCGAGCCGCCATGTTCAATCGCGCATCCGCCTTCAACCAGTTCCGCACCCTGTTCGCGCCGCGCAAGCCGCGCCACCCGCTGGTGCGCGTTGCCGTGGGCCTGCTTGGCCTGGCGATCCTGGCCGCGATGGTGTTCATCGGTGTGTTCGTCGGTGCGGCGATGATCCTGGTCGGCCTGGCGTGGAAGCTGCTGGCCTCGCGCAAGCCGGGTGTTGCCCGCCCGGTCGACCCGACCGTCGTCGAAGGCGAGTACCGCGTGGTACGCAAGCCGGTGTTGCCGGCCTCGCGCTGATCCACCTCCTCCGCGCCCGCTGACGGCGGGCGCCATGCGTTCTAGACTGCGGGCACGCCCTTCCTGGATGCCCGCATGTCCGATGTCTCCGATGTGATCCCTGCCGTAGCCCTGCCGCGTGTGCCGGTAGCCGGTGGTGGCAGTTTCCCCGTGCACCGCATCTACTGCGTCGGCCGCAACTTTGCCGACCACGCCCGCGAAATGGGTGCGGCAGTGCCGGCGGCCGATGACCGTGGCCGCCCGATGTTCTTCAGCAAGCCGGCCGATGCGATCGTGGTCGGCCACGACGATGCAATCCCCTACCCGCCAGCGACCGCCAACCTGCACCACGAAGTGGAGCTGGTGGTGGCGATCGGCCGCGATGCGCCCGCCGGCGAGCTGGCCGTGGCCGACGCCGACGCACTGGTCTACGGCTATGCCGTCGGCCTGGACCTGACCCGCCGCGACCTGCAGGCCGCGGCCAAGGACAAGGGCCACCCGTGGGACGCGGCCAAGGGCTTCGACGCCTCCGCGCCGATCAGCGAAATCGTCCACGCCGAGGAAGTCGGCGACCTGGCCGCGCTGAACCTGTCGCTGGAGGTCAACGGCGAGGTGCGTCAGCAGGCTCTGCTCGACCAGATGATCTGGAACGTGCCGGAGATCCTGCATGAGCTGTCCAAGCTGTGGCAGCTGCGTGCCGGCGACCTGGTGTTCATGGGCACGCCGTCCGGGGTGGCCGCGCTCAAGCCCGGCGACCGCTTCAGCGCGCGCCTGGAAAACGTGGCCGAGCGCCACGGCGTGATCGCCGGCTGACATCACCTGCGCTACCCTGCGCGCTGTCCACTTCCCCACTGGAGAAAAACAACAATGGGAATGCTCACCGAGTTCAAGGAATTCGCGATGCGCGGCAACGTCATCGACCTCGCCGTCGGCGTGGTGATCGGCGCGGCCTTCGGCAAGATCGTGACCGCACTGGTCGAGAAGATCATCATGCCACCGCTGGGCTACCTGATCGGCCGCGTGGACTTCTCCAGCCTGGCCTGGACGCTGTCGCCAGCCCGGCTCGGACCGGATGGCAAGGAGATCCCGGCGGTGGTGGTTGGCTACGGCGACTTCATCAACACCGTCATCCAGTTCGTGATCGTGGCTTTCGCGATCTTCATCGTGGTCAAGGCGATCAACCGCCTGTCGCGCAAGAAGGAAGCGGCACCGGCGGCGCCGGCCGAAGAAGTGGTGCTGCTGCGCGAGATCCGCGACAGCCTGAAGAAGTAAGGGTACCGGGCGCCTATGGGCGCCCCTCCCACCTGTAGAGCCGAGCCCACGCTCGGCTGATCTGCAAAAGGCAGCCGAGCATGGGCTCGGCTCTACAGAAGCAGGCGAAAGCCCCGCTCCGGCGGGGCTTTCGCTTTGCTGCATCTGGCGGAAAACAGCATCCGCGCCAGCCATGACCTCCCGCCCATGCGCCGGGCTGAACGACTGTTAAGCTCCAAGGCTTAGGTCCCTTCCCGGAGTTGTCCATGCGTCGCCGCGTCCTTGCCATCGCATCCTCCCTCGCCCTGTTGGCCGCCCCGGCCTTCGCGGCACCGCGCACCACCACCCTGCCCCCCGCCTCGCTGGCGACCGCCGCGCAGCTGCGCGACCAGGCGCTGGCCGATGACACCGGCTGGAAGGTGGTCGAGTCGCTCACCACCGAGATTGGTCCGCGCATCGCCGGCAGCGAAGCCGATGCCCGCGCCGTTGCCTGGGCCGAAGCCAAGTTCAAGGCCCTGGGCTTCGACAAGGTCTGGAAGGAGCCGGTGACGTTCCCGAAATGGGAGCGCCGCAGCGAACACGCCGCCGTGACCGGCAGGAACCCGCAGCCGCTGCAGATCACCGCACTGGGCGGCAGCCCGGGTGGCACCGTGGAAGCCGAGGTGGTGCGCTTCGCCGATCTGGCCGCGCTGCAGGCCGCACCGGCAGGTTCGCTGAAGGGCAAGATCGCCTTCGTCGATTACCAGATGCTGCCCTTCCGCGATGGCCGCGATTACGGCCGCGGCGGTGCGATCCGCAGCAAGGGCCCGTCCGAGGCGATCCGCAAGGGCGCGGTCGGTTTCCTGATGCGCTCGGCCGGTACCGACTCGCACCGCGTGCCGCACACCGGCATCACCCGTTTCGATGACGGCCTGACCCCGGTGCCGTCGGCCGCGCTGTCGGTGCCCGATGCCGACCAGCTGGCCCGCCTGCTGGCGCGTGGCAGCACCACGGTGAAGGTGGCACTGGATTGCGGCTGGGACGGCACCGCCACCTCGTACAACGTGATCGGCGAGATCACCGGCCGCAGCCTGCCGAAGGAAGTGGTGGTGATCGGTGGTCACCTGGATTCGTGGGACCTGGGCACCGGCGCCGTGGATGACGGCGCGGGCGTGGGCATCACGATGGCCGCCGGCCACCTGATCGGCCAGCTCAAGCAGGCACCGAAGCGCACCATCCGCGTGATCGCCTTCGCCAACGAGGAACAGGGCCTCTACGGCGGCAAGGCCTATGCCGAAGCGCACGCGAAGGACGTGGCCCTGCACCAGCTGGCCGCCGAGAGCGACTTCGGCGCAGGCCGCATCTACGCCTTCAATACCGGTTCGCCGAACCCGGAAGGCTCGCGCGAAGCGACGAAGCAGATTGCCGAAGTAATGAAGCCGCTGGGCATCGAGTACCAGGCCGACAAGGGTGGCCCGGGCCCGGACGTCGGCCCGCTGGCCGCCAAGGGCGGTGCGTGGGCGTGGCTGGCGCAGGACGGCTCGGACTACTTCCACCTGCACCACACCGCCGACGACACGCTGGACAAGATCGACCCGAAGGCACTGGCGCAGAACGTGGCCGCGTATACGGTGTTCGCCTACCTGGCGGCGGAAGCCGACGGCAGCTTCGGCAGCGAGGCCAAGGCGACCACGCCGCCGAACGAGTGATGCGGTGACACAGGGGGTCAGAGCCCTCGCCCTTGGCGAGGGATCTGACCCCTGATCGTATTAGCTCTCCCAGACCCGGGTGTTGCTTACCCCGATCGTCTGCGGTTTGAACAGCGGATCACGCTGCTTGCGCTTCTGCGCCTCGTAATCGCGCAGTGCGGCCAGGGCAGGCCTTTGCAACAGCAGGATGGCGATGATGTTCAGCCAGCTCATCAGGCCGACGCCGATGTCGCCCAGCGACCAGGCCACCGTTGCACTGTTCACCGCCGAGTAGCCGGTTGCCGCCAGGAACAGCAGCTGGAAGCCGCCCATCACCCAGGGCGTCGGCCGATCACGGCACAGATAGCTGACGTTGGTCTCGGCCATGTAATACAGCGCCAGGATGGTGGTGAACGCAAACGGCAGGATCGCCAGCGCCACGAACGAACGGCCGAAGCCCGGCAGCGTCGATTCCACCGCGTGCTGCACGAAGCGTGGGCCGGCTTCGACACCCGGCAGATTGCCCAGCAGCAGGCGCGCCTCATCCGGAATACCGTTCACCGCCGGGTCGTAGACGTTGTACAGGCCGGTGGACAGGATCAGGAAGGCGGTCGCACTGCACACCACCATTGTGTCGATGTAGACCGAGAACGACTGCACCAGGCCCTGCTTGACCGGATGCGAGACTTCCGCGGCGGCGGCCGGATGCGCACCACTGCCCATGCCGGCCTCGTTGGACAGCACGCCACGGCGCACGCCCCACTGGATGGCGGTGCCGATCATCGCGCCGAACGCCGCATCCACGCCGAATGCACTGCGCAGCACCAGCATGATCACCTCCGGCACCC
Organism: Stenotrophomonas sp. YJH_SMC_73; assembly: GCF_059370155.1. Taxonomy (NCBI): domain Bacteria; kingdom Pseudomonadati; phylum Pseudomonadota; class Gammaproteobacteria; order Lysobacterales; family Lysobacteraceae; genus Stenotrophomonas; species Stenotrophomonas sp. YJH_SMC_73. The sequence continues at coordinate 591,670 of NZ_JCAFTJ010000001.1, read as the reverse complement.
TGTCCGCGTTGAGCACCATCACCAGCGCCGCGACCAGCAGGTAGGCCACGGCCATCAGCGGCACCACCCATTCGGCCACGCGCGCAATGCGCCGCACACCGCCGATGAGGATGGCACCCAGCACCACCAGCAGAACCGCCGTGGTGGTCATCACCGGCACGTCCCAGGCTTCGTTCACCGCACTGGTGATCGCATTGGACTGCGTGCCGGCCAGCATCGCGCCCGCCAGCACCGTCACCAATGCGAACAGCACTGCATACCAACGTTGGCCGAGGCCCTTTTCGATGTAGTACGCCGGGCCACCCCGGTATTGTCCTTTGCCGTCGCGCTCCTTGTAGATCTGCGCGAGCGTGGACTCGATGAAGGCGCTCGAGGCGCCGAGGAAGGCGACGATCCACATCCAGAAGATCGCGCCGGGCCCGCCGAAGGCGATGGCCATGGCGACGCCGGCGATGTTGCCCACGCCCACGCGGCTGGACAGCGAAAGGGACAACGCCTGGAACGGCGACACGCCGGCATCGGAGCGCTCATGGCGGAACATCAGGCGCAGCATGTCCGGCAATGCACGCAGCTGGATGAAGCGCGTGCGGACGCTGAAGTACAGGCCGGTGAGCAGGCACAGCACCACCAGGTAGGGGCTCCAGACGACGCCAAGGATCGCGTTGACGATGGATTCGATGTTCATCGGCGGCCCCTCAGAAGAACATGCCCAGGGCGACCTGGGGGCTGATGATGCGGCCGGTGTTGCGGCCGGCCACGCTGAACTCGACGCCGGCGATCAGGCCCAGTGACGGGCTGAAGTGGTACTCCACGGCCGGCGCCAGAGTGACGCTGCGGCTGGCCGGGCGATGCTCGTCGATGCGTTCGAAACCACCGCTGGCGTTGCGCGCGAAACCCCTCAGGCGCTGGCCGGTCTCGCGGCTGGCGGCCACTTCCATCACGCCCACCCAGCGCGGATTGAAGCTGTACTCGGCGCCGACCGACAGGCCCAGCACCGACCCCCGGGAGATGTGCCCCTGGAAGCTGTCGTCGGTGCCGTAGACGCTGGCCCCGGAGATCGCCGTCCGCGACGGCGCAGGCCCGGCGCCAAGCTGGGCACGCCAGCGCAGCGGGCGGTCGTTACCCAGCCAGACCACCTGCTGCACGCCCAATGCGGCAGTGGTGCGCTGCACACCGTCGCCCTGCGCATCGAGCGGATTGCCGGTGATGCGGTCATGGCTGCCGGTGCTGAAGCGCTGCACCAGCGCGACCGAGATGGCCGGACGCGTGCCATCGGCATTGGGCGCCTGCAACAGGTACTGCAGGCGCGCGGTGGTGTCACCGGCACGGAAACCACTGCTGCGCGCGCCGCCCTGTTCAGCACGCGATGCACTGAGATTGACCTGCCCCATCACCCGGTCGCTGAAGCCGTAGATGATCGGTACCACCGTTGCCCATGCGCCGCTGCGTTGCCCACTGCGGCGGCGATGGCCGCCATCGTCGTAATGATCGCGGCTGTCGATCCGCACCAGATAGGGTTCGATGTACCAGTTGCCCTGCGGCAGGCCAGCCGGGTTGGGGGTGATCAGCGGCCCGGTGAAGTTGACGCCGTCCAGGCTGCGTTCGCTGGCTGCGGCACGGCCGTTGGCAAGGACGCTGGTCAGGACCAGCAATGCGATGAGGATACAGCGTGGGTGATGCATGGCAGCCTCTTCTGGACAACGTGGGATGGAGTTCCACCCTGCGTTGCCGGAAGCGGCTGACCAATAAGGAAACTTTCAAAACATCATGCGCGCTTGACGCAATTACGGACCCTGGAAGGGGTCAGAGCCCTCGCCTGCGGCGAGGGATCCGACCCGGGATACCGGATCAGCCGCGGCGACTCGCCCACTGCGCCAGCAGTACCGCCGTGGCCGAGGCCACGTTCAGGCTCTCCACCGCGCCGCTGCCGGGAATCGAGACCTGCTGGTCGCACGCTCCCGCCAGGCTGCGGTCCATGCCCTCGCCTTCGGCGCCCATCACATACACCAGGCGGGCCGGCAGCGAGGTGCGGAACACGTCGTCACCGCCCTCCACCAGGGTCGCCGCCAGGCCGAAGCCGGCCGCACGCAGCTGCGTCATCGCCTGGGCGGTCTCCGGCAGCTGCACCAGCGGCACCGCTTCTGCACCGCCCTCGGCCACGCGCGCGGCGGCACCGGACAGCACCAGCGTGCTGCCGGCCGGCAGCAGCAGCGCCTTGGCGCCGAAGTGTGCGGCCGAGCGCAGGATCGCACCGAGGTTGTGCGGGTTGCCCACGCCATCAAGCCACAGCGCCAGCGCCGGGCCGTCGCCGACCTGCTCCAGCCACTGCGCCAGCGGCAGCGCCGGTGCGCGCAGCACATCGGCCACCACGCCTTCGTGGTGGGTGGTGCCGGCAAGCTTGTTCAGATCGCCGTCTTCAACCACGCGATACCCCACGCGGTTGGCCACGCACCACTTCAGCAGCGGCTGCAGGCGCGGAATGCGCGCCTCCAGCAGGTACAGCTTGCGCAGCGCCTGTGGCCGCGCTTCGAACGCGGCCAGCACGGCATTCAGGCCGTACAGGCGCAGCTCGTCGCTGCCACCGCGCCCACCACCGCCCGTGGCCGGCACCTCCGGGCGCGGCAACGGCGTTGCGCGCGGCGGACGGGCGGACGGGCGGCGGTTGTTCCAGGGGTTGTTCACTTACACACTCTCCTGCTTGCGCTGGCGCCAGAAATCGGCGTTCTTGATGCCCAGGGCATCAGGGTCGAACACCGGATCCAGGCCCAGCTTCTTCTGTCGTTCGTAGTCACGCAGGGCCAGCATCGCCGGCTTCTGGATGATGAGGATGGCAATGATGTTCAGCCAGGCCATCAGGCCGACGCCGATGTCACCCAGCGCCCAGGCCAGGGTCGCATTATGGAACGCGCCGAACACCACCATGCCGATGATGCCCAGGCGCAGCACCAGCACGGTCAGCGGGCGCTTCCTGTTGTGGTTCACATAGCTGAGGTTGGTCTCGGCCATGTAGTAGTACGCCATGATGGTGGTGAAGGCGAAGAAGAAGATGGCGATCGACACGAACGCCGAACCCCAGCCCGGCAGCACCGCTTCCACGCCGGCCTGGGCGTAGCCCGCACCTTCGGGAATGCCGGCCAGGCCCTGGAAGATCGGCGGGGCGCCGGCGCCTGCCGCCGAATACACGTTGTAGGTACCACTGGCCAGGATCAGGAACGCGGTGGCGGTGCACACCATCATGGTGTCGAAGTAGATCGCGAAGGCCTGCACGTAGCCCTGCTTGGCCGGGTGCGAGACTTCCGAGGCGGCCGCTGCATGCGGGCCCGAGCCCTGGCCGGCTTCGTTGGCATAGATGCCGCGCTTGATGCCCCACTCCACCGCCAGGCCCATCATCGCGCCGAATGCGGCATGCGTACCGAAGGCACTCTTGAAGATGATGCCGAACATTTCCGGCACGCGGTCGTAGTTGATGATCATGATGATGATGGCCATCAGGATGAAACCGGCGGCCATGAACGGCACCACCACTTCGGCGAAGTTGGCGATGCGCTTGACGCCACCGAAGATCACCACGCCCAGCAGCAGCGCCACCACGATGCCGATGCCCAGCTTCAGCGCCTGCACCGATTCCATGCCGAAGGCCTGGCCATCGAGCGGACCGCACAGCGCGGTGCCACGGCAGGCGTTGATGATGCTGTCGGCAATGGCGTTGGCCTGTACGCCCGGCATCAGGAAGCCGGCGGCGATGATCGTGGCGATGGCGAAGGCCAGCGCGTACCACTTCAGGCCCATGGCCTTTTCGATGTAGTACGCCGGGCCACCGCGGTAGCGGCCTTCGGCGTCCTTGGTCTTGTAGATCTGCGCCAGGGTGCATTCCACATACGACGTGGACGCGCCGAGGAAGCCCATCACCCACATCCAGAAGATCGCACCGGGGCCGCCGAAGGCGATGGCCGTAGCCACGCCGGCGATGTTGCCGATGCCCATGCGGCCGGCCATCGACATGGCCAGGGCCTGGAACGAGGACACGCCGGCGTCGGATTTCTCACCCTTGACGGTGAGGCGGCACATCTCGAAGAAACCACGGATCTGCATGAAGCGCGTGCGCAGGCTGAAGAACAGGCCGGCGCCCAGGCACACGAAGATCAGTGCCTTGCTCCAGATGATGCTGTTGATGAAGTGTACGGTTGCTTCCACGCGCGCTCTCTCCAGTCGGCGGGTTGTAAGGACGTCCCGTCGGCTGGAAGGGACCGGTCGATTCTCCCTGATCGCAGGCCGCTGCGGTAGCGCTGTTTTGTAGAGCCGAGCCCATGCTCGGCTTGGGCCCCCGAGGGCAGCCGAGCATGGGCTCGGCTCTACAACGGCCAGCCCGCGTGTTCACGGCAGCTGGGTGCGTACCCGGGCGAAACGGCGAAGGTCGTGCAGCACGCCGCGCTTGTAGACCGCGCAGCGCTCCACGCCCTCCTCCTGGAAGCCGTTCTTCTCCAGCACCCGCGCCGAGCCGAGGTTGAAGTCGACGACCGTGGCCTGCAGCCTGAACAGGCGCAGCTCGTCCATCACCCACGGTGCGAACAGCCCGACCACACGGGTCATCACGCCGTGCCCCCAATAGGCCTGGCCCAGCCAGTAGCCCAGTTCGGCGGTGTGCCCACGCTCGGCCATGCCCTGCTGGGCAGCGACGCTGCCGCAGGCCTGGCCGTCGATCTCGATGGCCAGATTCAGGGTTCCGGGGGCCAGCACGCGGCCGGCGAGAAAGGCCTCGCCATCGGTGCGCGTGTACGGGTACGGGAAACGGTCGCGCAGGCCGCGCGACACCTCGGGATCGTTGGCGTGGCGCAGCAGCGATTCCAGGTCTTCATTGCGCCAGGGACGCAGTCGGAAACCTTCACCCTGGAGTGGCGGGGTCAGAGCCCTTTCCGTTCCGGAAAGGGATCCGACCCCTGGTCCGACCCCGTCGGTGTGCCGGTCAGGCATGGCCGCCCACCGACGGCGATTCCGCTTCCTGCTTCTCCAGCTCGCGCTTCACCGCTTCCGGCGAACGGGTGTACGGGGCAAGCCGCGCGTAGAACGCCGGCACCACGAACAGCGACAGGAAGGTCGAGAGGGTCACGCCGAAGATGATCACGATGCCGATCGTGCCACGGCTGGCCGAACCGGGACCACCGGCCACCACCAGCGGAATGGCGCCGACCACGGTGGCGATCGAGGTCATCAGGATCGGGCGCAGGCGCACCATCGCCGATTCAATGATCGCCTCGCGCACGCTGCGCCCATCGTCGCGCAGCTGGTTGGCGAATTCGACGATGAGGATGCCGTTCTTCGCGGCCAGGCCAACCAGCATCACGATGCCGATCTGGCTGAACAGGTTCACCGTACCGCCACTCACCCACAACCCGACCAGCGCGCCGAGCACGCCCAGCGGCACGGTCAGCATGATGGTGAGCGGGTGGATGAAGCTCTCGAACTGCGCGGCCAGCACCAGGTAGACCACCAGCAGGGCCATGGCGAAAGTGAGCAGCACGGCGCCACCGGCGCTCTGGTACTCGCGCGATTCACCCTTCCAGTTCACCTGCGCGTACTGCGGCAGCTCTTCCTGGGCCACGTTCTGCGCCCAGGCAATGGCCTCGCCCAGCGGATAGCCCGGCGCCAGGCCGGCACTGATGGTGATCGAGCGCAGGCGGTTGAAGCGGTTCAGGGTGCCGGCCTCGGCCACTTCGCTCAACGTGACCAGGTTGGACAGCGGCACCAGTTCGCCAGAGGTGGCGCGCACGCGGATCGCGGCCAGGTCGGCCGGGCTGGCGCGACCGTCACGTCCGGCCTGCACCAGCACGTCGTACTCCTCGCCGTTGTCGACGAAGGTGGTGACGCGGCGCGAGCCCATCATGGTTTCCAGCGCCGAACCGATCGCGGTGACCGGCACGCCGAGATCGGCCGCACGCTGGCGGTCGATGTTGACCCGCATCTGCGGCCGGGTTTCCTTGTAGTCCGAGTCGGGGCCGACCAGGCCGGGGTTGTCGGCCATGCGCAGCAGGATGCGGTCGCGCCACTGCGCGATCTCCGCGTATTCCGGCCCACCCAGCACGATCTGGAACGGCTGCCCGCCGCTGCGCACCAGGCCGCCACCGACCTGGGTACGCACACGCACGCCGCGGATGGTGTCCAGTTCCTTCTGCAGTTCGTTGGCCACGTCCGGCGTGGCCTCGCTGCGCTGGCGCCACGGCTGCAGGAAGATGCTGACGCGGCCGGTGTGCATTTCCTCGCTGGCACCGAAGCCACCGGGCACGCGCGGGTTGGCACGCACGATCGGCTTGTCCGGGCCGACATGCGGGGCCAGCAGCGCCTCCACCTGCTGCACCTGCTGCACGGTGTAGTCGTAGCCGGCACCTTCCGGGCCGTCGATCATGATCTGGAACGAACCGCGGTCTTCGGCCGGCGCCAGTTCCGAGGGCAGCAGCTTGAGCAGGCCCCAGCTGGCGACCAGCGCGGCCACCATCACCAGCAGGTAGATCCAGGTGCGGTCGACATGGTGATCGAGCACCCGCCCATAGGCACCCGCGAGGCGTTCCAGGTTGCGGTTGATGAAGCCGTGCAGGCCACGTGGCGCCTGCCCGGTGTGCGGCTTGAGCAGCTTGGAGGCCATCATCGGCGTCAGTGTGAGCGCCACGAACGCGGACAACGCCACGGCGGCGGCCAGCGCCACTGCCAGCTCGCGGAACAGGCGCCCGGTGTTGCCTTCCAGGAAGCCGACCGGCAGGAACACTGCCACCAGCACGGCGGTGGTGGCGATCACCGCGAAGGCGACCTGCGCGGTGCCGCGCTTGGAGGCCACCAGCGGTGGCTCACCCAGGTCGATGCGGCGCTGCACGTTCTCCACCACCACGATCGCATCGTCCACCACCAGGCCGATGCACAGCACCAGCGCCAGCAGGGTCAGCAGGTTGATCGAGAAATCGAACGCGTACAGCGCGATGAACGCCGCGACCAGGCAGACCGGCACCGTCACCGCCGGGATCAACGCGGCGCGGAAACTGCCGAGGAACAGCCAGATCACCGCCAGCACCAGGATCATCGCTTCCACCAGCGTGGCGTAGACGCGGTCCACCGCCGCTTCGATGAAGGTGGTGTTGTCGAAGGCGACGAAGATCTGCGTGCCCTTGGGCAGGGTCAGCGCCACCCGCTCGGCTTCAGCGCGCGCGGTACGCGCCACGTCCAGCGAGTTGGCGGTGGAGGTCTTGACGATGCCCAGGCCGATGCCCGGTTCGCCGTTGCTGCGGTAGTACGCGCGGCGTTCGGCCGAGGCCAGCTCGATCTTCGCCACGTCGCCCATGCGCACCACGTAACCGTCGCGGCCCTTGCCCAGCGGGATGGTCGCGAAGTCTTCGGGCTTGATGTAGTTGCGCTCCACGCGCAGTGTGAAATCACGGTCGGTCGACTCGATGCGGCCGGCCGGCAGCTCCACGTTCTCGTTGCGCAGCGCGGTTTCCACGTCGCCGGTGGTCAGCCCGCGTGCGGCCAGCTGGTCCCGGTCCAGCCAGATCCGCATCGCATAGCGCTGGCGGCCGCCGATGCGGACCTGGGCCACGCCATCGAGGCTGGAAAAGCGATCGACCACGTAACGGTCGGCGTAGTCGCTCAGCTCCAGCGTGTCCATGGTCGAGGAGACCATGTTGAACCAGATGATGGGGTCGGCATCGCTTTCGACCTTGGCGATCTCCGGTGGCCGCGCCTCTTCCGGCATGCGGTCGGCCACGCGGCTGACCGCATCGCGCACGTCGTTGGCCGCCGCTTCGATATCGCGGTTGGAGGTGAACTCGATGCTGACCTGCGAGCGGCCGTTGGTGCTGCGCGCATTGATCGTATCGATGCCTTCGATGCCGGCCAGCGCATCTTCCAGCACCTGGGTGATGCGGCTTTCAATGACCGCCGCCGAGGCGCCGGTGTAGTCCACCGAGACCGAGACGATCGGCGGGTCGATGGCCGGCAGTTCGCGCAGGGTCAGGCGGGTGAAGGACATCACGCCCAGCACCAGCAGCAACAGGCTCATCACCACGGCGAACACCGGCCGCTGGATGGAGATGTCGGACAGCTTCATCCGCCGTGGCCCTCGGCCGCGGCCGGCGCAGCGTCTTCAGCGGGCTTTGCACCACTGGCGGGCGCTGCGTCCTTGGCGGCAACCTTCAGGCCCGGACGCAGCTTGCCGGTGCCATCGACCACGATGCGCTGGCCCGCTTCCAGACCCTGCCTGATCTCGACCACGCCGGCACGGCGCGCGCCAGTTACCACGTCCACACGCTCGACGCTGTCGTCAGCCTTGATGCGGTACACGAAGGTATCGCGACCGACCTGCACCACGGCGATTTCCGGAATCACCAGCGCCGGGCGCTCGGGGCGGAACAGGCGTACGTCCAGCAGCATGCCAGGACGCAGCGCATGGTCGCCGTTGGCAAAGTCGGCGCGCACGGTCACGGCACGGGTGGCCGGGTCGATGCGCGCATCGATGGTGCTGACCACGCCCTCGAAGGTGCGGCCCGGCCAGGCCACGCTGGTGGCGCTGACCTTGTCACCGACGCCCAGCGCAGCCAGTTCCACTTCAGGCACCTGGAAATCGATGTGCATGTGCTCGATGTCATCGAGCGTGGCGATGACCGTGGTCGGGGTCACCAGCGAGCCAGGGCTGACCTGGCGGATGCCGAGCACGCCGGCGAACGGCGCGCGCACACGGCGATCACCGATGTCTGCCTGCATCTGCATCACGCGCGCTTCGGCGGCATCGCGGATCGACTTCTGCGTATCCAGCGTGGCGCTGGACACCAGCCGCTGGGCGGCCAGCTCGCGCTGGCGCTTGTACAGCTGATCGGCTTCATGGAAGGTCGCCTGCGCCTGCACCAGTGCGGCCTCCTGGGCCTGCCCACGCAGGGTCACGATCGGCGCACCGGCAGCAATGTGCTGGCCGCTTTCGAAATGCACTTTCTCGACGATCTCACTGACCTTGGCGGTCACGCTGATCGATTCGCGCGCCTTGGCCGTGCCAAGCGCCTGCAGGGTGTCGCTCCACTGACGGGACTGCACGACCTGCGCAGTGACCGGCACCGCTTCTCCCTGCCGACGCGCGGCGGCCTCCTGTTTGCCTGCGCACCCGGCCAGCACGGCCAGGCTGAGGCCAAGGGCCAGGGTCGAAGCGATACGAGCCAACATGAACGGTCCAAATTGATCCACGGCCGCCGAGTGTAGGCAAGTGCCCCTGAAAGCGGTATGTGCCAAGCGTTTACCGGCGTGGAACCAGGGCTGCGATAGCGCCTTGAACCCATTCCGTGCAAGGCTGCCATGGGCAGTGTCGGCGTGTATCGGGGTGTATCCCGTCGTGCACCACCGGGTCAGTCATCGTAGAGTCGAAGCTGCCCGACGGAGGGCGTCGGGCGGGGACGGATCCTGGCGGGGATCCGGCCCCGTTTTTTTACATCCGGCGGATCAATACCGGTAGTTCAGCTTCATCCACACGCTGCGCCCCGGCTCGTTGATGCGCACCGGGTCGGCCGGGAAGCCGAAGTCGGCGCTGCCGGCCAGGTTCAGGTGCTCGCTGTAGGCGCGGTCGAACAGGTTGTCGACGCCTGCGCTGAGCTGCAGCTGCGAACCGAAACGGTACGCCGCGTTGAGCGCGAAGGTGGCAAAGCCCCCGCTCGGCCCGAGATCCTGTGCGACCACGTTGCCCTGGCCATCTGCGACACGGTGCTGGTGGGTCACCGCGCGCAGCAGCGCACCGGCGCTCCAGCGCTGGCCTTCCCAGTTCGCACTCAGGCGCGCTTCCAGCGGCGGCATCTGCGGCAGCGGACGCTGCTGGTCGCGGTTCTCGCCCCAGGCATAGGCCAGCGTGCCACCCAGCTTCCACTGTTCGGCCACGCTCACTTCCAGCCCCGCCTCGGCACCGGCGATGCGCGCATCGACGTTGCTGGCCTGGCTCATCCCCATCGCGCCGCTGCGGTGGTAGGTGAACAGGATGTAGTCCTGGATCTGCCCGGCGTACGCCGAGACCCAGGCCTGCACGCGCGGTCCCTTGTACTGCAGGCCAGCGTCGAGCTGGGTGGTGCGCTCGGGCTGGATGCCGGCAAACGCGTTCACCGCATCGGCCGGGCCGTGGTCGGGCGAGAACAGCTCCCAGTAGTCGGGCATGCGTTCACTGTGGCCGAGGCCGGCGTACCAGGTCAGGCCGTCGGCCAGGTCCTGCTCGTAGCGCAGGAAGCCACTGCCGAGCCATTCCTTGCGACGCTGGCCCGCAGTCGGATTGGGCATGTTGCCCATCATTCCGCGGAGCGACTGCCGCTCGTCGCGCACGCTGGCGCGATCGATGCGCAGGCCGCTGATCCAACGCTGATCGGTGCCGGCGCCGAGGGTCAACTCGGTGAACACGCCATAGCGGCGGAAGTGGGCATCGGTCTCCCACGCCACCTGGCGATAGGTGCCGCGGCCCATGCCCATGCGGCCACGATGGCGGCTGTCTTCGCCGTCCACGCCCGCCACCAGCTGCACGTCCTGCCAGCGCCACTCGGAACTGACCCGGCCGCCCTGGGTACGGCGATCCACGTTCGAGGCCATCGGCATCGGCATCATGCTGTTCGGGTTCGGCGCACGCAGCGTATAGTTGTCCATCACGTGATCGGCCTCGTTGTAGTACACGTTGGCCTGCACCGTGTCCCACGCACCCGGCAGGTTGCGCTTCTCGAAGCGCGCGGCATAGCTGGTGCGTTCGAACGCGGCCCCGTCCATGCCCCGTCCCGCATAGCGTGCGATCGCATCTCCGGCACCGGCAGAAATTTCCAGCAGCGTGTCGGCATCCGGCGTCCAGCCGATCGCCACGTCACCGTTCCACTTGCGCCACTTCGATGGCACCACATCGCCGTGGCCGTCCTTGTAGTCATCGGCTTCGGAACGGTTGCCACTGGCGCGCACATAGCCGGTCGGGTTGCCCAGGGTCAGGTCGAGCACCTGGTCGTTGCGGTTGCGCGAACCGACCAGCGCACTGGCATCGGCACGCAGGCCCGGCTCTTCGAAGCGCGGTGTATCGCGCTCGAAGCGTACGGTGCCAGCCGAGGCACCTGCGCCCCAGCGCACGCTCTGCGGGCCCTTGATGATGGTCAGCCGGTCGAAGCTCTCCGGCGCGATGTAGGACAGCGGATTGTCCATGCGCGACGGGCAGGCACCGATCAGGTTGCCGTCATTGCTGAGGATGTTCAGGCGCGAACCGAACATGCCGCGCAGCACCGGGTCACCGTTGGTGCCGCCGTTGCGGATGGCGGAGAAACCGGGAACGGTCTTCAGGTAATCGGCGCCATCACTGGCGGGTACCGGCTGCCGCGGCAGGCGTGGGTCGGTCACCCAGTGCAGTGGCGAGGACGGTGCGGCAGCGGTGACCACCAGGGTGTCGAGGGTACGCGCCTCTTCGGCGGGCGCGGCATGGGCGAGCGTTGCAGCTGCGGCCAGGCCAAGGGCAACCGGCAGGCGCGCACAGGCGCCCGCGGGGCGGGAAGTCATTTTCATCGGAACAGCTCCAAGGTACGCACGCGCGCACGGCGCCCGGTCAGGCGTCGTGCGGCAGATTCGACAGGGACATCAGCGAACGATGGAGAAAGGCGGCGGCCCACGCGCGGCATGCGCCGGCCAGCACAGCGCGGGCAGCACCTGCCGCGACCAGGGGAACACCAGCCGCGGCCGCCACAACAGCGGCAACAGCAGCACCAGCACGGCCAGCCACGGCAGCAGGCGCATCGCCAGCACGCAGTATTCGCAGGCTTCGCCGTGCATGGCGTGGGGATCGGCCGGTGGGGTCGGATCCGTGTGCCCGGGCAAGGGGCTCTGGCCCGCTACGGCACCATCATGCTGCATGTGCGCGTGGTCCATGCCGGCCATCGCAGCGTGGTCCATCGGCTGCGCATGCAGCGCGCGGCTGACCAGCGGCGCAAGCACCATCAGCAGCGTCGCCAGGACGGCAAGCTGGAGCAGAAGGCGCTGCGGGCGGGACAGCCGGGTCATCCCGCTAGTGTAGAGCCGGGTCCAGGGTTGCCCGTGCGACGAACCGTCGCAGGAGGGGTTTATCGGCAGGGCTGCGCCCTGCACCTGCAGAGGCCACGTCCACGGCAAGAGCCGAAGCAACAGCAAAAGCGGGTTCCTGTGGGTAGGCGGGGTGGGTCCGGTTGCGGGAGACGCCGTAAACCCATCCATGGGGGCTTGGCCGCGGCATCCATGCCGCGGACACTCCCGCAACCGGACCCACCCCGCCTTCGACAGTTTCCTGCGGTCTGTTGGAACGGCTTTGGGGTCAGATCCGTTTTCCGAAGGAAAACGGATCTGACCCCAGATGTATTTCGATATCTGACAGCTTTCATCCACGCATGGCGTGGATCTACCGTGTCGACCAAGGTCGACACCTACCAACAGCCGCGAAGATCTGTCAGAGGTGGGGCGGTGTCGGAGTGCGGGGTGTCAGCCGCATGGATGCGGCTGCCAAGCTTACAGGGACGTACTTGCAGCGTCCCCGCACTCCGACACCGCCCCGCCAACCCACGGAATGCCGCTTCTGCTGTTGCTGTTGCTGTTGCTGTTGCTGTTGCTTGAATGCCGCGGCAGGTGCAGGGCTGCAAGCCCTGCTCGACCAACCCCTCACACCGTGATGGTCTGGGTCAGTGATTCCCAGGTCGGTGGCACCGGCCACGCGGCCGCCTGGTTGCCATCCAGCACCCGCCGCAGGTCGCGGGGATCGATCTGCGGTGCCAGCACATGCACCAGCTCCAGCGCGTAATCACGCAGCACGCGGTCACGCGGCAGCACCGCCCAGGCGATGCACTCGCTGATCGGGTCCGGCGCCGGCCACGACCTCAGGTCTTCATCGTTGGAACTGACCGCCATTTCGGCCAGCAGGCCCACGCCCAGGCCGGTACGCACATAGGTCTTGATCAGATCGGCATCCAGCGCGGTCAGCGCCAGATCCGGCACCAGCCCGTTGGCGGCAAACGCACGCTGCAGCGACGAATTCGGGCGGGTCGAGGATTCGTAGCTGATCAATGGTTGCCGGGCCAGCGCGGCCAGGTCCGGTGCACGCCCGGCGCGGTCCAGCGGGTGGCCCTTGGGCACCACCACCAGGCGTCGCCAGCGGAACAGTGGCACCGCGATGCCATCGGTGGGCTCTCCCCCAGCGGTGCTGATGATGGCGATATCCGCGTCACCCTGGTTCAAGCGATCCAGCGCGTCGGCTTCACCGGCCTGCTGCAGGTGCACGCTGACCTGCGGGTAAGCCTGCTTGATCGCCGCCACCGCCGGCGGCAGCACGAAGCGCGCCTGGGTGTGGGTGGTGGTCAGGATCAGCTGGCCCTGGCTCTCGCGCCGCTGGTTGGCCGCGTAGGTGCGGATGTTGTTGGCCTCGGCCAGCACGGCGCGGGCGCGGGCGATCACCTCGGTCCCGGCCGGGGTGACCGACTCCAGGCTGCGGCCCTTGCGCACGAACAACAGGAAACCCAGCTCGTCCTCCAGCTGCTTGAGCTGCTTGGACAAGCCGGGCTGGGTGGCATGCACGCGCGAGGCGGCCAGCGTGATGTTCAGCTCGGCGTCGGCGATGGCAACCAGGTAGCGCAGCTGGGTCAGCGTCATGGGCAGGCAGGCGGCGTGGGGCGGAGGTCCACTCTAGGGTCAATTGCCGTCACCAGCTTATAACCAAAGGTTGTTTAAGAAAGGTATCTGGTCATTTCCGGGCGTCATATGCCGGCGCTACGGTCAGCCGGCAGCCGCTGGCCTGAACAGCCAGCCCTCCCCCTTCGCCCGCCGAAGCCCGGCGCGGCCCCGTTTCCGGAGCGCTTCCATGGCCCTGTACGACTCCATCCTCGACACCGTCGGCAACACCCCCATCGTCAAGCTGCAGCGTCTGGCACCGCCGCAGGTCAGCGTTTACGCCAAGGTCGAGTCGTTCAATCCGGGCGGCTCGGTCAAGGACCGCCTGGCTTTGGCGATCATCCTCGACGCTGAAGCGCGTGGCCTGCTCAAGCCGGGCGACACCATCGTGGAGGCCACCTCGGGTAATACCGGCGTGGCACTGGCGATGGTCGCCGCAGCGCGCGGCTACAAGTTCGTGGCGACCATGGTCGAGACCTTCTCGGTCGAGCGCCGCAAGCTGATGCGTGCCTATGGTGCCAAGGTGATCCTGACCCCGGCCGCCGAACGCGGCAGCGGCATGGTGCGCAAGGCAGCCGAACTGGCCGAACAGCACGGCTGGTTCCTGGCCAGCCAGTTCGCCAACCCGGCCAACCCGGCCTATCACCGCAACACCACCGCCGCGGAAATCCTGCGCGACTTCGCCGGCAAGCGGCTGGACTATTTCGTCAGCGGCTGGGGCACCGGCGGCACGCTCACTGGTGTGGGCGAAGTGCTGAAGGTCGCGCGCCCGCAGACCCGCATCATCGCCACCGAGCCGGCCGGCGCCGCCCTGCTCAAGGGCGATGACTGGAAGCCGCACAAGATCCAGGGTTGGACCCCGGACTTCGTGCCGGACGTGCTCAACCGCGATGTGGTGGACGAACTGGTCTCGGTCGAAGATGACCGCGCGATCGCCACCGCGCGCCGCCTGGCCGCCGAGGAAGGCATCTTCGTCGGCATCTCTGCCGGTGCCACCGTGGCCAGCGCGCTGGACGTGGCTGCCCGCGCCGAACCCGGCGCGGTGATCCTGGCGATGCTGCCGGACACCGGTGAACGCTATTTCTCCACACCGCTGTTCGCCGATGTCAACGAAGGCTCCGACGACGACTGGCTGGCCGGCCTGCCGTAAACCGCCCGGGGTCGGATCCCTTTGCCGCAGGGAAAGGGCTCTGACCCCACCCACGTGGATCAGCGACAGGGGTCAGAGCCTTTCCCATGCGGGAAAGGATCTGACCCCGTTCTGCTTCAGCCTGCGTGAAGGCGTCGCCCGCCATCGTGCGTGAAGGCCGTCGGATCGCAGCGCGTGAGACGGTCATGACGCAGTATCGATGCCCTGTCCCCTACCGTGGGAACAGCCGGCGCAGATGCTGCGCGGATCACCTCACAGGCAGGAGACGGACGCATGAAGATCGAGGTTTGGCAGGGTGACATCACGACCCTGGCGGTGGATGCGATCGTCAACGCGGCCAACGAAACACTGCTCGGTGGCGGCGGTGTCGACGGCGCGATCCATCGCGCGGCCGGCCCCGCATTGCTGGCCGAGTGCGCGCAGTTGCCGGAGCTGCGCCCGGGCGTGCGTTGCCCGACGGGCGAAGTACGCGCCACCAGCGCCCATGCGCTGCCGGCGCGCCATGTACTGCACACGGTGGGCCCGGTCTGGCATGACGGCCAGCGCGACGAACCGGCGCTGCTTGCCAACTGCTACTGGAAGTCGCTGCAGCTGGCCGAGTCGCTGGGCGTGCAGTCGATCGCGTTCCCGGCGATCAGCTGCGGCGTCTATGGCTATCCGCTGTACCAGGCGGCGCAGATCGCAGTGACCGAAACACTGGCGTGGCAGCGCAGCCATGCGCAACCGATGCGCATCGTGCTGGTGGCGTTCAATACCGCTACGGCCAAGGCCTACCAGCAGGCGTTGAGCGCCGCCGGGCAAAGCGCGGACAGCGAACCGCGCGGGTCGATGCTGCCGCCGCTGGGTGATGCGGGTTTTGCCGCCGCGCACTGAATCCCGGTGCGCGACGTAAAGAAAAAGGCCGGGCAGTACCCGGCCTTTTCCGTTGCACCGTTGTGCTCAGCCACGCATGGCGTGGGTCACGCTCAACGGCTGGCAGCTTCCACCGCGGCGGCGTCATCGGCCACGGCGGCTGCGTCGCCTGCGGCGCGTGCCGCCGAGGCCGCAGCCCCATCGGCGCTGGCGCCATCCACCTGCACGCGCACTTCCACCATGCCCGCGCCATTGTTCAGGCTGGACACGTCGACCGTGTAATGACCGGCCGGCAGGGTCTCTTCCAGGCGCGAATTGGTGCCGTTGCCACCATCGTCGTCGGTCAGCTCGACGTCGCCACCGACCACGCGCAGCACGGTATCAACCTGGCTGGAAATCGCATCCAGGCGCACATCGGCCGGGCGGTCCAGCGACAGCAGGAAGCGGCGACGGCCATCGTTGTCGAGCATCGTGTACACGCTGCCCGACTTCGGCAGTGCCGTGCCATCGCGCTCGACCAGATTGCCGGGCAGCTCGATGCGGTTGGCCGACAGGGTGAACATGCCGCTGACGCCGTCGCCGAGGCCGCGCGCGGTCAGGGTGTACTTGCCCGGCTTCAGTGACAGGGTCAGGCGCGAGTTGGTGCTGTCGCCGCCATCGTCATTCTCTGCATCCACGCCCTGGCCCGACAGCTTCAGCACCGGATCGAAGACATCCGACACCAGGCGGATCTCGTACAGGCCGGCCTTGTCCACCTGCAGGGTGTAGTCCTGGGAACCACCGGCCAGCATGTCGACGATCTCGCCGCTGCCCGCCAGCGGCTTGCCGTCGTACGGCACCAGCTTCTCGGCGCGCAGGCGGTAAGGACCGTAGTCGGTCGAGCCGTTGGCGTTGACCGCCACCTGGTAGGTGCCGCCACCGTTGGCACGGAAGGCCACCGAGACGTCGCCTTCGCGCTCGTAGCCGGTGTTGCTGCTGGCCACCAGGCTGCCGTTGTTGAACACGGCGATCGAGCCGCTCAGCGAACCGGTCAGCTTCAGCCCGACCAGCTGCTTGTCTTCCAGCTTGATCTGGTAGAGCTGGTGGTGGCTGCCGTCGTTGTAGTTGATGCCACTGCGCGAGGTGATCTCGCCGGATACCGGCTTGTCGAAATCGAGTGACGCGGCCTTGCCCGCGTCCGCGCCGCCGCCGATGCGGTTGCAACCGCTGGCGACCAGGACCGTGGCAACGGCCAGTGTGATTGCTGCCAAACGCATGTTGTTTCTCCTTGGCCTTCCATGTGGTTCCCGCATACCGGCCAGGCACGCGGGGGCGGAAAAGATACCCGCAAAAGCAAACGCCGGCGTGATGCCGGCGCTGCCTTGTTCATCCGGCGATGGGACGGATCAACCGTTCCACTTGCCCAGCGCGGCCAGGCCGTTGTCCTTGGCGCGCTCGTACACCGTCTTCTGGGCAGCAGCGTAGTTGCCCTTCATGTCCTTGGCCCACAGCTTCAGCGCGGCCTGCTGCATGGCGCGGCCGTAGGAGAAGCTCAGCGGCCACGGCAGGTTGCCCAGCTGGTTCATCGCGTTCAGGTGCTCGGTGGACTGCTCGTCGCTCTGGCCACCGGACAGGAACACCACGCCCGGCAGGATCGCCGGCACGGTGCTCTTCAAGCACATCACGGTCGACTCGGCCACTTCCTCGACATCGGCCTGCTCTTCACAGTCCTTGCCGGAGATGACCATCGAGGCCTTCAGGATGGTGCCTTCCAGCAGCACGTTCTGCTGGTACAGCGCGTCGAACAGCGAGCGCAGGGTGGCTTCGGTGACTTCGTAGCAGGTTTCGATGTCGTGGTCGCCGTCCATGATCACTTCCGGCTCGACCATCGGCACCAGGCCGCATTCCTGGCACAGCGCTGCATAGCGGGCCAGCGCATGGGCGTTGGACTCGATGCAGGTGCCCGACGGGATGCTCTCGCCGATGTTGATGACCGCACGCCACTTGGCGAAGCGCGCGCCCAGCTTGTAATACTCCTGCAGGCGCTCGCGCAGGCCGTCGAGGCCTTCGGTCACCAGCTCGCCCGGGCAGCCGGCCAGCGGGTGCGCACCCTTGTCCACCTTGATGCCCGGAATCATGCCGTGGTCGGCCATGTACTTGGCGAACGGCACGCCGTCCTTGGTCGACTGGCGGATGGTCTCGTCGTACAGGATGGCGCCGGAAATGTGCTCGTTGAGCTTCGGCGTGGTCAGCAGCAGCTCGCGGTAGGCGCGACGGTTCTCCTCGGTGTTCTCGATACCGACGCCGGCGAAACGCTTGGCGATGGTAGCGGTGGATTCGTCGATCGCGATGATGCCCTTGCCCGGGGCGACCATGGCCTGGGCGGTTTCAGCCAGCTGTTCGATGCTCATGTATTTCCTGTGGCGGGTGCGGGAAAAACGTAAGTATAGCCCTGCTGCCCGTTGCCTCGCCGTGGAGGACAGGATGGAAACGCTTCCACGTCTACGCAGGACAAAGGATGTCCTGCGGCATGGGGTCAGAGCCCTTTCAGGGATCTGACCCCTGGTCAGTACGGGGTCAGATCCCTTCAGGGCTCTGACCCCGGATCGGCAGCGCCGACCCGACCGTCAGGGCTTACAGATCGCCCAGGCCGATGGCGCGGCCATCCTCGCCCACTTCCAGCAGGCGCAGGGTGTTGGTGGCACCATGGGTTTCCATGTGCTCGCCGCTGGTGAACACAACGCGGTCACCGGCCTGCAGCAGTTCCGATTCGACCAGCAGGCGGATGCTGCCGCGCGCCGCTTCGCGCGGGGTCAGGCCGCGGCTGTCGAAGTTGATCGGGAACACATCGCGCATCAGCGCCATCTGGCGACGCGCGCCGTCGTGGCGGGTGACCGCGAACACCGGCGCCTTGGCGCGGAAACGCGACAGGTAACGCGCGGTGCCGCCGGATTCGGTCATGGCCACGATCGCGCGCACGCCCACATGCTGCGACAGGAACATGGTAGCCATGGCAATTGCCTGGTCGGCACGTTCCAGGTTGCGCGGCGAGGCGTTGAAATCGGTCTCGGTCTGGAACTGGCGCTCGGCACCCAGGCAGATGCGTGCCATCGCTTCCACCGCCTTGACCGGGTAGGCACCGGCGGCGGTTTCCGCCGACAGCATCACCGCGTCGGTACCGTCGATGACCGAGTTGGCCACGTCCAGCACTTCGGCGCGGGTCGGGATCGGGCTTTCCACCATCGACTGCAGCATCTGCGTGGCGGTGATCACCACCTTGTTCTGCGCCAGCGAGGCCTTGATGATCTTCTTCTGCAGGCCCGGCAGCTCGGCATCGCCGATTTCCACGCCAAGGTCGCCACGGGCAACCATCACCACGTCGCTGGCCTCGACGATTTCTTCCAGGTTCTCGATCGCCTCGGTGCGCTCGATCTTCGACACCAGGGCGGCATCACAGCCGTGCGAGCGGGCGATGTCGCGCGCGTCGTTCATGTCCTGCGCGTTGCGGCAGAACGACACGGCGATGAAGTCCACGCCGATCTTGGCAACGATGCCGATCAGTTCCTTGTCGCGCTCGGTCAGGGCACCCAGCGACAGGCCGCCGCCCTGCTTGTTCAGGCCCTTGCGGTCGGACAACACACCATCGTTGAGCACGGTGTTGACGATGCGCTCGCCCTGCACTTCCACCACCTGCAGCTGCATCAGGCCGTCGTCGAGCAGCAGCACATCACCCGGGCCCACGTCCTGCGGCAGGCCGAGGTAGCTCACGCCCACCTGGCTGGCGTTGCCCGGGCCGGCGTTCTCGCTGGCGATCAGGTCGAAGCGGTCACCCGCCTTCAGCTGCACCTTGCCTTCGGCGAAGCGCTCGATGCGGATCTTCGGGCCCGGCAGGTCGGCCAGGATGCCCACTTCCACGCCCACGCGGGCCGACGCGGCGCGCACTTCGGCAGCACGCTTGGCCTGGCCGGACGGATCGCCATGGCTGAAGTTCAGGCGCACCACATTGACGCCGGCGCGGAAAAGATCCTCCAGCACGCCCGGCGGATCAGTGGCCGGACCGAGGGTGGCAAGGATCTTGGTGCGACGCTGACGCTCGAACATGGTGGATGGGCCTCTCCCGTTAAAGAACGGAAATTAGCACATCCTTCACGCCGCATGTATACGGTTACAGCCTTGTGCTGCCTGACTCCGCAGGTCATGCAACGGACATTGTCCGGACATACGCTGGCGCAGGGCATTCCGTAGAGCCGAGCCCATGCCTGGCTGGCCACTCGCCGGAGCAGCCGGGCATCGGCTCGGCGCTACAGGAAGCTAGGCCAGCAGCGTTTCCAGCTGCGCCGGTTCGCGTGCCAGCTGGCCAGCGCCGGCCGCGGTGAGTTCCGCCTCACCGCCAAAGCCCCACAGCACACCCACGCTGCGCAGGCCGTGGTGACGCGCGCCTTCGATGTCCATGCGGCGGTCGCCGATCATCCAGCACTGTGCGGGCTGCACCTGCAGCCGGCGCAGAGCTTCCCCGACCAGCTCCGGCTTGTGGCTGCGCGAGCCATCCAAGGTCGAACCGATGATCTCCTCGAACAGCCCGCCAAACGGCAGGTGCGCAAGGATGCGGCGCGCATGCGGCTCGTTCTTGGCGGTGACCACCGCCAGGCGGTGGCCACGGCCATGCAGCGTGCGCAGCGTGTCTTCCACCTGCGGGTACACCGTGTGTTCACGCCAGCCTTCGACGTCGAAGCGCTCACGGTAGTAGCCCACCGCCTGTTCCACCCGTGCCGGTTCGACGAACAGCGGCGCGAAGGTGGTGCGCAGCGACGGACCGATCCAGCCCAGCAGCGTCTCCTGCGGCGGCACCGGATGGTCCATCTTCTGCAGCGCATAGGCGATGCAGGCGGTGATGCCCACCTGCGAATCGATCAGCGTGCCGTCGAGGTCGAAGAACAGGACATCCTTGCTACGGTCGGCACTCATGCGCCGCGCGCGTCGAGCGCGGCGACGGCCGGCAGGGTCTTGCCTTCCAGGAACTCCAGGAACGCACCACCGCCAGTGGAGATATAGCTGACCTGTCCGGCGATATCGAACTTGTCGACCGCCGCCAGGGTGTCGCCACCGCCCGCGATGGAGAATGCCGGCGAGCTGGCGATGGCGCGGGCCAGCGCTTCGGTGCCCTTGCTGAAGGCTTCGAACTCGAACACGCCGACCGGGCCGTTCCAGACCACGGTGCCGGCCTTTCCGATCAGCTGCGCGTACTGCGCAGCGGTCTGCGGGCCAATATCCAGGATCAGGTCGTCCTCGGCGACGGCGTCGACCGCCTTCACTTCGGCAACAGCGTCCGGCATGAACTGCTTGGCGGTGACCACGTCGACCGGCAGCGGGATGTCGGCGCCACGCGCCTTGGCATCGGCCACGATCTTCTTCGCGGTGTCCAGCAGGTCCGGCTCATACAGCGACTTGCCGACCTTGTAGCCGGCGGCAGCGATGAAGGTGTTGGCGATGCCACCACCAACGATCAGCTGGTCGACCTTGCCGACCAGGTTGGCCAGCAGTTCCAGCTTGGTGCTGACCTTGCTGCCGGCAACGATGGCCAGCAGCGGCTTGGCCGGTGCGTCCAGCGCCTGCGCCAGCGCGTCCAGCTCGGCCATCAGCAACGGGCCACCGGCCGCGACCGGGGCGAAGCGGATGACGCCATGGGTCGAGGCCTGCGCGCGGTGTGCGGTACCAAAGGCATCCATCACGAACACGTCGCACAGGGCGGCGTACTTCTTCGACAGGGCCTCGTCGTCCTTGCCCTCGCCGACGTTCATGCGGCAGTTTTCCAGCAGCACCAGCTGGCCCGGCTGCACGTCGACGCCGTCGACCCAGTCACGCACCAGCGGAACCTCGCGGCCGAGCAGCTCGGACAGGCGCTGGGCGACCGGCGCCAGCGAGTCGGCCTCGCTCCACACGCCTTCCTTCGGGCGCCCCAGGTGCGAGGTGACCATCACTGCCGCGCCCTGCTCCAGCGCGCGCTTGAGCGTCGGCAGCGAAGCGGTGATGCGCTGTTCGGAAGTGATGCGGCCATTCTCGATCGGCACGTTCAGATCCTGGCGGATCAGCACGCGCTTGCCGGAGAGGTCGAGGTCGGTCATGCGGACGATGGACATGGGCAACTCTTTGGCTCAGGGACGGGATGCCGGGCTACGGCAGGCGGCCATTGTATCGGGTGGCGATGCCTGCGGCAGGCAGAGGCGTACGGCAACAGCGAACTGCAACAGCCAAAGCGCTGGCGCTTCTTGGTGCTGAGGGTGAGCCGGGGTGCTGTGGGGTGGCAGGGGACGCCGTAAACCCGTCCATGGGGGCTTGGTCGCCGCATCCATGCGGCTCACACCCCTGCCACCCCACACCATCCCGGCCTCGACAGGTTCATGAGGCGGAGCGGATGGCAAAGGCAGGAGCAAGAGCGGTTTCTGATGTCGGAGAAACCAATGTAGAGCCGAGCCCATGCTCGGCTGGGTCTACCGCGAGCAGCAGCCGAGCGTGGGCTCGGCTCTACAAAGAGCGCCCAGCCAAGCAGCTTTTGCTCTTCTTTTTTCTTTCCGTGGGTGGACGCACACGGAAACTGTCAGAGGCCGGGCGGGTGGGCTGGGCAGGGGTATCCGCGCCATGGATGGCGCGGCTAAGCCTCCAGGGACGGATTCACGGCGTCCCCTGCCCAGCCCACCCGCTCGGCCCATCCACGGGATCGCGCTTTGCAGCCACCCACGAGGGGCTGCGCCGTTCGCCGGAACCTACGCCGAAGGCGTCGGCTTCTGCCGAAGCAGGCTGAGCGCCAGGCCACCCACCACCAGCACGCCCAGACCCAGCAGCGCCCACAACAGCCACGACTTCCAGTCATGCTGCGGTTTCAGCGCCGCGTCGCCCGCCAGCGGTTCCGGGCTGCCTTCCAGTCGCGCCAGCGTCGGCTGCCACGACGGATCGTTGCGCTGCCGAAGTTCCTCGATCAACACCCCGATCGGCGCGTCCGTGCGGCGCGCGGTCGCGCTGCCCACCGCCAGTGCGTAGGGCGCCGCACCCTGGCTCAGGAACACCAGCACTTCCGGTTGGTAGCCCAGGCGCAGCGTCGGCGCAGTGGCAGATTCCGCCGGATTCGCCACCAGCTTCCAGTAGCGGTCGCGGTGCACGCCGCCCAGCGGCTGCGCCGCCGACTGCTGGCGCTGGCCCTGCGTGCCCTGTTGCACCTGGTAGGCGATCCACGGCGCGCTGCGGCGCTGCCACTCGGCACTCTCATCATCACGACTGAACAGCGTCCATTGCACCAGGCTGTTGTCGGTGCTGGCCACATCGGCGCGCGCCACCGGGAACCGGCCATCCATCTCGAAGGTGTATTCGCCCTTGCCCTTCGACGTCGGCTCCAGCGACAGCCATTCCCACGGCAGCGTGGCCGGCGCTGGCGGCAGTTCCGCCAACACGCCGCGCAGGGTCGGCAGCCGCGAGTCGCCCTGCGCCAGGATGCGCAGGTAGCGTGCAGTGCCGTCCACCTGCAGGCGGCGCTGCAGCAGGCGCTTGCCGGCGCGCTGCAGATCCACCAGCGGCACGTCGCGACCCATCGATCGCCAGTGCTGCAGGTCATCACTGGCATCCAGCTGAACCTGCGCCTGCAGCGGCTGGCCGCTGTCGGCCCAGTCCAGCACCAGCGCCGCCAGCGGCTGCTGGTCGAGCATGCTGGCGTCGATCAGCCAGCCGCCCTGCCCGTTCGCCGTCGCCCCGCCACTCACCCGCGCTTCGACCCGGCGCACGCGCCCATCGGTATCACGCTCGGTCAGCAGCTGCAGATCGTTGCGCTGGGCATCGGCCAGCGGCGGCAGCACGAACCACGGCAGTTCACGCTGCACCGGCGGTTGCGCCAGCGGCTGGTCCGGCGCCAGCAGTGCCGACGGCAGCAGCTGGCTGGCTGCATTGAACACCTGCAGGTCGCTGAGGTCGGGACTCACGGCACGGCGGTAGATCGCCGGCTCCAGCACGATGCGGTAGGCACCGGACTGCGCGCTGGACAATGTGAGCGGCCATTGCTCGGCATACTGCGTGCGGTAATCAGCCGCCTGCACCACGACGGCGGCCAGCATGCCGAACATCGCCGGCAGCAGCGCCCTGCTCCACTTCCTCATTGCTTTTCCTCCACGGTCGGCGCCACGCTCGGCGGAGCCGGTGCCAGATAACCCACGACCGTGCACAGCAGGCCGTAGGCGATGAACGATGCGATGCCCAGCAGGTTGCCCAGGTGCTGGCGATCGACAATAACCAGCTTGGCCAGTACCACGCCCATCAGCACGGCACCGACCATCCACAGCACACGCTGGCCACGACGCGAACCCCACACCCAGGCAATCACGCCCAGCACGCTCCACAACACGGTCAGGCTGGTCTGGGCCAGGCTGAAGCGCATCATCGACGCGTTCCATGCCAGCCCACCCCACTGGTGCACGCCATGCAGCACCAGGCTGGTCAGTGCGACGAAGGCCGCCAGTGCCAGCAGCGGCATGCGGATGTTCAGCAATGCCTGCGGTGCCTGCGGTTGCTGATCGCCGTACAGCCAGCGCGCCAGCAGCAGCAGGCTCAACCACTGGCCGATCTCGGCTGGATTCAGCACCGGCAGCCACAACAGCGGCGCGGCGTCGCCCGGCAGCAGCTGGCCAAACAGCCAGCCGATCGACAGCAGGCCGAACAGCACGCATTGCAGCGGGGCGCGCACGCTGTCGAAAGCCTGCCCCAGCGGCCACCGCAGCGCATTCCAGCGCCACAGCGACAGTGCCGCCATCAGCAGCCACGGCAAGGTCACCAGCAGCGTCGTCCAGCCCTGCGCCAGATCGGCTTCGCCACCGCCCCACAGGGCCAGCAGCGAAAGCAGCGACGGCCACAGCAGCCACCACAGGAACTGCGCGATGCGGGCCACGGTATCGCCGCCCTGGCGCAGGCACAGCAGGGTCCGCACGCCCAGCACCGCGAACACCGCCCAGGCCAGCGCGCCATAACCGGCGAACGGCTGGTGGTGTGCATCGCTCTGCACCAGGGCCAGCGGGAAGCCCAGCGCGAGCATGGCCAGTGCGGTCACGCCCAGTGCACGCGCCGGCTGGCGACGCTGCACTTCGGCCACCAGCCAGGCAGTGACCGCGGCCAGCACCAGCAACGCGTCCACTTCGGTGCGGTACGGGAAGAAGCGCGTGATCTCATGGACCAGGCCGCCCAGCCACCACAGCAGGCCCCACAGGTAGTACACCAGTGCGACGTCATGACGTGGCCTGCGCTGGTAGCTCCACGCCGACGCGAAGCCGGCCAGGGCCAGCAACAGCGCGCCGATGGCGGTCGGGTTGATCAGGAAGCGCAGGTCTTCGTGCCAGTGGTCGCCACCGGCAACGAAGGCGAATGCGGCGCCGATCTGCAGCAACGCGCCGGATACCTGCGGCAGCCAGCGCTTCTGGCGCAGCCCCAACCAGGCCAGGCCTGCACCTTCCAGCGCAAACACGGCACCGGTGGCACGCGCCGACAAGGCCAGCGGCACCGCCAGCGTGGCGAAGCCCACCGCAAGCACGGCATGCGACTGCGCCAGCATGGTGTACGACGCACGTGCGATCAGCGCCCGTGCCAGTACCGCGTAGATCGCGGCCAGGCCCAGCGCGCATAGTGCCAGCGTCATCGGTTGTTCGTGCAGCATGCCTGCCTGCAACGAGAATGCGACCAGCGGCGCGCCGAACACCAGGCTGCCATCGATCAGATCGCGCCGGCCGGCCGGCTGGCGGCGCGCGTACAGCAGCGGGATCAGCAGGTAGAACACGAAGAACAACAGCAGGAACGGCTCAGTGCTGCTGAACTTGTCCGGTACGTACTGCAGCACGCCCCAGAAGGTGCCGATGCCGAAAGTGAAGGCGAAGCCCAGCAGGTTCAGCGCGCGCCAAGGGCGGAACCAGGCGATGGCGAAAATGCCCGCGTTGAGCACCGCGTAATAGCTGAACAGCCCCACGTGATTGCCGCTGCCGGTGGACAGCCACAGCGGTGCCATGAAGCCAGCCAGGATGCCCAGCACGGCCAGCGTGCGCGAGTTCTGCACCACCGCCAGCACGCACAGCCCGGCCACCAGGGCAATGGAGCTGGCGAAGGCGAAGCCCGGCGGAATCAGGTCGAAGCGCTTGAAGGCCGCGAAGATGGTCAGCAGCAGTACGCCGATGGCACCGCCCTGCAATGCCAGCGCAAACAGGCGCCGGCGCTCGCGCTGGTGCCAACCAAAGGCCAGCAGGCCCAGCGCCCCCACGGTGATGCCGGCCAAGCGCAGCTCGATCGGCAACACCAGCCAGCCCTGGTCGCTGACGTACTTCAGCAGCGCCGCGACACCGGCCAGCAGCACCAGCATGCCGATCTTGACCGGCACGTTGCCTTCGGTGAACCAGCGCTTGACCGCACTGATGCCGCGCTCGATGACGTTGGGCAGTGCCGGCTCGGAAGGCAGCGGCGGCTGCACCGGCACCGGGGGCACCGGCGGTGGCGCAGCAGGTCGGGGAACAGGCGCCTCGGTCGGCGCTGCTTCGCGCACCGTTGGCTGCGCGGGGTGCGGCGCAGCAGCGGCGACCGGCCGCAGGAACGGTGGATCGGCACTGGCCGTGGGCGTGGCCGCAGCCCGTTCGGGCGTGGGCGCGCTGGCGGCCGGCCTGGCGGTGGCAGGCGCGGCGGCCATCGCGCTTTCCAGCGCCGCGACGCGGCGGCGCAGGCCGGAGATCATCACCAGCGCCACCACCAGCAGCAGGGGGATGGCCAACAGGACCAATACGACCAGTGCGATCAGTGCTTCCATTGCGTGCTTCCATTGCGTTCCCGCGCCCCAGCGGCAGCGGTCGACCGCCCCATGCTACGACAGGGTGGGCCCCTTAAACGACGAACCCCGGCCAGGCCGGGGTTCGTCTGCGATCTACGCCGGCCTTACTTGGCGGCGATGACCTTGGCCATTTCCAGGCACTTGTTCGAGTAGCCCCACTCGTTGTCGTACCAGGTCACCAGCTTGACGAAGGTGCCGTCCAGGGCGATGCCGGCATCGGCGTCGAACACCGACGTGCAGGTTTCGCCGCGGAAATCGGTGGCCACCACCTTGTCTTCGGTGTAGCCCAGGATGCCCTTCAGCGGGCCTTCGCTCTGTGCCTTCACTTCGGCGCAGATCTCGGCGTAGGTGGCTTCCTTTTCCAGCTCGACGGTCAGGTCGACCACCGACACGTCCGAGGTCGGCACGCGGAAGCTCATGCCGGTCAGCTTCTTGTTCAGTTCCGGAATGACCACGCCGACGGCCTTGGCCGCACCGGTGGACGAGGGAATGATGTTTTCCAGGATGCCACGGCCGCCGCGCCAGTCCTTGTTGGACGGGCCATCGACGGTCTTCTGGGTGGCGGTGGCCGCATGCACGGTGGTCATCAGGCCGCGCTTGATGCCCCACTTGTCGTTAATGACCTTGGCCAGCGGGGCCAGGCAGTTGGTGGTGCACGAAGCGTTGGAGATGATCGCCTGGCCGGCGTAGGTCTTGTCGTTCACGCCATACACGAACATCGGCGTGTCGTCCTTCGACGGGGCCGACATGATGACCTTCTTGGCGCCGGCATCGATGTGCTTCTGCGCGGTTTCCTTGGTCAGGAACAGGCCGGTAGCTTCCAGCACCACATCAGCGCCGACTTCATCCCACTTCAGGTTGGCCGGGTCGCGTTCCTGGGTCAGGCGGATCTTCTTGCCGTTGACCAGCAGGTCGTTGCCCTGCACCGCCACGTCGGCCTTGAAGCGGCCGTGCACGGAGTCGTACTTGAGCATGTACGCCAGGTAGTCCGGCTCCAGCAGATCGTTGATGGCCACGATTTCGATGTCGTCGCCGAAGTTCAGCACCGCCGAGCGCAGGACGTTACGCCCGATGCGACCGAAACCGTTGATACCAACCTTGATTGCCATTTCTCAAGCTCCTGCGGCCGCGACAGGTGCGGCGGGATGGATAGGGCCCACAAGTCTAGCAAACCGCCGCTGGCCACCGTGGGCCAGCCGGGACCGCCGGCCGGCCCACGGACAGGATTTGATCCGGATCAAAGCGTTAGCGCGGCGTGAGGCCGAGACTGTCGCCATCCACCCAGCAACGAGAACACCCCCATGCGCAAGACCTCCCCCCTGATCGTGGCCAGCCTGGCCGCCGCCCTGTCGCTCGCCGCCGCCCCGGCCATGGCGCAGTCCAAGGGCGACTGGACCGTCTCGGCCGGCGTGCACCAGGTGGCGCCGAAGTCGAACAACGGCTGGCTGGCCGGCGGCACCCTGAAGGTCGACGTCGACAATGACGTCAAGCCGACCATCACCGGCGAGTACTTCATCGCCGACAACCTGGGCATCGAAGTGCTGGCCGCGCTGCCGTTCAAGCACGACATCAACATCAACGGCCTGGGCCGCGTCGGCAGCACCAAGCAGCTGCCGCCGGTGGTCACCCTGCAGTACCACTTCAACAGCAAGGGCAAGGTGTCGCCGTTCGTCGGCGCCGGCCTGAACTACACCACCTTCTTCAGCGAAGACACTACGGGTGCGCTGGCCGGCAGCAAGCTGAAGCTGCAGGATTCGTGGGGCCTGGCCGCACACGCCGGCGTGGACTTCGCGATCGGCGAGAAGGGCGCCCTGCGCGTGGACATGCGCTGGATCGACATCGACAGCAAGGTGAAGTTGAACGGCGAGAAGATCGGCACGGTCAACATCGATCCGCTGGTCTACGGCGCTTCGTACGTCTTCAAGTTCTAAAGCGGTGTATTGGGCGCGGGGGCTTCGCCCCCGCTCCCCCGCTACACGCAGAACCCTCGCAGCATGTTGCCCCGGTAATTGCCGGGGCTTTTTTGTGCCTGGGACTGAAGCGGTTCCGGAGCTGGGGCAAGGCAGGGAGCGGAGCCGGGACACGCCGTAAACCCATCCCTGGGGGCTCGATGGCGCCATCCATGGCGCCAACGGTCCCGGCTCCGCTCCCCGCCTTGCCCCTTCCCATCACCGCGTGCGTACCAGCTCAAGCAAAGGCAAGAGCAGAACCCGTGCATCCGAGGCGCAGTGATTGCCTGTAATTGCAGGAGGCCGATTTTGATCCTGCATTTGTTTTTGATGTTGCATTTGACGTTTGCATCCGCCCCCGCGGCCATGTTTGGAGGGGAGCGCAGAGGGAGGGGCGGCGGGACCGTTGGCGCCATGGATGGCGCCATCGAGCCCCCAGGGACGGATTTACGGCGTGTCCCGCCGCCCCTCCCTCTACGCTTCCACTTCGGAACAGGAACGCGCCGCTCTTCAATCCACCTACCCCGCTAGAATGGGCGCATGAAAGCCCTGCACTCCCTGTTCCTCGCCGCCGCCCTGGCGCCGGCCCTGCTGTCCGTCTCCGCCCCTGCCCATGCCTGGGGCGCGCAAGGCCACCGCCTTGTCGCCGAAGTCGCCGACGCCCGCCTCACCCCCGCCGCCCGCGCCGAAGTGGACCGCCTGCTGGCCACCGAACCGGACGCCACCCTGGCCAGCATCGCGCCCTGGGCCGACCAGCTGCGCGCCAAGGACCCGGGCCTGGGCCGTCGCTCGGCCGGCTGGCACTACGTCAACATTGCCGAAGACGACTGCCACTACGAAGCACCGAAGCACTGCAGGAACGGCAACTGCATCGTCGAAGCCCTCAAGGCGCAGAGCGCCATTCTGGGCGACCGCAGCCTGACTGACGGCGAGCGCCTGCAGGCGCTGAAGTTCGTCGTGCACCTGGTCGGCGACATCCACCAGCCGATGCACGCCGGCTACGCCCACGACAAGGGCGGCAATGATTTCCAGCTGCAGTTCGGCAACCGCGGTACCAACCTGCACTCGCTGTGGGACAGCGGCATGCTCAACACCCGCAAGCTGGACGATGCCGGCTACCTGCCGGTGCTGCAGAGCCAGCGCGCACCGAAGCTGGCGCGCCAGTCCAACCCGCAGCGCGACCCGCAGGTCTGGGCCGAGGCCAGCTGCCGCATCTCCATGCAACCTGGCGTTTATCCGGCCTCGCGTAAAATCGGTGACGAGTACACCGAGCGCTACCGGCCGCTGGCCGAAGCGCAGCTGCGGCTGGCCGGTGAAAACCTGGCGCAGTTGCTGAACCGCGTGCTCGGCACGCGCTGAGGAGAGCTCCAATGCCGGTCCAGGTGCAGTCGTTCTTCCACCGTGACAGCAACACCTTCAGCTACCTGGTCAGCGACCCGGCCAGCGGCGAGGCGGCGCTGATCGATCCGGTCCTGGACTACGACCCGGACACCGACGCCAGCAGCGAATCACCGCTGCGCGCGGCATTGCAGGCCATCGAACAACAGGGCCTGCAGCTGCGCTGGCTGCTGGAGACGCATGCCCACGCCGACCATGTGTCGGCCGGGCGCCGGCTCAAGCAGCGCTTTCCGCAGGCCACGCTGGCCATCGGTGAAGGCATCCGTGCGGTGCAGGCGACGTTTGCGCCACGCTATGGCCTGCAGCTTCCGGGCGCCGATGAAATCTTCGACCACCTGTTCAGTGACGGCGAGACCTTCACTTTGGGCGAACTGCGCTGCCAGGTGATCGCCGTGCCCGGCCACACCAGCGACAGCATCGCCTACCTGATCGACGATGCGCTGTTCACTGGCGACTCGCTGTTCATGCCCGACGGCGGCACTGCCCGCTGCGACTTCCCCGGCGGTGATGCCGCACAGCTGTACCGCTCGATCCAGCGCCTGCTGGCCCTGCCGGATGCCACCCGCGTGTTCGTCTGCCACGACTACGGCCCGGGCGGCCGCGACTTCGCCAACGAAACCACCATCGGTGAACAGCGCGCGCACAACATCCACGTGCACGACGGCGTGGCCGAGGCGGAGTTCGTCAGCGTGCGCCAGGCCCGCGATGCGACGTTGGAAGAACCGAAGCTGATGCAGCCTGCGGTAAAGGCCAATATCCAGGGCGGGGCCTGACGTACGCCGGGCAGAGCCCGGCGCCATCGGTTTCCATCACGGACCGCGAGCGTTCATTTTCCCTGCATCCGCACCACGTGCTGGCCCTTCACGATCTCGAACGTGAAGGCGTACTGCAGGGTGACCGCTACCGGCTCGACGCGCTCGGCGCCCCGGCAGTCACCGCGGTCGGCAGGCACCTTGCCCGCCGCGAAGTGGCAGACCGCTGCGGACGAGTACTTCCACATCGCCACGGCTTCCTGGGCAGCCTGCAGCAGGGGCGCATTCTCGCCCGCAGCACCTGCCGCGCACTCCGGACGATCGGTCAATGGCAGGCTTCGCTCCACGGCGCCATTGGCATCAACCACCACCTGCAGGCAGATCGTGGTCGGCGCCAGTTCCGCGCGCGGGTCACGATCGCCAACCTCCGGGTCCGGTGCCGCGTACAGCTGCGGCATCCGGTAGCCTTCGGTCGCACCCAGCGAATACACCTGCGACTGTCCACCGCCGCTGCCCGCCTGCGGCTGCAGGCGCTGGTGGCCGACATTTTCGCTGCGGGTATCCACCGTGGTCAGGCGGTCCTGGCTCGCGCACCCGACCAGCAGCGCTGCCGCCATGATCAGCGCAGCGGACTTCATTGGGTGTCCTCGGTGTTGTCCATGGCGAACGTGATCGGAATCTTCACCGCCGCTGCAACCGGCTTACCGTTCTTCATCGCCGGCCGATAGGTCCAGCTGCGTGCCGCAGCGATCGACACCGCATCGAACACGCCCGGATTGGTGGCACTGAGCACGCGGACATCGCTGGGACGCCCCTGCGCATCCACCTCCACGCGCAGGTTCACCACGCCTACCTGGCGCTGCTCGAACGCGGATTTTGGATAGGACGGCGGTGGCATCCTGTCGATCTGGATCGGACGGTCCAGCCCAGCCTTGGCCGCACCCTCTTCCGCGGTTGCGTACGGCTCGACACCGATCCCCGGGCTCCCGGCCGCGGCGCCCTGGCTGGCCCATGCCACCGCGCCCATGCCCACACACAACCCGACCACCAGCACCTGCCCGGACACCCACGGCAATGCCTTCCGCTTGGACTGCTTCAACATGGCGATACGCTCCTTCAAAACGGGTTGGCTGCGCCAATGGCAGACCGCGGGCGCAACCGGGTGGACCAGCTGCGCCTTCAGCAGCGTGCTGGCGTAGAGGCCGCGCAGCGCCGGCTGCGGGGCTATGGTGCGGGCATCGCAGGCCAGTTCCTGGTCGCGCAGGAAGCGGCCCGCAGCCCACGGCAGAAGCGGGTGGAACCAGAACACCGCGCGCACCAGCAGCAGCGCACCGTTGGCCCAGTGATCGCCATGACGGTGATGGCTGCGCTCGTGCTGCAGGATCAAGCTCTGTTCCTGTGCGGTGAACTGCAGGTCGAAGTCGGGACCAACCACGATGCGTGGGCGCCACAGGCCAACCAGCGCGGGCAAGCCGGGATCGCCGCTGGCCTGCCAGCTGCCATCGGTGCGCGGCGTCAGTGGGCCCATGCTCCGTTCGAAACGATGTTGTGCGTGCAGGTCGCGCAACAGGCGGATGCCCGCACCCAATGCCCACAGCGCGAACAACAGCCCGGCCCATGGCAACGAGGGCCCGCTCAGGGCATCGAGGGCACCGGGCATCACTTTCAGCGGCAGCGTGGGTACCTGCTGCAACACCGCAACCTGTGGCAATGGCAGCGTCAGGGCCACCAGCAGCAGCGGCAGCAGCCACCAGCTGCGGTAGGCCAGCCCAGCGCCCCCCAACCGCACCAGCAGCGGTCGCAGCACCGCCAGCAGGACCACACCCACGGCCAGCCACAAGCTGGCCCGCCACAGTCCGTCGAGCAGCTCAGTCATGGTCCAGCTCCTGGATCAGCTTCTTCAGTTCGGCGATGTCCTGCGCGCTCAGCTGGCCGCGTTCGCTGAAGTGCGCGACCAGCGGCGCCACGCGCCCTTCGAAGACACGGCCGATGAAGTCCTGGCTCTGCGCCTCCACCCACGCCTGTCGCTGCAGCAGCGGCCGGTACAGGTAACGCCGTCCATCGCGCTCGGCAGTGATCGCGCCCTTGGTCAGCAGGCGGTTGAGCAGGGTCTTGATGGTCGGCTCGGCCCAGTCGCGATGGGCCAGCGCGGCCACCACGTCATCGGCACTACGCGGTGCCTGCTGCCACAGCACCTCCATCACGACGGCTTCGGCTTCGCTGATCGGGGTCATGGTTTACATCCGTAATCGACAGATTGATTACGCGCGTAATCGATCTGCCTGTCAAGCCCCTCGACTCCGGGTTCATCCCGGCTGCGCCAGCATCGGTTCCTCCCGCCCCTGGCCCCGGATGAAAGCACTGCCGAAGAAGGATTTCCCGGTCGAGCAGGCCCGCCGCTTCCTCGAACCCGGCCCGATCGTGCTGGTCAGCACGGCATGGCGCGGCCAGCGCAACCTGATGACGATGGGCTGGCACATGGTCATGGGCTTCTCGCCTTCACTGGTCGCCACCTACCTGTGGGACGCAAACCACAGCCACGCGTTGGCGCGCGGCAGCGGCGAGTGCGTGATCAACGTGCCCGGGGTGGAGCTGCTCGATACCGTGGTGGACATCGGCAACTGCAGCGGCCGCGAGGTCGACAAGTTCGCCCGTTTCGGGCTCGACGCACTGCCCGCGCGTGAGGTCGGCGCGCCACTGGTCGGCCAATGCCATTCGTGCTTCGAATGCCGCCTGTACGACGACAGCCAGGTGGCAGCGAGCAATCTGTTCATCTGGGAAATCGTGCACGCCCATGTTGCGCCCCGGCCGAAACTGCCGCGCACGGTGCATTACCGCGGCGATGGGCAGTTCATGGTGGCCGGCGCGGAAGTCTCGCGTCGACGGCGGTTCAAGCCCGACATGCTGTAATGCCCGCACTCCCCCGACGCAGGACCGCCGCGCATGACCGAACACCTCACCGACCTGGACGCCGCCGTCGACTGGTTGTTTGCGCGCGTGGACGGGCCGCTGCGGATCGGGGCACCGCTGGCACTGGGCAAGCCGCATCGGCTGCTCAATGCCCTCTACGCGCGCGTCGAGCACGATCCGTCGCGGCCGCTGCAGCTGTATACCGCGCTGTCGCTGAATCCGCCGAAGGCGCGGGGCAACGGCCTGGAGGCGCGCTTCCTGGCGCCGTTCGCGCAGCGCCATTTCGGCGACGACTTCCCGCGCCTGGCCTATGCCGATGCGATCGCGCGCGACGCGTTGCCGGCACATGTGCAGGTGGAAGAGTTCTACATGCAGTCCGGCGCCCTGCTCGGGTCGCGCCAGGCGCAGTCCAGCTATACCAGCCTGAACTACACCCACGCCGCCGATGCGGTGGCGCAGCGCGCGCCACAGGTGATCGTGCAGAAAGTGGCGATGCGCCCGAACGACCGCCGGCTTTCCCTGTCGTGCAACAACGACATCACCCAGGACACGCTGGACGCGATGACCGCGCGTGGCCTGCCGCGTCCGCTGCTGATTGCCGAGATCGATCCCCAGTTGCCCTACCTGGGCGGCTCGGCCACGGTCGATGTCTCGTTCTTCGATCTGGTGATCACCCCACCGCCGCCGTACCCGGCGCTGTTCGGGCTGCCGCGGCAGCCGGTCGGCGATGTCGACTACGCCATCGGCCTGTACGCCAGCACGCTGGTGCGCGATGGCGGCACGCTGCAGATCGGCATCGGTACGCTGGCCGACGCGCTCAGCCATGCGCTGGTGCTGCGCCACACCGACAACGCGCGCTACCGCCGCGTGCTGCACGCGCTGGATCCGCAGCTGGCCAGCCACCCGCTGGTGCAGGAGATCGGCGGCGTGGACCCGTTCGAAGTGGGCCTGTACGGCTGCAGCGAGATGCTCAACGAAGGCTTCCGCAGGCTGGTGCAGACCGGGGTGATCAAGCGCAAGGTACACGATGACCTGGCGCTGATGCAGCGCATCGAGAACGGCAGCACGCTGTCGATCGACCACGCCACACTGGCGGCCGAAGGTGAGTACCTGCACGGCGCGTTCTACCTGGGCTCGCCGGAATTCTACGAGTGGCTGCGCACGCTGCCGGAGGACGAGTGCCGTGCGATCGGCATGCGCCGCATCAGCGAGATCAACCAGCTGTACGGCGGCAACGAAACGCTGGAACGCCTGCAGCGCCGCCATGCGCGCTTCTTCAACTCCTGCATGATGGCCACCGCGCTGGGCGCGGCGGTGTCCGACGCGCTGGACGATGGACGCGTGGTATCCGGTGTGGGCGGCCAGTACAACTTCGTGGCGATGGCACATGCCCTGCCGGAAGCCCGCAGCGTGCTGATGTTCCGCGCCGCGCGCGATGACAAGGGCCGACGCGAATCCAACGTGCGCTGGAACTACGGGCACACCACCATTCCGCGCCACCTGCGCGACATCTACCTCAACGAATACGGCATTGCCGACCTGCGCGGACTGACCGACGAGGACTGCGTGCATGCGATGACCGCAATCACCGAGGCCCCGTTCCAGGGCGGCCTGCTGCAGCAGGCGCACGCCTCGCGCAAACTGCTGGCGGTCGCGCAACCGGATCCGCAGCGGCAGCAGCGCAATACGCCGCAGGCGCTGACAGCGGCGCTGGCCCCGTTCCGCGCCGATGGCAGCCTGCCGGACTATCCGCTGGGCAGTGACTTCAACGAGATCGAGCAGGTGCTGGTGAAAGCGCTGGCGTGGCTGAAGGCCAATACGCAGACCCGCGGCGACAAGCTGCGTACCGTCTGGGCAGCACTACGGCAACCGGCCGGCGACGGCGATGCAGTGTACCTGCAACGCATGGGCCTGCAGGCGCCGAAGGATTTCGCCGAACGCCTGGACGCGCGCCTGCTGCGGCTGGCACTGGCGCGCACCGCCTGAGAAAAGGGGACGGAGGGGATTAAGTCGTTTGTGCACAAACGACTTAATCCCCTCCGTCCCCTTTTTCCTGCGGCAAAGAAAAGGCCGGCGTGCGCCGGCCTTTCCTCATTACGTCGCGATGCTGCTTACAGCGCCTTGGCGGCTTCCACCACGTGCGCGGTGGTGATGCCGAAGTGCTTGTACAGCTGGTCGGCCGGGGCCGAGGCACCGAAGGTGTCGATACCGATCACTGCACCGTCCAGGCCGACGAACTGGCGCCAGAAGCCGGTGACACCGGCTTCCACAGCCACGCGCTTGCGCACCGCGTTCGGCAGCACCGATTCACGGTAGGCCGCATCCTGGCGCAGGAACACGTCGGTGGACGGCATCGAAACCACGCGGGTCTTGAGACCAGCCGCGTCCAGCTGGGCCTTGGCTTCGGTGGCCAGCGAGACTTCCGAACCGGTGGCGATCAGGATCACATCCGGGGTGCCGGCGGCATCGGCCAGCACGTAACCGCC
Source organism: Stenotrophomonas sp. YJH_SMC_73 (assembly GCF_059370155.1). Taxonomy (NCBI): domain Bacteria; kingdom Pseudomonadati; phylum Pseudomonadota; class Gammaproteobacteria; order Lysobacterales; family Lysobacteraceae; genus Stenotrophomonas; species Stenotrophomonas sp. YJH_SMC_73. The sequence continues at coordinate 555,710 of NZ_JCAFTJ010000001.1, read as the reverse complement.
GCGCTCGATCTGCGCGATCTGCTCGGCGCTGCGCGGCTGGTGCGGCAGGTTCTGGCGGCTGAACACCAGGCAGCTCGGGCCGTCCTGGCGGGTGATCGCGGCCTTCCAGCTCACCGCCGACTCGACCGCATCGCACGGACGCCACACGTCGTTGTTCGGGATGTAGCGCAGCGAGGCCAGGTGCTCCACCGGCTGGTGGGTCGGGCCGTCTTCGCCCAGGCCGATCGAGTCGTGGGTGTAGACGTGGATGGCGTGCGCCGGGATCAGCGCGCTCATGCGCACGCCATTGCGGGCGTAATCGCTGAACACCAGGAAGGTGGCGTCGAACGGAATGAAGCCACCGTGCAGGGCCAGGCCGTTGGCAATGGCGGTCATGCCGAACTCGCGCACGCCGTAGTACACGTAGTTGGCGTTGGCGTCGTCGCTGGCAACCGATTTGCTGCCCTTCCAGAGGGTCAGGTTGGAGTGCGCCAGGTCGGCCGAGCCGCCGACGATTTCCGGCAGCAGCGGGGCATAGGCTTCAATGGCCAGCTGCGACGCCTTGCGCGAGGCGATCGTCGGGCCTTCCGCGGCCACCTGGGCGATGTAGGCATCGGCCTTGGCAACGAAGTCGGCCGGCAGTTCGCCATGCGAGCGGCGGGTCAGTTCGGCTGCTTCAGCCGGGTACTGGCTGGCGTACTTGTCGAACAGCTGTTCCCACTCAGCCTGACGCAGGGTGCCGGCGCCATTGGCGCGCCAGCCGTCGTAGATCGCCTGCGGGATCTCGAACGGACCGTATTCCCAGCCCAGCTGCTTGCGGGTGGCTTCCAGCTCGTCCTTGCCCAGCGGTGCGCCGTGGCTGGATTCCTTGCCCGCCTTGTTCGGCGAACCAAACCCGATGGTGGTGCGGCAGCAGATCAGGGTCGGCTTGTCGCTCTGCGACAGCGCGGCCTCGATGCCGGCCTTGATGCTGTCCGGGTCATGGCCATCGACGTCGCGGACCACGTTCCAGCCATAGGCCTCGAAACGCTCCGGGGTGTTGTCGGTGAACCAGCCCTCGACGTTGCCGTCGATGGAGATGTGGTTGTTGTCCCAGAAGCAGACCAGCTTGTGCAGGCCCCAGGTGCCGGCCAGCGAAGCGGCTTCATGCGACACGCCTTCCATCAGGCAGCCATCGCCCATGAACACCCAGGTGCGGTGGTCGACCACTTCCAGCTCCGGACGGTTGAAGCGCTGTGCCAGCAGCTTCTCGGCCAGGGCGAAGCCCACGGCGTTGGCGAAACCCTGGCCCAGCGGGCCGGTGGTGGTCTCCACGCCCGGGGTCTCGTGGCGTTCCGGGTGACCGGCGGTGTGGCTGCCCAGCTGGCGGAACAGCTTCAGCTGCTCGATCGGCAGGTCGTAGCCGCTCAGGTGCAGCAGCGCGTACTGCAGCATCGAACCGTGGCCGTTGGACAGCACGAAACGGTCGCGGTTGAACCAGTGCGGGTTGCTCGGGTTATGGCGGAGGTAGTCGTTCCAGAGGACTTCGGCGATGTCGGCCATGCCCATGGGCATGCCGGGGTGGCCGGACTTTGCGGTTTCAACCGCATCGGCGGCAAGGAAGCGGATGGCGTTGGCCAACTGGCGACGGGTAGGCTGCGTCATGGTTCTGTCGGAATCGGGAGGCGGCCGCGGACGTGCGGGCGGCCTATTGTCCCATAGTCGCCGGGCGGGGGGTCAGTTCACCTTGCCCGGTCGTGCCGGCCGCTGGCCCGCAAGGACGTGATCTCCGCCGGATTCCGCATGTGAAAGGGGCCGGAGCCCTTTCCCTGCGGAAAGGAATCCGACCCCGATCAGGTCGCCAGCAGTGGCGTTGGACTCAGTCCTGCTGCGGACCCAGCGCCGGGCCATCGTGCGACTCGCCCTTGGCCACCAGCGTGGTCAGGGCCAGGTCGCCGGTCACGTTCAGCGCGGTACGGCACATGTCCAGGAAGTGATTCACGCCCAGGATCAGGCCGATGCCCAGCGGATTCACACCGACCATCGCGCAGATCATCGCCACCACCGGCAGCGATCCCGACGGCACGCCGGCGGTACCGATGCCACCGAGGATGCAGACCGCCATCACCATGATCTGCTGGCCGATGCTCAGGTCCACGCCGAAGAACTGGGCCAGGAAGATCACCGTCACACCCTCGAACAGCGCGGTGCCGTTCTGGTTGGCGGTGGCACCCACGGTCAGCACGAAGCGCGACACGCGCTGCGGCAAGCCCATCTGGTCGGCCACGCGCAGCGCGGTCGGCAGGGTGGCATTGCTGGAGGCGGTGGAGAACGCCATCACCGTTGCTTCCTGGGTATCGCGGAAGAACGACAGCGGCGAGCGGCCGGACAGCCACACCGCGGTACCGTAGGTCACGATCATGTGCAGGCCCAGCGCCAGCACCACCACGCCCACATAGGCACCCAGGCGGATGATCAGCTCGAAGCCGAACAGCGCGGCCAGGTTGAACATAAAGCAGGCCACCGCATAAGGGGCCAGGCGGATGACCAGGTTGATCAGGGTCATCGAGATTTCGAACACGCCTTCGATGGCGCGGCGCAGCGGGGCAACCTTTTCATTGTCGGTCAGCACCATGCCGATGCCGAACATCAGCGCGAAGAACATCAGCGACAGGATCGCGCCGTTGTCCGACGCGGCCTGCAGCACGTTGCTCGGCACGATCGACAGCAGCATGTCCATGCCCTTCGGCGTGCCGTGGATGCCAGCGACGATTTCCTTGCTGCGCTCGGCGTTCTCCGAGAGCATCAGTGCCGCAGTCTGCGGATCGACGCCCGCGCCCGGCTTGAGCAGGTTGACCAGCACCAGGCCGATGCCCACCGCGATGCCGGACAGCAGCACGGTGTAGGCCAGGGTCTTCCAGCCGATGCGGCCGAGGGCGCGGATGTCGCCCATCTCCGACACGCCCATGATCAGCGCCGAGAAGATCAGCGGCACGATCAGCATGAAGATCAGGTTGAGGAACAGGCCCGACGCCGGGGTGGTGACGTAGTCCATTACCCACTTGGCACCAGCCTGCAGACCATCGACGCTGCCGCCCAGGGCGTGCACGATCAGTCCCAGGACCAGGCCGATCGCAAAGCCGATGCCCATCTTCCAATGCAGGGGCAACTTCTTCTTGTCGGCAGCAGCTGCTGTCATACGCGGGTTTCCTCGAAAAATGAATGCACTCTAACAAAGCGCGCAAGCGGCGCCGGTTCAGGTTCGCCGCGGCGGATACAGCGGCGCCAGGTCAGTGTCGGCGGTGCCCGCAGGCGCCGACCAGTGCGGTCCGTCACGGAAGACCTCGCGCAGGCGCGTGCGCAGCCGCGCCAGATCCCCCTGCCCGCCCCACCGCGCCTGCTGCAGGTCCTGTAGCACTTGACGCTGGGCTGCATCCCCAAGCCGCGCGATGACCTGCTCGATGCGTTCCACACCAGCCATCGCACACAGCTGTGCTTCCACCTGGTCGAAGCCCTCGCCATCCAGCGCGCGGCGCAGTTCTGCCAGGCCGGCACGCCCGCCCGCCGCAGTCGGCACAGAGGCCTTGCCCGCTACTGGCGCCACTGCGCGCGGGCGCCGACCTCGCTGCCAGCCCCACAGGAGAGTCAGCAGCCACAGCAACGCCAGGCCGATGGCCGCTGCCATCCACGGCCACGGACGCCCGGACAGGCCGCTGGCACGCGGATCGGTCGCGGCGATGCGGCTGTCCTGGCCATCGGCGCCCGGCAGCGCGGCATCGGTGTCGATCGGCGGCAATGGCGCCGGTGAGGCAGTGCCGGTGCCGGTGCCGGCCGCGACGGCCAGCGTCAGGTCCGGCAGCTTCGCCTCCTGCGCCTTGCCGTTACGCACATCCCACCAGGGCAGGCGCGGCCCCGGCACCACCAGCGAACCCGGCTGGCGCGGCACGATCGAATAGCGGCGGGTGATCTTCAGGCGCGGCGTGCTGCCGTTGAAGGTCTCTTCGTACTGTGCCGGTTCGGCGAACACCTGCGCATTGGTGCCGACATCCGGCACCGGCAGGTCGGTGAACTGCGCGCGCGTCGCGCCTTCGGCAACCGCTTCGACCACCACGTTGGCGGCCTCACCGGTGCGGGCACTGGTCGGCGCACTGGTGTAGCGCAGCTGCAGGCTCTGCAGTGGCAGCCACGGCTGCGGGGCCTGCGCCGGCTGTGCCTGCACCTGCAGCGTGCGGTCTGCGCCGGTGGCATTCATGCGGCCATCGCCACCGCCGAAGAAGTCGTCGAAGAAGCCACCCGCACTGCGCCCACTGAAACGGGCACCGGCCAGGCGCAACGCGCCGCTGCGCTCGGGGATCAGCAGGAAACGCCGTTCGACCACGTTGTAGCGGCGCCCGTTGACCTGGCGTACATCGGTGCGGTCGTCGCCCACACGCTGCAACGACGCGCCCGCCGGGGTATCCAGCACCAGCTCGCCGGAGGCCAGCTGCGAGGCGAAGTACAGCCGCACCACCACGCCCACGCTCTGCTGCACATACGGCGTATCGTCATCGACAACGGTTTCGATGAAGGCCATCGCATTGCTGTCGGGCCCCGCCACGGCGGCCGCATCGACCTGCAGCGTCAGCGGTGCGGTGCGCACACTGCCCACCTGCAGGCCCGGTACCACCAGCGCACCACTACGTCGTGGTGTCAGCGCCACGCCATACAGGTTGCGCTGCTGCATGCTGCCATTGCTCCATTCCACCTGGCGGCTGCTGGTCTGCCCGCTCAGGTCGAAGTCGGTGCGCAATGGCGTGAAGTCAGGGGCGCCCTGGTCGCTCTCGACATTGAGCGTGACCGTGTCGCCCATCGCGATGCGGTCGCGGTCCAGCCACGCGCGCGGCTGCGCCCAGGCCAGCAGCGGCAGCCACAACAGCAGCGCCGCCAGTACCTGTCGAGGCCAGTGCCCGTGCATGTTGATCGACCGCGTCATCGCCCTTCCCTCTTCCTGCGTTCGTTTTCCAGCTGGAACTTGGCCCGCAGCAATGCGCCCGGATCATCCGGCACACGCCGCATCCATGCCTCCACCGCCTGTTGCTCCTCGCGCTGGCGCGGCGTGCGGCCCTCACCACCCGGCACTGGCTTGTCCCCCTTGCCGGCCTCACCCTCGCGTGCCTGCTGCATCGCCTGCTGCATGCGCTGGCGCTGCTGTTCATCGGCCTGCGCCTGCGCCTTGGCATCTTCCACCTGCGGTGGTGCCTGCTGGCCATCGCGGCCACGTTCGCCAGGCTGAGGCTCCGACTGCGCGTTGTTGTCACCCGCCTTGGGCTGGCCCTGCTGGCCCGACGGCGGCTGGCCCTGGCCGGGTTGCTGCTGGCCCTGCTTCGGCTGTCCCTGTGGGTTCTGTTGGCCCTGCGGGCCCTGCGGTTGTTTCTGCTGCCCGTTCTGCGGTGGCTTCTGTTGATCCTGGCCTTGGCCGCCCCCGGATGGCCTGCGCTTGCGTGCGGCATCGACCACGGCGCGGTTGGCCACTGCATCGGCCATGCCCGGATGCAGCGCCAGTGCGCGGTCGTAGGCGGCGATCGCTTCGTCGTAGTTGCCTTCGCGTGCAAGCGTGTTGGCCAGGTTGTACCAACCGGCATCGCTGTCGATGCCTTCGAACTGTCTGCGTGCAGTGGCGAAGTCGCCCTTGCGGTAGGCCTGAACCCCCTCGGCCAGGCGTTGATGCTGCAGCTGGTCGCTGCGCTTCCACAGCGTGCCCTGCGCCGGCTGCGAGACAGGCGTCGCAGGGGCCTGCGCCTGCGCGTCATTCATCCATGGCAGCAGACCCACCGCGAGCACCGCGGCCAGCACCGCGCGACGGCGGAAGGCCAGCAATGCCAGCAGCATCACCGGCGGCAGCAACCAGAAGCCTTCGTCACGCCACTGCTTGCCTTCGCCCGGCCGCTGCGCCGCCGTGCCGTCGCGCGCGTCGAGTACACCGAGCGCACGCAGATCGCCGTCATCGGCAGAGATGCGCGCATAGCGGCCGCCACCGGCAGTGGCGACTGCACGCAGGCTGTCCTCATCCAGCGCGGCCTGGCGGATCTGCCCATTGCCATCGCGGTACGCCGCACCGGCAGGCGTGCCCAGGCCCAGCACCGACACCTGCAGGCCCAGGCTGCGTGCCTGCGCCGCCGCCAGTGCAGCTTCGCTGTCCGCCTGATCGCTGACCAGCAGGATCTGCCCCTGCAACGCGCCGATCTGCCGCATCAAGCGTGTCGCCCAGTCGATGCCGCGGTCGGCACGCTGGCCATCACGCGGCATCACGTCCGGCGACAGCGCATCCAGATACAACGCAACATTGCTGCCGTCGTCGGTCAGCGGCGCCACGGTGTAGGCATCATCGGCATACACCACCAGCCCCACCTGCCCGCCCTGGCGCGCGCGCAGCAGCTCGCCCACTTTCGCCCGCGCCTGCAGCAGGCGCGACGGCGGAAGATCGGTTGCCGTGATCCGGCTGGACAGGTCCAGCACCACCAGCAGCGGTGCGCTGGCCTGGAACATCGGTTGTGCCTGCTGGCGCCAGCTCGGCCCGGCCATGGCCAGCGATGCCAGTGTCCAGCCCAGCAGCAGCGCCCATGGCAGGCGCACTCGCCGCTTCGCGCCCGCGGCCAGCAGATGTGGCAACAGGTGTGCGTCCACCGCCTGCCGCCACGCATCACTGCGTCGCTGCCGGTACACCGCGAGCGCGAGGATCAGGGGCAACGCCAGCAGCGCCCACAACCACTCCGGTCGCAGGAAGTGCAATGCGCTCCAATCGGGGAGATTCGAAGCAAACGCGATCATCGGCGACGCTCCGGCCACAGCCAGGCCAGCACGCCCAGCAGCAACGCCAGCCCCAACGGCCAGGCATAGCGTTCTTCGCGCGGACGCAGGCTCGGCCCCTTCGCGGCGACCGGCTCCAGGCGATCGAGCTCGGCGTAGATCCCGGCCAGCTGCGCGGTGTCACGCGCGCGGAAGAACTGGCCACCGGTCATGCTGGCGATCTTCTTCAGGGTGGCCTCATCGACCGGATCCTGGTCGGTGGAAATCGGGATACCAAACAGGCGCATGCTGCCATCGCCGCCGAATGCAACCGTGTGGATGCGCACGCCTTCGGCGCGCGCGACTTCCGCGGCGCGCAGCGGCTCCAGCACACCGGCGTTGCTGACACCATCGGTCAACAGGATCAGCACGCGCTGTCCCTCCGGCTGGCTGCGCAGGCGCTTCACCGCCAGGCCGATGGCATCACCGATGGCGGTCTCGCGCCCGGCCAGGCCGACCACGCTGTCGCGCAGCTGATCGCGCACGCTGGCCAGGTCTGCGGTAAGCGGCGTAAGCGTGTAGGCGCGATCACCGAAAATCAGCAGGCCGACGCGGTCGCCGGCACGACGATCCAGGAAGTCGGCCAGCACGGCCTTGGCCGCGGTGAGGCGATCAACCGCCTGGGCTCCCAGCACCATGTCACCCTCGCCCATGCTGCCGGACACGTCCATCGCCAGCATCATCTGCCGGCCCTGCTGCGGCGGCGTGATGGCTTCGCCCAGCTGCTGCGGCCGTGCCAGCGCGATGCACAGCGCGCACCAGCCCAGCCATAGCAGCAGCGTGCGCAGCCACGACACGTCGACGCGGCCCCCACCGGACAGCGCTTCGAGCTCGGCGGCGGCGTAGGGCACACGCAGCGCGGCGCCCGGTTCTGCACGGCGCTTCCACCAGCGCATCAGCAACGGCAACGGCAGCGCGAGCAATGCCAGTGGCCATGCCAGCTGCAGGTCCGGCCATGGCCAATAGGTCGTCCAGAGGTTCATCGGCGGCGCTCCAGCAGCATCGCCAGATAGCGCTCGCGGGCCCAGCTGCGCACGGCCGCCACGTCGCTGCTGTCGACGCGTGGGCGATACGCGCCTTCGGCCAGCAGGCTGCGACGCGCATCGGGCAACGTGCCCTGCGGGTCTACACGCTGCCACCAGGCATCATCGCGCAGCGATTCACTGCCCGGCTTTGCACGGCGTGCGGCACGGCGCAGCAATCCGGCAATGGCCGCCAGTTCGGCCGCAGCGTCGGTGGTGGCTGCCAGTTCGCTATCGAACAGCTGCAACCAACGCTGGCGGCGACGGCGACGCCGCCACATCAGCACGGCGATCACCAACAGCACCAGCACAACCGCCGCGCCGACCATCAGGTAACCGGGGGCAGGCGGCCACCATGAAGGTGCCGGTGGCAACTGCACATCGCGCAGCGGCAGCGCGGCGCTCACGCCGGCACCTCGGTCGGTGATGGCGCCAGCCACGCGTCGCTGGGCGCATCCGTGGACAGCACCTGCACATCGACACGGCGTGCGCCGAGCTGGCGCCGCAGTTCCTGCAGCGGTTCGACGAAGTGTGCCTGCCAATGCGCCTGCACTTCACTGCGGCGCAGGTCGAGGCCGATGCGCTGCTGTGCGGTCTGGAACTGCAGCGCCGCCGAGGGGGGATGCAGTTCCAGCGGATCAACCAGCAGCACCAGGCTGAGATCGTGATGCTGGGCCAGCGCGCTCCAGCGCGCGGGCGGAATGCGGATGGCCTGCTGCGGATCGGCCAGCACCAGCATGCGTGCCCCCGGGCGCAGCACGCGACCGGCATGATCCAGTGCACGCGCCAGGCCCAGATCGTCGACCGGCGGCTGTGCATACCAGCGGGTCAGCGCGTCGAGCACGCGCAGCACGCCGCGTGGCCCGCCCGCAGGGGCAATCGGCGCTTCGCGGTCACTGCCGCGCAGCGCACCCACGCGGTCGCCGCGGCGCTGCGCCGACCACGCGGCAACCGCACCGGCACGGGCGGCCTGTACCGATTTGAAGCGCACGCGCGTGCCGAAGTACAGCGCCGGCGACGTATCGGCCACGATCAGGCTGACCCGCTCGCGCTCGGCCTGGAACAATTTGGTATGGGCGCGGCCGGTGCGCGCAGTCACGCGCCAATCGATGTGGCGCGCGTCGTCGCCAGCTACATATTCGCGCGACTCGGCGTATTCCATGCCGCGGCCGCGCAGTTGGGACGGTGCCTGGCCCGCGTTGCCGGTGCGGCCACGGCGCGGCGGCGGCGGACGCTGTGCCAGCCGCCGTAGCGCGACCAGTTCGGCCAGCTGCGGGCGCAGCCCGTCACCTTCGAGCGCGGACGGTGCCTGTTCCAGGGATGGATCGGTCATGCGCAGGCTCAGGGTGCCGGCACCCGGGCCAGCAGCTCCTGCACCAGGCGCTCGCCGTCCCAGCCCTCGGCGGTGGCTTCATAGCTGGGCAGCACGCGATGGCGCAGCACGTCGGCGGCGACTGCACGCACGTCGTCGGGCGTGACGAAGTCACGGCCGGCCAGCCACGCCCGCGCACGGGCACAGCGCTCCAGTGCGATGGAACCGCGCGGGCTTGCCCCCCAGGCGATGCGGCGGCCGAGGCCGGCGTCGTAGCGCGCGGGATCGCGCGAGGCCAGCACCAGTTCGATCAGGTAGCGCTCCAGTGCCGGTGCCATGTGCAGGTCCAGCACTTCGCGGCGGGCGTCGAACACGTCCTGCATCGGCATCTTGTCCGGCGCCGGCGCAGCCTCGCCCAATGCACCACGGGCACGCTCACGGGCCAGCCGCAGGATTTCCGATTCGGCGGCCTGGTCCGGGTAACCGATGCGCACATGCATCAGGAAACGGTCCAGCTGCGCTTCCGGCAGCGGGAAGGTGCCCTCCTGCTCGATCGGGTTCTGCGTGGCCATCACCAGGAACAGCGGCGGCAGCGCATAGGTATGGCGGCCAACCGTGACCTGGCGCTCGCCCATGGCCTCCAGCAGCGCCGACTGCACTTTGGCCGGTGCCCGGTTGATCTCGTCGGCCAGCAGGATCGGGTGGAAGATCGGGCCGGGCACGAACTCGAAGCGGCCCTCCTGCGGGCGCCAGATCTCGGTGCCGGTGAGGTCGGCCGGCAGCAGGTCAGGGGTGAACTGCACGCGGGCAAAGTCTGCTTCCAGGCGCGAGGCCAGTGCACGGATCGCCGTGGTCTTGGCCAGGCCCGGCGCGCCCTCCACCAGCAGATGGCCGTCGGCCAACAATGCAATCAGCAGGCGTTCGACCAGTGCCGCCTGGCCGACGATCTCGGCCGACAGCGCGTCGCGCAGCTGGGTGAACGCCGCATGCAGGCGGGAGGTGGCCGGCGCGGGCGGCGGCGAGACGGTTTCGGGCATCGGCGGTGGCAGGTTCATGGGGGCCTTTGACCGGCGCAGGACGGCACGGGTTCCCGACATCATCGCAGGGTGCCCTGCGATTGGCATCAAGAACCGCTGAACAGCCGTCCACGCTGGGCATGGATCTGCTTCGTGCATGCCGCCAGCCCAAACGAAGAAGGGCCGCACGGGGCGGCCCTTCTTCGAAGACTCCGGTGCGACGGCTCAGTTCTGCTTGGCCACGCGCAGCACCTTCGGGGTGACGAACACCAGCAGCTCGGCCTTGTCCTTGTTGCGACCGCGCTTCTTGAACAGGTTGCCCAGGAACGGCACGTCGCCCAGGAACGGCACCTTGCTGATGCTGTTGCGATCGGTGAACTCGTAGACGCCACCGATCACCACGGTCTGCCCATCCTCGACCAGCACCGCGGTGTTGACTTCGCGTCGGTTGATCGACGGCACGGTGCCGTAGCCCTCCAGCTGGATCAGCTGGTCGACTTCGTCCTTCTTCACCTGCATGTTGAGGAACACGCGGTTGTCGTTGGTGATGGTCGGGGTGACCTTCAGCTCCAGCACCACTTCCTTGAACTGCACGTTCGGCGTCGCCACGCCGCCAGCGGTACCACCGCTGATGGTGACGTAGCCGATTTCCTTGCCCTGCTTGATCATCGCTTCGCGCTGGTTGGTGGTGACCACGCGCGGGTTGGAGATCACCTCGCCTCGCGATTCCTGCTGCATGGCAGACAGCTCCACGTCCAGCAGGTAACCGGCATTGAGGATCGACAGCGCCAGCGAACCCGGGTTGCTGGCGGCGGCCACCGGCAGGTTCCAGTTCAGGCCGCGGGTGATCGCCGAGCCGGACTTCACCGGCGGCGGGCCGACCCGGCCACCGGCTTCCCAGTCACGCTCGGCCTTGGCATTGGCCAGGTCGGTCGCAACCTGCGACTCACGGGTCTTCGCATTGGCATCCAGGCTACCGCTGAAGTACACGTTGTCGCGGCTGCCGCTGACACCGAACTTCGCGCCCAGCTCGCGGGCGAAGGTGTCGGTAGCGATGACGATGCGGCTTTCGATCAGCACCTGGTCGACCGGGCGGTCGATCACGTTGATCAGCTCGCGCATGCGCGCGATCTTCTTCGGGATGTCGCTGATCATCAGCGTGTTGGTGCGCTCGTCGGCCACGATGCGGCCGCGCGAGGACAGGAAGCCACTGTCTTCCTGCGAGGAGCTGCCCGAACCACCACCACTGCCACCACCACCGCTGCCGCCGATGCCCTTGGCCTCGGTCAGCGCTTTGAAGATCTGCGTGGCGCTGTGGTAGTTGATCTGGATGTAGTCGGTCTGCAGGTCTTCGCGGTTCTCGATGGCGATGCGCGCGTCTTCCTTTTCCTGCTCGAACTTGGCCAGTTCGGCCTGCGGCGCCACCCAGATCACGCTGCCGTCGCGACGCTTGTCCAGGCCCTTGGCGCGCAGGACGATGTCCAGCGCCTGGTCCCACGGCACATTGACCAGGCGCAGGGTCACGTTGCCCTGCACCGAGTCGGACGCCACCACGTTCAGGTTGGACTCCTCGGCGATCAACTGCAGCACGGTGCGCACCGGCACGTCCTGGAAGTTGAAGGTCACCGGCTTGCCGGTGAAGCCGCGCTGGCCGACGGCCTTGGCCGCCTGGGTGACGCTGCCGGCGGTGACCGCACCCACGGCGGCTTGGGCCTGGCGCGGGCTGATCTCGACCACGTATTCGTTGCCGCTCTGGTAGGCCAGCGACTCCACCGCGCCACCGGTGCTCAGCACCAGTTGGGTGCCGGCGCCCGACGGCTTGGCGTCGATGCGCTGTACCGGCGTGGCGAAGTCGGTGACGTTCATCGGCTTCTGCAGGTTGGCCGGCAGCCGGGCATTGCCGACGTCGACCACCACGCTGTTGCCCTGCGTGCGCAGGTCAGGGATCGCGCCCTGCCCGTCGAACTGCACGATCAGGCGCCCGGCGCCGTCATCGCCACGCTTGAAATCGATCTTGGCCACCGACAGGCCCGCCGGCGCGGCGGCCGGTGCCACGGTGGCGCCCACCGGCTTTTCCGCCGGTGCGGCAGCCAGCGCCGGAGCGCAGGCCAGCATCAGCGCGACTCCCAGCGCGCTGACACGGTTCAAGGTAGAGCGCCGGATGGGACGCAGCCCCTTGGCTTGGTGAAAGGTCATCGTGCTATCCCCAGTAAACGATCATTGATCTTCAAGCGAGAGCGTTGCCGGCCGTTCCAGCCAGCCACCCGCGCCATCCGGCACCAGTTCGATCAGCTCCACGCGGTCTTCGAAGACCGCCGTGACCCGCCCGTCGCTCTGCCCCAGGTAACCGCCCGGGCGAACCCGGTAGGTGACCTTGTCCGGCCCCATCACCAGCGCCACGGTACCTGCGCCGGTACCGATGGTGCCGACCATGTCCAGCGCATCCAGCGGGAAGCCTTCCAACGGCTCCTTGCGCCGGTTCGGGTCCGGTCGCAATCCGCCGTTCCCCTGCTGCGGATTGGTCCAGGCATCGGTGAACGGATCGCGCATGCCCTGCGCGGAGTATTCAAAGGTCTCGAACTGCTGCATCACCGGCAGCGGCTCCAGCGGTTGCGCCGGTCGCGCGCGCTCGCCTTCCACCCACTTCTCAAGGTTCGGTGCGTCGCCGGGCGTGCTGGTCACGCCACGGCCGCAACCAGCCAGCAGCAGCACAGCCAGCACCATCGCACCACGTACGGTCTGCGCGCGCATCACTTCTTGCCCTCCTTGCCAGCGTCGGACGCCTGCTGCGCCTGCACCTCGGTCTCGTCCAGGTAGCGGTAGGTCTTGACCGTACCGGACAGTTCCAGTGCACCGCTGCGGACGTTGCCGCCGGTCTTTTCCTTGGGCTTGAGGTTGATGTCATGCATGGTCAGGATCACCACCCGCGGCAGCGAGGCCACGCCACTGACGAACGCGCCGAACTGGTGGTAACTGCCCACCATGCGCAGCTTGATCGGCTTCTCGGCGTAGAACTCCTTGATCTGCTCCTGCTCCGGCTCGAACAGCTCGTTGGTCAGGCCGCTGGACAGCGCGGTCTGCGAGATGTCGATGATCAGGTCGGGCATTTCGGTCTTGCTCGGCAGCTGCCGCAGCATCTGCTGCAGCACCTGCTCCATCTGCGCCAGCTGCTGCTTCAGCGGCCCCAGGTTCACCGCGCGTTCCTGCTGCTTGGTGAACTCGGTGCGCAGCTCGACTTCCTTCGATTCCAGGCCGGCCAGTTCTTCGCGCTTGCCGCTGATCAGCAGCATCCACGCCACGAACATGATGACCAGCGCCAGCAACGAGCAGAAGACGATCTTGGCCTTCTGCGGCCAGTTGCCGATGTCGTTGAAATCCAGGTTCTTGATGTCGATCTTCTGGCTCATGCGCGGTCCCCCTGCAGCAGCGCATTGAAGGCCTGCGGCGGCTGCGCCAGGCGGCTGCCCTCAGGCTTCGGGGCAGGTGCCGGGGCCGGCGCGGCGGCCGGAGCGGCCGGTTGGTTCGGCTTGGCCGGCGTGGCCGGTGCAGTGGCCGGTGCGGCGGGAGCTGCTGCCGGCTGGCCCGCTGCCGGGGCCGCAGGCGTCGCGGCATCCGGACCTGCGGCCAACGGTGCCACCGGTGCCGGCGCAGCCGTCGCCACCGAGCCATCGGCGTTCAGGCCCGGCGTCGCCGACACCTCTTCGCTCTGTGCCGGCAGTTTCACCTTGACCACGAACACGTAGGGCAGCGCCTTGATGTCGGCCAGCGGGCCGGCCTTGCCGTCCTTGTCCTTCTCCGGGTCACGCGCTTCGATGATCGACAGCTCCGGGTTGGTCATCCAGCCGGAGGTCTCCAGGTTGCGCATGTAGGCCGAAACGCGGGCGTTGGACTGGGTGCGGCCTTCCAGCGTCAGTACATCCCCTTCCTGCTTCAGCGCGGTCAGCACCACGCCGTCGGGAATGGTGCGCACCAGCGCGTCGAACAGGTGGACCATCTGCGAGCGCTTGGCCTGCAGCTCCTCGATCACCTTCTTGCGCGCCAGCAGGCGTTCCTTCTGCGCGTCGAGGCGGTCGATCTCCTTGTTCTGTTCCTTGACCTTCTCGATCTCGGCTTCCAGATAGGCATTGCGGTCCATCTGGCCGCTCACCTGACGGTCGTAGTAGAACCAGATCATCAGCGACAGCAGCAGGCCACCGACGGCGGCCATGCCCAGCATTGCGTAGAACTCGCGCTGGCGTTGCTTGCGCCGCTCGGCGCGCCAGGGCAATAGATTGATGCGTGCCATCAGTCAAAGCTCCTCAGCGCCAGACCGGTCGCGATCATCAGCGCGGGGGCATCCTGGGCCAACGCATGCGCGTTCACCTTCGGCCCCAGGGTCATCTGCGCCAGCGGGTTGGCGACCACGGTCGGCACGCCCAGCTGTTCCTCGACCATCTCCGGCAGGCCACCGAGCACGGCGCAGCCGCCGGCCAGCACGATGTGATCGACGCGGTTGAATTCGCTGCCTGCGTAGAAGAACTGCAGCAGGCGGCTGATCTGCTGGACCGTGGCTTCCTTGAACGGCTCCAGCACTTCCATCTCGTAGCTTTCCGGCAGGCCGCCCTGGCGCTTGGCCAGCCCGGCTTCCTCGTAGCTCAGCCCGTAGCGGCGCATGATCTCGTCGGTCAGCTGCTTGCCACCGAACACCTGCTCGCGGCTGTAGAGGCTGCGGCCGCCGCGCAGGACATTGAGGGTGGTCATGGTGGCGCCGATATCGACCAGCGCGACCACGCCGTCGATGGATACCGGCAGCTCGCTGGCGACCAGGGCGTAGGCGTTCTCGACCGCGAAGGCCTCCACGTCCATCACCTTGGCCTGCAGGCCACCGAGTTCCAGCGCGGACTGGCGCAGCTCGACATTCTCCGAACGCGACGCGGCCAGCAGCACCTGGACCATCTCCGGGTTGTTCGGGATCGACCCGATCACCTCGAAGTCCAGGTTCACTTCCTCGATCGGATACGGAATGTAGTTGACCGCTTCCAGCTCGATCTGGGCTTCCATGTCGTTTTCGTCGAGATCGGCCGGCATCGGGATCACCTTGGTGATCACTGCCGACCCCGCGACGGCGGCAGCGGCCAATTTGGCCTTGCTGCCTGAACGGTTCATCGCCCGACGGATGGCCTCACCCACGGCCTCCACTTCAACGATGTTTTTCTCCACCACCGCATTGGGCGGCAGAGGTTCCACAGCGTAATGTTCCACGCGGAAACGATTGCCGCTGCGGGACAGCTGCAAAAGCTTTACCGCAGTCGAACTGATGTCGACGCCTACGAGCGGCGACTGACTTTTTGGGATGAGCCCCACGGTTTCTCCCCTGCCGACGGGCACTTGGACGCAAGACCTGCGCCCAAGCATTAATAACGTATTCTTAGCAAATGGCAACGGCCCTGCTGTGAATTCCTTCACGGATTCACCATGCAGCCCCTGACTGTTCCCCTTGCGCTCCCCGGTGCCGACCCCAGCCGGCACCTTGCGTAATCTATACTCTGCGACCACGAAATTCGCAATCGGAATCTGAACCCGATGACTCGACTCCGCCGCTGGCTGCGCTGGATCTTCTTGATTGTCCTGGTCCTGGCGCTGATCGGCGCGGCCGCCGTGGGCGGTCTGTACTACGCCGTTTCCTCCAAGCTTCCCGACGTGCAGACCCTGCGCGACGTGGAAATGCAGGAGCCGATGTACGTCTATGCTGCCGATGGCAAGCTGATGGCGGTGTTCGGCGAGACCCGGCGGACCCCGATCACCATGAAGGACGTGCCGGAGAAGCTGAAGCAGGCCTTCCTGGCGACCGAGGACGCCCGCTTCTACGAGCACGGCGGCGTGGACTACATGGGCATCGGCCGGGCGGTCTGGCTGCTGGCCACCACCAGCGACAAGCGCGTGCCGGGTGGCTCCACCATCACCCAGCAGGTGGCCCGCCAGTTCTTCCTCAGCTCCGAGTACAGCTACACCCGCAAGCTGGCCGAGATCCTGCTGGCGCGGAAGATCGAGTCCGAGCTGAGCAAGGACGAGATCTTCGAGCTGTACCTGAACAAGAGTTTCTTCGGCAACCGCGCCTACGGCGTGGCCGCTGCCGCCGAGTTCTATTACGGCAAGAAACTGAACGAGCTGGACCTGGATGAGATGGCCTCGCTGGCCGGCATCCCCAAGTTCCCCTCGTCGGGCAACCCGATCTCCAACCCGGAGCGTGCCCGCCAGCGCCGCGACAACTACGTGCTGCAGCGCATGGCCGACCTGAAATTCGTCAGCCAGGCCGAGGCCGACGCGGCCAAGGCCGTGCCGATGCACGCCACCGCGCATGAGCCGCCGGTGCAGGTCGATGCTCCGTACGTGGCCGAGCTGGTGCGCCAGGAGATGATCGCCCGCTTCGGCGGCGACGTGGTCAACAAGGGCTATCACGTCACCACTACCATCGACTCCACCCTGCAGACCGCCGCGAACCAGTCGGTGCGCGACGGCCTGCTGCTGTACGACCACCGCCACGGCTGGCACGGCGTGGAGAAGCAGGTGCAGGTGGGTGCCGGCGAAGACGCCGCCGCCCTGGCCGAGCACCTGCGCGGCATGTACGGCCAAGCCGGCCTGCTGCCGGCGATCGTCGCCAGCACCGGCGCCGACGGCAGCGCCACCGTGGTGCTGGCCAACCGCAGCGAGATCGTGCTGCCGGCCGGCGCCGCCAAGTGGACCAACAAGACCCCGGGCAAGCTGGTGCAGCGCGGTGACATCGTGCGCGTGCGCGCCGGGGCCAAGGAGGGCGAGTGGCTGCTGGACCAGATCCCGCGCGGCCAGTCCGCGCTGGTCTCGCTGGATGCCCACAGCGGCGCGCTGAAGGCGCTGGTGGGTGGCTTCAGCTTCTCCGGCAACAAGTTCAACCGCGCCACCCAGGCCCGCCGCCAGCCGGGTTCGAGCTTCAAGCCATTCGTCTACGCAGCCGCCTTCGACAAGGGCTACAACCCGGCCTCGATCGTGCTCGACGCCCCGGTCGTGTTCCGCGACCGCCGCGGCAAGACCTGGGCCCCGCAGAACGACGGCGGCGGCTTCCGCGGCCCGATGCGTCTGCGCGAAGCGCTGGTGCAGTCACGCAACCTGGTGTCGGTGCGCCTGCTCGATGGCATGGGCGTGGACTACGCACGCAAGTACATCAGCGAGTTTGGCTTTGCCGAATCGGAGCTGCCGCCGAACCTGTCGATGTCGCTGGGCACCGCCTCGCTGACCCCGCTGTCGGTGGCGCGCGGCTACGCCGTGTTCGCCAACGGCGGCTCGCGCGTGGACACCTGGCTGATCGACCAGGTCAATGACCGCGACGGCAACCTGGTGTTCAAGGAAAACCCGGCGCTGGCCTGCCGCGACTGCGCCGGCAGCAGCGACCAGCCGGTCAACCAGGTGGTGGACGGCTTCAACTTCGGCGCTCCGGCCCCGAAGGTGGACCCGGCCGCCGCAGCCAAGGCCGAAGCCAAGGTCGAAACCCCGGCGGCACCGGCCAACCCGGATGCCCGCACTGCCCCGCGCGCGATCGACGCCCGCACCGCCTACCAGCTGGTATCGATGATGCGCGACGTGGTCCAGCGCGGCACCGGCGTGCAGGCCAAGGTGCTCGGCCGCGAAGACGTGGGCGGCAAGACCGGCTCCACCAACGACCACCGCGATGCCTGGTTCTCCGGCTTCGGCGGCCCGTACGTGACCACCGTGTGGGTGGGCCGCGACGACTTCCGCTCGCTGGGCTACCGCGAGTACGGTGGCAAGGCGGCGCTGCCGATCTGGATCGACTACATGCGCACCGCGCTGAAGGACACCCCGATCGCGCAGAACGACCCGCCCAGCGGCATGGTCCAGGCCACCCTCAACGGCGCGACCGAGTGGGTGAAGGTGGAAGACATGGACCGCCTGACCGACTACGACCTGAACCTCAATACGCCGCAGGCCGACGCCGCCGCGTTCGATATCTTCTGAGGAAGGGTCCGGTGGGTGCCAACGGTGAGTTGGCACCGATGCAGCTGTAGAGCCGAGCCCATGCTCGGCTCCGGGCGCCTGCGAT
This sequence comes from Stenotrophomonas sp. YJH_SMC_73, assembly GCF_059370155.1. NCBI lineage: Bacteria > Pseudomonadati > Pseudomonadota > Gammaproteobacteria > Lysobacterales > Lysobacteraceae > Stenotrophomonas > Stenotrophomonas sp. YJH_SMC_73. The sequence goes on along the minus strand of NZ_JCAFTJ010000001.1, from coordinate 537,506 downwards.
AGAGCAGCCGAGCATGGGCTCGGCTCTACAGGATCAACGGCACCCGCTTGCTGGCCTCAATGAAATACCCACGCGGATGTCACATCCGTGCGCTAGTCTGTAGCCAGGTCGCAACAGGAGTCATCGCATGCATCGCGCCCGTCAGCATGCTGCCAGCCAGACCCGCGAGCGGCGCCATCGCCTCGCCCACGAAGCCGCCCGCCTGATGGCCGAAGGCGGCATCCGCGACTACCATCAGGCCAAGTTGAAGGCCGCCAGCCGGCTAGGCATCCACGACGATGCCTCCCTGCCCCGCAACACCGAGATCGAAGACGCCCTGCGCGAGTACCAGCGGCTGTTCTCCGGCCCCCAGCACGGCAACGAACTGCAGCGCCGCCGCGAAGCCGCGATGCGCGCGCTGGAGTTCCTGCACGGCTTCGCACCGCGCTTGGCCGGCCCGGTGCTGGAGGGCACCGCCGACGCCAACAGCCCCGTACAGCTGCACCTGCACAGCGACGACCCGGAAGCCGTGCACCGCTTCCTGGACGAGCACGGCATTCCCGCCGAGTCGCGGACGCGCCGACTGCGGATGGACCGCGAACGGAGCCTGGACGTGCCGGTGTGGGTGTTCAGCGCCGAGGAGCTGACCTTCGACCTGGCCGTGCTGCCGTATGACGCCCTGCGCCAGGCGCCCTTGTCGCCGGTGGACGAGAAGCCGATGCGACGCGCGTCTGTCGCACAGTTGCGGCAGCTGCTGGCCGAGGCGGAGATCACCGCGTACATCGGGGGGTGACGGTTGCGCCGACCTTGGGTGGTTCCGGCCTTGGGGGGTGCGGACCGTTGGTCCGCACTGCGCTTCAGACATTCGGACACCTGACCGAAGAGCAGCCGAGCATGGCTCGGCTCTACAGAAGGCGCGTTGCCTGCTTCCTTCTTCTGGTGGGTGCGGACCGTTGGTCCGCACGGTGCTTCAGGCATCCGGACACCTGGCCCAAGAGCAGCCGAGCATGGCTCGGCTCTACAGAAGGCGCGTTGCCTGCTTCCTTCTTCTGGTGGGTGCGGACCGTTGGTCCGCACGATGCATCAGGCATCCGGACACCTGGTCCAAGAGCAGCCGAGCATGGCTCGGCTCTACAGAAGGCGCGCTGCCCTACCAGACATCATGGTGCTGCTCCTCCGGCTCATCGCCAAGCAGGCGCATCAGCCACGGTGCTCCCACCCGCTGCGGGTACGCCATCATCATCCGCGCGTGCATGTTCTGCAGATCGCCCAGCAACCAAGTCTGGTTGTAGACATCGCCGAACGGGTCCGACCACGCCGTCTGTATCCGCGCGCGCTCACCGCCGTTGAGGTTGGGCATCCTGTCCAACGGCACCTCCAGCACCGGCTCCAGCCCCCGGTTGATGGCCGCGTTCTCCGCCTCCGCCGCACGCATGAGCTCCAGCCGGTGGCTCACCTGCCAGCATGGGAAGGGGAAGCAGCTGCCCGTGGCTTCGATGTATGCCGCCATGTCGGCCAGCATGTGGGCTTTCAGCTGCCACACCCTCTCACTGTCCAGCAGTTGTCGCACCCGCAGGGTGCGCAGCGTTCCCGCGCGGACGTCTTCCGGCGTGGTGAACGGCTCGCCCGGTGTCGGGCCGCCATGCCGCACCAGCACGATGCGGTGGATCGCTTCCTGGGTGATGTTCTCCACGCGCAGCGCGGCAGCCTCCGGATGCACGCGCGGTGGCGGCACGCTCGCCACCCGCCAGTGGTACCAGAGCACCAGCACCATGCCCACCAGGCACAACAAGGTGAACTGCACCCAGCGATCCAGATTGCGGGTGTAGTAGTAGAAACGCGCCCGCCACAGATAGAACGTGCGGTAGCTGATGAATCGGCTTACCCATCGATACATTGCCATCTCCTCGGCAAGGACCCCGGCGCGGCGGGGTTCATTACGCGCACCACGCCGGGGCTGCACGGCTTACCAGCCGATGCCCACGCCGACGCCCATGCTGCGCTCACCGCTGTTGGTGAACGCACCATTGAGGCTGAAGGTGGCCGAACCCTTCTCGTTCAGCACGCGCTGGTAGCCCACCGCCATCGCCGACTCACCCTCGCTGTAACCCACGCCCGCACCCAGGCGGTTGTAGGTAGCCAGGCCGGCGGTATTCATCGCCATCGCACTCTGTGCGCTGCTCATCGCCGCCATGCGGTTGAAGCGCTTGTCCATCTTGTCCAGGCGGCGTTCGAAGGTGCTGATCGCACCATCGGTGTACTCGTTGGCGCGGGCCAGCATCTTCTCCAGCTCGGCGGTGTCGACCTGCGGCTTGGGCGTGTCGTCCTGCTTCGGCTTCGGCTGCGGGGCCGGCTTGTCACCTTCACCGGTTGAGGCGATCTGCGGCGAGCCTCCGGTCTCCGGCGTCGGCGCGATCTCTTCGGTGGATGGCGAAGGCGTGGACGCCGCCGACATGGCGCGGGCCTGCGGATGATCGTCGATACGCTGCTCCAGCCCATCCATGCGGCCGTTGATCTGCTGCTGCATCGAATGCAGCTGGCCGCCATTGACCGCATCGCGGCTGCCGGCCGCGATCAGGCCGTTGGCCACGTTGGAGATGACCATGCCGTTGGCACCGGCCAGGGTGAGCTGGTGGGTGCCGTCTGCACGCACCGAGGGAGTTTCCTGGAACACGGAGCGGAGCTGGGATTCGACCTGGTTCACCCGCGAGGTGGTGCTGACGACTGCGCCGTCGAGCGCTTCCAATGCACCATTGAGCGTGGATTGGGACTGGCCCTGCACGTTGAAGCTGGGGCCGACGATGTTGCCATTGGTATCGACTTCGCTGCCGAGGGCGGAGAGTGCACCGCGCAGCTGGCCGACGGTGGCGGCGTTGTGGTTGGCGGTGCCGTTGGCGATGTTTACGAGACGGCGCGTCATCTCACCATTACCGAACGATGCAACTCCTACCTCGGTCGCATACGAGCCGAACCCAAGCGCCATCGAACCGTCGGCACCATTCCGAACCCTCGCACCGATGCCGAGAGCGATCCCACCAACTGCGGTTCCACCATCATACGTTCCGACTTCCGCGCCCGTCCCAATGGCAATGCTGAAATCGGAACCATTGAAGACGGTCGATCCCCGCCCAAGTGCCACCGAGTTCACCCCCAACGCAAGAGAGCGTGACCCAATCGCAGTTCCTCCTTCGGTGCCCGCCTTTGCAAGGATGCCAAGCGCGACCCCGGCTCGGCCGGCCTCCGCGCGGCCAGTCGTGGGACCTGTACCCACACTGAGAAACTGACCAGCATCTTCCAGTGCATCGAGTCGACCATTGGTCTCATAGAGCTGACTTCCGCGCACAACATCCGAGCTATCAGTCGACAGCTTCGCCTCGGCCACGCCAGTCAAACGCGCACCGCCGTAGTCGATGACGCTCGCATCCAATCCACGCATGGCCTGCTCGCCCATCTCCCGCTCCTTGCGCATCGCCTCCAGATCGTTCCGATTCTGCGAGATCTTCTGCTCTGCGGCGTACAACTGACTGCCGGTTACAGCATCGCGGCTTCCTGGCGCCACTCGGCCGTCAGTCAGGTTGGTCAGCACCATGCCATTCACGCCGTTCAGCGCGATCTGGTTCATGCCGTCGGCGCGGGTCGAAGGTGAGTCCTGGAAGATCAAGCTGAGCTGGCCTTCCACCTTGTCCGCGCGACGACCTGCGGTGACGACAGCGCCATCGAGTGCCATCAGCGCGTCCTCAACGGTGCTCTGAGTTCCACCCTGTACCGTGTAGGTCGGGGCGATGATGTTGCCGTTGGCATCCATGCCTGCACCACCACCGAGAGTGGCGAGGGAATCCTTGAGCTGAGAGACAGTGGTGACGTTGTGGTCGTCGGTGCCCCGAGCAACGTTGGTGAGCCGGCGCTTAACCTCGTCACTGCCAAACGAGGCGGTATGGGCCTCATCGGCTACAGATGAGGCTCCGAGAGCCAATGCACTAGTGGCACCCTTCTGAACAATGCTATTCGCCCCGATCGAGACACCACCAGCCTCCTGCACCGAAGCGAGAACGCCAAGAGCGAACCCATTGTCAGCTAGCTCATCCACGCGAGCAGCCCTGCCCAAAGCAACAGAATTCTTGCCACGAGCAGAAGAGAAGCCACCTACGGCGACAGCACCCTCACTTGAAACTGATGCCTCGGCGGAATCACCAATAGCAACGGCGATCAAGCCTGCTCGCGCCGCACCTTCAGGCCCACCCTTCCCGCTCGAAAAATAGCGCGAACTCTCAGCAATTTCCTCCATTCGTCTAACAGCTTCATCTGCGGTGTTCCTCGCTCCTTGCGCAGACTGCTCAACCGCATGCAGCTGCCCGCCATTGACTGCATCGGCACTACCAACGTCCAGCAGACCATCCGCCACACCAGTGATCTTCCGGTTGGCATTGGCGCTGTTACGCACATTCAGGGTCGTACCGCTGTTTTTCTCTCCGAAACGAACATCGCCAGAGGCGGAGACCTGCGCCACCAACCCGCCCAGAACCGCTGTTTCGGCCAGCGCCTTGGCCGCATCCGCTTTTGCCAGGGTCGCGTCCGCAGCCGCAGAGGTGGCCATGCCTTCCACAGCCACCACCTTCTCATTGGTGGCATTGAGCTGCCTGCCGTTGACGGCTTCGTAGCTGCTGGCGCTGACCACGCCATCGGCCACGCCGGTCAGCTTACGGTTCGCATTCGCGCTGTTGCGCACATCCAGTACGGTGCCGCTGTTCTTTTCACCCAGGCGGACAGCCTCCGTGGCCGAAACCTGCCCGATCAGCCCACCCAATACAGTGACTTCAGCCAAGGCCTTGGTGGCATCAACCTGTGCGGCGTTGGCAGTGGCTTGCGCTCCATTCGCGGCATTCTGTGCAGTCGTTACCCGGCCGTTGGTTTCATTCAACTGCTTGCCCGTAATGGCCTCGGTACTGCTGCTGCTGACAGCGCCATCCGCCAGGTTGACGATCTTGCGCTTGATACTGGAGCTGCCGATCGAGACCTGGTTGATGCCGTTGGTCTGCGAGCCGTTGCCCAGAGCGACACTTCCCGTATGTGATGCCAGTGCGCGGTCGCCCAACGCAATGGCACTTTCGGCCCCTGCCTTTGCAAGATTGCCAAGCGCCGTCGAATACAAGCCCGATGCGGCGGCCTCCCGGCCAATGGCGACGGCCTGATTGCCGCTCGCATCTGCCTTGTAGCCCAGCGCGGCGGCATGGGTCGCCGCGGCCGTCGCATCATTGCCCACGGCCACGGCGCGATCACCCACTGCCGAAGCACGCAGGCCTGCCGCCACCGCGCCATTGCCACCGCGCGTTGCAGCACCGAGAGCAACTGCACCGGTGGCAGCGCTCTTGTCGCCGTTGGCGTCGACACCGGCCCGAGCATCTGCACCAACTGCGATGCTGTTGGTGTTGTAGGCCTTCGCCGAGCGCCCCATCGCTACGCTGGCGGTGCTTCCGCTCCCTTCCGCCTCTGCCGCCAGCCCGATAGCCGGGGCGGATGCGTTCAGGCGCGCGGCTGCCGCGTCTGCGACGCGCTGTGCATCTGCCAGCTTGGTGTTGGTGGCATTCAACTGCTTGCCTGACACAGCATCGGTGCTGGACGTACTCAGCGTGGCATCCGCCACGCCCGTGATCCTGCGATTGGCGCTGGCGCTGTTGCGGACGTCCAGCACAGTTCCGCTGTTACTTGCACCTAGGCGAACGTTCCCCGAGGCAGACGTCTGGCTCAGGAGGCCGGAAAGCACATTGGCTTTCGACAAGGCATTGTCCGCATTGGACTTCGCCGTATCGGCAACAGTCCTGGCCGTCCTGGCGGTCGAGTAAGCCGAATCCGCAGTGCTTCGCGCCGAGGCTACATTCTGATTGGTTTCATACAGCTGACCACCGGTGACCGCGTCCGAACTGCCGTAGGAAATGTTACCTGATGCGACATTCACGATCCTACGTTTAATGCTGCTACTTCCCACCGAGACTGTGTTGCTTCCGTTGGCTACCGAATTGGCACCAATGGCCACCGCATTCGATGCGGTGGCCGAGGCGCCGCTTCCAATGGCGACAGCATTCTCAGCGCGAGCCGTTGAGCTGTTTCCCAAAGCGGTTGCGCCAATGTAATCGGCAAAGGCCTTGGCCCCAATGGCGACATTGTGGCCTCCATTGCTGCCGGTACGCGACGTGTAACCGATCGCCACGCTGTCAACGTCGGAGGAAGTAGAGTGGTATCCAAAAGCGACACTGTTCCGCTTCTCGATCCGTGCGCCTTGACCGAAGGCGAATGAGTAGCTTCCGTAGATCCTGGACCCCGCACCGATCGCCATCGAGTTCGTCACATCCAAACTCATGTCGGCATAGCCTGTCGACATGCGCGGATCCCACACACCCATGAATGGAATGCAGTGCCGGATGTTCCCGTTGTCACCCGAACAACCGACATCGAGGCCCGCATTCGCGCTGCCGGCCGCACCGGCCAGTGCGATGAAGACAATCAGTGCGGTCCCGCGACGATGAATCAAGGTGCTTCGTGGCTTTCCACGCGCTGCTACCAGCTCGCCCACGACCACCCAACACTGCTTTGCATTGCTCCAGATACGACGATAGATATGATTCATGCTCTCTTCCTTAACAGGACATCGAAAATGAGGCCCCGCGAACAGCGCGGGGCCAGGAACGATCAGGCGCTTGGCGCCAGGGTGGTTACGTGCTCGCGGTAGCCGTCCTTGGACAGGCGGTAATGCAGCTGCACGGTGTTGCCCGGCTGAGGCTGGAACGGCAGCTTCAGCTCCGCATCCGGGTACAGGCTTTTGGCAAAGTCGTGGGTCGTGCAGGCACCACTGCCGGTGCACTCGGCCAGCCCTGTGATGCCCACCCGCAAGGTCCCCACGTTGCGCAGGGTGTCGCCCTGCAGTTGCAGATCCACGCTGCCATTGGCGGGCAGCACGTTCACCAGCGCACCCCAGACCAGGCTGACGCCGACGTTGGCCTGTGCCGCCTGCTCGTCACCCTCGAGCAGGGTCCCGTCCGGTCCCCTGACACCCTCGAAGTAGACGCGGTAGGCCACTTCCTTCTCCACGCTGCGTAGCGGAATCACCCGGATCAGGCGATTGCCTCCGCCACTGAGTGCGAACTTCCCAGGGGTGATGGCGACCGCGGCATCGGCCGCCTCCATGTCCACCTCTTCCTCGCCAGCCTGGGCGGGATTCGAGATGCGCAACAGGCGTGCCTGCACGTACTGCGGCTGGGTGGAGTGCGAGTAGACGCGGATCTGCGTACCGCGCTTGCCATCGACGGCCGCGCGCATTGGATGGATGGAGAGGTTGGCATGTACCGGCGGCGCCAGCAGCGCGCTCAACGGCAGCAGACAGAACAACAGCTTCTTCATGATGAGGCTCCGTGGGATCAGGGTTTGGCGGTCGGCACGCGCAGCTCTACCGTCAGCTCGCCGTCGTAGAGACCGGGCCGCTTGCTGGCGATGGGCGTAGGCGGCGTTTCCAGCACCAGCGGCGTGGGCACGCAGTACACGGGTTGATTGATGCCCGGCAGCATCACCAGGCGCAGCTGCGCGCTGTCGATACCGCGCAGCAGCTGTTCCTCGCCGTGTTTCATGGCCAGCAGGTTTCCGCCGTACTTCAGGCCGACCTGGTAGTCCAGGCGCTGGGTGTCATCGCTGCCGCCGTCCCCGTGCCAGACTGCGAAGTCCCGTCCGGGCGGGGGCCGTGGACCGCTGTCGCGCACGGTGACGCCGAGGAACTCGCTCTGCGAGCCCACGCCGTCGTACAGGCACATGTCCACTTCCTTGTAGCCGCCGACCATCTTGCGGATGGGGTCGTAGCGCAGGTCCATGTTGACCAGCGGTGCGATGCCGTCGAAGCCCGGGAAGTAGATCGAGATCGCGTCGTAGTCGGTGACGGTGAAGTCGAAGTTGACGATGTACTTAGCCAGATGCCTTCCCGGTGGCATTCTCAGATTGAGTTCGAGACTGCCCCTCCAGCGACCGGCAACCAAGCGGGCAATGCTGTCCCCAGCGATCGCAATGGTCAGCCCGGTACCGACTGCATAGTCACTGCCGCAAGGTCTTGAATGCGATGACCAGATCGCATACCTGGTATCCCGAAAGTAATCGAGTGAGCATATCTGGGTGGAATCAGCCCTATAGATTGAAGCAGCGAAGTTGATCGTGCTTGGACTTCCCGTGCGCTCTTCTATCGCCCGTACCGGTATCACACTGGTTACATCGCCACTTTCTGCCTCTGTATCTTCGGTACGACACATTCCAGATGTGGGGTCACTGGCTGACTCGCACGTCAGGTAGAGCTTTCCGTACTGCTTACTCAGATCTATGTCGTACGCGATCAAAGTCTTGGGCGCCAGAATCTCGATGTCACCGGGCATCGCCGAGCGATCCCATCCCATGTTGATGTCACGGATAATCACACCGGCCGGCGGATCCGTATCAGGTGGACGTTGCGCCCACGCCCGTGGCATCACCAGAACCGGCGCACACACCAGCATCAACACACACATCCAACGCCGGCTCATGGCGTACCTCCTGCAGCAGCGGTCTGGGGCGTGGCGGCAATCAACGCGCGTTCCTGCAGCAGGCGGGTGACGCGGGCCTGCTGGCGGATCTCGGGCGGCAGCTGGGCCACGGCCAGCGGCTCGCAGTGCACGGCGCCGACCAGCAGCACCACCTGGCGGCGCTCACGCACCTGCAGCGGGCAATGCAGCAGGCGGTCGTCCTGCAGCAGGTACAGCGTTGTTTCGCGACGCGGGAAATCGGCAACGAAGCTGCCGTTGGCACTGGTGCCGGGCACCGGCGCGTTGAGGATGCGGGCGCCGCCCAGCGACGACCCCGCAAGGTCCTTGGCGTTGCCGATGAAGGTGTAGGTCACTTCAATCGGCACCGGCATGCGCATCAGCTTGCCGGGGGTGAGGAACATCGGCCGTGCACCGCCCACGCCGGTTACGCGGATCGCGGCGATGCTGTCCAGCGTGCTGGCGTCCTGCACTTCGGCGCGCTGCGACTGATAGGCCTGCAGCGGCAGCAGCCGGCGCTCGCCGATCTGCAGACGCTGTCGGCGCAGTCCCCCCACCTGCAATTCCGCGGCCACGCCATGCAGGTCGGCATCGTCGAAACCGTCCACCTGCACGGCCAGGCCGGCCTCGGCGCCGTTGGCACCGCTCCAGTAGAAACCACGACGGCCCAGTGCGAAGCCGGAGCTGTGACTGCCGCTGTAGCCGGTCTCGCCACGCCCGCGCTGCTGATAGTGCGCGATGCTGGCGGTGGTGTTGCCGATGCCATTCTGCAGCTGGCCACTCAGTGACGCGCTGTAACGGTCGTTGTTGTTGGCGCGCAGTTCAGCGTTCAGCTCCCGATAGTGCGTGTCCCGGTCCTGGCGCAGGCTCTGGCCCACGCTGTAGTCAATGGCCGGGCGCTGATGCTGCGGCTGGCGCACGTCCACCGCATAGCGGCGCTGGCCACTGCTGTCATGGTTGCGCTGCAGGCGGGTCAGGCTGAGGTTGAAGTAGATGCCACGGTCACGCTCGTTGCTGCCGCGCACGCTGTCGGTGCTGCGCTGCTGCCATAGCCCCACGCGCGTGGACACGCTGAAGTCCTGCCAGCGGTGGCTGCGGCTGAAACTGGCCTGCCAGGTGCGGCTGAGCACCGGCTCGCGGCGCGGCTCCAGCGGGCCGGGCGGCAGCAAGGGATCCAGCCCGAACAACGGGTCCTGCTCGAATTCAGGCCGATGCCAGCCGGTGCGCCAGGTCTGGCGCCGGGTGTAGCCCACGTAGACGTTGCCGCCGGCCAGCGGCAGCGATACCGAGCCGCTGAGTGAGTTGGTGCAGCCCAGCTGGTCGCGTGCATCGGCCTCGAACTGGCAGGCCTTGCCGCGCATGCGCTGCTGGTAAAGATTCCACGACGCCTTGCGCCGGTATGACAGCTGGTGCTGCTGACCATTGCTGCCATCGCTTCCACGCATGCCGCTGAGCGAGGCGCGCATTTCCTGGGTGGCCAGCACGCGGCGCAGGTCCAGGCGCAGCTCGCCGTAGCTGTGGCCGCCGAGGTTGGCGGCACCCGCGGTAAGTGCGGCATCGCGGCCCAGCGGCACGCGCACGCCGGCCATCGCCACACTTTCACCATCAAAGCGATCACTGCGGCGCTCGTTGCGGCGGCCGCCCTGCACGAACCACTGCCACTGGCTGTTGGTCCAGTCGCCGCCCTTGTCGAACGGTGCCTCCTCGGTGCGCACCAGTACACCATCTTCGTAGATGCGCATGCGCACCAGGTAGTTGCCGAAGGGGAAATTGCGGGTGTCGATCTGGTTGATGCCGGCCTGCAGGTAGAAGGTCTGCAGCAGCCGCTCGCCGTCGAACACGTCGACGCGTGCATCGCGCGCCAGCAGCACGGTCAGCGGCGTGGCCTGCACGGCGGCATCGGTGTCCACATAGGCCTGGGTGGTACCCACGCGCGCGCCCTGGAAACGGTCCAGCGGCAGCATGCTGAAACTGAAGGTGCCGCCCTGCGGGCTGGACAGGTTGCGGCGGTCCATACGCCCGGCCTGCAGGTAGTGCGCCTGGCCCAGGTCATGGCGGTAATAGACGTTGTCGAACTGGAAGTCGTCGTCGCTTCGGCTGCGGTAGCGTTGCTGGGTGTAGTACCAGTCGGCGGACAGGTGAGCGCGATCAAACAGTCCCAGCGTGCCTACGCCGCGCGCGGACAGCGCCTGATGGTCGCGGCCGCCGCTGACGTTGAGCGTCTGCTGGTGCAGGAAGGCGTTTTCGGCGTTGGCCGTGACTGTGTGGTAGCGCTCGGCGGCCGGCTCGCCGGGAATCCACTGCCGCGCCACGAACAGGCGCACCGCACCCTCGCCTTCGTCATACAGCGCGCGCGCGACGGCGGGATCGTCCGGTGGGTCAAGATAGCCGCAACCGGCCGTGGCGCCGCCAAAGCGGCACGCCAGGTGGCTGTTGCGCGGCAGCGGCTGCGACAACGCCGGCAGCAGCGCCGCCTGCGCTTCGGCAGGCAGGGCCAGCGCCTGCAGCACGCGCGCGGGGTCTTCCAGCTGCACGTGCTCCAGGGTCACGCGCACCGGCGACAGCCCGGCCGAGCGGCCGAACAGCTGGATGTCGAGTTGTTCGGTCTGGCCTTCGACCAGATCCTCGAAGCCGGCGGGGACGCCGTGGGCTGCGACCAGAGGAGCAGCCAGTGCCAGGGCGAGCGCGACCGCCAGCCGGGTAACGGCGGGGGCGTGTGGGGTCATTGGGGGTACCGCTGGAGTAGCGGCCGGCCCGGGGTGCGGGCCGGCGCGGGAAGCCGTGGATCAGGGCTTCTGGTTCATGACGATGTAGACCATGCCTTCGTAGCGGCCGTTGACCGTAAGCGGGCCGCCTGCACCCGCCTGGGCGATGGTCAGGGGCATCGAGATGGAGGCACCCGGCGTCGAGCTGGCGCCGTTGAACAGGTCAGCCGCCTTGAACTCGGTGACCGCAGTGGTCAGCGCGTCGGTATTCAGGCTGACGGCCAGCGGCACGCGCGTGGCGCCATTGAGCAGCACCGGATCGTGGCCGAGGCGAACTTCGATGTCCTTATCGATATCGTTGGAGTGGATGCGCACCTGCTGCGTCGACGGCAGCAGGCCGCGCAGCGGATCGTGGGTCATCTGCACGGTATCCGGCAGCGGGGTGCCGTCCTCGAGCAGCAACGCCAGGGTCGGGTCGACGTCGGCGTAGACGGTGATCTTGGTTTCCAGCGCGTGCGCGGACAGCGAAGCAGTGGCCAGCGCTGCAGCGAGCGCGGCCTTCTTGATAATGGCGTGCATGGTTGTCTCTCTCGGACAAGGGGGAATTTGAAAGCTCCCCTCCCCAAGGAGAAAAGGGAGGGAAGCGCCGCCCGCGGGGATGGGTGCGGGCGACGGAGAGAATGTTAGAAATCCATTGCCATGCAGGCCATTCAAGCATTCCTAAAACGTTGAACGTTAAGGAGAATTTTTGAAGGCGCTCTATGTTTGAGGGTTATGCAATTTCCCTCACTGTTTGAATGCAATAAACCTCATTGCATTGCGTTTGTAGAGTCGGGCATGGCTCGACTCTACTGTGGGGCATCCACGCGTGGCGTGGATCTGCGGGATGGCATCAGGCCGCCTTTCGGCGGCCTGATGACACGGCGCGGTGGTGCGCGATCAGAAGAAGATCGCGTACAGGATCAGCAGCGGAATCGGCACGCCCAGCAACCAGAGCAGAATCATCTTCATGGCAGGTCTCCTTGCATGGAAGGGTGGATTACAGGTCGCGGCGGCGGCCGCCCCAGGTGGCGCTGAGGCTGGCGAAGAACGCGCCGATCAGCAGGGTGATGAAGAGCCACAATGCGGCGTAGGCGGTCGCCTTCCGCGCATCGTCGGCAGCCTGCTTGGCGGTATTCCTGGCCTTCTCCAGCGCTGCACGCATGCGCGTCTGCACATCGGTCACGCGGGCCTGCGCTTCAGCCGGGCTCATCCCGGTATCGCGCGCGATCAGCTGTGACAGATACTGGGTATCGGCCGGATCCAGGCCTTCCCCCTGCAGGCTGTTGACGATGATGCGGTTCACTTCGGCACGCACTTCGCGGCGATCGCCGATCGGACCGTTGCCCGGCGCCGGTCGCGGCAGTGGGGCCATGCGCGCGTCGCGCGGACCGGCGCCCGCTGCCGGCGGTGGCGCGGCATCCGGGTCCATCGGTGCGCCCGGCGGCGGCGCTGCGGGATCGGCCTGCCCTGCGTGGGTCGTGCTGCGGAACAGCGCATCCACCCAATAGTCGAGGTCGCCTTCCGGTGCAGCCGCCACAGCGCCGCTGGCACCGGCTGCAGCCACGCCGACGGTGGACGCAGCGGCACCGGCAGTGGCGCCGGCCACCTTTGCGCCCGCACCCAGCACGCCACCGATGGCCGACGTCAGCAGGCCCGCGGTCAGCAGCGTGGCCACCGCCCACGACACGAAGCCGTGCGCGGTGTCGCGGAAGTACGTTTCGTCGCCGTGGATCTGCGTCCACTTGGTACGCAGGCGACCCGCCAGATAGCCACCCAGGCCGGAAGCGGCCAGCGCGGTGAAGGTGAGCCAGGCGATGCTGGACCAGCCGAAGGTTTCCTTGCTGACGCCTTCGAACGACCAGGGCGACACCGACGACAACCCCAGGCCCACGCCGAGGATCAGCAGGATGAGAGAGAGCGCAGCGGCGGCGGCGGCGCCAGCGAAGATGGCTCCCCACGACACCGCGCTTTCGCTGGCGGGAGGAACGATGGGGGCAGTGACGACAGCGGCGACGTCAGCGCCGAGCGGGCCGCGCTCGGGTGGGTCGAATCGGGTACTCATCGGGATGGACGCTCCATTTCAGGTGCTGCGGATGCAGCTGGCGTCCTGAGGCTGCGCGAGCGCTTGTGAAGCTGGTGAGACCCCTGAATCACGCGGTCTTGTCGCGTTGAAGAGCGTGCCAACCAAGGTTGGCACCTACCAAAGGCGGGAACGCGGTAACTCCATGCCACGCGTGGATGGGGGAGCGTGCCAACCAAGGGCGGGAACAAGTGGATCCACGCCATGCGTGGATGGTTTTTCGCGAGTGTCGAAAGCGTGCCAACCTTGGTTGGCACCCACCAGGGCGGCGGAAAAAAAACGCCCCGCGCATGCGGGGCGTTCTCGGCACAACCTACGCGGGGCGATCAGCCCTGGTAGTCGCGCACATCGCTGCCGGTGTAGACCTGGCGCGGACGGCCGATCTTCATTTCCGGATCGACCTGCTGTTCCAGCCAATGCGAGACCCAGCCGGAGGTACGGCCCAGGGCGAACATGACGGTGAACATTTCGGTCGGGATCTGCAGCGCCTTGTAGATGATGCCGCTGTAGAAATCGACGTTCGGGTACAGCTTGCGCGCGACGAAGTACTCGTCCTGCAGCGCGGCCTGTTCCAGCTTCACGGCCACGTCCAGCAGCGGATCCTGCACGCCCAGCTGCTTGAGCACCTTGCTGGTCATCTCGCCGATGACCTTGGCGCGCGGGTCGAAGTTCTTGTAGACGCGGTGGCCGAAGCCCATCAGGCGGAAGCCGGAGGTCTTGTCCTTGGCCTTGACCACGGCGGACTCGACGTTGTCGGCGCTGCCGATCTCTTCCAGCATCTTCAGCACGGCTTCGTTGGCACCGCCGTGGGCCGGACCCCACAGCGCGGTGACGCCAGCGGCGACCGACGCGTACGGGTTGGCACCGGTCGAACCGACCAGGCGCACGGTCGAGGTCGAGGCGTTCTGCTCGTGGTCGGCGTGCAGGATGAACAGCAGGTCCAGCGCCTTGACCACATCCGGGTTCAGATCGTACTGGCCGTCAGCCGACTCGAAGGTTTGCTTCAGGAAGCGGCTGACGTAGTCCAGCGACGTGTCCGGCTTGTTGGCCGGCAGGCCCTTGCCATGGCGGTAAATCAGCGCCGACAGGGTCGGCACCTTGGCGATCAGGCGCACGGCGGCCTGGCGGCGCTGTTCGGCGTCGGACAGGTCCAGCGCGTCGTGGTAGATGGCCGACAGCTGCGCGATCGCAGCAGCCAGGATGGCCATCGGGTGGGCGTCCTTGGCGAAGCTGCCGATCAGGGTGTTGATCGAGTCGTCGACATTGGCTTCGGCAGTCAGCTCATCGGTGAAGGCCTTCAGCTGCTCGGCGCTCGGGCGCTCGCCGTTGATCAGCAGGTAGGCCACTTCGACGTAGCTCGACTTTTCCGACAGCTGCTCGATCGGGTAGCCGCGATACAGCAGCACGCCCTTGTCGCCGTCGATGTAAGTGATGGCGGACTTGCAGCTGGCCGTCGCGGTGAAGCCGGAATCGTAGGTGAAAAACCCCGTTTCCTTGGTCAGCTTCGCGATGTCGACGCAGTCGTTGCCAAGGGTGGGTTTGATGACGGGCAGAACGACGGACTTATCGCCGGCGTTGAGCGTGACCTGATCAAGATCGGACACTGTGTGCGCTCCTTCATGGGAAGGCGCCTGCCCAAGCGCATTGGTCAGGCACGTGAATGACGTCCTCGGCCTGTGCCGGGGATCATGCCATTATCGCACAGCAGCATTTGCCCGGCGCTAGACAGAAGTCGTAGACGGCAGGCGGCCAGAACCCGGCCAGCAAGCGGCCCGGATCGGCAAAAGCGTTGTCACACGAACGCAGTGTTCTGTCCATCCAAACGCCCGTTGGGTAGGCGTTGGGGAAAAACAAACGGCCGCGCAGAGCGCGGCCGTCGGTTCGAAGCTGGATCGACAGATCAGCGCGCGTAGCGCTTCTGGAACTTGTCGATACGGCCCGAGGTGTCGATGACCTTGTGCTTGCCCGTGTAGAACGGGTGCGAAGCCGAGGAAATTTCAACCTTCACCAGCGGGTAGTCGTTGCCGTCTTCCCACTTGATGGTTTCCTTCGTCGCCATGGTCGAGCGGGTCAGGATCTTGAAATCGGAGGTGACGTCATGGAAGACGACGTCGCGGTAGTTCGGATGGATATCGGCCTTCATGGGCTCACACCGTAAATGGGCTGGTGGTCAAGAGCGGCATTATAAGCACCGGTTGCCGCCCGGGGCAACCGGTGCCGGTCAATCGGCTTCAGTCCGCGCCCAGGGCCTGGCGTACCAGGGCCTCGAAACGCTGCTGGTCGTAGGCCATCAGCAGATCGCAGTTGTCCGGCTGGCCGGTCTGGCGGTTCCAGTCGACGATGGTGGCGCCGCGGCTGAACGTACCATTCAGCTCCACGTTCAGCGGACGCGACTCGACCCGAAGCTGCCCTTCCGGGTTCAGTGCCCAGGCCATGGCAACCGCGTCGGCGGTGTACCAGCGGCCGCCCTTGCTGTCTTCGGACAGGCCCCGGGTCTTGCGCGAGATCAGCTCGTAGAAGCGGGCGCGATCGGAATCGGCCTGCAGCCATTTCTCGGCTTCTTCCAGCGGCAGGCCGTGGGCGACGGTGGCCTCCCAGTCCGACACCAGCAGGTGCTTGAACGAGGTGAACACCACATGCGCGGCTTCCGGGTCGAAGGCGATGTTGAATTCGGCTGCCGGGGTGATGTTGCCGTGGCAGGTGACCGCGCCGCCCATCACCACGATGCGCTTGATGCGCTGGGGCAGGGTCGGGTCCAGCTTCAGTGCCAGCGCGAGGTTGGTCAGCGGGCCAAGCATCACCAGCATCAGTTCGCCGGCATGCGCGTGCGACAGGCGCAGGATGGCCAGCGCAGCATGCTCGGCTTCGGCCTGGCGGCTCGGCGGCGGCAGGTCCACGTCGCCATAGCCATCACGGCCATGCACGTGGGCAGCGTCTACGGAAGGATGCAGCAGCGGATCCGGGCTGCCGGCAAACACCGGCACGTCGGTGCGGCCGACGATGTCGCAGAGCTTGAGGGCGTTGCGGACGGTGTACTGCAGGCCGACATTGCCGGCGGCGATGGTCAGGGCGACCACGTCATGCCGTTCATCGGCAAAGGCCATCAGCAGGGCCAGGGCGTCGTCCACACCGGGGTCGGTGTCGATCAACAGGGGGATCTTGTGGGTCATCGTTGCCGTCTTCAGATCGGCAACGAAGTGTGGACCGGGATGATGACCGTTGCAAGTATGGGGGGCGGCAGGGCTGCGACCTGCACCCGCGGTAGTGCCGGCCGCTGGCCGACAACTTCAACAGCAACGCCGAAAACGGGTTTCCCGCGGATGGCAGGGAAGAGCTCTCTGTAGAGTCGAGCCATGCTCGACTCCCGCGCGCAACGCGCACAGCAACCGAGCGTGGGCTCGGCTCTACAGTGGATCCACGCCGTGCGTGGATGAGCGTCCCGGGGATGGGGTCAGAGCCCTTTGCTGTGCAAAGGGGCCTGACCCCGCCACTTACGCCGAGGCGTAGCGCACGGCGGTGCCGATCCAGCGCTGCACCACGCGATCGGCCAACGCGGGCTGCTGGGCCAGCAGTCGCTCGGCCAGGTCATGCACGCCGGGCAGCAGGCCGGCATCGCGGGCCAGGTCTGCAATGCGGAAACCGGCCAGGCCGGTCTGGCGGGTGCCCAGCAGTTCGCCGGGGCCGCGCAGTTCCAGATCCTTCTCGGCGATGACGAAACCATCGTTGGTTTCGCGCATGGTCTGCAGGCGCTCACGCGCCATCTGCGAAAGCGGAGCCTGGTACAGCAGCACGCAGCGCGATACCGCCGAACCACGCCCCACGCGGCCGCGCAGCTGGTGCAGCTGGGCCAGGCCGAGGCGTTCGGCGTTCTCGATCACCATCAACGAAGCATTGGGTACGTCCACACCTACTTCGATGACCGTGGTCGCGACCAGCAGGTCGATCTCGCCGGTCTTGAACGCCACCATCGTCGCCAGCTTTTCGGCGGCTTTCAGGCGTCCGTGCACCAGCCCCACGCGAACGCCGGGCAGCAGTGCCTGCAGCGATTCGTAGGTGGCCTGCGCCGGGGTGGCATCCAGTTCTTCGCTTTCCTCGATGAGCGTGCACACCCAGTACACCTGCCGCCCTTCCTCGCAGGCCAGCGCGATGCGCTCGATCAGTTCCGGGCGACGGTCATTGTTGAGGGCGACGGTCTGCACCGGCGTGCGTCCCGGTGGCAGTTCATCGATGGCCGACACATCCAGGTCCGCGTACTCGGACATCGCCAGCGTGCGCGGAATCGGCGTGGCGGTCATCACCAGCTGGTGCGGCACGCTGTTGCCGCCCGCGCCCTTGTCGCGCAGCGCCAAGCGCTGGTGCACGCCGAAGCGGTGCTGTTCGTCGACGATGGCCAAGGCCAGATCCTGGAACACCACCGCCTCCTGCATCAGCGCGTGGGTACCGACCACCACCTGCGCTTCGCCACTGGCGACCTGCGCCATCACCTTGGCGCGCGCCTTGCCGGTGACCTTGCCGGCCAGCCAGGCGATACGCACACCGAGCGGCTCCAGCCAGCCGCGCAGGTTGTTGAGATGCTGTTCGGCCAGCAGTTCGGTGGGCGCTGCCAATGCGACCTGCTTGCCCTGCTCCACCGCCAGCATCGCAGCCAGTGCGGCCACCACGGTCTTGCCGGAGCCGACGTCGCCCTGCACCAGCCGCAGCATCGGGCTGGGGCGCGCGAGGTCTTCACGGATCTGCTTGAACACGCGCGCCTGCGCGCCGGTGAGCGCGAACGGCAGCTGCTTCAGCAGCGCCTTGGCCAACTTGCCAGGACCAGCCAGCGGCGGCGCATGGTGTGCCTGCAAGGCAATGCGCTGGCGACGCAGGCTGAGGTGGTGGGCCAGCAGTTCTTCCATCGCCAGGCGGCGCTGCGCCGGGTGGGTGCCGGCGGCCAGCGCGGCAAGGTCGGCATCCGGCGGTGGCCGGTGCACGGTCAGCAGCGCGCTGCGCAGCGACGGCAGGCCCAGGCCATCGAGCCAACCGCTGGGCAGCAGTTCCAGCGTGCTCTCCTCGGGCAGGCGATCCAGGGCCTGGCCGATCAGCTTGCGCATCGTCATCGGGCCCACGCCTTCGACGGTGGGATACACCGGGTCGAGGCGGTCGCCGAGTTCGGGATCATCGTTGCGGCCCAGCACCTGGTAGCTGGGATGGACGATTTCCAGGCCGAGGTGGCCGGGCTTGGGCGTGCCGAAGCAGCGCAGCCGGTTGCCGACCGCGAACTGGCCGACCTGCTGCTGGCGGAAATGGAAGAAGCGCAGCACCAGGGTGCCCTGCCCTTCGTCCTCCATCGCGACTTTCAGCATCGGCCGGTAGCGCATGCCGCGCTCGACCGCGACCACCCGCCCTTCCACCTGCGCCGGCACGCCGTTGCGCAGGTCTTCGATGCGGGTCAGCCGGGTCCGGTCTTCATAGCGCAGGGGCAGGTGAAGCCAGAGATCCTGCAGGGTGGCCAGGCCACGCGCCTGCAGTTTGGCGGCCACGGCCGGACCGACGCCGGCGAGCATCGCCAGGGATGCTTCGCCGGACGGTGACAGGACCGGGGTGACCGCCGCCTTGCGTGCCACGTGGTGGTCAGTCGATGACCATCACCGCGTCGACCTCGAAGCTGGCGCCCTTCGGCAGGCCGGAGACTTCGATGGTGGAACGGGCCGGGTACGGGGCCTGGAAGTAGTCCTGCATGACCGCGTTGACCTTGGCGAACTCGCCCAGGTCGGTCAGGTACAGGCCCAGACGCACGACCTTGTCCAGCGAGCCGCCGGCGGCTTCGGCCACGGCCTTGAGATTGTCGAAGGCGCGACGGGCCTGCGCTTCGACGTCGCCAGCGCCGACGATGTCGCCGGTGGCCGGGTCAAGCGGGATCTGGCCGGAGAAGTACACGGTGTTGCCGGCGCGCACGGCCTGCGAGTACGGGCCGATGGCGGCGGGGGCCTTTTCGGTGTTGATGATCTGGCGGGACATGGGTCGCTCCGGTGCTTTGGGGGAAAACAGAGCGGTGATTGTACCGGGTGGGCGCGGCATCGGCTGGGGGTCGGATCCGTTTCCCGGCGGGAAACGGATCCGACCCCGTATGTCGTGTGCGCGGAACGTCATCCACGCATGGCGTGGACCTACTGGCGGCGTACCGACTGCACGACCGACAGGCGGCGCAGGCGGCGCATCACTTCGGCCAGGTGGTTGCGGTCGCGCACCTGGATGTTGAACGCCAGCACGGCGGCGTTGAAATCGCGATCCAGGTAGTCCACGCGCTCGATGTTGGAGTGGCTCTGCGCGATGGCAGCGGCCAGCTGTGCCAGCACGCCGGTGCCGTTCTCCACTTCCACCACCAGCGAGGTGTCGTAGTCGCCGGAGACGGTGGTGTCCCAGCCGATCGGCACCCAGCGCTCGGGCGACTTGCGCAGCTCGGCCAGGTTCGGGCAGTCCATGCGGTGCACCACGATGCCCTTGCCGGCGGTGTGGTAGCCCATGATCTCGTCGCCGGGAATCGGCTGGCAGCAGCCGGCGAAGGTGACCACGCCACGCTCGCTGCCGTTGATCAGGATCTTTTCCTGCGAGTGGTGGCGCGAATGCGGGCCGCCACGCAGTTCGGCGTAGGCCATCAGCGCCTGCGCGGCCTGGGTCGGCATCCAGTTGCCCAGTGCGACCTCGGCCAGCAGGGCTTCCAGGCGCGGGAAGCGGTGTTCGGCCAGGAACGCATCCAGGCGCCCCTTCGGCAGCCGCTCCAGCGACGAATCCATCGCTTCCAGCGCACGGTCGAGCATGCGGTGGCCCAGCTGCACGGCATCCTCGTGCTCCAGCTGCTTGAGCTGGTGGCGGATGGCGGTGCGCGCCTTGCTGGTAACCACGAATTCCAGCCACTGCGGTTTCGGCGTGGCCGAGCGTGCGGTGATGATCTCCACCGACTGCCCCGACACCAGCTTGGTGCGCAACGGCACCAGTTTCTTGTCCACGCGCGAGGCCACCGCCATGTTGCCGACGTCGGTATGCACGGCGTAGGCGAAATCGAGCGCGGTGGAATTGCGCGGCAGGGCCAGGATCTTGCCCTTCGGGGTGAACAGGTAGACCTCGTCCGGGAACAGGTCGACCTTGACGTTGTCCAGGAACTCCAGCGAGGAACCGGCGGCACGCTGCGAGTCGATCAGCTCGACGATCCACGCGTGGGCACGGCTCTGTGCGCTGTTGGGCGAATCGCCGCCGAACTTGTAGGTCCAGTGCGCGGCCACGCCGCGTTCGGCGATCAGGTCCATTTCCTCGGTACGGATCTGCACTTCGATCGGCGAGCCATACGGCCCGAACAGCACCGTGTGCAGCGACTGGTAACCGTTGGCCTTGGGAATGGCGATGAAGTCGCGGAAACGGCCATCCAGCGGCTTGAAGGTGGCATGCACCGAACCCAGCGCGTGGTAGCAGCTGGGCACGCTGCGCACGACCAGGCGGAAGCCGAACACATCCATCACCTGGTCGAAGGATTTGTTCTCGTCGCGCATCTTGTTGTAGATGCTCCACGGGGTCTTGATGCGGCTGATCAGCCGATGCTCGATCCCCTCCTTGGCCAGGCGCTGCGACAGCTGCACTTCCACCTGCGCCATCGCCTCGCGACGCACCACCGGCTGGCTGCGGATGTGCTTCTCGATGATGGCGTGGCGCCACGGGTACAGCGCCTTGAAACCGAGGTTCTGCAGCTCGCTCTTGACCAGGCTCATGCCCAGGCGCTGGGCGATGGGCGCGTAGATCTCCAGCGTCTCGCGGGCGATGCGGCCGCGCGCTTCGCGGCTCTGCGCACCCAGCGTGCGCATGTTGTGCAGGCGGTCGGCCAGCTTGATCATGATCACGCGCAGGTCGCGCGACATCGCCAGCAGCATCTTGCGGAAGCTCTCGGCGGCCGCCTCCTGGCGGTCGCGGAACTTCAGCTTGTCCAGCTTGGTGACGCCGTCGACCAGTTCGGCCACGGCTTCGCCGAACTCGGCGGCCAGCGCCTCGCGGGTCAGCGGCGTGTCTTCGATGGTGTCGTGCAGGATCGCGGCGATCAGCGCTTCCACGTCCAGGCCGAGCTCGGCCAGCACCTGGGCCACCGCCACCGGGTGGGTGATATAGGGCTCACCCGACTTGCGCGTCTGCCCAGCGTGCGCGGAGGCTCCGACTTCCCAGGCACGGCGCAACAGCGGCAGCTGTTCCGGCGGCAGGTAATGGGCGGCGCGTTCAAGCTGGAGGACGTAGTCGGGTACGGCGGCAGTGGGGGCTGCGGCGACCTTGGCAGTGGGGCCTGGGTTCATGCCCGCAGCCTATTCCAGCGCGACGTTTACGGCAAATCCTGAATGCGAAACAGCCCGCACGGGGCGGGCTGTTCGGTGTATCCAACGATTACGTTGATCGATGCGATCAATCGTCGTTCTTGGACATGTCTTCGTCAGCGACCACTTCGGCGGCAGCCCACTCCAGCGCTTCGCGCTCGGCGCGCTCACGCTCGGCCTTCTCGACTTCGTCGATCAGCGCGTTGTCGATCTTGCGGGCGGCGATTTCGCGCAGCGCCAGCACGGTCGGCTTGTCCTCGGTCTCGCTGTTGTCCAGCGTGGCCTGCACGCCGTTGGCGAGCTGGCGGGCACGCTTGGATGCCATCATGACCAGTTCGAAACGGTTGTTAACGACTTCCAGGCAATCTTCTACGGTGATGCGGGCCATACGGGCTCCCGGCGACCGGTCGGCCGCTCAGTCGAATGAGGGAAAGGGGACGGAGTGTACTGGCAGGGGCTGGACAAAATCAAGCCAACCCCTACCCGATTCTTTTGGAATCAGTCAGTTGCGCCCGGATCGGGAGTCAGCAGGGCCTGGATCAGGCCGGCGTGGCGGACCTTCTGGGCCTCCCGGCGCAGGCGGCTGGCGGTGAAGATGGCGCACAACTCGTCCACGGCGGTGTCGAACACCTCGTTGACGATGACGTAGTCGAACTCGTTGAAGTGCAGCATTTCATCGCGCGCCGCGCCCAGGCGCTGGGCGATGACCGCCTCGCTGTCCTGGCCGCGCTTGCGCATGCGATCCTGCAGGGCCTGCCTGGACGGCGGCAGGATGAACACGGTGACCGTGCCCGGCACCAGCTGGCGCACCTGCTGCGCGCCCTGCCAGTCGATTTCCAGCAGCACGTCCTGGCCGGCGGCCAGCTGCGGCTCCACCGACTGCCGGGCCGTGCCCTTCCAGTCGCCGTGCACCCACGCATGCTCGAAGAAGTCGCCGGCGGCGATCATTTCCTCGAACCTTTCCGCAGAGACGAAATGGTAGTGCTGGCCGTTCACTTCCCCCGGGCGCATCGCGCGCGAGGTGAAGGAGATCGACAGCGCGATCTGCGGGTCACGCGCCAGGGTGGCATTGACGATGCTGCTCTTGCCGGCGCCGGAGGGGGCGGCAACGATGTACAGCGTGCCGCGCGCAACGGCGTCCGACGGCTTCGACGGGGCGCTCATGCGCGGAACCCAACTGGTTGATTTCGCAAAATTTTTCCTCGGTGTTCCAGATCCGGCGCGGAGGATCGCGCCAGGACGGCGGGGGCTGCGCGGAACATCCTGGAACCAGGCCCGGCAGACGCTTCCCCGGGGGGGCGGGCACGCAACTTTACCAGAGCGGCCCCGTTGCGCGCCCGCCCCGCCGGCGCCGGGCCTTGTGCCACATGGGCGTGCGGGGGCCTGTGCTATAACCGGGCCGTACCCAACGACAGCCCGGAGGCCCATGCCTCCCCGCCATCCCAGGAGAACGGCATGCCATCGATGAGCCGCCGCCAGTTCCTGAAAGTGACCGGGACAACCCTGGTCGGCTCCAGCCTGGCATTGATGGGCTTCGCGCCCGGCATCGCGCTCGCGGAGGTCAGGCAGTACAAGCTGACCCGCGCGACCGAGACCCGCAACACCTGTACCTACTGTTCGGTGGCCTGCGGAATCCTGATTTACAGCCTCGGCGACGGCGCCAAGAACGCCGAGCCGAGCATCTTCCATATCGAGGGTGACCCGGACCATCCGGTCAACCGCGGCACGCTGTGCCCGAAGGGCGCCGGCCTGGCCGACATCATCCACAGCAAGTCGCGCCTGCTCTACCCCGAGTACCGAGCACCGGGCTCCAACGAGTGGAAGCGGCTGAGCTGGGACGATGCGCTGGACCGCATCGCGCGGCTGATGAAGGAAGACCGCGATGCCAACTTCGTGCAGAAGAACGACGCCGGGCAGACGGTCAACCGCTGGCTGACCACCGGCATGCTGGCGGCCTCGGCCACCAGCAATGAAACCGCGGTGCTGACCCACAAGGTCGTGCGCTCCCTTGGCATGCTGGCATTCGACAACCAGGCACGTGTCTGACACGGCCCGACGGTGGCAGGTCTTGCCCCGACGCTAGGCCGTGGTGCGATGACGAACCACTGGGTCGACATCAAGAATGCCGACCTGATCCTGATCATGGGTGGCAATGCCGCCGAGGCACATCCGTGCGGATTCAAATGGGTGACCGAGGCCAAGGCACACAACAAGGCCCGGCTGATCGTGGTCGATCCGCGCTTCAACCGCTCGGCCGCGGTGGCCGACGTGTACGCGCCGATCCGCACCGGTACCGATATCGTGTTCCTGGGCGGCCTGATCAACTACCTGCTGACCGAGGACCGCATCCAGCACGAGTACGTGCTGAACTACACCGACATGCCGTTCCTGGTGAAGGACGAATTCGCCTTCAAGGACGGCCTGTATTCGGGTTACAACGAAGAAAAGCGCAGCTACGACCGTTCCAGCTGGGACTACGCCTACGGTGACGACGGCTACGTACGCAGCGACCCGACGCTGAAGGACCCGCGCTGCGTCTACAACCTGCTGAAACAACACTACGCGCGCTACACCGTGGAGATGGTCGAGCGCATCTGCGGCACGCCGGCCGACAGCATCCGCCAGATCTGGGACATGATCGCGTCCACCGCCGGCAAGGACAAGGCGATGACCATCCTGTACGCGCTGGGATGGACGCAGCACTCGATCGGCGCACAGAACGTGCGTGCCGGCACCATGGTGCAGCTGCTGCTGGGCAACATCGGCGTGGCCGGTGGCGGCATGAACGCGCTGCGCGGGCATTCCAACATCCAGGGCCTGACCGACATCGGCCTGATGTCCGACCTGCTGCCCGGCTACCTGACGCTGCCGAGGCAGGACGAGCAGGACTACGACGCCTACATCGCCAAGCGCACGCAGAAGCCGCTGCGCGCCAACCAGATGTCGTTCTGGCAGAACTATCCGAAGTTCCACGTCAGCCTGATGAAATCGTGGTGGGGCGATGCCGCCACCGCCGACAACAACTGGTGCTTCGATTACCTGCCAAAGCTCGACAAGCCGTACGACATGCTGCAGGCGTACGAGCTGATGAACGAGGGCAAGATCCACGGCTACATCTGCCAGGGTTTCAACCCGCTGGCCTCGGCGCCTAACAAGGGCAAGCTGATCAGCGCGTTCTCCAAGCTGAAGTTCATGGTCAGCATGGACCCGCTGGAAACCGAGACCATCGCCTTCTGGCAGAACCACGGCGCGTTGAACGACGTCGACCCGAGCACGATCCAGACTGAAGTATTCCGCCTGCCCACCACGTCCTTCGCCGAGGAGAACGGCGCGGTGGTGAACTCCTCGCGCTGGCTGCAGTGGCACTGGAAGGGCGCCAATCCGCCGGGTGAAGCGCGCAGCGACATCGAGATCATGTCCGAGCTGTTCCATCGCATCAAGGCGATGTACGAGAAGGACGGCGGTGCGTGGTGGGAGCCGGTGCGCGACCTGGCCTGGAAGTATTCCAACCCGGAGCTGCCGACGCCGGAAGAGCTGGCGATGGAATACAACGGCAAGGCGCTGGCCGACGTGTTCGATCCCAAGGACCCGACCAAGCTGGTGCGCAAGGCCGGCGAGCAGTTGGCCGCATTCGGCGACCTGCGCGACGATGGCAGCACCTCCTCCGGCTGCTGGATCTACATCGGTGCCTGGGGCCCGACCGGCAACATGATGGCGCGGCGTGACAACAGCGACCCCACCGGCATCGGCAACACGCTGGGCTGGGCCTGGGCGTGGCCGGCCAATCGCCGCGTGATGTACAACCGCGCGTCGTGCGACGTGGCCGGCCAGCCGTTCGACCCGCGCCGCACGCTGCTGGCCTGGAACGGCAAGAACTGGGGCAGCGTGGACGTACCGGACTTCAAGGCCGACGAAGATCCCGCCGGCGGGATGGGCCCGTTCATCATGAACCCGGAAGGCATCGCCCGCTTCTTCGCCAAGGCCGGCATGGCCGAAGGGCCGTTCCCGGAGCACTACGAGCCATTCGACACGCCACTGCGCAGCAATCCGCTCAGCCCCGGCCAGGCACTGACGCTGAACAACCCGGCCGCCCGCGTATTCGCCAGCGATCGCGCACAGATCGGTTCGCCGGACGAGTTCCCGCATGTGGCCACCACCTACCGCCTGACCGAGCACTTCCACTTCTGGACCAAGCACGGCAAGTTGAACGCCATCATCCAGCCCGAGCAGTTCGTCGAGATCGGCGCGGCCTTGGCCGACGAGCTGGGCATCAGCAACGGCAGCCGCGTGCGGGTCAGTTCCAAGCGTGGCCACATCGAAGCGGTGGCGATGGTGACCAAGCGCATCAAGGCCCTGCAGATCGATGGCCGGACCGTGCACCAGGTGGGCGTGCCGATCCACTGGGGCTTCCTCGGTGCGGCCAAGCCCGGATACATCGCCAATACGCTGACCAACGCCATCGGTGACGGCAACTCGCAGACGCCCGAATCGAAGTGCATCCTGGTCAAGGTCGAGAAGGTGTAGGAGACACGCCATGTCACTGCAATCGCTGGACATCATCCGCCGCTCGGCCACCACCACGCCCTCGCCGGAAGCGCGCGGTGCGCACACCGGCCAGGTCGCCAAGCTGATCGATGTGAGCAAATGCATCGGCTGCAAGGCCTGCCAGGTCGCCTGCATGGAATGGAACGACCTGCGCGACGAGGTCGGCAGCTGCGTTGGCAGCTATGACAACCCGCCCGACCTGAGCGACCAGTCGTGGACGGTGATGAAGTTCCGCGAGTACGAGGACGAGAAGGGCAAGCTGGAGTGGCTGATCCGCAAGGAGGGCTGCATGCACTGCAGCGACCCGGGCTGCCTGAAGGCCTGCCCGTCGCCGGGCGCGATCATCCAGTACGCCAACGGCATCGTCGACTTCCAGGAAGAGAACTGCATCGGCTGCGGCTACTGCGTGACCGGTTGCCCGTTCGACGTGCCGCGCATTTCCAAGAAGGACCACAAGGCCTACAAGTGCACGCTGTGTTCGGACCGGGTGGCGGTGGGCCAGGAACCGGCCTGCGTGAAGACCTGCCCGACCGGGGCGATCACCTTCGGCAGCAAGCAGGCGATGACCGAGCACGCGGCCGGCCGCGTGGAAGACCTGAAATCGCGCGGCTACGAGAACGCCGGCCTGTACGACCCGCAGGGCGTGGGTGGCACCCACGTGATGTACGTGCTGCAGCATGTGGACAAGCCGGAGCTGTACGCCGACCTGCCCAAGGACCCGCGGATCAGCCCGATGGTGGAAGTCTGGAAGGGCGTGGCCAAGCCGCTGGGCGTGCTGGCGATCGCCGCCACCGCCTTCGCCGGCTTCCTGCATTACATCGGCATCGGCCGCAACACGGTCAATGACGAGGAAGAAGAGGAAGCCGAACACGAGGCGAAGAAGATCGAAGAGGAGCAGCGGCCATGAAGTACGCCCCGCACCCGCGGCAGATCATCCGCTACCGCGCGCCGACCCGCATCAATCACTGGATCGTGGCGATCTGCTTCGTGCTGACGGCGCTGTCCGGGCTGGCACTGTTCCATCCCGCGCTGTTCCCGCTGACCCAGCTGTTCGGTGGCGGCCCGTGGACGCGCATCCTGCATCCATTCATCGGGCTGGCCATGGTGGTCGGCTTTGCGTTTCTGGCGTTCCGCATGTGGCGCGACAATCTGCCGACGGCCGACGATCGCGCATGGATGCGCGGCATGCGCGATGTACTGCGCAACGAGGATGAGAAGCTGCCGCCGGTGGGCCGCTTCAATGCCGGCCAGAAGCTCCTGTTCTGGGCGATCATTGGTTGCCTGTCGGCACTGCTGCTGACCGGCTTCGTGATCTGGCGGCAATACTTCAGCCATCTCTTCCCGATCGGGCTGATCCGCTTCTCGGTGCTGGCCCATGCGTTGTTCGGTTGGGTGCTGGTGTGCGCGATCGTGGTGCACATCTATGCGGCGCTCTGGATCAAGGGCTCGGTGCGGGCGATGACCCAGGGCAAGGTGACCTATGGGTGGGCGTACAAGCACCACCGGCAGTGGTTCCGCGACATCCTGCGCGGACGTCGGGAAGAGGGGTAACGGCAGGGCCTGCGGCCCTGCACCTGCAGAGGCGCCTTCGACAGTTCCCCGGTGCTTTTGGTAGGTGTCGACCTTGGTCGACACGATGAACACGCCAACAACCGATGGGGTCAGATCCGTTTTCCTGTGGAAAACGGATCTGACCCCGACCATTTCAAATGGCCTACAGTGCGCTGGACGCCAGCGCTGACAACGGCGAGGATGGAGGCTGGTTCTTCTGGCTGGCCCTGCATGGCGCAACGCATCCTTGAACCCGGTGAGATCGAGACGCTCGCCTCGCGCGACGTGCCGCGCATCATCCTGCCTGATACCGGGTCGCTGTTCGCCACACGCGCGGCGCGCCTGCGCAGCCTGGCCGCGCACAGCGCCATCGGCGGTTACCTGCAGCTGCTGGCGGCATTGGCCGATGCACAGCAGGCGCTGCTGGAGGAATTGACACCCCAGCAACGCGAGGCGCTGCAGGACCACGCGCGCGCGCAGCAGTCCAGCGCGGCCGCCAGTGCCGGCATGCCGTTGCGGCCCGCCAACACACTTCATCTGGACGGGCGCTGGCGCGACTGGCTGCGCACGCTGTGCCGGCACTGCGCCGACGAAGCGGGGCTACCGGCGGAAACACGGCAGGAATTGCTGCGCGTCGCCGCCGCCGACGACACCTGGCTGGATGCGCAGGCCCACGCCGTGCTGGAACGCGCTGACGCGCCCCCGGTCGACGCGGTCGCTGCGCTGCTGGTGATGAATGCGTTGCAGGTGTATTGGGCAGTACTGGCGGCCAGCTTCCGCCCCAGCGACCTGAAGCCGCTGGCCGATGCGCCAGGGCTGTGCCCGCTGTGCGGCACCCTGCCGGTGACCAGCATGGTGCAGGCCCGCCCGCCCTATGCCTCCTACCGCTACCTGTCGTGCTCGTTGTGCGCCTGCCAGTGGCACTACGTGCGCGTGCAGTGCAGCCAGTGTGGCGCCGCTGGCAAGGACATCGCCTATCGCGCCCTGGCTGATGCCGACGGCGATACCGGCCAGGCGGTGCGCGAGAGCGCGGTACGTGCAGAAACCTGCGACCACTGCCACAGCTACCGCAAGATCCTGTATCTGGAAAAAGATCCGTCGCTGGAACCGGTGGCTGATGACCTTGGCACGCTGGCGCTGGACCTGCTGCTGGGCGAGGAAGGCTATGCACGCGCCAGCCAGAATCCGCTGCTGTGGCAATCCGACGGCGAGTGAGGCGATGACAGCCACGCCCCCCACCCCGGCATCGGCTTCCGCGCTGCCCTCGCTGGACCGGTTGCTGCGCCTGCCTGCCTTGGCAACACTGATCGAGGGCCACGGCCGCAGCCGCATCACCCAGTTGCTGCGCGTACATCTGCAGGCGCTGCGTGAGCGCATCAGTGCCACGCAGCTCTCGGCAGAGCAGTTGCATCAGGCCATTGAAGGCCCGGCACTGGTCGCGGCGCTCGACGCCGCACTCATCGCCGATGCACGGCTGAACCTGCAGCCGATGTTCAACCTGACCGGCACCGTGCTGCATACCAACCTGGGTCGCGCCCTGCTGCCCGAGGCCGCGGTGCAGGCCGTCACCCGCGCGATGACCGCACCGGTTGACCTGGAATTCGACATCACCCGCGGCCGCCGCGGCGACCGCGATGCACGGGTGCAGGCGCTGGTCTGCGAGCTGACCGGTGCCGAAGCCGCCACCGTGGTCAACAACAATGCGGCGGCGGTCCTGCTGCTGCTCAACAGCCTGGCCAACCGCCACGAGGTGGTGGTGTCGCGCGGCGAACTGGTGGAGATCGGCGGTGCCTTCCGCATTCCCGATGTGATGCGCAGTGCCGGCGCGCGGCTGCTGGAAGTGGGCACCACCAACCGCACCCACCCGGCCGACTTCGCCCATGCCATCGGCGCGCGCACCGCACTGCTGATGGAGGTGCACGCCAGCAACTACGCGATCACCGGCTTCACCGCCAAGGTCGGCACCGCGGCGATGGCAGTGATCGCGCACGACCATGGCCTGCCGTTGGTGGTGGACCTGGGCAGCGGCAGCCTGTGCGACCTGGCGGCCTTCGGCCTGCCACACGAGCCGACCGTGCAGGAAACACTGGCGGCCGGTGCCGACCTGGTCTCGTTCAGTGGCGACAAGCTGCTGGGTGGGCCGCAGGCCGGCATCATCGCCGGCCGCGCCGACCTGATCGCGCGGATCAACCGCAACCCGCTCAAGCGTGCGCTGCGCATGGACAAGATGGGCCTGGCCGCGCTGGAGGCGGTACTGGCGCTGTACCGCGAGCCGGAGCTGCTGGCGCAACGGCTGCCGACACTGCGTACGCTCTCGCGCACGCAGCAGGACATGGATGCGCAGGCCCAGCGCCTGCTGCCGCCGCTGCGCTCGGCGCTGCCGACCGGCTACATGCTTGAACAGGCACGGATGCACAGCCAGATCGGCAGTGGTGCGCAGCCACAGGCGCAGCTCGGCAGTGCCGGCCTGCGCATCACCACTGCGCAACGTGGTGGCCTGGACCGCCTGGCCAAGCGCCTGCGCCAGCTGCCGCGACCGGTGCTGGGCCGCATCGGCGAGGACGCATTGTGGCTGGACCTGCGTTGCCTGGAACCGGCCGACGAAGCGGACTTCCTCGCCCAATGGAGCATGCTGCAACCATGATCGTCGGCACCGCCGGGCATATCGACCATGGCAAGACGCGCCTGGTGCGGGCACTGACCGGCATCGAAACCGATCGCCTGCAGGAAGAACGCACGCGCGGCATCTCCATTGAACTGGGCTACGCCTATGTCCCGGTGGAAAGCGCGAACGGCACAGGCCCCGCCGCGATGCTGGGTTTCGTCGATGTGCCGGGTCATGAGCGCTTCGTCCACACGATGGTGGCCGGCGCCACCGGTATCGATGTCGCCCTGCTGGTCGTCGCCGCCGACGACGGCGTGATGCCGCAGACCCGCGAGCATCTGGCGATCCTGCAGCTGCTGGGCGTGGATCGCGGCGCGGTGGCGCTGACCAAGATCGACCGCGTGGACGCCGCGCGCATCGCCCGGGTCGAGATCGAGATTGCCGCTTTGCTGGCCGGAACGCCGCTGCAGGGTTCCCCCGTGTTCGCCTGCAACAGCACGTCCCCCGATGACGCAGGCATCAACGCCCTGCGCGCCCACCTGCACGCATGGGCCGCCGGCGATGCCAACGCGCGCCAGGCCGCGCTGCGCAGCGAGCTGTTCCGCATGCCGGTGGACCGCGTGTTCTCGCTGGCCGGCCACGGCACATTGGTGACCGGCGCGGTACATGGCGGCGGCGTCACGGTGGGCGAGCACCTGCAACTGATGCCCGCCGCCACCGATGTGCGCGTGCGCAGCATCCACGCGCAGAACCAGGCCAGTGACCACGCCATGGCCGGGCAGCGCTGCGCGTTGAACCTGGCCGCCATCGCCCGCGACGAGATTCATCGTGGCGACTGGATTGCCGACCCGCGCGCGCTGCTGGCCACCACCCGCGTCGATGTGCGCCTGCGCTTGTCCGCACGGGCAGCACCACTGCGCGACTGGGCACCCCTGCACATCCACTGGGGCACGATGCACCGGCAGGCCCATGTGGTGCTGCTGGAGGACCGTGACCAAGGTGATGGGCAGTTGGTGCAGCTGGTGTTCGATGCACCGGTCTGTGCGATGTGTGGTGATCGCTTCATCGCCCGCGATTCCGCCGCGACCCACACGCTGGGCGGTGGCGTCGTGCTCGACCCGGACCCGCCACAGCGGCGCCGGCGCAGCCCGGCACGGCTCGCCTGGCTGGGCGCACTGGAGCAGCTGGCCACAGGTGCGGGAATCGGCCCGCTGTTGCAGCAGGCGCCCTTCGGCATTGCCATGGCCGCGCTGCAACGCTACTGCCGGCGCGCGGCCGACCGGATCGATCTTCCTGCAGACGCACAGCGCATCATCACCCGCGAGGACACGGTGGTCATCCTTGCCTCGCACTGGCAGGTGCTGCACGAGCAGGTGATCACATCGCTGCGTAGCTGGCATGAGCGACGCCCGGACGAACCCGGTGTCGACAGCGGGCGCCTGCAACGCAGCACCCTGCCCGCGCTTGCGACGGGGCTCTGGAATGCGCTGCTGCAGGACCTGCTGGACGACGGCAGCGTGCAACGCGTGGGCGCCTGGTGGCGCCTGCCCGGCCATGACCATGCGCCACCGGAACGCGAGCGCCTGCTGCTGGAACGCGTGCTGCCGCAACTGCACGCCGGTGGCTTCGATCCGCCGTGGGTGCGTACTCTGGCCGCCGACTTCGGACTGACCGAAGACGATGTCCGCGCCGTCCTGCGCCGCGCCGCCGCACGTGGCGAACTGTTCCAGGTGGTGCCGGACCTGTTCTATGCACCCGCGCGCATTGCGGAACTCGCCGCGATGGTCGCGCAGCTGTCACAGGCCAGCGGCGCGGTGGATGCGGCGGCCTTCCGCGATGCCATCGGCCTGGGCCGCAAACGCAGCATCCAGATCTTGGAGTTCTTCAATCGCGTTGGCTACACTCGACGCGTCGGTGACCAGCATCGGCCGCGCGGCGACCTGCAGTGGAACGCAGCCCGCGACTGAGCCCACCGGTACCGCCGTACTTTCGGAAGGCATGCGCATCCGGGCATGCGGCTGGGCTTCAAACCCAGTAGGGGGCGTCGATCGTTCCCTGGTAGGTTCGACTCCTGCTGCCTTCCGCCATTCGTGTTTCCGCAGGAGATGTCGGCATGGCCACGCACGCGCAGTCACCCGCCCCATCCACGGCCGATGCCACGCGACGACTGACCTCTCTCGCGCATGGCGGCGGCTGCGGCTGCAAGATCGCGCCGGGCGTGCTGAGCGAACTGCTGCGCGGCGTTCCAGCACTTCCCGCACCGGCCGAACTGCTGGTGGGCCGCGAGACCAGCGACGACGCCGCGGTGTACCGCCTCGATGATCGCCAGGCAATCGTCGCCACCACCGATTTCTTCATGCCCATTGTCGACGACCCGTTCGACTTCGGCCGCGTTGCCGCCACCAACGCGTTGTCGGACCTGTACGCGATGGGCGCGCGGCCGCTGTTCGCGCTGGCCATCGTCGGCATGCCGATCAACACCCTGCCGCAGGACACCATCCGCGGCATCCTGCAGGGTGGCGAACGCGCCTGCGCCGATGCCGGCATCGTGGTGGCCGGCGGTCACAGCATTGACTCGGTGGAACCGATCTACGGCCTGGCCGCGATCGGCGTGCTCGACCCGCAGCGGCTCAAGCGCAATGCTGATGCCCGCGCCGGCGACGTGCTGGTGCTGGGCAAGCCGTTGGGCGTGGGCGTGTACTCGTCGGCGCTGAAGAAAGAAGTGCTGGATGCAGAGGGCTACCGGCAGATGATCGCGTCGACCACCTGCCTGAACAGCGTGGGCGTGCCGCTGGCCGCGCTGGACGGCGTGCACGCGATGACCGACGTCACCGGCTTCGGCCTGCTCGGCCACCTGCTGGAAGTGTGCCGCGCCAGCGGCGTCGCTGCCGAAGTGGACAGTGCACAGGTGCCGCTGCTGCCGCAGGCGCTGGAGCTGCTGCAGCGCGGCTGCGTGACCGGCGCCTCCAACCGCAACTGGGCCTCGTACGGCGCCGAAGTGCGCTTCGCCGAGCGCTTGGCCGGCCACTGGCAGCCACTGCTGACCGATCCGCAGACCAGTGGCGGGCTGTTGGTGTCCTGCGCCCCGGAGGCAGTGAATGCGGTGCTGGCCTGCTTCCACGACGCAGGGTTCGGCCAGGCCGCCGTGGTCGGGCGATTGGGTGAAGGAGCGCCGGGCGTCAGCGTGCGCTGATGCGCTGGAACGACAAGGGCGCCCGAAGGCGCCCCTGCTGTATCGCTGGATGCAACATCATTCGATGTTCTGCACCTGCTCGCGGATCTGGTCGATCAGCACCTTCAGCTCCACCGCAGCATTGGACGTGCGGCTGTCCACCGACTTCGAGCCCAGCGTATTGGCTTCGCGGTTGAACTCCTGCAGCAGGAAGTCCAGGCGGCGGCCGACCGGCTCGCGCTGCTTGAGCACGCGGCGGATCTCGACGATATGGCTGCCGAGCCGGTCCAGCTCTTCATCCACGTCCAGCTTCTGCAGCCACAGGACCAGCTCCTGCTCCGCACGGCCCGGGTCGACCGGGTGCGGCAGGTCAGCCAGACGGGCGGCCAGCTTGGCGCGCTGGCCGTCGCGAATGGCCGGAATCAAGGTGCGCACTTCGGTGGCGATGCGTTCGATGCCGTCCACGCGTTCGCTGATGGCCGCAGCCAGCTTGCCGCCTTCGCGCTCACGCGCTTCGACGAAGCCGTCCAGCACCTGGTCCAGCAGGGCCAGCGCCTCGACCTGCAGGGCGGCGGCATCCGTGGCCTCGCCGCGGGTCACGCCCGGCAGCTGCAGCAGATCGGTGAAGCTGACCTGCAGGTTCGGGAAATCGGAGGTCAGGCGGTGGGCCAGGCGGCCCAGCTGGCCCAGCAGAGCCTCGTCCACCTGCAGGTTGGCAGCCGCCTCCGGCGCGCGCAGGCGCATCACCAGATCCAGCTTGCCGCGGCTCAGGCGCGCGGCGATACGCTCGCGCAGCTGCGGTTCGAGCGCCCGCAGTTCCTCGGGCAGGCGGGTGCCGACCTCCAGGAAGCGGTGGTTGACCGAGCGCAGCTCGCAGCCCAGCGTGCCCCACGGGGTGACCCGCTCGCCGCCGGCATAGGCGGTCATGCTTCGAATCATGGAATGTGTCCGGTGCGTGCAAAGGGGGAATGGTACCCTAGCGCCCTCACCAGAGCCCCCTTGCCCGCCCCGTGAAGGCCGCGGGCGTGGCGGCGTACTCCCTCGCCATTACGGAACCCGCACCATGTCCGATTCCCGCCCCAGCGGCCGCCAGCCCGACCAGCTCCGCCCGGTCGTCATCCAACGCGGCTTCACCCGCCACGCCGAAGGTTCGGTGCTGGTGTGCTTCGGTGAAACCCGCGTGCTGTGCACCGCCAGCGTCGAGAACCGCGTGCCGGGCTTCCTGCGCGGCAAGGGCGAAGGCTGGGTCACCGCCGAGTACGGCATGCTGCCGCGCGCCACCCATACCCGCAGCGACCGCGAAGCGGCCCGTGGCAAGCAGGGCGGTCGCACGCTGGAGATCCAGCGCCTGATCGGCCGCAGCCTGCGTGCCTGCGTGGACCGCAATGCGCTGGGCGAACGCACCATCACCCTCGACTGCGACGTGCTGCAGGCCGACGGTGGCACCCGCACCGCCGCCATCACCGGCGCCTATGTGGCCCTGGTCGATGCGGTGAGCGTGCTGATGAAGCGTGGCGACATCAAGCGCAACCCGGTCCTGGGCGCAGTTGCAGCAGTGTCGGTGGGCGTGTACCGCGGCACCCCGGTGCTGGACCTGGACTACGCCGAAGACAGCGACTGCGACACCGACATGAACGTGGTGATGAACGACGGTGGCGGCTTCATCGAGCTGCAGGGCACCGCCGAAGGCCACGCCTTCCGTCGCGATGAACTGGACGCGCTGCTGGGCCTGGCCGAGAAGGGCGTGGCCGAGCTGCTGGCCGCGCAGCAGGCGGCGCTGTCGGCATGAACCGGCGCATCGCCCTGACCACCCTGGTGGTGGCCGACTATGACGAAGCCATTGCCTGGTACACCGGCAAGCTCGGCTTCGCATTGCTCGAAGACATCGACCAGGGGCACAAGCGCTGGGTGGTGGTCGGCCCGACCGACGGCAGCGCCGCCGCCCTGCTGCTGGCCCGTGCCAGCGACGAGGAACAACGCAGCCGCGTCGGCAACCAGACCGGTGGCCGCGTTGCCTTCTTCCTCAACACCGACGACTTCCACCGCGACCACGCGGCGATGCTGGCCGCCGGCGTCGAGTTCCTGGAAGCGCCGCGCGAAGAACCCTATGCAACGGTCGCGGTATTCCGCGACCTGTATGGCAACACCTGGGACCTGTTGGAGCCCCGTCAATGAAGAAACTGGTACTGGCCAGCCACAATGCCGGCAAGCTGGTGGAGATGCAGGAGATCCTCGCCGACCTGCCGCTGCAGATCACCTCGGCCGCCGAGCTGGGCCTGGGCGACGTGGAAGAGACCGGCCTGACCTTCGTCGAGAACGCGCTGCTGAAGGCACGCGCCGCCTGCGAAGCGACCGGCCTGCCGGCGCTGGCCGATGATTCCGGCCTGATCGTCGATGCCCTGGGTGGTGCACCGGGCCTGTACAGCGCGCGCTATGCCGGCCACCCGACCAACGCCGCTGCCAACAACGCCAAGCTGCTGGACGCGATGGCCGGTGTTCCCGATGGTCAGCGCAGTGCCCGCTTCTATGCGGTGATCGTGCTGCTGCGCCACGCCACCGACCCGCAGCCGCTGATCTGCGAAGGCCGCTGGGAAGGGCAGATCATCCGTGAGCTGCGTGGCACGAATGGTTTCGGCTACAACCCGGTGTTCCTGGACACCACCCACGGCCTGACCGCCGCGGAAATGGAGCCGGCGCTGAAGAACGCCATCAGCCACCGTGCCATTGCCCTGCAGCAGCTCAAGCAGCAGCTGGCGACGCTGTACTGACGCCCGACCTGATCGAACCAGGGAAGCCGGCCAACGGCCGGCACTACCGATGAAGCCCATGCCGCACGCCCACGACCACTGCAACCACCTGCCCGGCGAAGCCTGCTCCGCTGACCACGACAGCGCACCGCGGCTGGTGCCGCCACCGCTGTCGCTGTACGTGCACCTGCCGTGGTGCGTGCGCAAATGCCCGTACTGCGATTTCAATTCGCACCAGGCCAAGGGCGAGTTGCCGTTCGAGGCCTACATCGATGCACTGC
The DNA here is from genome assembly GCF_059370155.1 of Stenotrophomonas sp. YJH_SMC_73. NCBI lineage: Bacteria > Pseudomonadati > Pseudomonadota > Gammaproteobacteria > Lysobacterales > Lysobacteraceae > Stenotrophomonas > Stenotrophomonas sp. YJH_SMC_73. Next base: position 500,926 of record NZ_JCAFTJ010000001.1, on the reverse strand, counting down.
TGCGCGACCTGGACCAGGACCTGCCGCTGGTCTGGGGCCGGGTGGTGCACAGCGTGTTCTTCGGTGGCGGCACGCCCAGCCTGTTCCCGCCGGAGGCGATCGACCGCTTCCTGCAGCAGGCCAGCGCGCGCCTGCGCTTTGCCCCCAATGCCGAGATCACCCTGGAAACCAACCCGGGCACCGCCGAGCATGGCCGTTTCGACCGCTACCGCGCGGCCGGCGTGAACCGCCTCAGCTTCGGCATCCAGAGTTTCGACGACGCCATGCTCAAGCGCCTCGGCCGCATCCACGACAGTGGCGAAGCCGAGCGCGCGGTGAAGATGGCGCAGGACGCGGGCTACGACAATTTCAACATCGACCTGATGTATGCGCTGCCGGAACAGACCCTGGCCGGCGCCGAGGCCGACCTGGAGCGTGCATTTGCACTGCAACCGGCGCACATCTCGCACTACCAGCTGACCCTGGAACCGAACACGGTGTTCTTCGCGCGGCCGCCGCAGGGCATTCCCGATGAAGACAACGCCTGGGACATGCAGGAACACTGCCAGGCATTGCTGGCACAGGCTGGTTTCGGCCAGTACGAGGTCAGCGCCTATGCGCGCCCCGGCCGGCAAAGCGCGCACAACCTGAACTACTGGCGTTTCGGCGATTACCTGGGCATCGGTGCCGGTGCGCACGGCAAGATCAGCTCGGGCGCCGAAGAACACGTGCTGCGCCGCTGGAAGCTGAAGCATCCGCAGGCCTACCTGGACAGCGCGGGCACGCCGGCCTCTTTCGGGGGTGACGATGTGATCGCAGCCGAGCGCCTGCCGTTCGAGTACATGCTCAACCTGCTGCGCCTGCACGAAGGGTTCGGCCTTCGCGATTTCGAGTCGCGCACCGGGCTGCCGCGCGGCGTGCTGGACGCTCCGTTGGCCGAGGCCGTCCAGCGCGGCTGGCTGGAGGTGGCGGAGGGTCATGTGCAACCGACCGAGCTGGGCCGCCGGTTCACCAACGATGTGGTGAGCCTGTTCCTGGAGGAATAAGCCTTCCGCCATACCGGGTAGTGCCGGCCGCTGGCCGGCACTCTGGTAAAGACAGCGCTGCCGGCCAGCGGCCGGCACTACCGTTCATCCGTCGGCCCTGCCCGATGAACGTGAGACACGTTCAGCCTAAAGTAGCGCCGACTGCGGCCGACACGGTAGATTCACAGGATCGATCCGCGGGAATCCGGGTACCGCTCGCCGATGTCAGCTGTCTTTTCCATCACCTCTGCCGACAAAGCACGCCTGGCCGCCAGCGACCTGCCATCGCGGGTGCGTGAACTGCTGGGTGCGTTGATCGGCCTGTGCCGGCAAACGCTGGCCGCGCCCCTGATCCTGACCGTCGAAGCGCTGGAGCAGACGCTGCTGCACGACGCCGACCGTGCACGCAATCCGATGCAGCAGGCGGACCTGATGGCCCAGCGTGGCCAGCTGCACGCCTTCGCCGGCCATTTCGCCGACCGCATGCTCGATGCCGTGGCCGAAGCGCTGGCGGGCCTGCGCGAGCCGTCCATCGCCGCTGCGGCCCCTGCTTCGCCGCCGCCGCTACCGGGAGCGCTCGGCCTGTCGCTGGTCGATGAGCACGAGGTGGATCGCGACCTGCTGCTGACCGAAATGATCCGGCGCGAGACCCTGCGTTCAACCAATACGTTGAACCTGCTGGGACAGCGCCTGGGCGTGCTCGCGGCGGCGCCGGCGTTCGAGGCCGACACCCTGCCACTGGCACCGCAGGCCCTGTGCGCGATGGTGCGCCGGATCGCCGAACAGGACGCCCTTGGCGTGGAGGTGCAGCTTGCGCTGTACCGCAGCTTCGAGCGGCAGGTGCTGGAACGCCTGGGCGATGTGCTGGACCGCGCCAATGCGCTGCTGGCCCAGCATGGCGTGCTGCCGGGCCTGGTCTACACCCCGTACCTGGCACGCTCGTCGAGCACCCGGCGGATCATCACCCAGTCGGTGGGCGGCGGCCGCACGACCCAGCCTGCCAAGCGTTCCGCCGCGCCGTTGACCGGCTGGAACGGCTCCGCTCCGGCCGGTTCCTGGTCGAACCTGGTGCAGGACGCATTCAACGACGCGGGTACGCCGGGCGCAGCCACCGCCGGCGTGACCACGTCCACCGGCAGTGCGCTGCATGAATTGCTGCAGCAGGCCCGCCATGCCACTGCCCCTCCTGCGGACACCGCTGCCGTGCCCAGTGCGGCCGTCGATGCGGTCCTCGCGCGACTGCAGGCCCAGTCCAGCGCGGCCACCGGCGTCGCCGACCTGCAGGCTGCGGTGGTCGCCCAGCTGCGCAGCGAGCACGGCGCGCAGGCCCAGCTGGGCAGCCACGACCGCGACAACCTCGACCTGCTGCGCCTGCTGATGCAGCAGGTGCAGCAACAGCAGCGCCCCGACCCGGTGCCGGCCGCCCTGCTGGCGCGCCTGCAGGTACCGCTGGCGCGTGCGGCGATGGCCGACCCCGGCTTCTTCGTGCGCGATGAACACCCTGCACGCGAACTGCTCAACCAGATTGCCGAAGTCGGCGCCAACTGGCTGGGCGACGATGACGTGGACCCCCAGCTGCTGCAGCGCATGGCGCAGAGCGTGCAGGGTCTGCTCGGCCAGGATGCACGCTCGCCCGAGGCCTTCGCCGCCGCCAACGAAGACGTACAGCAGCATCAGCGCGCGGCGGCCCATCGTGCTGAACTGGCCGAGCGCCGCCACGTCGAGGCCGCGCGTGGCAAGGAACGGCTGGAACTGGCGCGTCGTCAGGCCAATGCGCAGATCGACCAGTGCTGCGACACACAGGCGCCGCCGCGCTTCGTGCAGACCCTGCTGCGCCAGGCCTGGGCCGATGCACTCACCCTCACCCGCCTGCGCCATGGCGAAGATTCGCCGCAGTGGCAGGAACGCCTGCTACAGACCGAGCGCATCGCCGCGGTGACCGCGCAGGCCGTCGATGCCAACGGTGGCACCGATGCAGTGCTGGCCAACGAGGTGGAATCGGCGCTCGTGCAGGTCGGCTATCACGCCGAGGAAGCCGCCGCCGTTGCGCGCCGCCTGGCCACGCCAGGAGGCGAGGATGAAAGCACCTCGCGCACCGAGCTCAGTGCGCGCCTGAAGGCACGTGCACGACTGGGCGAACATGCTGCCAGCGGCAGCGCCGACGCCCCGCGCACGCCGCGCAGCAGCGCCGAAGAGGCGGCCTACCAGCAGCTCGTGACCCTGCCCTTTGGCAGCTGGTTCGACATCGACAACGGTGACGGCACCCTGCGCCGCCAGCGCCTGTCCTGGTACAGCCTGCTGACCGGTCACGCCCTGTTCGTCAATCCGCGCGGGCAGAAGATCGCCGATACCGACCTTGATACGCTGGCCCGGCAGCTCAGCGCTGGACGCGCGCAGCTGGTCACCGAAGACAAGGGGCGGCTGGTCGATCGCGCATGGCAGGCCAGCCTCGGTGCGCTGCGTGCGCTGGCCGGCGGCCGTTACAGGGAGGCGTCCGTTTGAACGTGCAACCGCCGCAGGACACCCGCCGCGCGCCGCGTCGCCAGGTCTCGGATCTGGTACCGGTCACCGACCAGATGCGCGAATGCGTGGTGGGCCGGCTCGGCAATGTCTCCGAGACTGGCATGTTGATGCTGGCCAGCACCCCGCTGCGCGAGGACGCGCTGTACCAGTTCCGCTTCCCGTTGCCGATCGGTGACGGCCGCCACGAGGCCATTGACGTGGGCGTGCACCTGCTGTGGAGCGAGCCGGCGCATGTGCCCGGCCAGAGCTGGACCGGCTTCCGCTTCCTCACCCTGTCACGCGAACATCGGCAACTGCTGCGCCAGTGGATAGGCGAAGACAGCGACGAGGCACCGGTTTCGACGGCCTGAGTGCCGGTTCCAGCACAGCGGTTTTTCCCGGTATGCGGCAGAATCTAGGGCCGTTTTCCGTGTCGAGCCACCGCAATGATCCAGCAAGACCCCGGCGCCCTGTACCCCGACCACCTGGCCGTGCTGTGCCGACGTGCCGAACAGGCGCTGGCCCGCGGCGGCTTCGACCATCTGGTCGTGCCCAGCGGCACCCTGCACTACCAGGTGTTCGACGATCGCGACTACCCGTACGCGGTCAATCCGCAGTTCAAGGCCTGGCTGCCGCTGACCCGGGTGCCCAACAGCTGGATCGTGTTCACCCCGGGCAAGCGCCCGGCGGTGATCTTCCACCAGCCCTTCGATTACTGGCACGTGGTACCGGACGCACCGAGTGGCTGGTGGGTGGAGCACTTCGACATCCACATCATCCGCAAGCCCGAAGAGGCGCTGGCCCTGCTGCCGGCCGACCCGTCGCGCTGCGCGATCCTCGGCGAGCCGCAGAGCGCGCTGGGCAGCTACGTGCCGAACAACCCGGCACCGGTGGTGAACTACCTGGAATGGCACCGCGGCAGCAAGACGCCGTATGAGATCGCGCTGATGCGCCAGGCGCAGGTGCTGGGCGTGCGCGGCCACCGCGCCGCCGAAGCCGCGTTCCGCAACGGCGCCGACGAATTCAGCATCCACATGGCGTACTGCCAGGCCGTCGGCCAGGATGCCAACGAGCTGCCCTACGGCAACATCGTGGCGCTCAATGAACATGCCGCCGTGCTGCATTACACCGAGCTGGGCCGCAAGGCGCCGCAGTCGCTGCGCAGCTTCCTGATCGATGCAGGCGCCAGCGCGCACGGCTACGCCAGCGACATCACCCGTACCTACGCCGCGCAGGGCCACGACGAATTCGCTGCGATGATTGCTGCCGTCGACGCCGCCCAGCAGCAGATGTGCGCAGCGGTGCGCCCGGGCTTCGACTACAGGCAGCTGCACGTGGACGCACATCTTTCGCTGATGGGCGTGCTGAAGGACTTCGGCGTGATCAAGGTCTCGCCGCAGACCGCGCTGGAGACCGGCGTCAGCGCCGCGTTCTTCCCGCATGGCATCGGCCACCTGATCGGCCTGCAGGTGCACGACGTGGCCGGTTTCGCGGCCAGCGACGAGGGCGGCCGCATCGAGCGCCCGGCGGGCCACCCGTACCTGCGCCTGACCCGCGTACTGGAACCGGGCATGGTGGTGACCATTGAACCGGGCCTGTACTTCATCGACATGCTGTTGAACGAAGTGAAGGATGCCGGCCATGGTGATGCGATCAACTGGGACCGCGTGGATTTCTTCCGTCCGTATGGTGGCATCCGCATTGAAGACGAAGTGCTGTGCACCGAGGGCGAGGCGGACAACCTGACGCGGCCGGCGTTTGCGGCGGCGAACGGCTGAGCCCCTCGTGGTTGGGCGCTGATATCAAAGGCCGCGCTTGGCCGGGCGGGGTGGGTTTGCAGGACACGCCGTAAACCCATCCATGGGGGCTCGATGGCGCCATCCATGGCGCCAACGGTCCTGCAAACCCACCCCGCCCGTCCTTTGACAGTTTCCTGCTGCGTCCAACCACGGAAAAAGAAGAAAGAAAAGCAGAAGCGGGTCGCTCGCTGCGCTCGCTCCGTGTCGACCAAGGTCGACACCTACCAACAGCCGCGCGTGCCAATAACCGCGGTTGCCAACAGCCGCGTGAACCTGTCGAAGGCGGGGTACTGTGGGTTTGCGGTGTGTGAGCGGCATGGATGCCGCGACCAAGCCCCCATGGATGGGTTCACGGCGTCCCCGCACACCCACAGTGCCCCGCCATCCCACGGAATGCGCGCTGTTGCTGTTGCTGTTGCTGTTGCTGTTGCTGTTGCTGTTGCTCTTGCTGTTGCCTCTGCGGGTGCAGGGCTGCAAGCCCTGCAGAACACCCCTTACCCCGCCATCACCGCTTCAATCTCGTCGGCGCTGCGCGCCAGACCTTCGGTCAGCACGCGATGACCGTCGTCGGTGATCAGCACATCATCCTCGGTACGGATGCCGATGCCGCGCCAGCGCGGTTCCACCGTCGTATCGTCCACGCCGATGTACAGCCCCGGCTCGATGGTGAATGCCATGCCCGGCTCCAGCAGCCGCGAATCGCCCGCCAGGCGGTAATCGCCCACATCGTGCACGTCCAGCCCGATCCAGTGCCCGGTCTTGTGCCGGTAGAAACGCTGGTACAGGCCTTCGGACAGGTTCTTTTCCAGCGTCCCCTTCAGCAGGCCCAGCCGCAGCAGGCCCTCGGTCAGGGTCTGCACCGCGGCCAGGTGACCGGCCTCGTACGGCACGCCCGGCCTGGCCTGGGCCAGCGCGGCGGCCTGCGCATCGCCGACCAGGTCGTGCAGTGCACGCTGCTCGGCGCTGAAGCGGCCATTCACCGGAAACGTGCGGGTGATGTCGCTGGCGTAGCCACGGTACTCGGCACCGGCGTCGATCAGCACCAGCTCGCCGTCGCGCGAACGCGCGTTGTTGTCCCGGTAATGCAGGATGCAACCGTTGCGGCCCGCACCGACGATGCTGCAATACGCCGGCACTGCATCGCTGGCGCGGAACACGCGTTCCAGCTCGGCCTGCAGCTCGTATTCGTGGATGCCGGCCCTGGCAGCCTTCATCGCCGCCAGATGCGCACGCACGCTGATCTGCGCGGCGTGGTGCATCAATGCAACTTCCGCACCGGACTTGAACAGGCGCTGCTCGTGCAGCAGATGGCCCAGTTCAAGGAATTCATGCGGCGGCTGCGCGCCGTGGCGCACCTGCGAACGCACGCGGTTGACCCAGCCGATCAGCTTCAGGTCGAAATCGGCGTCGCGACCGAAGTGGTAGTAGACGCGCGAACGGCCTTCCAACAGGCCCGGCAGGATGTCGTCCAGATCATCGATCGGGTACGCATCGTCCATGCCGTACTGCGCCACCGCGCCTTCCTGGCCGGCACGGCTGCCGTCCCAGGCTTCGCGCTCGGCATCACGTTCGCGGCAGAACAGGATGGCCTCGCCGTGGCGCCGGCCCGGGATCAGCACCAATACCGCCTCCGGCTCCGGGAAACCGCTCAGGTACTGGAAGTCCGAGTCCTGGCGGAACGGGTAATGGGTATCGAGGCTGCGCACCTTCTCGGCCGCGGCCGGCAGCACCAGGATCGCGTCCTCGCCGGCCATGTCCATCAGCTGGCGGCGCCGACGCTTGTATTCGCCGGCCGCGATGCCGGTGCGCTGCTTGATGTCCATCAGTTCAGGCGCTGCCGATGGCGCGAGGCCAGCACCACGTCACCGTGCAGCAGCAGTACCGCCACGCGGATGAACTCCTCGATCTCCGACAGGGCTTCGTCGTCATCATCGCCACCCGCTTCGAAATCCTCGCTGGAGGCGCGTGCCAGGCTGGCCATGTCGGTCAGCGCTTCTTCACCCTCTTCGGACAAGGTCGGGCGACGGCCGCCGCTGCCCAGGCCGAAACCACCCAGGAACGAGCGGGTCCAGCTGAACATGGCATCGGCCTGCGCGGACACATCGTCGCCGTCTGTCAGCAGCAGTTCGAAGGCGAAGTCGCGGTCTTCCAGCTGCTTGATGGTCGCCTGCAGCAGCTGCCCCAGCACGCTGTCGGCAGCCACCGGCGGCAGGTTGTCGTCGGCCAGCACCCGTGCCGGCCAGTCGTTGCCGGGGGCGCCACCGGCGGCCAGCCAGCCACACAGCGCACCGTGCAGCTCGGCAGCGGTAGCGCCCAGGCCCAGTTCCTGGCTGGCGCGGGTAACGTCGTCGACGGAGGGAAGTTCGGTCATCGTGCGGCTCGTTCGGAGAAGGAAACCCGGGGCGCGCACGCGCGCGCCCGTGAGACCCCGTAGTGTAGCAACCCGGCGGCGTCCTCTCTGCGGCCGCCAGGCCTTGCTGCGACAACGCTTGACCGCCCTTGCCCGGCTTGCCTATCGTGCCCGCATGGAACCCGCCGATCCCCTTGCCCAGCTGCAGGACTTCGCCGCCCGCGTGGAAGCGTTGCTCGAACGCAACCAGCGCCTGGCCGAGGAGAACCGCAGCCTGCGCCACCAGCAGGAACAGCTGGTGGCCGAGCGTTCCACGCTGCTGGCCAAGAACGAGCAGGCACGCTCGCGGGTGGAAGCAATGATCAGCCGGCTCAAATCCCTGGAGCAGCACACATGAGCGCCGAACCGGTCAGTGTCCGCATCCTCGATCGTGAATACACGGTGGGTGTCGGCGGCGATGAACGCGACAGCCTGATGGCCGCCGCGCGCCTGCTCGATGCGCGCATGCGCGAAATCCGCGGCAGCAACCGCATGGCCGCCGTCGACCGCGTCGCCGTGCTGGCCGCACTGAACCTGGCCCACGAACTGCAGCTGCTGCGCGACGAGAACGCCCGCCAGGCCGTGGCCCTGCAGCAGACGCTGGCCGACCTGAACAGGCGCCTCGACCGCGCGATCGACGGCACCCCCTAGAAAAAGGGGACGGAGGGGATTAAGGCGCATTCGCCCCATCCGTGCCGGAAACGTCTTAATCCCCTCCGTCCCCTTTTTCCGTGCCGGAAACGTCTTAATCCCCTCCGTCCCCTTTTTCGCATATCTGAATTGGCACGGACTGTTGCCGACGAACGGCCTTTCCAGACCCTGCATGCTGGCTATAATGGCCACGCGTTCTCTGCGGTACTCGACGGCATGTGCAAACATTCGCCTTGTCCCTTAAGAACGACACCGGGAGCGCGACAGCGCCGGGAGTGCAGGTCCGCCTTGTAGCGGGAAGCCCGATGGTTCTCCAGCGTTCCCACTTGAGCCCCCGGGTTCAAGGTCGTTTCGCATGCATCGACATTGCGGAGAATGCAATATTCCAGCAAGGGCGGCGTCTTCGGGCGTCGCCCTTGTTCTTTCCGGCACAATGGCGGCTGATCCTTGCCGCACGCTGCCATGACCGACCCGCGCCAGGCCCTGCGCCACGACCTGCGGCAACGCCGCCGCGACCTTTCCGCCGGTGAGCGCATCGCTGCCGCCGAATCCCTTGCCGATGCCCTGCTCGCCCTGCCGTTCACCCCACGCGAAGGCGCCGTGGCCGGCTACTGGGCGCTGGATGGCGAAATCGCCCTGCACCGCTGGCAGCTGCAACTGCCCGAAGGCCTCACCTACTGCCTGCCGGTGCTGGCCGGCGAGGTGCTGCGCTTCGCGCCGTGGCGGCCGGGACAGGCGCTGACCAGCAACCGCTACGGCATTCCCGAACCGGACGTAGCGCTGGACGATACGCTGGAACCGGCGCAGATGGCGCTGGTGGTGGCCCCGCTGGTGGGCTTCGACGCACAGTGCCGGCGGCTGGGCATGGGGGGCGGCTGGTATGATCGCAGCTTCGCCTTCCGCCATGACCGGCCGGCGCCGCCCTGGCTGGTCGGTGCTGCGTTCGCGGTGCAGCAGGTCGAGTCCTTGCCGGTGGCGTCGTGGGACGTGCCGGTGGATGCGATCTGCACCGAAGACGGCACCCTGTTCCCCTCCGCTGCCCCCGTGAACGCATGACCGCCCGCAAGCGCTACTGGCTGATGAAGTCCGAACCGGACGCCTTCTCCATCGATGACCTGGCCAAGGTCAAGGTCGAACCCTGGAACGGGGTGCGCAACTACCAGGCGCGCAACTTCATGCGCGATGGCATGCAGGTGGGCGACGGCATCCTGTTCTACCACTCCAATACCAAGGTGCCGGGCATCGTCGGCCTGGCCACGGTGGCCAGCACCGCCTATCCGGACGACACCCAGTTCGATCCAAAATCCGACTACTACGACCCCAAGAGCACGCGCGAGAACCCGCGCTGGATGCTGGTGGACGTGGCCTTCGACCGCAAGCTGAAGCAGGTGATCGCGCTGGACGAGATCAAGCTGCACGCCGAGGAACTGGGCGAAGGCTTCCCGCTGGTTGCCAAGGGCAACCGCCTGTCGGTGTTCCCGGTGACCGCCGCGCAGTGGAAGCTGCTGCTGTCGCTGGAAAAGAAATCCTGATTCCCTGCCTGAGAGTTCTCCCATGTCCGAAGCCAAGCGCCTGGCCGCCGAGAAAGCCATCGAATACGTCGAAGACGGCATGATCGTCGGTGTCGGCACCGGTTCCACCGTGGCCTATTTCATCGATGCCCTGGCCCGCATCCAGCACCGCATCAAGGGCGCCGTGTCCAGCTCCGAGCAGAGCACCGCGCGCCTGAAGCAGCACGGCATCGAAGTGATCGAGCTGAACCACAGCGGCAACCTGTCGCTGTACGTGGACGGCGCCGATGAGTGCGATCCGAACAAGTGCCTGATCAAGGGCGGCGGCGCCGCACTGACCCGCGAGAAGATCATCGCCGAGGCCAGCGAGCGCTTCATCTGCATCGTCGACCCGAGCAAGCAGGTGCCGGTGCTGGGCAGGTTCCCGCTGCCGGTGGAAGTGATCCCGATGGCGCGCAGCCTGGTCGCCCGCCAGATCCGCGACATGACCGGCGGCCAGCCGACCTGGCGCGAAGGCGTGGTCACCGACAATGGCAACCAGATCCTGGACATCCACAACCTGCAGATCACCGATCCGGAAAAGCTGGAGCGCGAGCTCAACCAACTGCCGGGCGTGGTCTGCGTGGGCCTGTTCGCGCGCCGTCGCGCCGACGTGGTGATCGTCGGCGGCGAGCCGCCGGTCGTGCTCTGACCCTTCCGAAGGATCCTGACGATGTCGCTGTTGCGTTCGCTGCTGATGCTTCCGCTGCTGGCCCTGGCCGGCTGTGCCACCGACGCGGCCCGCCATTGGGTCGAACTGGATGGCGCCCGCTACCAGGTGGAGCTGGCCACCAATGACGAAACCCGCGCGCGCGGGCTGATGTTCCGCGACCAGATGGCGGCCGACCACGGCATGCTGTTCATCCACGACCGCGAAGAAATGCAGGCGTACTGGATGAAGAACACCAGGATCGCGCTGGACATCCTGTACTTCGACAGCCAGCGCAGGCTGGTCAGCCAGCAGCGCGACGTACCGCCGTGCTCGGCTGGCGACATGTGCCCGCCCTACCCCAGCGGTGGCCCGGCGCGCTACGTGCTGGAACTCAACGCCGGCCAGGCCGAGAAGCTGCAGTTGAAGGACGGCACGGAGCTGAAATTCGGCCCGGGCATCGAAAAGTAAGGTACGGCCGGGCCGCGCCCGGCACCCGCAGTAGTGCCGGCCGCTGGCCGGCAACCCTGCAGGGGTCAGATCCCCTTCGCGTGCGAAAGGGATCTGACCCCTGCATTTTTCACGCGGCACCGCTTGAAACGGCCTGCGAATGACGCCAGTCTGTGGCCATGCAGGACCGGATCACACTCCCCGACTGGGATGCACTGGCCGACCTCGAAGACGAGGCGCTGCCACTGTTGCCGACCGCGCTGCTGATCGCGCGCGATGAATACCCCGATCTGCAGCCGTCGACCTACGATGCGCTGATCCAGAGCCATGTCGACCACCTCCGCTCGGAAGTGGAGAGCATCGACAACAGTCCATTGAAGATGGCGGCGATCAACCGCCACCTGTTCGACGAGCTGGGCTACAGCGGCGACCACGACGAGTATTACGACCCGCGCAACAGCTACCTCAACCAGGTATTCGAGCGCCGGCTGGGCAACCCGATCTCGCTGGCGCTGGTGCAGATGGAAGTCGCGCGGCGGCTGGGCATTCCGCTCGACGGCGTGTCCTTCCCCGGCCACTTCCTGGTGCGCCTGCCGGTGGACGACGGCGTGCTGGTGATGGACCCGTTCAATGGTGGTCGCCCGCTGGACGTGGACGAACTGCGCGAACGCGCCAAGTCGCACCTGGGCGGGCAGATGCCCGACGACCAGGTGCTGGCGCAGATTCTGGACCCGGCGCCGGCGCGCGCGATCCTGATGCGCATGCTGCGCAACCTGCACGGCGTGTATGCCGAGGCCGGCGAATGGGACCGCGCCGCGCGCAGTGCCGACCGCCTGCTGAAGCTCGCCCCGGAGCAGGACGATGCGCTGCGTGACCGCGGCCTGGCCTACCTGCAACTGGAGTACCTGGCCGGTGCCCGCCACGATCTGGGGCAGTACCTGAAGCGCAACCCGGAAGCCAGTGATGCGCAGTGGCTGCGCGAGAAGCTGATCGACCTCGGCGGACCGATGCCGCGGCTGCATTGAGGGTGTCGGTGTGTGGACCAACGGTCCACACCTACCCTCATCAATCGACCTCGACCATCTCGAAATCGGCCTTGGTGACCCCGCAGTCCGGGCAGGTCCAGGTCTCCGGAATGTCCTCCCAGCGCGTCCCCGGCGCGATGCCCTCCTCCGGCAGGCCCTCCGCTTCGTTGTACAGGAAGCCGCAGACCACGCACATCCAGGTGCGCAAGGTGGTGGGGGTGGCATCGCTCATCGGATAATCAGGGCTGGATTCACGGGCCGCCATTGTCCCATCGCGGTCCACTCACCGGTAGCCATCGATGACTTCTGCTTCCCCGGCGCCCCGCGGCGTCTACCTGATCACCCCGGACGAGCCCGATACCGCATGCCTGCTGGCCCGTACCGCGCCGCTGCTGGCCGCTGGCGCCACCTGGCTGCAGTACCGCAACAAGACCGCCAGTGACGCGCTGCGGCGGGAGCAGGCCACCGCCCTGCAGGCGCTGTGCGCGGAACACGGCGTGCCGCTGATCGTCAACGACGACCCGGCGCTGGCCAAAGCCGTTGGCGCGGCGGGGGTGCACCTGGGCGGCACCGACGGTGACATCCCCAGCGCACGCGCCCTGCTCGGTGCCGAGGCCATCATCGGCGCCTCCTGCTACGACCAGCTTGCCAATGCAGAGAAGGCCGTGGCCGCCGGCGCCAGCTACGTGGCCTTCGGCGCGTTCTTCCCGACCACGACCAAGGTCACCAGCAGCCGCGCGCATACCGGCCTGCTGCGGCAAAGCGCCGCACTGGGCGTGCCGCGGGTGGCGATCGGCGGCCTGACGCCGGACAATGTCGGTCCCATCATCGACGCCGGCGCCGATCTGGTCGCCGTGGTCAGCAGCGTGTTCGCCGCCGAAGACCCGGTCGCGACCCAGCGCGCCTACCTCGCCCAGTTCGCGTAACGCCCAGGAAAGCCCCATGAACCACGACCAGTCCCACGCCCTGTTCTCCCGCGCCCAGCAACTGCTGCCGGGCGGCGTCAATTCGCCGGTACGCGCGTTCAAATCGGTCGGTGGCGAACCGTTCTTCGTCGAGCGCGCCGACGGCGCCTACCTGTACGACGTCGACGGCAACCGCTACATCGACTACGTCGGTTCCTGGGGCCCGATGATCGTCGGCCACAACCACCCGGCCGTGCGCCAGGCGGTGAAGAAGGCGATCGACAACGGCCTGTCCTTCGGCGCGCCGTGCGCAGCCGAAGTGACCATGGCCGAGACCATCACCCGCCTGGTGCCGTCGTGCGAGATGGTGCGCATGGTCAACTCCGGCACCGAGGCCACGCTGTCGGCGATCCGCCTGGCGCGTGGTGCGACCGGCCGCAACCGCATCGTGAAGTTCGAAGGCTGCTATCACGGCCATGGCGACTCGTTCCTGGTCAAGGCCGGCAGCGGCATGCTGACCCTGGGCGTGCCGACCTCGCCGGGCGTCCCGGCCGGGCTGAGCGAACTGACCCTGACCCTGCCCTACAACGATTTCGAAGCGGCCACTGCGCTGTTCGCGCAGCAGGGTGACGACATTGCCGGCCTGATCATCGAGCCGGTGGTCGGCAACGCCAACTGCATCCCGCCGCGCGAGGGCTACCTGCAGCACCTGCGCGAACTGTGCACGAAGCATGGCGCGCTGCTGATCTTCGACGAGGTGATGACCGGCTTCCGCGTCGCCCTCGGCGGCGCACAGGCGCACTACGGCATCACCCCGGACCTGACCACCTTCGGCAAGATCATTGGCGGCGGCATGCCGGTCGGGGCCTACGGCGGCCGCCGCGAGCTGATGCAGCAGATCGCCCCGGCCGGCCCGATCTACCAGGCAGGTACGCTGAGCGGCAACCCGGTGGCGATGGCCGCCGGCCTGGCGATGCTGGAACTGATCCAGCAACCGGGCTTCCACGCCGACCTGGCCGAGCGCACCGCGCGCCTGTGTGCCGGCCTGGAAGCGGCCGCCGCCGAAGCCGGCGTGGCCGTGACCACCACCCGCGTGGGCGCGATGTTCGGGCTGTTCTTCACCAGCGAGAAGGTGGAGACCTATGCGCAGGCCACTGCCTGTGACATCCCGGCGTTCAACCGCTTCTTCCATGCGATGCTGGACCAGGGCGTGTTCCTGGCGCCGTCGGCGTACGAAGCCGGTTTCCTGTCCAGCGCGCACGACGATGCGGTGATCGAGGCCACCCTCGCCGCTGCACGCGTGGCGTTCAAGGCCACCAAGGGCTGATCGCAAAAAGGGGACGGAGGGGATTAAGTCGTTTGTGCACAAACGACTTAATCCCCTCCGTCCCCTTTTTTTTCTAACCGAAGAGGAACTTGCCCTTCATCATCGCGAAGTGGCCGGGGAACGAACAGAAGAAGGTGTAGTCGCCACCTTTCTGCAGGCCCTGGGTAGAGAAACGCACGCGCGTGGTCTCGCCGCCGCCGATCACCTTGGTGTGCGCCAGCACGCGCTTGTCGGCCTTCGGCAGGTAGCTGTCAGCCAGGGTCATGCGCATGCCCGCCATCGCCACCGGCTGGTAATCAGCGCTGCGGGTCAGCACCCAGTTGTGGCCCATCGCGGTGACCGCCAGCTTGCCGGTATGGCGCAGGGTCAGGTCCACGGCGGTGCAATCAGCGGCAACCTTGATCTCGCGGCTGCTGAAGCTCATCTGGTCGGTGCTGTCGATGCTCACCGCACACACCCGCGCCATCGCCGACGGCGCCAGCATCAGCGCACCCAGTCCCACTGCCACCCTCCAAGCCTTCATCATTGCATCTCCTGCGGATTCAAGCGCCATTCTAGGCAGCCCCCTGCGGCGCCGTCTGCGACCGTCTGTCGCATGCCAGCTCCAGGGTTTCCCGCGCACTCATCGCAATGGCATGCTCAGCCGATGCGGATCGACCTGTTGCTGCTGGATGTGGATGGCGTGCTGGTGCAGTACCAGCGCGGGCAACGCGTGCTGCATCTGGCCCGGACACTGCAGGTTCCGACGCACGCCGTACAGGCCGCGCTGTACGACAGCGGGCTGGAAGCAGCGCATGACAATGGCACGCTGGATGGCCCGGCCTATCTGGCGCAGCTGGGAGAGCTTCTGGGCACGACTGTCGATGTGGCTGCATGGACCGCGGCGCGACGGGCCGCCAGCCATCCTCAGGCGGCCGTGTTGCAACGATTGCAGGCCCTGGAACTGCCAATCGCGGTGCTGACCAACAACGGCGCGCTGATGCAGCAGGCATTGCCCACCCTGCTGCCGGAACTGTTTCCTGCCCTGCAGGCGCGCGTGTTCTGCAGTGCGGATTTCGGCCTGCGCAAACCGGCGCCGGCGGTGTTTCTGCGCACGCTGGAAGCGCTGGGCGTGGCACCTTCGCGCACGCTGTTCGTCGATGACCTGTTCGCCAATGTGCGTGGCGCGCGCGCTGCCGGCCTGCACGCGGAAACCGTGCGCGATGGCCGGGGATTGGGCAAGGTGTTGAAGCGCTACCGGATTGCGTGAACCACTGTAGAGCCGAGCCCATGCTCGGCTGCTGTGGCTTGGCATCGCGATGAACCGAGCATGGGCTCGGCTCTACGGGCATTCCTCAGCAACGGGGTCAGAGCCCTCTCCGCAGGAGAGGGATCCGACCCCGGCATGATGGCCTCAGCGCGCGGCGATGAACGCGGCAATCGCCGCGCGCAGGCGCTTCAGGCCTTCGGCCACTTCTTCGTCGGTGATGTTCAGCGACGGCACGAAGCGCAGCACGTCCGGGCCGGCCTGCAGGGTCAGCAGGCCGTGCTCGGCGGCGTGGTCGAGGATCGCACCGGCCTGGCCGGCGAAGTCCTTGCTCAGCACCGCGCCCAGCATCAGGCCACGACCACGCACGTCGCTGAACACACCGAACTCGTCGTTGATGCGGGCGAAGCCATCGCGCAGCGCCTTGGACTGGCGGCTGACGTTGGCGGCGATCTCCGCCGAGGCCAGCTTGCGCAGCGCCACGCGGGCCACCGCAGCAGCCAGCGGGTTGCCACCGAAGGTGGTGCCGTGGGCGCCGAACTGCATGGTCTCGGCCACCTTCGGGCCGGCCAGCATCGCGCCGATCGGGAAGCCGCCACCGAGTGCCTTGGCCAGGGTGACCATGTCCGGCACCACGTCGTCCTGCCAGTGCGCGAACAGCGTACCGGTGCGGCCCATGCCGGCCTGGATCTCATCCAGCACCAGCAGTGCATTGTGCTGGTCGCACAGTTCGCGCACGCGCTTGAGGAAACCGGACTTGGCCGGCATCACGCCGCCCTCGCCCTGGATCGGCTCCAGCATCACCGCCGCCACGTCGCCGGCGGCCATCGCGGTTTCCAGCTGTACTTCATCGTTGAAATCGATGTAGCGGAAGCCGCCGGGCAGCGGCTCGTAGCCTTCCTGGTACTTCGGCTGGGCAGTGGCGGTCACCGCGCCCAGGGTGCGGCCGTGGAAACTGCCACGGAAGGTGATGATCACCCGCTTGTCGGCCGGGCGGCCCTGGCTGGAGGCCCACTTGCGGACCATCTTGATCGCCACTTCGTTGGCTTCGGCGCCGGAGTTGCACAGGAACACGCGCTCGGCGAAGCGGCTGGCCTTCACCAGCTCCTCGGCCAGGTGCAGCGGCGGTGCGCTGTAGAACACGTTGCTGGTGTGCCAGAGCTTGCCGGCCTGCTCGACCAGTGCGGCCACCAGGTCCGGATCGTTGTGGCCCAGCCCGCACACGGCGATGCCGGCAGCCAGGTCGATGAACTCACGGCCCTGGCTGTCCCACACGCGGGCGCCCTGGCCTCGCTCCAGTACCACCTGGCGGGGCTTGTAGACCGGCAGGTAATAGTGCGAAAGGGAGATCAGCGGATCGGTAGCGGCGGTCATGGCAGTCGGCAGGGTTCAGGAATCCCCATTCTCGCGCCGGAACCCCTGCGGCACAATGCGCCCATGCGACCGTTTTCTGCCCCCCAGCTGAACCCCGCCACCGAGACCGGCTGGCGCCGCCGGTGGTTCGACATCATCTACCGCCACGACTCGCGGCCCTCGCGCAATTTCGACCTGATCCTGGTAGTGGCGATCGTCGCCAGCATCCTGGTGGTGATGATCGACAGCGTGCAGCACCTGCATGCCGAATGGTCCACCGGCCTGTACATCCTGGAATGGGCTTTCACGATCATCTTCACCGCCGAGTACCTGCTGCGGCTGGCCGTGGTCAAGCGCCCGCTGCGTTACGCGGTGAGCATCTGGGGCATCATCGACCTGCTGTCGATCCTGCCCGCCTACCTGTCGATGTTCATTCCTGGCGCGCAGAGCCTGCTGGTGGTACGCGCGCTGCGCATCCTGCGCGTGTTCCGCATCCTCAAGCTGACCCGCTACATCGAGGAAAGCGGCGTGCTGATGACGTCGCTGTGGCGCAGCAGGCGCAAGGTGCTGGTGTTCCTGTTCACGGTGATCACCATCACCATCATCGCCGGCGCGCTGATGTACGTGATCGAGGGCCCCGAACACGGCTTCACCAACATCCCGGCCAGCATGTACTGGGCGGTGGTGACCATGGCCACGGTCGGCTTCGGCGACATCGTGCCGCAGACCGTGCTTGGCCGCTTCGTCACGTCGGTGCTGATCCTGATCGGCTACAGCATCATCGCCGTGCCCACCGGCATCTACACCGCGGAGCTGGCCAGCACCATGCGTGAAGCCGAGCTGGCCGCGCGCCGTGATGCGCGTGGCTGCCCGCACTGCGGGCTGGAAGGCCACGAGCCGGATGCCCGGCATTGCCGCAAGTGCGGGGGTGAACTACCGGATGCATTCAGCCATTGAGGCACATGCCGGCCAGCGGCCGGCACTACCAAACCCGCAGGGTGCGTGCCGGGCGTGACCCGGCACTACCCTCGGTAGCTCCACGCCATGCGTGGATCCTCCTCAACGCATGCGGTTGCTGGTGGTCACCAGGTCGTTGTAGGCATCCAGGATCGTCGACTGCGCGCCCTCAGGATCGGTGGTGAGCCAGCTGCCCGACGCCTTGCGCTCGGCGGCCAACGCATCGGCGGTGATCGGCTTGCCCTGCTCCAGACGCTCGACACCGCGACCGGCGGTACGCACCAGCTTGTCGGCCGAACGCTGCACATGACCCCACATCGGGTCGTCCTTGCCGACACCACTGTTCTGGATTTCCGTCACCAGCGCCTGATAGTCGGCCAGCTGGCCGCGCAATACCGCAACGTCCGGTGCGTCGCTCTGGAACGCCATCGCCAGCTGCTTGCCATCGCCGACAAGGCGCAGGTGGTAATAGGCCAGCGAGCGGCCTTCGCTTTCCTCGATCTGCTTCAGCTGGGCGGCGCGGCGATCGTTCTCGTTCTTTTCCAGCGCAGCATCCATCGCTTCGCTGGCCTTGAAGAAATCAGCATAGGCCTGCATCAGCGGGGTATGCTGGCTGCGCATCCCTTCGCCACCATCGCGACGATAGTCCTCGCGGGTGAAGTACCCATCGGCACGCTCGATCAGGGTGTTCAGTGCCTGGAATGCCCGCTGGTACTGTCGCGCTGGTGCATCCAGCGGCGTGGCAGGGGTCTTTGCCAGCGCATCGGTCAGCGGCTGGCCGCAATGGTCGACCCGGTGCGACAACAGCTTGCCGGGTGAACGCGGCTGCGCTTCCTTGCCGGTCGGGCCGGCCTCGGGATCCTTCATCCAGCCCGTATAGGTCTGGAAACCCTCGCGGATGGGCTGTTCGACGCCGTTGTAACACTCGATGTAGGCGTTCACCTTCCCCAGCCCGGGGTCGGCGACCGCCAGCCCCGCCGGGTTGTTGCAGCCGGCCAGCGCGCCAAGCAGGAGAACGGGAATCAGGCGTGTGGATGCGTTCAAATCAGTTCCTTGCACCAGTGAAAACTGCAGGCATCTTCATGCATGGCGCGGGCGCGCGCTCCAGCACCTCGGGAAGGTGCTGGCATTCGGGGCTGCGGGGCGCGTCATGTCGCAATCATCCTGCTCGATCGCGACAAAAATAACGTTGAGCTTCGCTACTGGCGGTTGCTCTGGAAAACCAGCGAGTTGTATTCCTGCATCAGCTTGTTGGCGGAGCCACGCGGCGCCATCGAGGGCGAATCCAGCATGCGTCGTTCGAAATCGCTGTAAGGCTTTTTCTCGCTGACGCGCTGCAGCCGCTCCTTGCCTTCGCGACGGAAGTTCTCGGCTTCACGCTCGAAGCTGTTCCAGTCCAGCTTGCCCGGCTCCTGATCAGCCACCTTCGCATGCGCTTCGTCGGAAATGCGGTTGAACGCATCCAGGCGCTCGCGCGCCTTGGCCTGATCGAAGTCATCCTCACTCATCAGATCCATGATGGCCTTGGCTTCCAGCATCATTGCCAGACGGTAGTACTCGCGCGTGCGTCCCTCGGCCTGTTCCAATACCTTGAGCTGCTCGCGCTGGGCGGCGTCGTTCTGGCGCTCCAGCTCGGCGTTGAACGTTTCGCTGGCAGTCACGAACTCCTTGAAGGCGGCCATCAAGGGCGCGTGCAGCTGCTTTCCCTTGGCGAACTGGTCGTCTTCGTAGTCCTGGCGATCGTAATAGTCGTGCGCGTCCTTGCTGAGCGGCACCAGTGCCTTCAGCGCCTGCTGGTAATGGCCAGCAGCGGCATCGAGCTCAGCCAGCGCCGGCTTGGCAGCCATCGCCTCGGTCACGGGACCATCGCACTGCTTCATGTCGTAATCGCTGATCTCGAACGGACCGTACACCTGGGTCTCGCGCCCGCTCGGGCCGGCCTCGACGTCCTTGATCCAGCGCGTATAGGACTCGATGCTGCCGTGGGTCTTCGAATCAAGCGTGTTGAAGCAGCCGATGTAGGCGTTGAGCTTGGCGGTCAACTGCTGCTGTGCGTCGGATGGCGCCGCGCTGGCGTCGGGCGTGCTGGAAGGGCCGGCGTCGCCAGTGGTTGCGGGTGCCTTGCCGCCGCAGGCAGCCAGGACAATCGACAGCGAAGCGGCCAGCGCCGCGACGGAAAGAGTGCGTGACATGGGTTCACGTCCTTGTTGAAAACGATTACAGCCGCGCATTCTAGCGCAGCAGGCCGAAGGTCGCAGCCCTCGGCCTCTGCCGGCGACGCGCGATCACTCCAGGAACAGATCCGGCAACAACGGACGCGATGGATCCACCGCATAGCCGGACAGATCGGTGATACCCGCCTGTGCCAGCACGTCATCGTCGATCAGGAACTGGCCGTGGAAACCCGCCGCCTCGCGCACCAGCACCGCGTGCGCAGCATCGGCCATGATCTGCGGCGTGCGGCAGCCGGCCGCATCGACGCCCGGAATCATGTTGATCGCATCGGTGGCGATCACCGTGCGCGGCCACAGCGCGTTCACCGCCACACCCTGCGGGCCGAATTCCGCGGCCAGGCCGAGCGTGACGAAGCTCATGCCCATCTTCGCCAGCGTGTAGCCGGTATGCGCGCCCCACCACTTCGGTTCCAGGCTCGGCGGCGGCGCGAGAGTGAGGATGTGCGGGTTCGGCGCCTGCAGCAGGTACGGCAGGCAGGCCTGCGCGCACAGGAAGCTGCCGCGCGAATTGACCTGCTGCATCAGGTCGAAGCGCTTCATCGGCGTATCCAGCGTGCCACGCAGCCAGATCGCGCTGGCATTGTTGACCAGGATGTCGATGCCACCGAAGGTATCGACCGTGGCCGCAACTGCGGCGTGTACCTGCTCCTCCTCGCGGATGTCGCACTTCAGGGCCAGGCCCTGCCCGCCTGCCGCCGTCACCGCTTCGGCCGCGGTATGGATGGTGCCCGGCAGCTTCGGATTCGGCACCGACGACTTGGCCGCAATGGCCACGTTGGCGCCGTCGCGCGCAGCGCGCAGTGCGATGGCCAGGCCGATGCCACGCGAGGCACCGGTGATGAAAAGCGTTTTGCCCTGCAGACTGCCCACGTCCCACACTCCAGCGTATGCCATGAGCCGCTAGTATGCCGCGCCGACGTGGAGTTCACCCGGCCTTGACGATACTTGGGCCTCCAGACAACGCACGAGGTCCACGCCATGCGCCGTTCCCGCCTGTTGCTGCCTGCCCTGGGGCTTGCGCTGCTGACCGCCTGCCAGGGCCGTTCACCGGAACCGGGCAAGGAGCCACCTGCCGGTGACACGCCCAGCGCAGAGAAGGCCGCCGCCGACGGCAAGCTGCGCTGGAGCGAGGCCGTGGTGTGGGATGGCGACCTCAACGCCTGCCGCCAGGGTGAGAACGCCGCCACGCGTGATTGCCTGCGCGATGCGATGCGCGCCGGCGGCGCCAGCGCCGATGCGATCACCGCCGCCGAACAGCTGTCCACCGGGGGCGAGCTGGCCTACGTGACGGCCTGGCACGAGAACGAAGGCCTGGGCATTGCGACGGTCGAGTATCCGTTCCGCGCCAACACCAACGAGGGCACCCGCCTGGTCGACGCCACCGGCAAGCGCATCGATGTGGATGCCGTGCAGCTGGACGACACCCTGCGTGCCGACCCCGCCGTGCAGGCCCTGCTGAAGGACCACCCGCAGGCCACGCCGTTCGCACCGGCGCAGTCGGCCGGGGCCACGCCGCTGGAGAACGGTGGCGTCCGCCTGCTGTACCGCACGCCGCTGCGCGACTGCCACGCCTGCCCGGATGTGGGCCAGCTGCAGATCGCGTACGACTTCGACGCCAAGCGCAACTTCATTGGCCAGCAGGTGGTGCCGGCGACGCCGTAAGGTCACCCGCCTCTGTAGAGCCGAGCCATGCTCGGCTCTACATTTCCATTCCTGGTACAGCACTTCCACGCCATCACCACGGGCAAGACGTCTCACCTGATCCAACGTATCCACCGCCATGACGGAGTACGTGACCTCCACACCGGAGTGCAGGCGTCCCTCGGCAGGGTCCTCATCAGTCTCTACTGATATCAGCTTGCGGATTCCGGCGCATCGATAGAGGGGCGCTCTACCGTCTTCACCCATCAGGCGGCCGCTCGGATCCTCATACCCGCGAACAAGCGCGTTTGCATTCTCAAGAGCGCGCTCGTCGTTATCGGCACTGATCAGGTACACGTTCTCATGCACCAGGAGCGAGTCCTACCCTTGGCTCTCGTAATAGAGGATGGCGTGTGCGCAGTCCCACATGCATTACCTCAACAGCACTCTGGTCAATCAACCTCATCGACCTTTGATGTGCGCGATATGAAAGGCGCCCTCAGTTCGCCCACGCAGGCACCGTTCACTGCCCCCCCGCGTAATACATCCCCTGGAGCATGACAAAGTACAGGCCTGGCTCGATGCCACGCACGGAGTCCTCGTACTCCGCGCCACTCAGATCGACCAGCGCATCGGCGGAGGGGCCGAGGGCATCACTGCTTCCACCCTCATGGAGCAGGTAGCCGAACGCAGCAAAGTGCCCGCCATCATAGCCGCCCGAGTTCGCAAGAAGCGCCTGCAGCGGTGTCTGGCAGGACTGCACATCATTGCGCGACCCACTCATTCCTTGGCAGATGCCTGGATGCTTGTCTCTGGAAAAGGCGGGAACCAGACCCGTCCCACCCGCTGCCAGCAGCAGGGATATACCAAGTGCTCTATTCAAACCGTTGCACGTCGACCACTTTCCGTTGTGATGGGCAGACCCCTTTGACAGCCATCAGCCACCGACGGATTGATGACCATATGACCCTTCAGAGCTGAGCCGACTCTCGATCACCGATCTGACATAGGCAGCCCTCGCTGTGCCAGACCCGGAGTACTCAGCCAGGAGCTCCATCGCCTCAGACCTCATCTCAGCACCGCCAGTGGCCACGAACACAGAAAATGCTGGCTCCAGGTAGCCAGGTGCCTCACAGATGAACCGCTTGCGTTCATCAAGCGGGAAATCGATGGCGTAGTCCGCCCACTCGATGTAGCGCTTCCAGAAAGCTGGCGCCGCGCGCTGCTGATCCTGCTGATCCTCCATCCGCATCAGCAGGGATAGCTGATCAGCGCACGCATCCACAACGTCCCCAGGCAAGTCCAATGCGGCGACGCGCCCGGGATCAACGGCCTGCCAACAGAACACCATGAAGTCGGCGACGAACGCCGCATCGCTTCGTTCAAGCATCAAGCGCTGATACATCGCAAGCGCTTCCGCGACATCCACTGGCTCTTCGAGGCTGGCATTCTGCACATTGCCCTTGTCGTCACCAGAATCCTTCTTCGCCACCTCATGCATAGCAGACCACGCTCTCGATCTGCGGAGATATCAGCTCGCCACCATCCCAACGAATGATCTCCAGCTCCAGTAGCCGGTCGTTTGCGTCCGCATGAAGAATCGGCGTGAGTTCAGCACCATCTGCGTCCTGCATCTGCAGCTCGACGGGATATGCGTGCTGCCCTAGATACGGCGGACGCTCATATCCAGAAATGACGAATCCCACCCGAGCTCCACCCAGACTGGTTTCCACAGCGCTTGCGGAAGCCAGGTCGGCTTGAAGCTGCGAAGCAGAGGCCGCAGGCAGGCAGACTGCCACAGCTTCAATCAGCGCTCTTTCAACGCTGGAAACGGTATGCATTGGGTTGCTCATTTCGTTCTGTTGCCAGCTCCCAAACTCAGCGACGCCATCTACCCTTCAAGGCATCTACAAAATATGACGACAGCAGAAAGGCTTGAAACACAAAAAAAAGGGTAAAGAGCAATTCGAGCCGCGTTGCCAATCCCTCTGTAGTCAAGGATGACGTAGATCAGCACAAAGAACAGCACCCCTCCTATCTCATAAACTAACAAAGAACGCGTTGATGTCTTCACTTCCTTTTCTCCAGTTCCTTCTGTGCTGCCGCAGTCGCCATCTGAGCTGATGCCTGGGCAGTCTGTGACATGGTGGCCTGCCCCAAGCTCTGCTTCGGAATAGCTGCTGCAGTTGACGCGGTCGCATGGGCCATATTTGGCACTCCGGGTGCAGAGGAGGCGACCATCCTTTGTAGATTCCCTTTGGCCGCAGCTCCCGCAAAATCACCAGCAGCCACACCAATTCCGCTCGCAACTAGACCGCCACCGACACTACCCGCCATCGCTGACGCAAGCTCCGCACCGGACGTGGGCTTTCCTTCCTAGGCATTCTGAGCAAGAACACTGCCCGCCCCCGTGAAGGCGTTGGTCACCGCTTGAATCGCGACAGCTCCTCCCACTGTAACTGTCCCTCGACCAATGGCACCGATCAACGCGCCTCCGACCCCGCCGCTCACAGCTCCGCGTTGTTGCCTGGCAGGCTGACATCGGTGACGGCAAACTCACTTGCACGCGACCATTGAATTGCTTAATGCACCCACGCATGGCGTGGATCTACCGGTACGCCTGCACCTGCTTCCTCAGCAGATGCGGCACGATCAGCCGATGCACCGGGGCGACCGGCAGCATGTACACACGCCCGAACGCGTTGTGCGTATGCACCACCGTCGCCACTTCCAGCACATCGCCCTGCCACTGCAGGGCCAGCTGCACACGCAGGTGGCGGTCGTCGTCTTCCAGCACGATGGCATCGTCATCCAGCGACTGCAGGGTGAAGATGCCCAGCCGTTGCCCCGGACGCGGCTGCGCGATGTCCTGCACCGCGCGCAACGAGCCCAGGTGCTTCATGCCGAGCAGGCGCATGCCGCGATTGCGCAGCGCCATCAGCCCATCGAACCAGCCGGGAATAGTCGCCGCCATGTCGCGATAGGCCTGCAAGGCCGAGCGCCCATCGCGACGGGTCGTCGCCTGGCAGGCGTGCACGAAGTCGGCACCGGCCAGCTGTGGGCGCAGGACGCTGCCCGCGCTCGGCGGGCCGGTCACCACCTGCGCACGGCTCACGGCTTCGGCCCCTGCCCCTCGTTGTCTTCCCAATGCAGGATGCGGCGGGTGACGAAGCGGTAGACCGGCTTGCCGGTGGCGAACCACAGCTCGCGCACCCAGGAGGTGCGCTTGAGCACCCGCTTTTCCACCGGGGTGAGCGACTCGCGGCAGTACATGCGCTTGTGCTTGAGCAGGTGGCGCAGGTCCTCACGGGCCAGCAGGCGCATCCAGCGCGAGCGCGGGTTGCCGATCATCGCCAGCTGGAAGTCGATCAGCGCCGGGCGGCCATCGTCGGTGACCAGCCAGTTGGCTTCCTTGGCCAGATCGTTGTGGGCCACGCCATTGCGATGCAGCTGCTGCAGCAGACGACGCGCGGCGCGGAACCAGGCCAGGTCACCGCGAGGCGGACGCTGGTACATGGCGTCGCCGGCCATGAAGCTGCGGTCGAGATGACGTCCATCCCACGCCAGCAGCTGCGGCACATCGGCCATGCCGTGGATGTGGCGCAGTGCGCGTGCTTCACGGCGGGCCAGCCACCAGGCCGGCAGCCGCAACCACAGTGGTGTGGCGCCCAGATCACGGCGTACAAAGGAGCCGGCCGGCCCTTCCACAAGGAGGATGCGACCGAAGCTGTCGGCCTTCAGGGCGTGCGAGGGCGTGTCTGACGAATGCGGCATGTGCCCATTCTAGGCGATGGCGCCCGTTGCAAACGGTCACCAAGCGGCTGGGAACCAGTCACCTTCACGCCCCTATAATCGGGCAATGGACTCTTCATGGATCGACGCCACCCTCGCGTGGATTGCCGCTCACCCCGTGCTGGCGGGTGCCGTTATCTTCCTCATCGCCTTCTGCGATGCGGTGATCATTCTCGGCGCCATCGTGCCGGCCCTGCCGCTGCTGTTCGCGGTGGGCGTGTTCATCGGGCTGGGCCAGATCTCCGGGCCGTATGCGGTGGCGGCAGCCGCACTGGGCGCATTCGCCGGTGATGGCATCAGTTACTGGATCGGGCGCCGCTGGGGTGACCGCCTGCGTGGCGTGTGGCCCTTCAGCCGTTACCCGCAGCTGCTCGACCGCGGCGAAAACCTGTTCCGCCGCAATGCCTTCAAGAGCATCCTGGTAGCACGCTACGTGGGCGCGATCCGGCCGTTCGTGCCGGCCATCGCCGGCATGATGAAAATGCCGGCCAGCCGCTACATGCAGGCCAGTGGCATCGCCAGCATTTCGTGGGCGGTGCTGTTCCTGGCACCGGGCTGGGTGCTCGGCGAGGCCTACGACGCGGTGGCCGCCGTCGCAGGGCGCCTGGTGGTGGTGGTCGGCCTGCTGGCAGTGATCCTCGGCCTGGTCTGGGCCATCGTGCTGTACGGCTACCGCTGGTCGGCCGCGCGCATGGACAACTGGCTGGCGCGGCTGCTGGACTGGTCCAACCGACACCCGACGCTGGGCCGCTACACCGTCGGTGTGCTGGACCCGAAGCGCCGCGAGTCGGTGCCGCTGGCGATGCTGGCGCTGATGCTGCTGGTGCTGGGCTGGGGCTGGTTCGCGCTGCTGACCGTGGTGGTCGCCCATGGCGAGCCGCTGGCGATCGACCTGCTGGTGCACCAGGCCATGCTGGCGCTGCGCAATCCGCTGGCCGATTACCCGATGGCCGCGCTGGCATCGCTGGGCGCCTGGCAGGTGTTGTTGCCGGCCACCGCTGCAGCGATGGGCTACCTGATCTGGCGCCGCCGCTGGATGGCAGCCGCGCACTGGCTGGCCGCGCTTGCCTTCGGCCTGGCGTTGACCATGCTGCTCGGCGCAACGGTGGATGTGGTGCGACCGGTCGATGCCAGCAGTGGCTTTGGCTTCCCGTCGGTGTCGGTGACCATGGCCACCATCACCTTCGGCTTCTTCGCGGTGCTGATCGCCCGCGAGATGCCTGGCCGCACCCGTGTCTGGCCGTACCTGGTGTCGGGCATCGTGGTCAGCCTGATCGGCTTCTCGCGCCTGTACCTGGGCGCGCACTGGCTGAGCGATGTGATCGGCGGCATGCTGTTCGGTACGTTCTGGCTGCTGGTGCTGGGCATCGCCTACCGCCGCCGCTTCAACCGCTCGTTCTGGGTGAAGCCGGTGGCGTGGCTGTTCTACGGTGTCTTCGCCGTGGCGGCGATGTGGTACGCGCCGCGCCACATTCCGGTGAAGCTGGAACGCTTCGAGCCGACCCTGCCGGCGGCGCAGGCGATGGACATGCAGGCCTGGTGGCAGCACGACTGGGCGACACTGCCGGCGCGCCGCAACGAGTTCGACGACGACCAGCGCTGGCCGCTGGACGTGCAGGTGGCGGGCCCGCTGGCCCCGCTGCAGGCGCAGCTGGAAGCACGCGGCTGGAAGCGGCAGGAACAGGCCGGCTGGCAGGAGGCGCTGCTGATGCTGGACAAGAACACGGGTGCCGACGAACTGCCGGTGCTGCCAGCCACGCTGGACACGCGCGTGGAAGCGCTGTTGATGGTGCGCCCGGGTACACACCGCGATGAGCGCTACGTACTGCGCCTGTGGCCAGCCCCTGCGCAGTTGCAACCGGGCAATACGCCGCTATGGCTGGGCAGTGCGCAGACCCTGCGCTACGAGCGTCATTTCGAGTGGATCGGCATGTGGCACCCGCTGCGTGGCGTCGACCCGGCGCTCAACGCAGTGAAGGACGCCGTGCAGGACCTGCCGCAGCGCGAGGATGTGCACAGCGAAACCGGGTTGCCGGTGCTGCGGTTGAAGACCACGGCGCCCTGACCGGCACCGGTGCGCGATCACCCACTGTAGAGCCGAGCCCATGCTCGGCTGCTCTTCGCGGGAACCATCAAGCCGAGCATAGGCTCGGCTCTACAGTAGATCAGTAGATCCACGCCGTGCGTGGATGGCATTCCACGCATGCCCCAGCGTGTGCACCAAGGTGCACACCCACCCAAGGCAGGCTGCTACGGCATCCAGCCCAGCAACTGCTGCAATCGCTGGTGCGGGTCGTCCATCTGCAGCAGCTGCAGGCGCTGCTGCTCGCTCAGCGGCAACAGCTCGGCCAGCCGCCAGCCGACCCAGCTGGCCTGGTCCAGCAACGCCGGGTTGGACGGCGCATAAGCCTCGCCGGCCTGTTCGATGATGTGCCCCAGCACCGTGGCCAGCAGCGCGTGCTGTGGTCGCAGTTCGTCGTCCGGGTCTTCCTCGCACCAGCGCACGTCGGCCACCACCAGGCCGTTGTCGCGCACGCGGGTACGCTCCACATGGAAACGGCGGGTGCCGCGCAGGCGAAGCTGCAGCACGCCATCGGCACCGACATCGAAGTCTTCGATGCGCACCTGCACACCGTAGGCCGCCGGCGTCGCCGGTGCGCCGACTTCCTCGCCATCGAGGATCAGGCAGACACCGAACCCCTCACCACTGCGGCCGCTGTCGCGGACCAGGTCCAGATAGCGGCGCTCGAAAACACGCAGGCCCACCGCCGCACCCGGCACCAGCGTGGTGTGCAGCGGAAACAGCGGCAGCGGGCTGTCGACGCTCATCGGGCCTGCAACGCGGCGAGGAAGCGGCGCGGGGCGCCGTCGAAGCCACCGTTGGACATGAACACCACGTGGTCGCCGCTACGCACGCTGGACTGCAGCTGCGCCAGCAATGCGTCGGTATCCGGCACCGCGTGGGCGTCACCACGTACCGCAGCGATCACCGCAGCGGCATCCCAGGCCAGTTCCGGGCGATGCAGGAACACCACTTCATCAG
Source organism: Stenotrophomonas sp. YJH_SMC_73 (assembly GCF_059370155.1). Classification (NCBI taxonomy): domain Bacteria; kingdom Pseudomonadati; phylum Pseudomonadota; class Gammaproteobacteria; order Lysobacterales; family Lysobacteraceae; genus Stenotrophomonas; species Stenotrophomonas sp. YJH_SMC_73. The sequence continues at coordinate 472,409 of NZ_JCAFTJ010000001.1, read as the reverse complement.
CCAGCGCCAGCGACGGTGCCAGTGCCTGCGCATGTGCGCCCAACCGCATCGAGTTGCTGCGCGGTTCCATCGCAACCACGATGCGCGCATCGCCGACCCTGGCACGCAGGCCCTCCAGCGTGGTGGCGATCGCGGTGGGGTGATGGGCGAAATCGTCGTAGACGGTGATGCCGCCATGGCTGCCGATCACTTCCATGCGGCGCTTGACGCTGCGGAAGCGCGCCAGCGCCGGGATCACCGTGGCCGGCGCCACGCCCACTGCATGCGCAGCGGCCAGCGCGGCCAGCCCGTTGAGCACGTTGTGGCGGCCCAGCAGCGACCACTGCACGTCGCCCAGCGCCTGCCCACGATGGTGCACGCGGAACGCGCTGCCATCGGCGGCCAGCAGCTCGGCATGCCACTCCAGCGACGGATCGAAACCAAACCGCTCGACCGGAGTCCAGCAGCCCATCGCCAGCACTTCGGCCAGGCGCTGATCCTCGCCGTTGACGATCAGCCGCCCACGTGCGGGCACGGTACGCACCAGGTGGTGGAACTGGCGCTGGATCGCCGCCACGTCCGGGAAGATGTCGGCGTGGTCGTATTCAAGATTGTTGAGGATGGCCACCAGCGGCCGGTAGTGCACGAACTTGCTGCGCTTGTCGAAGAAGGCCGTGTCGTACTCATCGGCTTCGACCACGAACTCGCGGCCCTGGCCCAGGCGCGCGGAGACTCCGAAATCCTCGGCGACGCCGCCGATCAGGAAGCCGGGCGAGCGCCCTGCACTTTCCAGCAGCCAGGTGAGGATGGTGGTGGTGGTGGTCTTGCCATGGGTACCGGCCACGGCCAGCGTGTCGCGGCCCGGCAGCACCTGCTCGGACAGCCACTGCGCGCCGGATATATAGCGCTGGCCGGCATCGAGCACGGCTTCCACGGCGGCATTGCCGCGCGACAGCGCGTTGCCGATCACCACCTCGTCGGTGCCGGCCGGCACGCTGTCGGCACGGTAGCCCTGGTCCAGGGTGATGCCCAGCTGTTCGAGCTGGGTCGACATCGGCGGGTAGATGGCCTGGTCGCTGCCGCTGACGGAATGCCCGAGTTCCCGCGCCAGGGCGGCCACGCCGCCCATGAAGGTGCCGGCAATTGCAAGGATATGTACGCTGCTCATGACCGAGGATTGTGACCGATGACGGCTGTATAGGGCCAATGTCCGCTATCGGGTAAGACAACCCCTACACGGGATGTGAGAAAACTCCAATTAGCTGTCAGGGAATTCCCGATAGCGATGTTCTGTGAACCCGGACACAATTCGAACTGCCAGCCGCAGTACCCGAACCGGTCCTACTCCCCAAGAGGCCATCCCCAAGGGAGCTCATGCTGCGGGGCCCTGAGCAAGCCCTTCGCTGGCGCCTGTCAAACGACACAGGCCTGATCCTCGCGGACCAGGCCTGTGTTTTTTTGCGCCCGGGGAGCCGGCAATTCGCGCCGGCCCGGCCGGATCAGGCCTTGATCGCCGCCAGGATGCGGGCTTCGATCTCGTCCAGCTCACCGACGCCATCGACGCGGGCCAGGGTGCCACGGCCGGCGTAGAAATCGACCACCGGGGCGGTCTGCTCGTTGTAGACCTGCAGGCGCTGGCGCACCGCTTCCGGATTGTCATCGGCGCGGCCCTGCTCCTTGGCACGACCGGCGATGCGATCCACCAGCAGCTCGGTGGCCACGTCCAGCTGCACCACGGCGTCCAGCGGCTGGCCGATCTTGGCCAGCAGGCCGTCCATCGCATTGGCCTGGGCCACGTTGCGCGGGTAGCCATCGAGGATGAAGCCCTTGGCGACATCAGCCTGGGTCAGGCGCGACTCCAGCATGCCCAGCAGGATGTCGTCCGACACCAGGTTGCCGGCATCCATCACCGTCTTGGCCTGCTTGCCCAGCTCGGTGCCGGCGGCGATTTCCGCGCGCAGCATGTCACCGGTCGAAATGTGGGCGATGCCCAGCTTTTCCTTCAGGCGCGTCGCCTGTGTCCCCTTGCCCGAACCGGGCGGTCCCAACAGAACCAATCGCATTGACCTGACTCCAACGTGTTGAAAACAAAGAAGGTTCGCGTCCCGGACGGTCCGGTATCGCTGCACCGCAATAGCGCCACTTTACCGCATCCGGGTAATGTCCCTGCAATGTCCCCTCCCCCGAGCAGGTAGAAGCATGCGCAACGGTACTCTCCTTTATGCCCAGTCCGGCGGTGTCACCGCCGTCATCAACGCCACGGCGGCGGCGGTGATCGAGCAGGCGCGGGCCAAGGGCATCAAGGTCCTGGCCGCCCGCAACGGCATCCTCGGCGCCCTGCGCGAGGAGCTGATCGACACCAGCAAGGAGAGTGCCGCGGCCATCCGCGCGCTGGCCCATACCCCGGGCGGTGCCTTCGGCTCGTGCCGGGTCAAGCTGAAATCGCTGGACGCCGACCGCGCCCGCTACGACCGCCTGCTGGAGGTGCTGCGCGCGCACGACGTGCGCTGGTTCCTCTACAACGGCGGCAACGACTCGGCCGATACCGCGCTGAAGGTCTCGCAGCTGGCCAAGGCCTCCGGCTACGACCTGACCTGCATTGGCGTGCCCAAGACCATCGACAACGATCTGGCGGTGACCGACACCTGCCCCGGCTTCGGCTCGGCGGCCAAGTACACCGCCGTCTCGGTGCGCGAGGCGGCGCTGGACGTGGCGGCGATGGCCGAGACCTCCACCCGCGTCTTCATCTACGAGGCGATGGGCCGCCACGCCGGCTGGCTGGCCGCGGCCGCCGGCCTGGCTGGCAACGGTGATGACGAAGCACCGCACATCATCCTGCTGCCCGAGCGCGCCTACGACGAGGCCGCGTTCCTGGCCAAGGTGAAGGCCGTGGTCGAGCGCGTCGGCTACTGCGTGGTGGTGGCGTCGGAAGGTATCGCGACCGCAGATGGCCGCTTCGTCGCCGACGCAGGCGGCGGCAAGGACTCGTTCGGTCACTCGCAGCTGGGCGGCGTGGCCGCGCACCTTGCTGCACGGGTCAAGGACCAGCTGGGCCTGAAGGTGCACTGGGCGCTGCCGGACTACCTGCAGCGCTCGGCCCGCCACCTGGCCAGCAGGACCGACTGGGAGCAGGCACAGGCGGTCGGCAGGGCCGCCGTGCAGCTGGCACTGAAGGGCCAGAACGGCGTGATGCCGGTGATCGTGCGCAGCAGCGATGCGCCCTATCGCTGGAAGATCGAAGCGGCCCCGCTGTCGAAGATCGCCAACCACGAAAAGAAGATGCCGGCCGGCTTCATCCGCCGCGATGGCTTCGGCATCACCGCCAAGGCGCGCGCCTACCTGTCGCCGCTGATCAAGGGCGAAGCGCCGCTTCCCTATGGCACCGACGGCCTGCCGAAGTACGTGACACTGAAGAACGTGGCGGTGAAGCAGAAGCTGCCGGCCTTCGAGGGCTGACCTGAAAAAGGGGACGGAGGGGATTAAGTCGCATACGCCCCTCTGTCATCTCCAACAGCATCAGCAGTGGGTCGGATACGACTTAATCCCCTCCGTCCCCTTTTCATGGAGGTAATCATGGCACTGCGTGTTGTTCGTCTCGGCAGCCCGCGCCAACCCGGTGAGGGCCTGCGCATCGGCACCGTGCGGCGACCACCGCGCGGCGTGCCCCGCAACGAATTCGCGAAACGGGACTGGTACGACGTCTGGTTCCCGACTCTGTCACCCAGCGCGGAGCTGGTGAAACAGGCCCATGAGGCGAAGACCGCCGCCGACTGGACTGCGTTCTTCCGCCACTACAAGGCCGAGATGAAAGCGCCCGATGCCGCGCACGCGCTGGACCTGCTGGCCGCGATGTCGCAGCACAGCGACCTCAGCGTGGGCTGCTACTGCGAGGACGAAGCGCATTGCCATCGCAGGGCGTTGCGCGAGCTGCTGGTGGCGCGCGGGGCGACGCTGGCGGAGTGAGATCAGCCGGATGCCGGCCAGCGGCCGGCACTACCACCCGTGGACGACTGCGTGGGCGCAGCGCACGCATCATCTCAATTGCAGGCCTTGCCTTCCATCTGCAGCTGCGCGGCGAACATCGTCACCTGCGGAATCTGGCCGGCTGCCGCCTGCTTCTTGGCCTCTTCCAGATAGATGCGCGACTGGCCCTGCCCATCCAGCTCGACCTTGTTGCTCGACGGCAGGCGCCACACCCGCACCACCGCCTGCTGCGCCGGGCATGCCGCGTTGGGCACGCGGATCACATCGTTGAGCTTCCAGCCCTTGTCGGCACTCGGCTGTGCCTTGGTGTAGTCGACGAAGCGCGCACGTGGCTGGCACTGCTCGCTGGTACGCACGGCGGAGAAGCGGTACGGGGCGGCGGCATCGCCGGTGAACGCACCTTCCAGGCGTGCGCAGGCCTCGGGAATCTGCCGCAGCGTATGCACCGCGCCCACCGCCTGGGGTGCGCCCACGGCACGCTGCAGCTCCGGGGTTTCCGCAGCGAGTGCCGGCACGGCCGGGGCCAGGGCGGCGAGCATCAACAGGGACAGGCGCATGGGGGATCTCCATCGGGACTCCGCGCAGGCTTGCAGAGGCTGGCTTAACGGGGTGCAAAGGCCGGTGGCTCGCAAATCATGCCCTTGCCTGGCGGCGGGTCCGCGCGCATGTCGACGCGTTCATTGGCAGGGCGCCCACGGGTCATGCGGCGCGGCTCCCACGGGCCAGTCGAGCATGGCTCGACTCTACAAAGAGCGGCACGCATACTGCGGGCACCAGGGAATGCTGAACACCGCCATACGTCGGACGACCACCAAGGTCGGTACGGGTTGGTTCCAGGCTGCAGCCCGTCGTCCCCCTCGTGGTGCCGTTCATCGCCACTGGATGCCTACATCCATTCTGCGGAGGGGTCTAATGCTGGAACGTCACGGGCTGTCACTGGCGCTGGGCTGCGCCATTCTCGCGATCCTGTTCGGAATCGTCTCGGCGCGCTGGATCCTGCGCCAACCCACCGGCAATGAGCGCATGGTTGCGATCGCCACCGCGATCCAGGAAGGTGCGCGTGCCTACCTCAACCGTCAGTACCTGACCATCGGCATCGCCGGCGTGGTGCTGTTCGTGCTGGTCGGGGTGTTCCTCAGCTGGTACACCGCGATTGGTTTCGCGGTCGGTGCGGTGCTGTCCGGCGCCGCCGGCTACATCGGCATGAACGTGTCGGTGCGCGCCAACGTGCGCACCGCGGAGGCGGCGCGCCAGGGCATCAGCGCGGCGATGGACGTCGCCTTCCGCGGCGGCGCGATCACCGGCATGCTGGTGGTCGGGCTGGGCCTGCTGGGCGTGGCAGGCTACTACGCACTGCTGCTGCGCATGGGCCTGCCGATGGAGCAGGCGCTGCACGCGCTGGTCGGGCTGGCGTTCGGTTCGTCGCTGATCTCGATCTTCGCGCGCCTGGGCGGCGGCATCTTCACCAAAGGCGCCGACGTCGGCGCCGATCTGGTCGGCAAGGTCGAAGCTGGCATTCCCGAGGACGACCCGCGCAATCCGGCGGTGATCGCCGACAACGTCGGTGACAACGTCGGCGACTGTGCCGGCATGGCCGCCGACCTGTTCGAAACCTATGCGGTGACCGTCATCGCCACCATGCTGCTGGGCAGCCTGATGCTGGCCGAGGCCGGCGCCAACGCGGTGCTCTACCCGCTGGTGCTGGGCGGCGTATCGATCATCGCCTCGATCATCGGTGCGCTGTTCGTCAAGGTGAAGCCGGGCGGCTCGATCATGGGTGCGCTGTACAAGGGCGTGATCGTCTCCGGCGTGCTGGCGGCGATTGCGTTCTATCCGATCACCACCGGGCTGATGTCCGACAACGTGCATGGGCCGATGGCGCTGTATGGCTGCGCGTTGATCGGGTTGGTGCTGACCGGGCTGATCGTGTGGATCACCGAGTACTACACCGGCACCCAGTACAAGCCGGTGCAGCACGTGGCGCAGGCCTCGACCACCGGCCATGGCACCAACATCATCGCCGGCCTAGGCATTTCGATGAAGTCCACCGCGCTGCCAGTGGTGGCGGTGTGTGCGGCGATCTGGGGAGCCTTCGCGCTGGGCGGCCTGTACGGCATCGCCATCGCCGCTACTGCGATGCTGTCGATGGCCGGCATGATTGTCGCCCTCGATGCCTACGGCCCGATCACCGACAACGCCGGTGGCATCGCCGAAATGGCCGAGCTGCCCTCGGAGATCCGCGACATCACCGATCCGCTGGATGCAGTGGGCAACACCACCAAGGCAGTGACCAAGGGCTATGCGATCGGATCGGCGGCGCTGGCCGCACTGGTGCTGTTCGCCGACTACACCCACAACCTGCAGGCGGCCAATCCCGGCCAGGAGTTCCGCTTCGATCTCAGCGACCACACGGTGATCATCGGCCTGCTGATCGGCGGCCTGATTCCCTACCTGTTCGGTGCGATGGCGATGGAAGCGGTCGGCCGCGCCGCCGGTGCGGTGGTGGAGGAAGTGCGCCGCCAGTTCCGCGAGATCCCCGGCATCATGCAGGGCACCGGCAAGCCCCAGTACGACAAGGCGGTGGACATGCTGACCCGCTCGGCGATCCGCGAAATGATCGTGCCGTCATTGCTGCCGGTGGCGGTGCCGGTGGTGGTCGGCTTGCTGCTGGGGCCACGCGCGCTGGGCGGCCTGCTGATCGGCACCATCGTGACCGGCCTGTTCGTGGCCATTTCGATGACCACCGGCGGCGGTGCCTGGGACAACGCCAAGAAGTACATCGAGGATGGCCACTTCGGCGGCAAGGGCAGCGAGGCACACAAGGCGGCAGTGACCGGCGACACCGTCGGCGATCCGTACAAGGACACTGCCGGCCCGGCGATCAATCCGCTGATCAAGATCATCAACATCGTGGCGCTGCTGCTGGTGCCGCTGTTGTAGATCCGCGCCATGCGTGGATGACGGCCTCGATGGGGTCAGAGCCCTTTCCTGCGGAAAGGGATCCGACCCCACCGTCAATCACCGCCCACGCAGGAAGAACGACACCGGCACCATCACTTCCACCGGGTCGCCGGCCATTTCGGCCGGCGGCGCCGGCAGCGGGCTGGCCCGCTGCACGGTGTCCAGCGTCTCCTGGTCGAGCAACGCGAAGCCGCTGCTGCGGCCCAGCACCACCGCCGAAACCACACCGTCGCGGGCCACGGCAAAGCGCACGTAGACCACGCCCTGCTGGCGCAGCCGCTCGGCCTGGCGTGGATAGCGCCGGTGCTTCTGCAGGTGCCCGAGCAGGCGTCCTTCCCAGGTCGCCTCGGCACGACTGCGCTCACCCGCCGTGGTCTGCGGCGCGGTGTAGCGAGCGGCAGCGTCGGCGGCCACCTGCGGCGGTGCGCTGGTCTGCGCGACGTTGGCATCGGCGCTGTCCGGCGCGGGCGCTGGTTCCGGCGCTTCTGGCGGAGGCAGCTCACCCTGCGGCTGCACGGGTGCCTTGGGTTGCTCACGCACGGCTGGCGCTGGCGCCTGCTGCCGCTGCTGTTGCTGCTGCAGCGGCCCGGTGGCGACCTCGCGCGGCGGCGCCGGCGGTGCCTGCGCCATCGGCGCCAGCTCCAGCGTCAGCGCTGCCGGGGGAGCCGTTGCAGCCTGCACCGGTGCGCGCGCCACCCACCAGCAGGCCGCGCCGATCAACAGCGCGTGCACCAGCAGTACGATCGCCAGGCTGGTCGCCCAGCGCCGCAGTCCGCTCATTGCGTGCGCTGCTCCAGGCCGACCAGTGCCACCTTCAGGTAGCCCGCCGCACGCAGCGCATCCAGGGTGGCCATCAGTTCGCCGTAGGGCACGTGGGTATCGGCGCGCAGGAAGATACGCTGCGCGGTGTCACTGTGAGTGGCCGCCTGCAATGCAGCCGCCAGACCGTCGCGCGCTACGGCCTGTTCGCCAACGCGAAGCGACAGATCGGCCTGCACAGTCACATACACCGGCGCCTGTTCGGGCGGCGTGGCACTGGCGCTGCTGGCCGGCAGCTGCACCGGCACCGACACGGTCGCCAGCGGTGCGGCCACCATGAAGATGATCAACAGCACCAGCATCACGTCGATGAAGGGCGTGACATTGATCTCGTGCGCTTCTTCGGGGGCATCGTCGCGGTCGGACGCGGTCCTGATCGCCATCGTCGCGCCTCAGTGCACCGCGCGCAGCGGCGCCGCAGCGGCACGCGGGACGGCACGATCAAGATCGCGCGACACCAGCTGCTGCACGGCGGCCGACAGATCGCCGAGCAGCCCCCGCAGGCCGGCCAGCACGCGGCTGAAATGGTTGTAGACCAGCACCGCGGGAATCGCCGCGACCAGGCCGAGCGCTGTCGCCAACAGGGCCTCGGCGATGCCGGGCGCAACCACCGCCAGGCTGGTGGTGTTGCTGTGGGCGATGCCGATGAAACTGTTCATGATGCCCCACACCGTACCGAACAGGCCGACGAACGGCGCCACCGCGCCGATGCTGGCGAGCGCGCCGATACCGCGCCGCTGCACGCGCGCGGTTTCCAGCTCGATGCGTTCCAGGCGCGAGGCGACGCGCTCCTTGATGCCGTCGTGGCTGTCCAGCTCCTGCGACAGGCGCAGTTCGGTGCGTGCAGCGTCCAGCATCGTCAGTGCGGCGCCCTGTTGCAGGGTCGCTTCCTCGCTCTGCGTCGGCAGCTGTGCGGACTGCAGCAACAGCGCGCGTGCCGCACGCAGCTGCCGGGCCTGCCGCGCCAGCTCCCAGCCCTTGGCCAGCAGCACGGTCCAGGTGGCCAGCGACGCCAGTGCCAGCGCGATCATCACGGCCTTCACCACCACGTCGGCGGCCAGGTACATGCCCCACGGGGTCAATGCGGGGGCGGCCACAGGGGCCAGGTCAGCAGGCAGCATCGTCTCGGTTTCCATCAGCATCAGGGGTCGCTGCGCGACGGCGGGTCGCACGCGGATCATTGGCGTCGTCCACTTCCACGACCGGATGGGGCTGCAGCCGCGGCGCGGGTCGGCTGAGCACGTAGCCGGCGCTGACCGCGAAGAACAGGCCCACGCCCAGCAGCAGGCGCCACGACGGGTGCGCTCCCCAGCAGAACAGCGCAAAACCCACGGCCATGCCGGCACTGGCGAACGCCTTGCCCTTGCGCGACACCGCACCCTGCTCACGCCACAGCCGCAGTGACGGGCCGTAGCGCGGATGCGCCAGCAGGCGCTGCTCGAACTTCGGCGAGCTGCGTGCGAAGCAGCCCACGGCGAGGATCAGGAAGATGGTGGTCGGCATCACCGGCAGCAACGCGCCGATCACCCCGAGGACGACCATCAACCACCCCAGCGCGAACCAGAGCCAACGCATCAGCGCTGCATCCGCAGGCGGGCACCAGGCATCAGGCGAATTCCACTTCGACGTGGCCGTGCACGCTGCGGAACGCGGCGTCGGCCGCATCGATCACCTGCTGCTCCTGCCTGGCACTCAGCGGTACCGCGTCCAGCGCAGCGGTGAACTCGCGCCAGTGGCGCGCCGCGCCATCCGGATGCGCGGCCAGGTGGCGGGCGCCGAAATCACGATCCAGGCCGAGCCTGGCGGCCATCTTGTACAGCACGGTGCCGCCCAGGTTGGACCCTTCGGCCACATACAGCCACCCCAACGCGGCGGGCAGTTCCAGATCGGACGGCAACGCCGCGATGTCGGCCCCGGGCAGCGTCTGCTCCAGATCCTGCAGGTCGCGCGCCACCTGGGCCAGGCGGCGGCGCTCGCCCAGGTCCGGCAGCAGTGCGTCCAGCGCAGGGTTGGCATACAGCGCATCGATGCTGCGATGGAAGCGGTACTGCACGCGCAGGAACCGGGCGAAGTTGCTGCGGTCGGCGAAGATGTCACCGGCCATGATGCGCTTGTCCAGGGCGCCATGGCTGTCGCGGGTGGCGGCCTTGAGCCGCAGGCTGCGGCTGTCTTCAGGGGCGATGTGTGCGTTCATGCGGGATGCCAAGGGGGTCGTCCTGCTGTAGACGTTCGCCACGGGGCTTTCCCCAAGGCTATGTGCGCCGATAATGGCGCATCCCTTCTACCGCAGGAACCGACGATGATCACCACCGAACCGCGCATGACCAACCTGTTCCTGCAGCTGGGCCTGGACGCCAGCGCCGAGGGCATCGCCCGCTTCATCCGCGAGCACCAGCTGGCCACCGATGTGGAAGTGGTCGAGGCACCGTACTGGAACGATGCGCAGCGCCAGTTCCTGTCCGAGTCGCTGCAGGCCGATGCGGCATGGACCACCGTGGTGGATGAGCTGAACGAGTCGCTGCACGAGGACGCGGTGAAGGCGGCGACGGGGCTGTAAGCGGGGTATCCCGCGCTGTTGGGGTCAGAGCCCTTTCCACAGGAAAGGGATCCGACCCCGCCGCTCGCCCTTTCCGGAGGAAAGGGATCCGACCCCAGCGCTCATCCGCGACCGATCAGTACTTCCAGGTCAGCGCCAGCCGCGCGGTGCGGCCCGGTGCCGGCATCACGCCCAGGGCCAGCGGGTCCAGGTAGTAACGATCGGTCAGGTTGTCCACGCCGGCTTCCACCGAGAGCTGGTCGTTGAAGCTCCAGCTGGCGAACAGGTCGACCAGCGTGGTCGGCCGGTACAACTGCTGGATCGCCGACAGGCCCACGTTCCAGTCCTTGTCCAGCTTGCTGATCGGGCCGGCGTTGTGGACCACGCGGGTGCCGAAGGTCAGGCGCTCCTCGAACAGGCGCGAGCCCAGGGTCAGGTTGACCATGTAGCGCGGCGGGTTCTGGGTATTGGTGTACGAGCCCTCGAAGCCGCCGTCCACGCAGTCGGGCGTGTTGGCCAGCTCGCCGTTCCTGCGCTGCGCCCCATAGGCACGGCGCTCGGCGGCGATGTCCGGCGCGCAGGTCTTGGCCTTGAAGTAGTAGTGCGCGGACAGATCGGCAAATACCTTGCCGCTGTCATAGCTGGACTGGAACTCCATGCCCGAGACCTTGAACTGGTCGACGTTGCGGATCAGGCCCGCCGACAGCGTGCGGTAGTCACGGGTGATCAGGTCGTCGATACGGGTATCGAAATACGCCAGCTTCAGCGCCAGGCGGTCGCCGGCAGTGAACAGGTCGTAGCGGAGGGTGCTGGCGCCGATTTCCCAGCTGCGCGCGCGCTCCGGCTTAAGCTCGCCCACCGGTTTGGCGGCGGTGAACAGGCCCAGCGTGGTCTCGAACAGGCTCGGCAGCTTGGTGCCTTCGGCGTACTTCACGTAGACCAGGGTGTCTTCGCTGAAGCGATAGGCCACGCTGGCGGTCGGCGAGAACGCGCTGTCGCGGCGGCGGATCGGCTGCGACCAGCTCCAGCTGACCGGCACTTCCAGATCCTGCGCCTTGCCAGCGTCATAGAAGTTCCAGCCACCGATGTCGGCCACCGTGCCCTTCTTGTACGGCGAGGCCAGCAGCGATTCCCGGGTGAAGTTGCCGTTGGCATCCGGGTACCAGTTCAGCAGCGCGATGCGCTTGGCCCGCCACGACGGCAGCGCCGGGTTGCCATTGAGCAGTTCGGTGTAGCGGTACTGTCCCTGCACTTCATAGGCATCGGGCGTGGCCAGGCGGTTGCGGTCATGCACATCCACGCGGTTCCAGCGGCCACCGGCCAGCAGCTCCCAGTGCTCATCGGGCTGCCACTTCAGCGAGGCCACCGCGCTGTATTCCTTGCGCTCGGCGTTGCGCAGGAAACGGTTGTTGACCAGATCGTCGTGCATGACCGGCCCCGAACTGCCCGGCGCGATGTCTTCGTCGCTGTAGGACAGGCCGTAGTCCAGCGTGAACGCGCCGGCCCGGGTGTCGAACTTCGAGGTATTGCTGACATCCAGGCCGAAGCGCTTCTGTCGCAGCGGATTGCGGTAGGCATCCTTGTAGCCGGGGTCACCGCTGAAGCTGGGCGCGTCATACCACTCGGTGCGGCGGTCGAAGTACCACGGGGTGATGCCGGTCAGGCTGTTGTACATCACGCTGTCGGTGTCGGTGTACGCGGCGTTGACGCGCAGGTCGATCAGCTCGCTGTCCGGATTGAAGCGGTAGCGCAGGCTGTAGCTGTCCATGTCGACGTGGCCCGGATCCCACTGTGGAATGCGGTCACGATCCACGCGGATGATCTGCGAGGCCATGATCTCGCCGGCAGTGCCTTCATAGCGGCGATAGCCGGCTTCCAGCGTCTGCGTGTCGTCGATGCGCCAGGTGCCCTTGAGCAGCGCCGACTTCGAGCGCGAAGAGGTATTGAAAACCTCGGTGCGCGGCGGATTCAGCGGCGCCAGCGTGCGCCGATCCTGCGGGAAGTCGTCGTAGCCATGGCGGCCGGAGAAGTAGTTGCCGTTGTCACGGTAGGCGTAGGCGGCGACCAGATCGAAGCGGTCCCAGTGCCCTGCGGCGGCCACGTTGAAGAACTGGCTGCCGGTGGCGCTGCGATCGGTGCGCGGTGCCGCACTGTAGGACGGCAGGCTGTTGGCACTGCCATTGGCCAGGCCGCCGCGCACGCGCACGCCGACGTCGCGGCCCTCGCGCAGCACGTCACCGATCTTCAACGTCTCCATCTCGACCACGCCGCCGATGCCACCGGACGCGTTGGCCTGCAGGCTCGGGCCCTTGGTGATGGTCAGGCTGGAGATCAGGTCCGCGTCGAGGTAGGTGCGCTGCGACTGGCCGGCGTAGCCACGGTAGGTATCCATGCTGGACTGGCCACCGTCGATGATCACCGGCACGCGGCCCTGGCCCTGGATACCGCGGATGTTGACGTCGAAGCCGTTGCCCACGCGCGGATCACCGGCGGTGACACCGGCCACACCCTTGACGATGTCGCCGTTGGAGGTGCCGCGGAAACGCTCCAGATGCGTGCGATTGAGCGTGGTGGTCGAACCCACGCTGCGATAGCTGTCGAGCAGGCGTGCTTCATCACTGGTCGCGCCGCTCCCGACGCGGTCGCCGGCCACACTCAGCGTGTCGGTGACGATCACACCACTGTCGGCCTGCAACGGCGTTGCCGCTTCCAGGGTGACCGCATCGGCGCTGACCCGGCGCACTGCCAGGCCACTGCCCTGCAGCAGCTGCTGCAGCGCCTCGTTGGCCGACAGGCTGCCGCCGACCGCGCGAGAGGTTACGCCACGTGCCAGCGATGCGGGATAGACCACCTGCACACCGGACTGGCGCATGTAGCTGCGCAGCGCGTCATCCAGCGGTTGCGCCGGAATATCGAAGCGCAGCACGGCCGCGTGGTCGCTGCTGGCGCTCTGCGCCAGTACGGACGGCGCGGCACTGGCCAGGCCGGCGGCGAGCAACGCGATGCACAGGCGGGACGGGCGCAGCACGCGGCCCGGGCGATGGAAGTCGAACATGGGGGAACCTGTCAGGTAATCGGTGCCGCGAACGCGGCGTCATCCGCAACACGGGCGGACACGGCGACGTACGTGGCGGCGGCGGGTACGTTCGCGGAGTAAGACGGATGAAAGCGTGGCAACCCCAAGGGGATTTGCAGTCGAAGCAGGTGCCGACGGTTGCGTGGCTGGTTGCAGTGGTGGGTGCCGACCGTTGGTCGGCACCGGGGCAATGGCGTGGATCTACCGATGGACGATGGCGACGCCGAGCGGCAGCCGGGTCACCTGCAATCCAGCCGTCGCGGCCAGCGCATCCAGCGCCTGTTCCGGGCGATCGATGCGCAACGCCGCGCTTACCGCCGGCAGCTGCGATAGATCACCACGCACGAAGGTCGGGCCAGCGCGATAGCGCCCCACCCATTGCACCGCGTCAGCGACGCGGGCCTGTTCCAACAGCAGCTCGCCCTGACGCCAGGCGCCGACGCTGTCGGCCGCAACGTCCCCCAATCGCCTCACCCCACTGTGTTCACCGTAGGCCGCGCGCTGGCCCTGCTGCAGGTAGGTCCAGCCACCGTCAACCGGGCTGGCCATCCGTACCCTGCCCTGCCCGACCTGGGTTTCCACCTGGTCGTGGCCCCGCGCCACGGTGAAGGCGGTCGAGATGTCCTCGACCACGCCATTGCCGGCGCGCACGCTGAAACGTCGCTGCGCATCCGGACTGACCTCGAACCAGGCACGCCCGCGCAACAGCTCGACCTGGCGGGCGTTCGCATCAAAGTGCACGGCAATCGCACTGTCGGCGTCCAGCACCGCACGGCTGCCATCAGGCAGCAGCACGTTCTGCACCTGGTGCGTGCTGCGGTGATCGGACTGCAGGCGCAGCCACGCCTCCGGCCATGCCACCAGCATCGCCAGCATTGCCGCCGCAGCCATGGCCCAACGCCGTCGGCGCGGGCGTCGACCAGCCACGCGGGCCGGCTGCGCTCGCGGCCCGACGCTGCGCCACAGCGCGCGCTCGTGTTCGAAGGCCCTGCGGTGCCCCGGCTGTTGCAGCCAGTGTTCGAACGCCTGCATGCGCGCGTCGCTGATATCGCCCGAGGCCAGCCACGCGATCCAGTCCCGGGCCTGCTCGGCCAGGGCATCGTCATTGGCGGCAGGCAGCATGTTCGGCGGGCTCATCGGCTGGCGGACAGGCGCATTCAAGCGCGGGGCGGGGGAACTGGACCGCATCCACGGTCCAATGATCAAGACGTTTGCGCGAAGGCCAGCCCCAAGGCGGCGCGATCATCGGCCGCTGCGGGCCCAGGCCAGGCGCTGCAGCGCGGTGCGTACGTGATTCTCCACCGTGGTCACCGATACCCCAAGGCGGCGTGCGATCTCGGCCTGGGTCAGGCCCTGAAGGCGGTTGAGCCGGAAGATGGTGCGGGTCGGCTCCGGCAGATGGCCGGCCGCGTCGAGTACCCGCTGCAGCTCGTCCTGCGCCATGGCCTGCTCTTCGGTGGAGATCACCTCGTCCGGCCCCCACAGGTAGTGATCGGCCAACAGGCGGTTGCGCCGGGTCGACTCGCGGCCGTGGTCGGTGGCCAGGTTGGCGGCCAGCCGGTACAGATAGGCGCGCGGATTGTCGATGGCCTGGCTGTCATCGACCCCACGGGCCTTGAACCACACCGCCTGGATCACGTCCTCGGCGCCGTTGTCGCCCCCCAGAATACGTTGCACCCGGCGCAGCAGCGCTGGCCGCTCGCGGATCAGCAGTTCGGTGAGGGAGGCAGCATTGGAGGACATGCGCGGAGCCGGGACGACAGACGGGAGGCGCCGCGCATGCTACTCCGCAAATGCGAATCAGTCACGTTTGCATTGTCGAAATGGTCACAGGCAATCAGTCAGCCCATCGTAAACGTGGGTGCTGGTTCCGGGCAGGGTGGCATGCAGGGCTTCATGCCCGGCGCGCTCCCACGCTGCCAGCAGCTCGTCCAGGCGGGTTCCCGCCGCCAGTGGCAGCATGCAGGCATAGCGTCCCTGGTCAACATCGATCTGCCCGGTCTTCTGGACCCAGGTGTAGCTCCCGGCGAACGTCCAGACACAACGGGCCACGACACCGGTGGCCCGCTGCACTGAGCAGCGCAAGCGCATCGCCCGCAGGTTGTAATACTGCCCTTCGCAGAAGGTATCCCCACAGATATCGTCAAAGCCGCGCACCAACAGACGTTCGGCCGCCAGGAAGCGCTCGCGCCCGGTTGCCGGATTCGGGTAGTCACGGGCATCGACAAATTGAGGGGTCGCCTGGGCGTTGGCTGCCATCAGCAGCGCGCAGACCAGCCATCGTGCCGGGAAGACGCGCATCACCCCACCCTCCCGGTCTTCCGGAGGCAGTCCGGCAGCGCGTCGAACAGGCCATGGTCAAGTCCAGGCAGGTTCGCCGTCAGGCCATCTGGTGCTTCCAGTGAAGCATGGAAGGCGTCAACAGGTACCCCTGGCCCCAACTCCAACGGACAGACCCAGCGGCCATTGTCGACCTGCACCTCCCCGGTATCGGCCTGCACGGCCAGCTCGCTGGCCACCACCACCCAGGCGCAGCGCTGCACCGTTCCGCGATGGGCCAGCACCGCGCAGCGGACCTCCATCACCCGGTAGTTGCTGTACTCACCTTCGCACCAGGTATCGGCACAGAGCCGGTCGAACTCCCTTGCCAGGGCGGCCTGCAGCCCGTAGGCGCGCTCCCAGTTGGCCTCGGGCCGGGGGTAATCGATCAGGTCCACGTGCAGACCGCGGGCGGAGACAGGCAGGGACGCCAGCAACAGCACGCCCCCCATGCATCGGGCATACCAGGACATCGGCGGAACTCCTCGGGAATGAGCGTCCAGCCTGCGCCGGCCTGCCCTCCTGGCCCATCGGCCAAGGGCGGCGCCCCCCGTCAGGCCTTGCCGCGTCGGCAGGTCGGCGACCCGCCCGCTGCACAGCGCCCGGCAAAGGCATAAAATGGTGAGCTATCCGTCTATATCCCCCCACCTGGAGCACACCATGGGTCTGGAACTCGTCTCGCCCGGCAAGAACCCGCCGGAAGAAATCAACGTCATCATCGAGATCCCGAAGGACTCGGAGCCGGTGAAGTACGAAGTGGACAAGGAAACCGGCGCGATCTTCGTCGACCGCATCCTCTCCACCCCGATGCGCTACCCGTGCAACTACGGCTACGTGCCGAGCACGCTGTGCGGCGACGGCGATCCGGCCGACGTGCTGGTGGTGCTGCCGCTGCCGCTGGTGCCGGGCTCGGTCGTGCGCTGCCGTCCGGTCGGCGTGCTGAAGATGAGCGACGAGGCGGGCAGCGACGAGAAGATCCTGGCCGTGCCGGTCTCGAAGATCTTCAGCGGCTACGCCCACGTCGAAGACATCGCCCAGGTCTCGAGCCACTGGCTGGAGCGCATCGGCCACTTCTTCGAGCACTACAAGGACCTGGAGAAGGGCAAGTGGGTCAAGCTGGACGGTTGGGGCGGCGCCGCTGAGGCCAAGCAGATCCTGATCGAGGCGCACCAGCGCCATCTCGACAGCAAGGCCTGAGCCTGAACCGGATCGCTCCGGCGGTACCCTGCCGGAGCGATGCGGGTCACGTTTCATGACGACGGCACATCACTCTTGCTGCCGTATTAGGTAAATTGCGTCACTTCACACGTCATCGACATCCATCGTCGAGACAGCCAGGGGAATGTGTCGTGCGTATTCTGCTTGTTGGGGATGCAGCCAGCCTGCCGGCCGAGCTGACCGAATTCATTGCCGATCTTGGGGAAGACTGGCAGCCGTTGACCGCCACCGATGGCCAGGCCGCGATGACCGCGGTGGCCACGCAGGGCGTGGACGCGGTGATCGTCTGCCCGCAATTGCCGGATCTCAATGCCACCACGCTGCTGGGGCAGATCCGGACCTTGCGCCCGGAGACCATCCGCATCGCGCTGGTCGATGCGCAGCATGGCAACCGGCCGCCGCCGGCGCGCCTCATTGGTGTCGCCCACCGCTTCCTGCCGCTGCCGCTGGCGCCGGAAGTGCTGCTGGAGGCACTGACCAGCCTGGAAGAACTGCGCGAAGTGCTGGACAGCCCGCGCCTGCGCGATGCCATCGGCCGTATCGAGAAACTGCCCTCGCCGCCGCACCTGTACCTGAGCCTGACCCAGGCCCTGGAACATGACGACGACGCCGACAGTGCCGATGTCGCCAAGCTGGTCGCCGCCGATCCGGCGATCGCCGCCAAGGTGCTGCAACTGTCGAACTCCGCCTTCTTCAGCCAGGGCCGCACCATTGCCGACCTGCGCACCGCCGTGACCCGGCTGGGCCTGGCCACGCTGCGTGACCTGGTGCTGGCCAGCGAAGTGTTCTCCGCACCGACGCTGTCGGCCGCCGAGCGCAACTCGCTGCAACAGCGCGCACTGCTGGCCTCGCGGCTCGCCGCACGCCTGCTGCCCGAATCCAGTGCCGAACTGGGAGCGACTGCCGCGCTGCTGGCCGACATCGGCCTGCTGCTGCCGGGTGTGCGCAACGAGCGCAGCGAGCCCTCGCTGGCCGGCGACACCCGCCCTGGCCATGCCGAGGCCGGCGCCTACCTGCTGGGCCTGTGGGGCCTGCCGATGCCGATCATCGAAGCGGTGGCCTTCCACCTGCAGCCGCAGCGCGCCAACACCCGCAGCTTCTGGGTGACCGGTGCGGTGCACGTGGCCCTGGCGCTGGTCAATGGCGATCCGGTGGACGAGGACTACCTGCAGCGCGCAGGCGTGCTGAACAAACTGCCGCAATGGCGCGAACACGCCAATGCGCTGATGGGACTGGTGCCCAGCGACGCCTGAGCGCGTTGCATGATGTCCGGATGACAGAGGGCGCACCCACAAGGTGCGCCCTTTCCATGTCAGCGGGTACCGCAGGCGTCCTGCACGCAGCGACGGTACTGCGACTCGCAGATGACCGGTGACTTGCCACTGGCCAGGCACTGCTGGCGGAACTCCTCGCAGTAGAGCCCACCGCCGCAGACCCCGAGGCCCTGCGCGAACACCGCGCCCACCAGCGTTGCGTAGATCAATGCAGCGGCCGATGCCTGCCGCAGCAACGTGTTCTTCATATCCCTCTCCACATGCAAGCGTCCGGTAGTGGACCTCCTGACTGTGTTGATTACGACACGACGGGACCGTGACTGCGCTCACCTTCCAACAATTTCCGGAATTCCCCTACAAGAAAAAGGGCGGACCTTGCGATCCGCCCTCCTTCTGTTGCTACCGCACTTCGATGAATCAGAAGCGCTGGGTGTACTTCATGTACAGGAAGCGACCCACGTCGAAGCCGCCGTAGTAGGCGAACGCCGAGTTCGGAGCCGAGTACTGCAGGGCACCCTTGTGGTCGAACACATTGTTCGCGCCCAGGGCGATGGTCGCATCCCACGGCGCCTTCCAGCTGACCTGCAGGTCGTGGAAGGTGTTGGAACCGGTGTGACGCAGCGGATCGGTCTCACCGTTGGCCATGTGGTTCGGAGCATCGCACCAGCCGTCAGCCAGCGAGATGCAGCTTTCCTTCATGCCCGAGTAGTAGCGCGCGGTGTAGTTCACACCGAAATCGCCGTACTGCCAGTTGACGCCCAGGTTCGAACGCACGCGGAACAGGCCCGGCTCGCTGACGCGGCCGACCATGATGTTGTCGCCCGCGCTGTTCTGGCGCTGCTCGTCGTACTTGGCGGTGTAGCTGGTCTGCCAGTCGATGCTGAACTGACCAATGGCCAGTTCCGGCAGGCGGTACTTGATGCCCAGATCGTAGCCCTGGGTTTCCATCTTGCCGAGGTTGGCGGTGCCGTAGGTGATCGCACTGACGTGGCCGTCAGCCGCACGGGTCACGCTCGAGCAGCGCGAAGCGTTACCCAGCACGTAGCAGTCACGCAGGATGCGGTCGACGCTGTCAGCGATGATCATGTCGCTGATTTCGTACTTGTACCAATCCAGCGACACGTCCAGGCCCTGCACCCAACGCGGGCTCCACACCAGGCCGAAGGTGGTGCTCTTGGAGGTTTCCGGCTTCAGGTTCGGATTGGCACCCGAGATGAACTGGTCACCCGACTGGCACGGCAGGGTCGAACATTCCTTGCCTGCCTGGCCCAGCTGCACGTAGTTGGCCGGCACGCCTGCGCCGGAGCACGCGGCATTGCCTGCAACGCTGCCCGGAGCCTTCACGCCGCACGGATCGATGTAGGACTCGAAGCTCGAGCTCAGGCCACCGTACAGGTCGCTGATGGTCGGAGCGCGGAAGCCCTCGGCGTAGGTGCCGCGGACCAGCAGTTCATCCAGCGGACGCCAGGTCAGGCCGAACTTGCTGTTGGTGGTGCCACCGAAGTTGCTGTAGTCCGAATAACGGCTGGCAACGTTCAGGGTCAGTTCCTTGGCGAAGGCCATGTCGGCCAGCAGCGGCACGTTCAGTTCGAGGTAGACCTCGTTCAGATCGTACTGGCCGCGGGTCGGCTTCTGGCCCAGGCCGGTGGACTGGCCCGACTGTGCGAAGGCGTCCGGCACGTAGCTGCCTTCTTCCTTGCGGTGCTCGACACCCAGGGCGAAGCCCAGGTCGCCGGCCGGCAGGGTCACGATGGCGCCCGACAGGTTGGCGGTGAAGCTGGTGGTCTTGGTGACGCCACGGGTGGTGAAGGTCGGGAACAGGAAGTCCTGCAGCTCCTGGTTCGCCAGCGAGCCCTGACCCTCAACGCCGTACGGCAGCAGCGGGTTCCACGGACGGCAATCGCCCAGGATCGGGTTGGCGGCGGTGCCGCAGCGGGCAACGCCACCGGCATCGATGAACGACGGGCCCAGCGCCTGACGCGCGCCGATCAGGCTCATGTCACCGCGGTTGCTCTTGATCGACTCGTTGCGGTTCCACAGCGCGCCGACATCCCAGTCGAAGGTCTTGCCACCCAGCTCGAAGAAGCCGGTCAGGGTCGGAGCGAAGCGCAGGGTCTTCAGCTGGCTGTCAGTGGTACGCGGCACTTCCCACAGGCGGCGGCGGAAGCTGACGTCCTGGCCAACCGGGTTGAAGGCGCTGTCTGCCGACAGCGGGGTGTTGATCGACTTGGAAGCGGACTGGTACGGATAGCCGGCGATCTGCTGGAACGTCTGGCGCTCGTTGTAGAGCACGTCGGTGTTCAGGCTGATCGAATCGGTGAAGTCGTAGGTGCCGTTGATGTAGACCGACTTGCGCTTCACACCGGTCAGCAGGGTCATCTGCTCGTTCGAGTTGGCGAACTCGTCTTCGGTGATCGCGTGGTAGTCGTTCGGGTTCTTCGGATTGCCACCCGGGTTCAGGGTCTGCCACACCGCGCTCGACTTGCTGCAGTCGTACAGCTTCGGGTTGCACCAGCTGCCGTTCTGGCTGATCGGGCTCCAATCAGCCGAGGTGGAGTTCGGACCCAGCGAGCCGTCACGGCTGTACCAGCGGTCCTTGGCCCACACCGGATCCTGCTTCGAGTACTCGGCCGACAGGGTCAGGCTGCCGCGCTCACCGCGGGCACCGAGGGTCATCGAATAGGTTTCGCTGTCGCCGTCGCCCTTGCCGTACTGGCCGACGTACACATTGGCTTCGCCGCCGTCGAAGTTCTTGCGGGTGATCACGTTGACCACGCCGGCAATGGCGTCGGAACCGTAGATCGACGAGGCGCCGTCCTTCAGGATCTCGATGCGCTCAACGGCCGACATCGGGATCTGGCTCAGGTCCTGCAGACCCGAGGTCGAAGCGCCCAGGCGCTTGCCGTTCATCAGCACCAGGGTGCGCTCGGCGCCCAGGTTGCGGATGTCGACGTAGTAGCCGCCCACGTTCTCGCCCGAAGCCAGCGACTCCGAACGCGAGATGGCCGGGGAGCCGGCCGAGGTCAGGTTGTTCAGCACGTCGGCGACGCTCGAGAAGCCCTGCTTTTCCAAGGATTCGCGGGTCATCGTCAGGATCGGCTGCTGGGTCTCCACCGAGGCGCCGCGGATGCGCGAGCCGGTGACCGAAATGCGGTCCAGGTCGGTGGTGCCCTTTGCTTCCTGAGCCGAAGCAAAGGCCGGCGCCAGCGCCAGCGCAATGCCGGCCGGCAGCAAGCCGAACCGCACTGCGGGATTACGAACGTTCATCTATCTCTCCAAGGTACGTGTTAGCAGCGTGTTAAAACACCCCAGCACGTTACGATTGCGTTGCAGCGCTGTATTTGCGCGAACCAACCGGAGACTTTGCAGATTGTGGCGGGAGCAAGCCGCCGTTCTCCCTGAAGCGCGACGCGGACTGGCCGTAGCGGGCGCGGAACGCACGCGCGAAGCTGCAGCAGTTGTCGAAACCGCTGGCGGCAGCGACCTCGCCCACCATCATGTCGGTGTCGCGCAGCAGATCAGCGGCGCGTTCGAGGCGCAGTCGTGCCGAAAGCGACTGCGGGCTTTCCTCGTACAGGCTCTGGAAGGTCTTGGAGAGGTACCAGCTGGAGAAGTTGGTCAGTTCGGCCAGTTCGCCGATGCGCACCACCCGGTGGCTGTTGCCTTCCAGATAGAGGCGCGCACGCTGCATGCGGCCGAACACCTGGCGCTTGCGGCTGCGCGAGCGGCCCGGGCAGCGCTGCACGTTGTCGGCCAGGCCACGCTGCAGGCCAGCAAGGTGCAGCAGCAACGGACGCAAGGCCTGGGCCGGCTGGCCGCTGGCCAGCGCATCGCGCCACAAGCGCAGCGCAACGCGGGCGTCACTGCGGTTCATGCGGCCACGACCGGCATACAGGCCACAGTCGGCCATCTCGGTCAGCACGCGAAGCGCTTCAACGTTCAGGTTCAGGCCAACGCACAGCCCGTTGCGACCGGCCTGCACCAACGGCCGCGATTCCTTCTCGAAGGCGATCCACTCGCCCTGGCGCAGGCGGAATCGCCCTTCCTTGGCCTCCACCCACGAACTGCCACGCACCTGCATCCAGACAGTGAAGCTGGAGCCGGCGGTCTGCAGGCTGCCCAGCCGGGCCACGCCCAGGCAGGTCGGCGTGACATCGTCGAGCGACCGGTCCAGGGAGACGGTTTGGCCGCGATCGGCCAGCGAGAGTTGACGCATGGGGGCACCACGGATTTGCCTAGTACAGGACTCCGTTTTGCCTAATCAGGCGGCACCGCGTCAGGAAAGTCCGACGAGATCGCCACGAATTCGCGACGAGATCCAGACGAAGAAATTACGAAGGCCCATTTCCACTGAAAAACAACAACTTGGAGAACGCCGGGAACAGCGCGGGGGGGCGTTCGGGCAACCGCATCACACCGATGTCGGCACCATCGCTGACCGCCATCGCCACGAACAGGTCACGCCCGTCAGCGCTGGCGCTGAGTCCGTTGCCGGCGCTGAGCCGTTCCGCATCTAGGCAGCGTTCCGGCTCCGCGCGGCCGGGCAGGATGCGCACGAAGGTGGTGCCACACGTGCTCGAAGTGCCGAGGTAACCGACGCCAGTGTTGCCGGCCACGGTCCAGGCCCGGTATCGCCAGCGGCTGGGCCGGTCATCGCTGATCTGCTGCACGCTGCCCGACGACAACGCGGCGTCGGCCGACCACAGGCCACCTGCGGCCAGGCGGGTGAACAACACGCGGCCACTGCTGCGGTCGAAGCGCGCCTGCGACACCCCTTCGATGCTGGCCAACCGGCGCCAGGGCTGGGTGCTGCGGTCGAACAGACTCAACCGGGTGCGCTGGTCGGCATCGCGCTCGACCACAAACAACTGCTCCGGCGACGCGCCATACAGGGCCTGCAGCGGCTGTTCGGCCGGGACCGGCAAAGGTTGCAGGCGTTCATCGCGTGGCGCGATCTCGTAGACCACCGTGCGCCCATGCGCGTCGCGGCCGACCACGAGCAGCTGGCGGCTGTCGGCCGACCAGTCCGGTGCCTGCCGCGCTTCCGGCCGCAGCCCTTCAATGGGGCGCAGCGAATCCGGCCGCTGCATGTCCGCCCACCACAGGGCGAAGCTGCCGGAGCGATCCGAGGTGAAGACCAGCTGGCGGCCATCCGGCGCTGCCATCGGCTGCCCATCGCGGCCACTGGATGCAAACAGGCGTTCGGGCGCGCCGCTGCCCTGCACCGGCACCTTGAACACGCCGAACTGCGCGCGCCGGTGGACGAAGGCCAGCATCCCGCCACGTCGCGACACGGCGGGCCACTGCGCATCATCCAGGCCGGCATCGCGCAGCGTGTGCCGCTCGACGTCCAGATAATAGAGCCGCGCCTCGCTGTCGACGCGGCGACCGAACACGATGGTGCGGCCATCGTCCAGCCAGGCCCATCCGCGCAGCTCTGCCGCCTCGTTGGTCAACTGCTCGGGCGTACCGCCCGCGGCCGGCACCCGCCACAGATCGCCCAGCTGCGGATTGCGCACGAACACCAGCCATTGCCCATCGGGCGAGTAACGCGGTGCGTAGTCGAAGTCGTCCTGGTCGACGCTGTACGCCAGCGCGCGCCACTGACCACTGGCCAGGTCCAGCACGCGGATGCCACGGTGCGCGTAGCGCCCGACCATGCTGCCGAACACCAGGCCGCGACCATCGGGCGTCCAGTCGAAGCTGAGCAGCTCGGTGCCATCGCAGCGCGTGGCCTGGCGCAGGGCGCCACCGGTTGCGCTGGCGATCAGCACCTGGCAGCCACCGTCGGCGGAGAACCGTGCGAAGGCAATTTCGCGACCATCCGGCGACCAGTTCGGGAATCGATCGACGGCACCGGCCGGCGGCGCCAGCAACTGGCGCGCCGGCGCGTTGCCGGAGGTCTGTACCTTGATCGCACCACCGCCGTTGCCATCTTCGTTGGCGCCTTCATAGGCCACCAGCGAACCATCCGGTGACAGCGTGGGATAGGTTTCAAAGCCGCTGGTTGCGGTGATCAACCGATAGGGACGCTGGGGGCTGCCGATCACCCGCGTGCCGTTCTCCACGGCGGCCTCCACCGGCGAACTGCTGGCCGGTGCGCGGCGCAGCAGCAGCGTGGTCATCACCAGCAGCGTGGCCAGCATCAACACGCCCAGCGCCAGCAGCACGCGGCGGCGGACATGGCGCCAGCGGCGGCGCGATTCCTGCGCGCGCGCGGGCAGCACCGCAGCGGCGGCGAGTGCGGGCTGCACGTCCACACCTTCGTCATCAGGCAAGCCCGCAGCCGACGGCTCCGCATCGTCCAGCGCCTGTACCGGCACCAGAAGCCGATAGCCGGTCTTGGCAATGGTCTCGATGTAGGCCTGGCCGCTGTCGTCGTCGTTGCTGAACGCCTTGCGCAGCTGGGTAACGGCCTGGGTCAGCACATCGTTGGTCGGCAGCGTGTCCGGCCACACCTCGGCGAACAACTCGTCGCGGGTGACCACACGGCCCGGCTGCCGCAGCAGCACGCGCAGCACGCCCAGCGCCTTCGGCGTCAGCCGGCGCGGACGACGCGCACCGACGACCTCGACTTCGCGCGAGGACAGAGTGACGATGCACTCTCCTATCCGTATCCGATCGGACACGGGTGGCTGTATTTCGCTGCTGTTCATTTTCTGCTACACAGTAGAGACAGGTCCCGGGCAGTGTTTGCCTTCGTTACGGTCCCGTCCTGGGAACAGCGAAAAGCCAGACTCCGCACAAAGCATCGGCGCATACCGCAAAAACAATCGAGCGCGCGAATACTAGCCTATGCAAGTTACCTCGCCTATCGCGTGGTCGACATCAGGCTCTCTCTCGCCGACGCATTCACATAATTCGCGACATCATTCGCGCCCTCTTGGGCGCGAAATTTTTATCTGGCGTTCATTTTCACATGCGCCGCAACATGGTCAATCCGACCAGCCGCGAAACCACCAAAGCCACGTACATCACGCCGGAAAACTGCTCCAGCATGACCAGTGCTCGTGCCTGTGGATGAAGCGGCACGACATCACTCAAGCCGACTCCAGACAGCAAGCTGAAGCTGAGATAAAGCAGCTCCATCCAACTGCGCTGCGCCTGCCCGCCGGTGCCCTGGAAACTGCCCGGATACCACTGCTGGCACACCGCGAACGCGAAGGCGAACGCCCACGCCAGCAGGGTGAAGGTTGCGCCAGCCGCGAACAGTTCGTCGCGGGTGACCTTGTGGTCCTGGAGCATGTAGGCAATCAGGGCGCCAGCCGTGTAGAAGTACAGCAGGCTCTCCAGCACCTGCGCGGTGGTCAGCAATGCGGTGCGCTCGAGCAATGCACCTGCCAACGAGAACACCACCGAGGGAATGGCCAGCAACAGCGCCAGCCAGGTGCCCAGCGGGCTGCGCTGGACCACCCACAGCGCCAGGCCGAGTACCGCCATGCCGAACATGCCCAGTGCCGCGCGGCCGGCGGCGGTGTCATCCAGCGCGGGATACAGCAGCACCGCCAGCAGCTGCGCGCCCAGCAACCAGGCCGAAGGATGCCGGCGGGCAATGGCCAGCCAACGGGTGGTCATGGCAACAGGCATGGTGTCCTTTCCCCGGGATGATGGGCGGAGGATAGCCGGGAGCGGCGTGATGAGCGGTAGTGCCGGCCGCGGGCCGGCACCACCGTCTGCGCATCACCCCTGGTGGTAGACCTCGGCACCCGCGGCGAGGAACTCCTCCGACTTCTCCTTCATGCCGGCCTCGGCGTAGTCACGCACATCCTGGGTGATCTTCATCGAACAGAAGTGCGGGCCGCACATCGAGCAGAAGTGCGACAGCTTGTGCGCATCCTTCGGCAGCGTTTCGTCATGGAACTCCCTGGCCTTCTCCGGATCCAGGCCAAGGTGGAACTGGTCTTCCCAGCGGAACTCGAAGCGCGCCTTGCTCAGTGCGTTGTCACGTACCTGCGCGCCCGGATGGCCCTTGGCCAGGTCGGCCGCATGCGCGGCGATGCGGTAGGCCATGATGCCGTCACGCACGTCCTGGCGATTGGGCAGGCCGAGGTGTTCCTTCGGCGTCACGTAGCAGAGCATCGCCGTGCCGAACCAACCGATCATCGCCGCACCGATCGCGCTGGTGATGTGGTCGTAGCCCGGCGCGATGTCGGTGGTCAGCGGCCCCAGCGTGTAGAACGGCGCTTCGCCGCATTCACGCAGCTGCTTGTCCATGTTCTCCTTGATCAGCTGCATCGGCACGTGGCCGGGGCCTTCGATCATGGTCTGCACATCATGCTTCCAGGCGATCTTGGTGAGCTCACCCAGCGTCTCCAGCTCACCGAACTGCGCCGCGTCGTTGGCATCGGCGATGCAGCCCGGGCGCAGGCCGTCACCCAGCGAGAAGGTCACGTCATAGGCCTTCATGATCTCGCAGATGTCTTCGAAGTGCGTGTAGAGGAAATTCTCCCTGTGGTGCGCCAGGCACCACTTGGCCATGATCGAACCACCACGGCTGACGATCCCGGTCACGCGCTTGGCGGTGAGCGGCACGTAGCGCAGCAGCACGCCGGCGTGGATGGTGAAGTAGTCCACGCCCTGCTCGGCCTGCTCGATCAGCGTGTCGCGGAAGATCTCCCAGGTGAGCGCTTCGGCGCGGCCGTCGACCTTCTCCAGCGCCTGGTAGATCGGCACGGTACCGATCGCCACCGGCGAGTTGCGGATGATCCACTCGCGGGTTTCGTGGATGTGCTTGCCGGTGGACAGGTCCATCACGGTGTCACCACCCCAGCGGATCGCCCACACCAGTTTCTCCACCTCTTCGGCAATGCCCGAGGACACCGCGCTGTTGCCGATGTTGGCGTTGATCTTGGTCAGGAAGTTGCGGCCGATGATCATCGGCTCGCTTTCCGGGTGGTTGATGTTGTTGGGCAGCACCGCGCGGCCGCGCGCGATTTCATCGCGCACGAACTCCGGCGTGATGATCTTCTGGATCGAGGCGCCGAACGCCTCGCCCGGGTGCTGCTGCAGCAGGCCGGCATCGCGGATCGCGTCCAGCCGCTGGTTTTCGCGGATGGCGACGAATTCCATTTCCGGCGTGATGATGCCGCGGCGCGCATAGTGCATCTGGGTGACGTTCGCGCCTGCACGTGCACGGCGCGGCAGGCTGCGTGTGGGGAAGCGCACAGCATCGAGCTTCGGGTCGTGCTCGCGATCGCGGCCAAACGACGAACTCAGGCCGTCGAGCTGTTCGGTATCGCCGCGCTCCTCCACCCAGCCACGACGCAGCGCCGGCAGGCCCGCGGACAGATCGATACGCGCGTCCGGATCGGTGTACGGGCCCGACGTATCGTAGACCGTGACCGGTGCATTCTCCTCGCCGCCGAACAGCGTCGGCGTGCGGGTCAACGCGATCTCGCGCATCGGCACCTGCAGATCCGGACGCGAACCGGGTACGTGGATCTTGCGCGAGCCGGGAATGGGCCGGGTCACGGATTCGGAGAGTTGCTGGGCCTGTTGCTGCAGGGCGGAGAGCTGTGCGTTCATCGGGCATCGTCCAGGAAGGTCAGGGACGAAGCGGCGGCGCACGGCACCCGCGCACGGACGGTCCTTGGGCGGAGTCCGGGCACGGCTGCATTGCAAAGCTTCCCTACGCCGGTATGAGCCGGATCAGGTTCCAAGGGACTGTCTCAACCGTGGCCACATGGCCCGGTACCCCCGCTTCTTGGTGCGCATTAGAGCATAGACCGCCCGCCCCCGCGGTCAGATCCGCTTTCCTGTGGAAAGCGGATCTGATCCGGATCGCTGTTCGTTAACAGAACCATGACGTCGCGTTCAGTAACGTGCACGTCCGTCGCCCTCCAGCGACCGATGCCTCCTTCGCCGCCGACGCGGCCCCTGCCCGGTTCGCGCTGCATGCCGCCGGTCCTTCGCTGCAAGCTCTGCTCGCTCCCCTCAATCCCTTGATCGGAGAAGCTCCTTCATGGTGTTTCGCGTTTCCATCGCACTGGTTCTGCTGCTGGTGCTGCTTGCCGGTATTGCACCAGGCCCCTTCAATGCCGTGGTGCAGTCGATGCTGGCAGAAGTCATCCGCAGCGTCGGCTGGCTGTACCTGCTGGTGGTATTCCTGGCCCTGGTGTTCCTGATGTACCTGGCTTTCGGTCGCTTCGGCAACCTGCGCATCGGTGGCGAAGACGCCGAGCCCGAGTTCTCGCGAGCCAGCTGGATGTCGATGCTGTTCGCCGCCGGCATGGGCATCGGCCTGGTGTTCTGGGGCGCCGCCGAGCCCATTTCGCACTTCAGCAAGCCACCGGAAGGGCTTGCTCCGCAGAGCCTGGATGCGGCACGCGCCTCGATGCGCTATGCATTCTTCCACTGGGGCCTGCACCCGTGGGCCATCTATGCGCTGATCGGGCTGGCAATGGCCTGGTTCCAGTTCAATCGCAACGGCCGCGGCCTGGTCAGCGACATGCTGCAGCCGATCATCGGCCGCCACCATCGCGGCTGGATCGGTAGGGTGGTCAACATCGCTGCAGTCGTCGCCACCGCGATCGGTGTCGCGACTACGCTGGGCTTCGGCACCATCCAGATCGCCGCCGGCATCGAGCGCGTGTTCGGCGTGCAGGCTACCGTCGCAGTGCAGATGACCATCATTGCCGTCGCCTTCGTGCTGTATATGGCGTCCACCGCCAGTGGCGTGGAGCGAGGTGTGAAGTGGCTGTCCAATTTCAACCTGGCGTTGGCTGCCCTGCTGGCCGCCATCCTGCTGGTGCTGGGGCCGACCGGATTCATCTTCGATACGTTCACCACCACGCTGGGCTCCTACCTCAACCAGCTGGTGACGATGAGCCTGCGCATGTCACCGTTCTCCGGCAGCACCTGGGTGGCGGACTGGACAATCTTCTACTGGGCCTGGTGGATCTCGTGGGCACCGTTCGTGGGGTCGTTCATCGCACGCATCTCGCGCGGCCGCAGCGTGCGCGAGTTCGTGATCGGCGTGGTGCTCGCGCCGACGCTGCTGGGTTTCTTCTGGTTCGCCGTTTTCGGTGGAACGGCCTTGTGGGCACAGATCTTCGGCCATGCCGATCTGGTGCAGGCGCTGGGCAATGGATATGAGACGGTGTTGTTCACGTTGTTCGACAGCATGCCGCTGCCGCTGCTGCTGTCGTGCATCGCACTGGTACTGCTGATGATCTTCTTCGTGACCTCGGCCGACTCGGCGGTACTGGTGCTGGCCAGCATGTCCACTGACGAGGCTGGCGATCCTCCGTTGAAGCGCAAGCTGGCCTGGGGCATTGCGGTGGCGTTGATCGCAGCGGCCTTGCTGCTGGCCGGTGGCCTGGATGCACTGCAGGGCATGATCACGATTGCGGCGTTGCCATTCGCGCTGCTGATGGTGCTGGTGATGGTGTCGCTGTACCGCGTGCTCGACCAGGAGTACACGCGTGAGCGGCGGCAGGCGCAGCGCCAGCGGCACATGATCGATGCGTGGATCGCGCGCGAGATGGCGGCGCAGGAGGAGACCCAGGCCGAGGCGGCGCGCGCGCAGGATTCGGATTGAGGATGTTTTGCAGCCTGCGGCTGCACTGCCTTTTTCAAGCAACGGCAACGTCTAAACCGGCTCTGGGATGCTGAGGGTTTGGCGGGGCGGTGTGGGTGGGCAGGACACGCCGTGAACCCATCCTTGGGGGCTCGATGGCGCCATCCATGGCGCCAACGGTCCTGCCCACCCACACCGCCCCACGCCCGACAGATTTCCGGTGACGGTTGGTTTTCCACGCTTTGCGTGGAAGATGTGTATCGGAAAACAAGAAGGGGTCGGATCCGTTTTCCTGCGGAAAACGGATCCGACCCCAACCATCAGCACGCGGCTGTTGCTGTTGCTGTTGCTGTTGCTGTTGCTGTTGCTTTTGATCTTCTTTTTTCTTCCTGCGGTGGCGGCCGCAGAAAACTGTCAGAGGCCGGGTGGGTGGGCTGGGCGGGGGTGTCAGCCGCATGGATGCGGCTGCCAAGCCTACAAGGACGTACTTGCGGCGTCCCCCGAACAGCCTACCCACCCGGCCCAACAAGCTATTCCGCTTCTGAACCCACCGCAGAGGGGGCTCAGCCCGTTGGCCGGGAAACTCAGTACCCCGCCGCCTGCCCATCCTTGCGACTCTCCGAAGCTCCGTAATAAACCCCGCTCTCGGGGTCGCGCATGATCGCCTGGTACCCGCCATAAGGCCCATCGGCGAACACGATGCGATGCCCCTTGCGCATCAGCGCACGCACCGTCTCGTAGGGGAAGCCGGTTTCCAGATTCACTTCGCCGCCATCGGTCATCGCCGTGGCCTGACCCGTCGGTTCAGTCGAGCCTTCGTGCTGGATGCGCGGCGCATCACCGGCTTCCTGCAGGTTCATCCCGAAATCCACCAGGTTCATCACGATCTGCGCATGGCCCTGCGGCTGCATCGCGCCGCCCATCACGCCGAAGCTGGCATACGGCTTGCCGCCCTTGGTGATGAACCCCGGAATGATGGTCTGGAATGGACGCTTGCCCGGCGCGTAGCCGTTGGGATGGTTCTTCTGCAGCACGAACATCTCGCCACGGTCCTGCAGGATGAAACCCAGACCGGGCGGTGCCATGCCGCTGCCCATGCCACGGTAGTTGGACTGGATCAGCGAAACCATCATGCCGTCGGCGTCGGCCACGGTCATGTAGATCGTGTCGCCCTCCTCCAGCTGCTTCGGCGTGCCCGGCTGCACTTCCTTCAACGCCTTGTCCATCGAAATCAGCGCGCGGCGCTGCGCGGCGTACTCCTTGGAGATGAGCTTCTGCACCGGCGCCGGCTGGAACGCCATGTCGGCGTAGAAGCGTGCACGGTCGGCGAAGGCCAGCTTCTTCGCTTCGACGAACAGGTGCACGTGCTCGGGTGAACCGAACGGGATCTTCGAGAAATCGTAGCCTTCCAGCACGTTGAGGATCTGCAGCGCGGCGATGCCCTGGCTGTTCGGCGGCAGCTCCCACACGTCGTAGCCACGGTAGTTGCTGCTGACCGGTTCGACCCACTCACCATGGTGGTCGGCCATGTCCTGGTAGCTCAGGTAGCCACCATTGGCCTTGAAGTAATCGCCGATGGTGTGGGCAATGGCGCCCTTGTAGAAGGCATCGCGTCCGCCGTCGGCAATCTGCTGCAGGGTGCTGGCCAAGTTCGGGTTCTTCCACATCTCGCCCTTGCGCGGGGCGTGGCCGTTGATCGTGAACTGCTCCTTGAAGCCCGGGTACTGCGACAGCTTGGGCACCGAGCGGTCCCAGTAGTAGGCGATCACCTCGGCGACGGGATGGCCCTCGCGCGCGTAGCGGATGGCCGGCGCCAGGTTGTCGGCCATCGGCTTGCGGCCGAAGCGGTCGTGCAGCGCGAACCAGCCGTCGACCGCGCCGGGCACGGAGACCGGCAGCGGGCCGGTGGCCGGGATGTCCTTCAGGCCACGTCGCTGGAACTCGGCCAGGGTCAGCGACTTCGGCGAGCGCCCCGAACCGTTGTAGCCGTAGAGCTTCTGCGTCTTCGGGTCCCAGACGATGGCGAACAGGTCGCCACCGATGCCGTTGCCGGTCGGCTCCATCAGGCCAAGCGCGGCGTTGGCGGCGATCGCCGCGTCCACCGCCGAGCCTCCCCCTTTCATCACGTCCAGTGCAATCTGGGTGGCCAGCGGCTGCGAGGTAGCGGCCATCGCATGCGGGGCGATCACCTCCGAACGGGTGGCAAAGGTGTGGCCGGTGATGCGGTCGGCGGCCGAAGACAGTGCGGGCACAGCGGCCAGTACAGCGGCGGCCAGCAGGGAACGGGCAAGGCGTCGGGACACGGTCGGGTTCCGATGGAAGGGTGGTCCCCCGATCTTCGCCGCTGCGGCCATCCTGGGGTATCGGGCAGAGGTCATGGACGTTGGTCCTGGGGTGGGTGTGCAAGGTCCGCACCCAGCAAGGCGAGGATCCGCCGGATTCCGCGCAAAAACCGTCCTGAAAGGAGTGAATTCCGGTTCACCGAAACACTTTCAGCGGCAACCATCCTTGTGCCACAGGCGATTGCGCCGGATGCAACGGAAACCAACAAGAATTCCGTCGCGAGGGTTGACATCGCCAAAACGGCTGTGTTTCTCTCGATCACATGTTGCATCACAACACGCCACCGCGAACCCACAACGAAGCCGCCGACATCGGCGCCGCCTCGCTGCGTTCGATTCTTGTGCTCGTACTTATTACCCAACCAACAGGTGCGGGACGAGCCAGCGTGTAAGCAACGAATACACCGGAACTCTTCAAAAACCCGCACCCGCCCCGGTGCGGGTTTTTTCATTTCAGAACCTGGTTTCAGACGCAACCACCATGCACAACGCCCAACGCAAAACCCGGACCCACACCGCCGCCACGCCTCGTGGTGGCTGTGCCTGCGCGGCGCATGGTGCCTCCTCCACCGCTTTCCCCTGACCGGCCGGTACGTCACCTCGACGACCGGCCGTTCTTTTTTTCTTCCCACCGCAAGGAACCTCCCCCATGAGCACCAACGACCTGCCCCAGACCAAGATCGCCGTCATCGGCTACGGCAGCCAGGGCCGCGCCCACGCACTGAACCTGCGCGAATCCGGCTTCGACGTGGTGGTAGGCCTGCGTCCGGGCGGCCCGACCGAAGTCAAGGCACAGGCCGACGGCTTCACCGTGAAAGCACCGGCCGACGCGGTGAAGGATGCGGACCTGGTCGCCGTGCTGACCCCGGACATGGTGCAGAAGAAGCTCTACGACGACGTGCTGGCGCCGAACATGAAGCAGGGTGCGGTGCTGCTGTTCGCGCACGGCCTGAACGTGCACTTCGACATGATCAGGCCGCGCGACGACCTGGACGTGGTGCTGGTTGCGCCCAAGGGCCCGGGCGCGCTGGTGCGCCGCGAGTACGAGATCGGCCGTGGCGTGCCCTGCATCTGGGCGGTCTACCAGGACAAGAGCGGCAAGGCGGCCGAGTACGCACTGGCCTATGCGGCCGGCCTCGGCGGTGCACGCGCCAACCTGATCCAGACCACCTTCAAGGAAGAGACCGAGACCGACCTGTTCGGCGAGCAGGCGGTGCTGTGCGGCGGTGCCTCGGCACTGGTGCAGGCCGGTTTCGAGACCCTGGTCGAAGCGGGCTACCAGCCGGAGATCGCCTACTACGAAGTGCTGCACGAACTGAAGCTGATCGTCGACCTGTTCTATGAAGGCGGTATCTCGCGCATGCTGGAATTCATCTCCGAGACCGCGCAGTACGGGGACTACGTCAGCGGCCCGCGGGTGATCGACGCCGGCACCAAGGCGCGCATGAAGGAAGTGCTGAAGGACATCCAGGACGGCACCTTCACCAAGAACTGGGTGGCCGAGTACGAAGCGGGCCTGCCGAACTACAACCGGTTCAAGCAGGCCGACCTGGAGCACCCGATCGAGAAGGTGGGCAAGGAACTGCGCGCCAAGATGGTCTGGTTGCAAGGACAGGCCGCGTAACCGCGCGGCCCTCCCCCACCCGCTTTGCAAGGTTCCCCCATGAACTCTTCCACACACCGCAGCGCGCCGCCCAACGGCGCGCGCTGGCTGACCCAGGCGCTGGAAGCCGAAGGCATCCGCACGCTGTTCGGCTATCCCGGCGGCACCATCATGCCGTTCTACGACGCGCTGGTGGATTCGTCGCTGAAGCACATCCTGGTGCGCCACGAGCAGGGTGCCGCACTGGCGGCGAATGGATTCGCCCGCGCCAGCGGCCAGGTCGGCGTCTGCGTGGCCACCTCCGGCCCGGGCGCCTCCAACCTGGTCACCGGCATTGCCGATGCGATGCTGGATTCGGTGCCGATGGTCTGCATCACCGGCCAGGTCGCCACGCCGCTGCTGGGTACTGACGCTTTCCAGGAACTGGATGTGTTCGGCCTGACCATGCCGATCGTCAAGCACAGCTGGCTGGTGCGCAGCGTCGACGACCTGCCGCGCGTGGTCGCCGATGCCTTCCGCGTCGCCCGCGAGGGCCGGCCCGGCCCGGTGCTGATCGACCTGCCCAAGGACGTGCAGCTGGCCGATGCCAGCCACCTGCCGGCGCACGTGCCGAGCAGCGTCGAGCCGCCACCTGCGCCGGCCGAAGCGGCCATCGCCGAAGCCATCGCCGCACTGGCAGCCGCCGAGAAGCCGGTGGTCTACGCCGGTGGCGGCATCGCGCTGGGCGATGCGGTGCAGGACCTGCGCGACTTCGTCGAAGCCAGCGCCATCCCCACCGTGATGACCCTGCGTGGCCTGGGCGCGCTGCCGGCCAGCCATCCGCAGTCACTGGGCATGCTGGGCATGCACGGTACCCGCGCGGCCAACATGGCGGTGCAGGAAAGCGACCTGCTGCTGGTGCTGGGTGCACGCTTCGACGACCGCGCCACCGGCAAGCTGGCCGAGTTCGCACCGTTCGCCCGCGTCGTCCATATCGATGCCGACGCCTACGAGATCTCCAAGCTGCGCAGCGCCGATGTCGCCGTGCCTGGCAACGTCGGCCATGCCATCCGTGCCCTGCGTGCGGCCTTCCCCTCCCCCAAGGCCCATCAGGACGCGTGGCGCAGGCGTTGCGCGCAGCACCGCGACCGCTTCTCGGCACGCTACGACGCACCGGGCCAGCACATCTACGCCCCGGCGCTGCTGAAGCGCCTGAGCGAGCTGGCCCCGGCCGATGCGGTGATCGCCTGCGATGTCGGCCAGCACCAGATGTGGGTGGCGCAGCACTGCCGCTTCAACCACCCGCGCAACCACCTGACCAGTGGCGCGCTGGGCACCATGGGCTTCGGCCTGCCGGCGGCGATGGGTGCGCAGTTCGCATGCCCGGAGCGCACCGTGGTGCTGGTGTCCGGCGACGGCAGCTTCATGATGAACGTGCAGGAGCTGGCGACCATCGCGCGTTGCCGCCTGCCGGTGAAGATCGTGCTGCTGGACAACAGTTCGCTGGGCATGGTGCGGCAGTGGCAGGAACTGTTCTTCGCCGAGCGTTACAGCGAGATCGACCTGTCCGACAACCCGGACTTCGTGGCGCTGGCACAGGTGTTCGGCATCGCCGCCACCCGCATCGACAACCGCGACGACGTGGAAGGCGGCCTGGCCGCGCTGCTGGCCGAACCGGGCCCGGCCCTGCTGCACGTGGCCATCGATGCACGTGCCAACGTGTGGCCACTGGTGCCGCCGAACACCGCCAACAGCACGATGCTGGAAAGCAACCCCGCCCATGCCCGCCAGGAGACCCCCAATGCAATACCGGCTTGACCTGGTGCTGCACCCGGCCGAAGGCGCGCTGCTGCGCGTGATCGGCATGGCCGAACGCCGCGGCTTCGCACCGCGCGCGATCAGCGGTGCGCCGGTGGCCGACGACGATGGCCGCTGGCACCTGCAGCTGGTGGTGGATGGCCAGCGCCCGGCGGAAACGCTGTGCCGGCAGATCGAGAAGATCTACGACTGCGTGTCCGTGCAGGTCACTGCCGTGGAAGGAGCATCCGTATGAACACCCGTACCGTAGTGACCACGGTGCCGGTACGGAGGCGTCTTCTTCGCCGCCCGTGCCCGCATGCGGCGGTCGCCCGCACCGCGCTGGTGGCCCATGCCGGCCGCTGATGCCAGCCAGGAAAGCGATGTCGGCGACGTAAGCGTCGCCGACGTACTGGCGGCGCAGGCCCGGCTGCGCCGCTTCCTGCCGCCTACCCCGCTGCACCATGCCGAGCGCTTCGGCACCTGGCTGAAGCTGGAGAACCTGCAGCGCACCGGGTCCTACAAGGTACGCGGCGCGTTGAACGCGCTGCTGGCCGGCCGCGAGCGCGGCGATACCCGGCCGGTGATCTGCGCCTCGGCCGGCAACCATGCCCAGGGCGTGGCGTGGGCGGCCTACCGCCTGGACGTGCCGGCCATCACCGTGATGCCGCATGGCGCACCGGCCACCAAGATCGCCGGCGTCGCCCACTGGGGCGCGACCGTTCGCCAGCACGGCACCAGCTACGACGAGGCCTACGCCTTCGCGGTCGAACTGGCACAGCGACACGGCTACCGCTTCCTGTCCGCGTTCGACGACGCCGATGTGATCGCGGGCCAGGGCACGGTCGGCATCGAGCTGGCCGCACACGCGCCGGACGTGGTGATCGTGCCGATCGGCGGCGGTGGACTGGCCTCCGGCGTTGCACTGGCGCTGAAATCGCAGGGCGTGCGCGTGATTGGCGCGCAGGTGGAAGGCGTCGATTCGATGACACGTGCGATCCGCGGCGACGTGCGCGAGATCGCCCCGGTTGCCTCTCTGGCCGACGGCGTGCGGGTGAAGATTCCCGGCTTCCTGACCCGCCGCCTGTGCACCTCGCTGCTGGACGATGTGGTGATCGTGCGCGAGGCCGAACTGCGCGAAACGCTGGTCCGGCTTGCGCTGGAGGAACACATCATCGCCGAGGGCGCGGGCGCGTTGGCGCTGGCGGCCGGCCGCCGCGTCGCCGGCCGCCGCAAGTGTGCGGTGGTGTCCGGCGGCAACATCGATGCCGGTGTCCTGGCCGGCCTGCTCACCGACATCCGTCCGCGCCCGCCACGCAAACCGCGGCGACGGCGCAGCGAAACCCCGCGCTCGCCGACCAAGGCCAGCGCCCTCGCCTCCCCCGCCTCTTCCCCTTCCCCCCTGCAAGCCGTCGCACCCGCTGTCGAGGAGATTTCCCTGTGACCACCATCGAACGAATTACCACCCCGCGCATCCGCATCTTCGACACCACCCTGCGTGACGGCGAGCAGTCCCCCGGCTGCAGCATGAGCCCGCCGCAGAAGCTGGTGATGGCGCGTGCGCTGGACGAACTGGGCGTGGACATCATCGAGACGGGCTTCCCGGCCAGCTCGCAATCCGACCGCGAGGCGATGGCGCTGATCGGCCGCGAGCTGCGTCGCCCGAGCCTGAGCCTGGCGGTGCTGTCGCGCTGCCTGCAGGCCGATATCGAGACCTCCGCACGTGCACTGGAAGCGGCAGCCAACCCGCGCCTGCACGTGTTCCTGTCGACCAGCCCGCTGCACCGCGAGCACAAGCTGCGGATGACCCGCGAGCAGGTGCTGGAGTCGGTACGCAAGCACGTCTCGTTGGCCCGTTCCTACATCGATGACGTCGAGTTCTCGGCCGAGGATGCCACCCGCACCGAGCTGGACTACCTGATCGAGGTTTCGCGCGTGGCGATTGCCGCCGGCGCCACCACCATCAACCTGCCCGACACCGTCGGCTTCACCACGCCGGAAGAAATCCGCGCGATGTTCCAGCAGGTCATCGCCGGGGTCGCCGACGTGCCGAACGCGGCCAACGTGATCTTCAGCGCGCACTGCCACAACGACCTGGGCCTGGCGGTGGCCAACTCGCTGGCCGCCATCGAAGGCGGTGCACGCCAGGTCGAGTGCACCATCAACGGCATCGGCGAGCGCGCCGGCAACTGTTCGCTGGAAGAGATCGCGATGGTGCTGAAGGTCCGCCAGGCCTTCTACGAACAGGACAGTTCGATCAACACCCCGCGCATCGTCGGCACTTCGCAGCTGCTGCAGCGTCTGGTCGGCATGCCGGTACAGCGCAACAAGGCCATCGTCGGTGCCAACGCGTTCGCCCATGAATCGGGCATCCACCAGCACGGCATGCTGCGCCACCGCGGCACCTACGAAATCATGCGTCCGGAAGACGTGGGCTGGGAAGATTCGCAGATGGTGCTGGGCCGCCACAGTGGCCGCGCCGCCGTCGAAGCGCGCCTGCGTGCGTTGGGCTTCTGGCTGGACGAAGACGAACTGAAGCTGGTGTTCGAGCAGTTCAAGGGCCTGTGCGAACAGCAGCGCGTGGTCACCGATGCCGACCTGCAGACGTTGATGCAGGGCGGCTCCAACGCGCAGGGCTACCGCCTGGCCTCGATGACCATCAGCGACGTCGGCAGCCGCGCCAACGCGCTGGTCGAACTGTCCGACCCGGATGGCAACCGCGTGGCCGAGACCGCGCAGGGCGACGGCCCGGTCGATGCGCTGTTCGGCGCGCTGTCGGCCGCCACCGGTGTGCAGCTGATGCTGGACAGCTACCACGTGCACAGCGTCGGCATCGGCGCCGATGCGCGCGGTGAAGCCAACCTGAGTGTGCGCCATGACGGCGTGGAGTACGACGGCACCGGCACCAGCAAGGACATCATCGAAGCCTCCGCGCTGGCTTGGCTGGATGTGGCCAACCGCCTGCTGCGCCAGCGTCAGGCCGCCGTCCACAGCAGCACCGACGTTCCCGCTTCCGCCACCGCCTGAGGATCCCACCATGAGCGCCTTCGACACCCCCACCCCGGCCAGCGCCGCTGGCCAGCAGTGGAACGCCCAGGACTATGCGATCGATGCCGGCTTCGTGCCGCTGCTCGGCGGTGCGGTATCGCGCCTGCTCGACCCGCGCGCCGGTGAGCGCATCCTCGACCTGGGCTGTGGCGATGGCGTACTCAGCACCGAACTGGCCCTGAGCGGTGCGCGCATCCACGGCGTGGATGCCTCGCCGGAACTGGTGATCGCCGCCCGTGCGCGCGGCGTCGACGCCCAGCTGATGGACGGCCACGCACTGTCGTTCGACAGCGAGTTCGATGCGGTGTTCAGCAATGCGGCACTGCATTGGATGACGACTCCGGACCGCGTACTGGAAGGCGTGCGCCGCGCCCTGCGCCCCGGTGGCCGCTTCGTCGCCGAGTTCGGCGGCCACGGCAACGTGGCCACGATCATCGCGGCCGTGCAGGCCGCGCGCGTGGCCCACGGGCATGGCGCCAGCACCTTCCGGTGGTACTTCCCGACGGCCGATGCCTACGCCGATCGCCTGCGCCAGCATGGCTTCCAGGTGCAACTGATCGAGTGCACGCCGCGCCCGACCGCACTGCCGACCGGCGTGGCCGGCTGGCTGCGGGTATTCGCCGCACCGCTGCTGGACGACCTGCCGGCCGAGGCCCGCGCCACCGTGCGCGAGGCGGCCACCGCACTGCTGGCCGAGCTGCCGCGTGACGCATCTGGCCAGCCGCTGGCCGACTACGTGCGCCTGCGTGTGCTCGCCCGCCGTCGCTGACTTGACCGTTCCGCTTTCCTTACTGATGTTCGCTATTTCGTACTTCTGCCAGGCATACGCATGACTTCCGCACCCCGCACCCTGTACGACAAACTGTGGGACGCCCACGTGGTGGTTCCCGAATCCGACAGCGCGCCCGCCGTGCTGTACATCGACCTGCACCTGATCCACGAGGTGACCTCGCCGCAGGCCTTCACCGAACTGCGCGAACGCGGCTTGTCGCCGCGCCGGCCGGACCGCACCAAGGCGACGATGGACCACTCCACGCCGACCCTACCGGCCGCCGCGGACGGCACGCTGCCCTATGCCAGCGCCGCCTCCGAGGCACAGGT
The DNA here is from genome assembly GCF_059370155.1 of Stenotrophomonas sp. YJH_SMC_73. Taxonomy (NCBI): domain Bacteria; kingdom Pseudomonadati; phylum Pseudomonadota; class Gammaproteobacteria; order Lysobacterales; family Lysobacteraceae; genus Stenotrophomonas; species Stenotrophomonas sp. YJH_SMC_73. The sequence goes on along the minus strand of NZ_JCAFTJ010000001.1, from coordinate 432,855 downwards.
CGCCACGCTGGCGCGCAACTGCGCCGAGCACGGCATCGAGCTGTTCGACATGGCGTCGGACAACCGCGGCATCGTCCACGTGATCGCGCCCGAGCAGGGCTTCACCCAGCCAGGCATGACCATCGTCTGCGGCGACAGCCACACCTCCACCCACGGTGCCTTCGGTTCGCTGGCGTTCGGCATCGGCACCAGCGAGGTCGGCCACGTGCTGGCCACGCAATGCCTGCTGCAGCGCAAGGCGAAGACGCTGGCGATCACCGTCGATGGGCCGCTGGCACCGGGTGTCGGCGCCAAGGACGTGGTCCTGCACATCATCGGCGTGATCGGCGTCAATGGCGGCACCGGCCACGTGATCGAGTTCCGCGGCAGCACCATCGAAGCGATGGACATGGAACAGCGCATGACCCTGTGCAACATGTCGATCGAAGCGGGTGCGCGTGCCGGTATGGTGGCGCCGGACCAGGTCACCTTCGACTTCGTCGCCAACACCCCGCGCGGCCCAAAGGGCGCCGATTTCGAGGCTGCGGTGGCGCGCTGGCAGCAGCTGCGCAGTGATGACGGCGCGCGCTTCGACAGCGAAGTGCACATCGACGCCGCCGATATCCGCCCGACCCTGACCTGGGGCACCCACCCGGGTACCGCCATCGCGGTGGATGCGCCGATTCCGGCCGCCAACGATGCCGCCGCACAGAAGGGCCTGGACTACATGCATTTCCAGGCCGGCAAGGCGCTGGCCGGAACGCCGGTGGACGTGGTATTCGTCGGTTCCTGCACCAACGGCCGCCTGAGTGACATGCGTGAGGTGGCGCAGGTGCTGCGCGGTCGTCGCGTCGCCGACCGGGTGCGCATGCTGGTGGTGCCGGGCTCGGAGATCGTCAAGCGAGAGGCCGAGGCCGAAGGCATCCATGAGATCGTGCGCGCGGCCGGTGCCGAATGGCGCGAGCCGGGCTGCTCGATGTGCATCGCCATGAATGGTGATCTGGTCGCGCCCGGGCAGCTGGCCGTGAGCACCAGCAACCGCAATTTCGAAGGCCGCCAGGGTCCCGGTTCGCGCACCCTGCTGGCCTCACCGATGAGCGCGGCGTGGGCCGCGGTGAACGGGCATGTCGCCGACACCCGCGAGCTGTTCGCACAGGAGGTGGCGTGATGGCCGGTTTCCGCACCTTGACCTCGGCCAGCGTGGTGCTGCGCCAGACCAACATCGACACCGACCAGATCATCCCGGCGCGGTTCCTGTCCACCACCGAACGCGCCGGCCTGGGCCGCAACGCCTTCAATGACTGGCGCTGGCAGGCCGACGGTTCACCGGTGGCCGACTTCGCCTTCAACCAGCCGCACAACGCCGGCCGCAGCATCCTGCTGGCGGGTCGCAACTTCGGCTGCGGCTCGTCGCGCGAACATGCACCGTGGGCGCTGACCGACCTGGGCCTGCGCGCCATCGTCAGCAGCGAGATCGCCGACATCTTCCGTGGCAACTCGCTGAAGAACGGCCTGCTGCCGATCGTGCTGGACGAGGCCGACGTGCAGGCGCTGATGCAGCGCCCGGATGATGAGCTGACCATCGACGTGGCCGCGCGCGAACTGCGCACGCCGGACGGCCGCGTCTATTCCTTCCCGCTGGACGGCTTCTCGCAGACCTGCCTGCTGGAAGGTGTCGACCAGTTGGGGTATCTGTTGGGCCGTGTCCCTGAAATCGAACGTTACGAGAGTGAGCATGCACGCTGAAATTGTTGTCCTGCCCGGTGATGGCATCGGCCCGGAAGTGGCCGCCGCGGCAGTCGCCGTCCTGAAGGCCGTCGCCAAACGCTTCAACCACACCTTCACCTTCAGCGAGCACGACATCGGTGGCATCGCCATCGACCGCCACGGCGAACCGCTGCCGGCGTCGACCCTGGCCGCCTGCCAGGCCGCCAGCGCGGTGCTGCTGGGCGCAGTCGGTGGCCCGAAGTGGTCCGACCCGAACGCCAAGGTGCGTCCGGAACAGGGCCTGCTGGCGATCCGCAAGGCGCTGGGCCTGTACGCCAACCTGCGCCCGGTGCGCACCCATGAGGCCGCGCTGCACGCCTCGCCGATCAAGGCCGAGCTGCTGCAGGGTGTGGACTTCGTGGTGGTGCGCGAACTGACCGGCGGCATCTACTTCGGCGACAAGACCCGCGATGCCGACAGTGCCAGCGACCTGTGCCGCTACACCGTGGCCGAGATCGAGCGCGTGCTGCGCAGTGCCTTCCGCCTGGCCCGGCAGCGGCGTGGCAAGGTCACCTCGGTGGACAAGGCCAACGTGTTGGAAACCTCGCGCCTGTGGCGCGACGTGGCCGCGCGCATCGGCCGCGAGGAGTTCCCGGAGGTGGCGCTGGAGCACCAGCTGGTCGATTCGATGGCCATGCACCTGCTGGCCAAGCCGCGCGAGTACGACGTGATCGTCACCGAGAACATGTTCGGCGACATCCTCACCGACGAAGCCTCGATGCTGGCCGGCTCGCTCGGCCTGCTGCCCTCGGCCTCGCTGGGTGAGCCGGGTGCGGTCGGCATCTACGAACCGATCCACGGTTCGGCCCCGGACATCGCCGGCAAGGGCATCGCCAATCCCTACGCGACGATCTTCAGCGCGGCGATGCTGCTGCGCCATTCGCTGGGGCTGGAAGCCGAAGCCGCAGCAGTGGAAGCGGCGGTGCACGCGGTGCTGGATGATGGGGTGTTCACTGCCGACCTGGCCGCCAAGGGCCAGGCCGTGAGTACCGCCGCCGCCACGGATGCGGTGCTGGCCAAACTCAACTGATCCGATGGCGCCACTCCATGCGTGGCGCCTCTGCCTTTGGTCATTGTGCGCAGCCACCCATGGGGTGGCTCTACTGTAGATCCACGCCATGCGTGGATCGTTCGAATGTCGCGCAGCAGATCCACGCCATGCGCGGCTGCATTATTTGGTGGTGTACCCACCATTGACCAGGATGGTCTGCCCGGTCATCCACCAGCCATCGGTGACCAGGAAGCGGATCCACGGCACGATGTCGGCGATGTCGGTCAGGCCGGTACGGGTGAACGCCGAGAGCGCGGCCGCGGTCTTGTGGTACGCCTGTGCATCGGCACTCTCGGCCGGGTAGAAGAACGGCGTGTCCATCGGGCCCGGCCCGATCGCAGTCACCGAGATGCCGCGCTCACCGAACTCCTTTGACGCCGCGCGGGTGAAATGCTCGACCGGTGCCTTGGTGCCGGCATAGCTGGAATAGAACGGCGTGAACGCACCCAGCAGTGAGGTGACCAGGGTGCAGATGCGACCGCCGTCGTTGACCTGGCGGCCGGCCTCCTTGAGGAAGAAGAATGCGGCCTTGGCGTTGACCGCGCTCATCTCGTCATACTCCGCTTCGCTGATCTCCAGCAGCGGCTTCTTCAGCACCTTGCCGACCGTATTGATGGCGATGTCGGGACGGCCGACTGCGGCCACGGCATCGGCGAACAAGCGCTCCATCGCTGCCGCCGACGTCAGGTCGCCCTGCAGGGCTACCGCCCTGCTGCCGGCCGCCTGCACGGCGGCAACGGTTGCTTCTGCATCGGCCTGGGTGGCGGCACTGTTGTAGTGGATGACGACGGCGCTGGCACCCTGGCGGGCGAAGTCGCGGGCGATCAGGCCGCCCAGGTTCTTGGCACCACCGGCAATCAGCACAGTCTTGCCCTTGAGGGAATGCTCGGTCATGGCTTCGGTCTCAGGAGGGGGCTGCCCGGGGTGGCAACCCTGCCCTGACGACGATATCGTGCAGAAAATGCGGATAAAGCCCGCCACATTGACTTAACTTTCCAGGACCAGCGAACAATGGACCGGATCGATCGCTTCCGCATCTTCACCCGGGTCGTGGAATGCGCCAGCTTCACCCGTGCTGCCGACCAGCTCGGCCTGCCCCGCTCGACCGTCTCGGCGGCGATTGCCGAGCTGGAACAGCGGCTTGGCACCCGCCTGCTGCAGCGCTCGACCCGACGGGTATCCACCACCCATGACGGCGACGTGTTCCATGCCCGCTGCCTGCGCCTGATCGCGGAGGTTGAAGACGCCGAGTCGCTGTTCCGGCAGGACGACGCGCAACCGGCCGGTTTGCTGAAGATCGACGTACCCAGCCGCATCGGCCGTCGCATCATCGCCCCGGCGTTGCCGGATTTCTTCGCGCGCTACCCGCAGGTGGAACTGGACCTGGGCATGACCGACCGCGCGGTGAACCTGATCGAAGACGGCTGCGATGCGGTGCTGCGGGTCGGCCAGCTGGGCGATTCCAGCCTGGTGGCGCGCACGCTGGGCCAACTCGACTTCGTCAACGTGGCCGCGCCGGCCTACCTGCGCGAGCACGGTGTTCCGCAGCATCCTGCCGACCTGCCGCAGCACCGCGCGGTGAACTATGCGTCGCCGACCACGGCACGGGTGGAACCGTGGGAATGGCAGGATGGCGGCCAGCTGCGCACGCTGCCGATGCCCGGCTGGGTACGCGTGAACAGCGCCGAGGCCTCGATCGCGTGCTGCGTGGCGGGATTGGGGCTGTTGCAGATTCCGCGCTACGACGTGCAGGCCGAGCTGCAGTCAGGCGCATTGGTGGAGGTGATGCCGCAGTACGCGGCGCAGCCGCTGCCGGTGACCCTGCTGCAACCGCATCGGCAACACCGTGCACTGCGCGTGCAGGTGTTCGTCGAGTGGCTGCTGCCAGTGCTGCGGATCGGCCTGCAGCTGCAGTAGATCCACGTCATGCGCGGGTGCTTCTGTAGAGTCGAGCCATGCTCGACTCATCCCATCATCGCGCGAAGAGCGAAGAGCAGCCGAGCATGGCTCGGCTCTACAGAAAGCAGATCCCGCGAGCAGATCAGTCCACGCCATGCGTGGATGCATGCTTCAGTGCCAACCAAGGTTGGCACCTACCAGGACAAGGACCAGTTGCGGTAGATCCACGCCATGCGGGGATGTTTCTGTAGAGTCGAGCCATGCTCGACTCATCCCATCATCGCGCGAAGAGCGAAGAGCGAAGAGCGAAGAGCAGCCGAGCATGGCTCGGCTCTACAGAAAGCAGATCCCGCGAGCAGATCAGTCCACGCCATGCGTGGATGCATGCTGCAGTGCCAACCAAGGTTGGCACCTACCAGGGCAACGATCCGCTGCTGTAGATGCACGTCATGCGTGGGTGCTTCTGTAGAGTCGAGCCATGCTCGACTCATCCCATCATCGCGCATAGCGCAGCCGAGCATGGCTCGGCTCTACAGAAGGCAGATTCCGCGAGCAGATCCATCCACGCCATGCGTGGATGGGTGCAGCCGCAGAACCCGGGCATTACGCCCCGGATTCGTCCGGCTTCACCCGGAACCACGCCGCGTACAACGCCGGCAGGAACACCAGCGTCAGCACCGTACCCACGATCAGACCACCCATGATCGAGATCGCCATCGAGCCATAGAACGCGCTTCGCGACAGCGGAATCATCGCCAGCACGGCCGCCAGCGCGGTCAGCACGATCGGGCGGAAGCGGCGCACCGTGGCATCGATGATCGAATGCCAGCGGTCATGCCCGGCATCGATGTCCTGCTGGATCTGGTCGATCAGGATCACCGAGTTGCGCATGATCATGCCCGCCAGCGCGATCGTGCCCAGCAGCGCGACGAAGCCGAACGGCGCACGGAACAGCAGCAGGAACAGGGTCGCACCGATGATGCCCAGCGGCGCGGTCACCAGCACCATCGCCGCACGCGAGAAGCTGCGCAGCTGCAGCATCAGCAGCGTCGCCACCACCACCAGGAACAGCGGCATGCCGGCCTTGATCGAGTTCTGCCCGCGCGCCGAGTCCTCCACGGTGCCGCCGGTTTCCAGCAGGTAGCCGCTGGGCAGCTCGGCACGGATGCCATCCAGCGTGGGCACGATCTGGTGCACCACGTCCAGCGCCTGCATGCCATCGCTGATGTCGGCGCGCACGGTCACGGTCGGCAACCGGTTGCGGTGCCAGATGATGCCGTCCTCGAAGCCGTACTCCATCGTCGCCACCTGCGACAGCGTGATGCTGCCGCCGTTGGCGGTCGGCATCGACAGGCTGGACAGCAGCTCCAGCTGGTTGCGCTCATCGGCCGGCCCGCGCAGCAGCATCTCGATCTGGCGGTTGCCTTCGCGATACACGCTCACCGACTGGCCGGCCAGCGAACTGGCCAGGAACTGGCTGACCTGGGCGCTGCTCACGCCCAGCGCGCGGGCACGCTCCTGGTCGATCACCAGCCGCACCACCTTGCTCGGCTCGCTCCAGTCCAGGTTGACGTTCATCACGTGCGGGTTCTCACGCACCTTGGCCTCGACCTGGCGCGCGATCGCCTGCACCTTCTCGATGTGCTCGCCGGAGATGCGCATCTGCACCGGATAACCGACCGGCGGGCCGTTCTCCAGGCGGGTCACGCGCATCTGCACGTCCGGGAACTTCGGAATCACCTCGTGCAGCAGCCAGTCACGAGTGCTTTCGCGCGATTTGATGTCCTTGGCCAGCACCACGAACTGGGCGAAGTTGGTCGCCGGCAGCTGCTGGTCCAGCGGCAGGTAGAAGCGCGGCGAACCGGTACCCACATAGGACACATAGTTGGCGATGCCCTCGCGGCTGGACAGCAGCTTCTCCAGCTTCTCGGCCTGGGCCTGGGTCGAGCGCAGCGACGCCCCCTCGGCCAGCTCGATGTCCACCATCAGTTCCGGCCGGGTCGAGTCCGGGAAGAACTGCTGCGGCACGAAGCGGAACATCATCAGTGAGAACACGAACAGGGCAACGGTCGCGGCGATCACCCACCAGCGGCGGCGCAGGCAGGCGTCGAGGAAGCGCCGGAAGCTGCGGTAGAACGGGCGCTGGTAGGGATCGTGGTCGTGCCCATGCTGCGGCGGTGCGATCAGGTTGGCCAGCGCCGGATAGCGGTCGGCCCACTGCTGGCGCTTGGCCAGCCAACGCGCGGACAGGCTGCCGGGCTTCGGCGGCTGCGGATTGAACAGGTCCGGCAGCATCTTGTCGCCCAGGTACGGGATGAACAGCACCGCTGCGATCCATGACACCACCAGTGCGATGGTCACCACCTGGAACAGCGAACGGGTGTATTCACCGGTGCTCGATGCCGCCGTGGCGATCGGCAGGAAGCCGGCTGCCGTGATCAATGTGCCGGTCAGCATCGGGAACGCGGTCGATTCCCAGGCGAAGCTGGCCGCGCGCAGGCGATCGAAGCCCTGCTCCATCTTGGTGGCCATCATCTCCACCGCGATGATCGCATCGTCCACCAGCAGACCCAGCGCCAGCACCAGTGCGCCCAACGAAATCTTGTGCAGGCCGATGTCGAAGTAATGCATGACGAAGAAGGTCATCGCCAGCACCAGCGGAATGGTCACGCCCACCACCAGGCCGGTGCGCAGGCCCAGCGAGAAGAAACTGACCAGCAGCACGATCACCACCGCTTCGGTCAGCACCTGCACGAACTCGCCAACCGACTCCTCCACCGACTGCGGCTGGTCGGACACCTTGCGCAGCTGCATGCCAGCCGGCAGGGTCTTCTGCAGCCGCTCGAACTCGGCGTCGAGGTTGGCGCCCAGCTTGAGGATGTCACCGCCATCCTTCATCGCCACCGCCAGGCCGATCGCCTCTTCGCCCATGAAGCGCATCTTCGGCGACGCCGGATCGGCGAAGCCACGCTTGACCTCGGCGATGTCGCCCAGGTGCACGGTGCGGTCGCCAGCACGGATCGGGAACTGGCGGATGGCGTCGATGTCGTTGAACTGGCCCGTCACGCGCAGCTGCACGCGATCGGTGGCGGTCTCGAAGAAGCTGGTGCCGGTGATCGCATTCTGGTCGGCCAGCGCCTGCTGCACCTGCTGCATCGACACACCCAGCGTTGCCAGCCGGGTGTTGGACAGTTCGATCCACACCTTCTCGTCCTGCAGGCCGACCAGGTCGATCTTGCCGACATCGGGTACGCGCTGCAGTTCCAGCTGGATGCGGTCGGCGTAGTCGCGCATCACCGCGTAGTCGAAGCCCTTGCCGGTCAACGCATAGATGTTCCCGTAGGTGTCGCCGAACTCATCGTTGAAGAACGGGCCGACAATCTCGCGCGGCAGCGTCGCACGGATGTCGCCCACGCGCTTGCGAACCTGGTACCACAGGTCCGGGATCTGCCTGGAACGCAGGCTGTCGCGCGCCATGAAGATGACCTGCGATTCGCCGGGGCGCGAATAGGAGCGGATGAACTCGTACTCGCCGGTGTTCATCAGCGCCTTCTCGATCGGCTCGGTCACCTGCCGCGAGACCTGTTCGGCGGTGGCGCCCGGCCAAAGCGTGCGCACCACCATCGCCTTGAAGGTGAATGGCGGATCCTCGGACTGGCCCAGATGCTTGTACGACCATGCGCCGATCAGCGCGAAGGCAAGCATCGCGAACAGCACCAGCGGGCGGTTGGACAACGCCCACTCGGAAAGATTGAAGCGGCGCACCGGCTTACTCCTTGGCCTTGGCGGCAGCGGCCGGCGTGGCCGGCTTCAGCACCGGGCGGTTCTGGCGGTCCACGGCGATCACCGGCTGGCCGGCACGCAACAGGTGTCCGCCGGCAGCGACCACCCAGTCACCCGCATTCACGCCGGACAGCACCGGTACCGATTCGCTGCCATAGGCACCGGTGGTGACCGACGCGGCCTTCAGCGTGCTGTTGGCCGGATCGACCACCCACACGCTGGCGGCACCGTTGGCACCGCGCTGCAGCGCACCGAGCGGCAGCTGCAGGGTGCCGTGGCGGCCGGCGCTGCTGTAGACGCGCGCGCTCTGGCCCAGTTCGACATCGGCCAGCGCATCGGCGGGCAGGCTGACCCGGGTTGCATAGGTGCGTGCCTGTGGATCGGCGGCAGCGGCGATCTCGCGGATCGTGCCTGGCAGGCGCTGGCCAGGACGGTTCCACAGCTCCACCTCGACCGGCTGGCCCACCGCATAGTCGCGGATGGTGGCCTCGGGCAGGTCGATCAGCACTTCGCGCCCGCCATCGGCGGCCAGGTTGAAGATGGTCTGGCCGGCCGACACCACCTGCCCGGCTTCGGCCTCGCGGCTGGCGATCACGCCATCGGACGGCGCGCGCAGCTGTGCGTAGTCGGCCTGGTTGCGCAGCACATCGAGGTTGGCGCGGGCGGCGTTGGCCTGGCCCTGCGCGGCCTTGAAGGCGGCGGACTGCTGGTCCAGCTGCGAGCGGCTGACCAGCTGCTGGTCGGCCAGCACCTGGTAGCGCTTGAGGTCATCACGGGCACGCACCAGATCGGCTTCGGCCGCAGCAAGCTGCGCCTGCGAGGCGCGGGCCTGCAGCGCGAAGTCGGCCACGTCCAGCTCGGCCAGCACGTCGCCCTTCTTCACCCGTTGCCCGGCATCGACGTGGCGCTTGACCAGGTTGCCGCCAACGCGGAACGACAGTGGACTTTCCTGCCGCGCACGCACCGTGCCCGGGAACGCCGCCGGCGCCTGCCCGGCCTGCTCGCCAGGGTGAACCACCAGCACCGGAACGGCCGCCTGGGGCGCCTGTTCCTGTCCCGAACAGGCTGCCAGCGCAGCCATCCACACCATACCGCCCATCCAGCGCACGATCTTCATCGGTCAACGTCCTGAAAACGCAGGGTTGCAACTAAGGGGGGAGCCGCGACTGCCGGCCCAATTTAATAAACCGGCCGGTATAGTATAAATATCGAACCGCTTGGTCTAGTATTGTCGTGATGAGTTCTCACACTTCCCGCAAGCCGTCGGCCAAGCCCGCTGCCAAGGCCGCCGGACCCGGGCGCCCCAAGGACCTCGGCAAGCGCGCGGCGATCCTTGAAGCAGCCAAGACACTGTTCATCGAACAGGGCTATACCGGCGTGAGCATGGACACCATCGCCGCTCAGGCCGGCGTCTCGAAACTGACTGTGTACAGCCACTTCGGCGACAAGGAGACCCTGTTCTCCGAGGCCGTGCAGTCGAAGTGCATTGAAATGCTGCCCGATGCCCTGTTCGTGGCCGACGCGGACGGCCCGCTGCGCGACCAGCTGATCGGGATCGGTCTGGCCTTCTTCGAACTGATCACGTCCGATGCGGCGATCTCGATCCAGCGCATGATGATGGCGCCGGAGACCGACGAACGCCTGCGCGAGCTGTTCTGGAAGGCAGGACCGGAACGTACCTGCGAGGCCCTGGCTGACTTCCTGCGGGCACGCGCCGAGCGCGGCGAGCTGGAAATCACCGACTGTTCGCTGGCTGGCGAGCAGTTCCTGACCCTGGTCAAGGGTGAAGTGCACATGCATATGATGTGCGGCATGCCACTGTCACCGGTGGAATGCGACCCTCTTGCCCACGTGACTGCCAGCATCGACTTCTTCCTGCGCGCCTATGCGCCGCGAGGGGCCGGGACGGCTGAATAACCAAAACTGAACGAACCGGAGGTCGCGATGACTTCCGGCACTGCGACCCCGGCCACCCGGCAGCTGATGCTCTGGGCGCGCCGCCGGCCTCCGGCACCGGTAAAATGGCCGGCCCACTGCGCTGGATTTGAACCTCATGACGATTGATTACGCCCACGCCCGCGAACTGATGGTGGAACAGCAGATCCGTCCCTGGGACGTGCTGGACATCAAGGTGCTCGACGTCCTGGCCCGCCTACCGCGCGAGGCTTTTGTCGCCGATGCACACCGGGCACTGGCCTACGCCGACGTCGAACTGCCGATCGGCCATGGCCAGAAGATGATGAAGCCGGTCATCGAGGGCCGTACCCTGCAGGCGCTGGACCTGCAGCCGGGTGACGAAGTGCTGGAAATCGGCACCGGCAGCGGCTTCCTGTCGGCCTGCATCGGCGCGCTGGCGCGCGACGTGCTGAGCCTGGAAATCGACCCGGAGCTGGCCGCCGCCGCGCGCGCTCGCCTGGACGCGTCCGGCCTGGGCACCAACGTCCGCGTGGAAGTGGCCGACGCCCTGTCCTGGCAGACCGAACGCCGCTTTGACGTGATCTGTGTCACTGGTGCGGTCGACGTGGTGCCGTCACAGTTCGCCTCGTGGCTGCGTCCGGGTGGTCGCCTGTTCGTGATCCACGGCCGCTCGCCGGCGATGGAGGCCCTGCTGGTCAAGGCCGACGGCAGCAGCGAGTCCCTGTTCGAGACCGATATCGATTACCTGCGTGGTGCCGCCCCGGCCCCCCAGTTCCACCTCTGAGTCCAAGGAAGCCGCAATGATCCGCCGATCCCTCGCTGTTGCGCTGGCCACTGCCCTGCTGCCGTTGTCCGCCCATGCCGCCGACCTGCTGCAGGTCTACGAAATGGCGCGCAATGGCGATCCGCAGCTGTCCGCCGCCGAATCGACCCGGCTGTATGACAAGGAAGGCGCCGTGCAGGCGCGCGCCGCCCTGCTGCCGCAGATCAACGGCCAGGCCCAGCTGAACCGCACGCGCAGTGAGCCGAACGCCGACGCCAACTCCGGCTCGTTCACCAACAAGCGCCGCACCTACACGATCGACGGCAGCCAGACGCTGTTCAACTGGACCCAGATCAACAACCTGCGTTCGCAGCGCGAGCTGAGCAAGGCGGCGGACTTCACCCTCGATTCGGCCAACGACAGCCTGATCGTGCGCACCTCGGCGGCCTACTTCAACGTGCTGGTGGCGATCGAATCGCTGAATGCCGCACAGACCAATGAAGCGGCCGCGAAGAAGCAGTTCGACTTCGCCGACAAGCGCCTGGAAGTGGGCCTGGCGCCGATCACCGACGTGCACGAAGCACGCGCCCAGTACGACCAGGCGCGTGCCAACACCATCGTTGCGCAGAACACCCTGGCCGATAACTACCAGGCCCTGACCGAACTGACCGGCCAGCCGGTGACCAACCTGCGTGGGCTGCCGGCCGACTTCCGCCCGGAAGTGCCGGCCAACCGTGGCAACATCGATGAGCTGGTGCAGCAGGCCACCACCCAGAATCCGGCGCTGAAGGCGCAGGAACTGAAGGTCAGCGCCGCCGAGGCTGGCGTGCAGGCCGCCCGTGGCGGCCATTACCCGACCCTGTCGCTGGGCGGCAGCTGGGGCAAGAGCGCGACCTGGGGTGACAGCACTGGTTCCGGTTCGCTGTCGCCGGACGCCCGCACCAACAGCATCGGCCTGACCCTGAGCGTGCCGATCTTCTCCGGTGGTGCCACCCAGTCCGGCGTGCGCCAGGCGCTGGCCCAGCGTGACATCGCCCAGGACGGCTACGAGCAGCAGAAGCGCGCCCTGGACCGCAACACCCGCAATGCCTACCAGACCCTGGTACAGGGCATCAGCGAAGTGGAGGCCCGTCGCCTGGCCGTGGTCTCGGCACAGAGCGCGTACGACGCCTCGCAGGTCGGCCTGGAAGTCGGTACCCGTACCGTGCTGGACGTGATCCAGAACCAGCGCATCCTGTTCTCGGCGCAGCTGGACTACGCCCAGGCCCGCTACACCTTCCTGCAGAACCGCCTGCTGCTGAGCCAGTCGCTGGGTGCGCTGGACGTGGCAGAGCTGCAGGACGTCAACCGCCTGCTGACCCAGGACGCGGGCAATCCGGCAACGACCACGCACTGATCCGTCGCCCTGCCGGCAACAAAGAAGCCACCCGCAAGGGTGGCTTTTTTGCAGGCGGTGCATCCGCCCGCAGCTACCCGTTGCGTGGCCCCGCGAACCCTCAGCCCGGCCATGCCCGCAGGCGTTCCAACGCCGCAAGGACGCACAGCGCGGCCGCCAAGGGCGCCAGCATCGGCAGCACCAGTTCGCGACCGGTTGCGCCCTGCCTCATGTCATTCCGCCGCCGCAGCACCGCCAGGCACAGCGCCGCCATCACCAGCAGGGTTGCCGGACCCGGCAGCGCCGGCAGGGTGCCCAACGGCAGCCACAGCACCAGCATCACCGCCGGCAGTCCGACCGCCGCCACGATCACACCGCGGGAGCGTCCCACTGCATCACCCGCCCCTGGCCACAGCGATGTTGCCAGCCGCAAGGCCAGCATCAGCAGCACCAGCTGCAGGGCGGCCAGGCCCGTAGCCCCCGCCAGCGGCAACAACGGCAGCATCCACTCCAATTGCGGATGCATCTGCAGCGCCACCGACAGTGGCCGGGGACTGGCAAGCGCGGAAAACTCGACCAGCCCTGCCTGCAGTGCTGCCAGCACGATCAGCAGCAGCATCGCCAGCAACGAGACCAGCGCCAGCACTGCCGGTTGCCACATCGCGCCCTGGCGGCGCAACGCAGGAAAGCCCAGTGCCAAGCCGACGCTGGCAAATACCCCCAGCAGCGGCACCGCAGCCGCCAGCACCCCGCCCAGCCCGAAGCGATACGGCGCGGTCGCCGGTGGCAGCCAGGGGATCCAGTGCGCGTAATGCACATGACGTGCCGCCAGCGCCAGCAGCAACACCCCCGCACCGATCTTCACCGTCAACAGGGCGCAGGCCACCAGCACCACACGCCGTGGCGGCAGCAATGCCAGCGCGCCCAGCATCAGCAGGCCCACCGCCGCCGTGACCTGTTCCGGCAGCCAGTCGCAGGGCTGGAGGCCTTCGGCGGCCAGCACCGCGTGCAGATGGAGGGCCATGGACTGCGCCACGCCCGCCGTGGTCGCCACCAGCTCCAGCAGCAGGGCCATGCCCAACACGCCCGCCACCCGCGGCCCCCAGCTGGCAGCCAGCAGCCCGTGCAGGCCCTCGCCCGCCGGCAACCGCAGCACCAGATCCTGCAGGCAGCACAGCACCAGGCCGGCCCCCAGTGCAGCCAGCAACAGGCTGAGCACGATGGCGGGGCCTGCCTGTGCCGCCGTGTGCTGGCCCACCAGTGCGATCACGCTGCCGCCCACCAACAGTGTCAACGCCACCACCGCCAGATGGTCCGTCCCCAGTCCGGCCCCACCCGTGCCGTCCCCGCCCCTGTCGCCGTCCATCGCAAGTTCCCTTGATATCCGCCCAAGCGCGGTCGACAGCAGGCTGGCAGCCTGCGTCGTCCTGCGGAATCAGAATCGGTGGAATGTGCGCAACGATGTGATGGCAGGCACGCTGCCAGCGGCAGGGTCGGTCCAGCAACGACAGAAAAATCGTCGCTAAGCAGAATTGATGAAGTTGATCACGACAATGCTCGTCAGCGCCGCTGACTCCGCGCTGCCGCGATCACTCGCGCGGTGGTGGCAGGTGCGGCGCCACCAGGGCAAGCGTGCGTTGCAGCGCGCCGCGGCCATTGCTGACCAGCGTGCATCCCGCCCGCGCCATGTCTTCGCGGGCCTGGGCATCGTCGAGCAGGTGCTGCAGCAGATCGCCCACCGCCTGCGCGTCCTCGCCGATCAGCAGCGCCCCGGCCTCGCGCATGCGCCGGGAAATTTCCGCGAAGTTGTGCAGGTGCGGGCCGGTCACCGCCGCCGTTCCCATCGCGGCCGGCTCCAGCAGGTTGTGACCACCGATGGCCTGCAGGCTGCCGCCGACGAAGGCGACCTGGGCGCAGGCATAGAACGGCATCAGCTCGCCAAGGGTGTCGATGACGAACACGTCGGTGGCCGCGTGTGGCCACTGGTCCACGCGGCGGGTCGCCACGCTCCAGCCCTGTTCGCGCGCCAGCGCTTCCACCTTCGGGAAACGCTCGGGATGTCGCGGTGCCCACAGCAGCAGCAGCTCCGGATGCCGCTGGCGCAGGCGCCGGTGCAGGTCGATCACCGCCTGCTCCTCGCCATCATGGGTACTGGCGGCGATCCATACCGGACGAGCGGCCGGTACCCGCGCGTGGAACTGTTCGACGAAACCCTGCACATCCGGCGTGGCGATGTCGAATTTCAGGTTGCCCAGCGCCTGCACCTGGCCGGGATCCGCCCCCAGCTGCACGAAGCGCTCGGCATCGTCCTGCGACTGCGCGGCCACGCAGGTGACGGTGCGCAGCGCGCGGCGGATCAGTGCCGCCAGCAACCGGTAGCCGCGCAGCGAACGCGCCGACAACCGGGCGTTGAGGATGTACACCGGAATGCCGCGGTCACGGCAGCCGAACAGCATGTTCGGCCACAGCTCGGTTTCCAGGATCAGCGCCAGGCTGGGCTGGAAATGGCCGAGGAAACGGTTGACGCTGCCCGGCACGTCGTACGGCAGGTAGACATGGTCCAGGGCGTCGCCCCACAGCGCGCGTACGCGCTCGGAGCCGGTCGGGGTGATGGTGGTGATCACCCAGCGGATGTCCGGGCGCTGCTGGCGCAGGGCATTGACCAGCGGCGCGGCGGCATTGACCTCGCCCACCGAGACCGCGTGCAGCCAGACCCGCGGCTGCCCGGTCGGCTGCGGATAGGAGGCATAGCGTTCATCCCAGCGCCGGAAGTATTCACGGACCCGGAAACCGCGCCAGACCAGGTGGTACACGGTGATCGGCAGCAGGATGTAGAGCACGACCGAATACAGGCCGCGCAGGATCCATTCGACAGGGTCTTTGCGCATGCGGCAAGGATACGGGAGCCCCCGGGGAAAGACACGCGGCCGCCTTGGTAGAATGGCCCCATGTCAGATGCCTCCACCGCCGTCCGCCCATCGCTGCGCGATCCGCGCAACTGGCCGATGTTCGCCGCCATGTTCGGCGCCTTCGCCATCGCTCGCCTGCCGTGGATGCTGCAGCGCGCGCTGGGCCGGGGCGTCGGCTGGATCACCTGGCGCCTGCTCGGCAGCCGCCGCCGCGCCGCCGAAGTCAACCTGCAGCTGTGCTTCCCCGAGAAGGACGAAGCCTGGCGCCAGCGCCTGGTGCGCGACAGTTTCGATGCGCTGGGCGTGGGCGTGTTCGAGTGCATCCGCGCCTGGTGGGGCAGCATCGACCGCATCCGCCCGCAGGTACGGATCGAAGGCCTGGAACACCTGCGGCAGATGGAGGCTGAAGGCCGCGGCGTGCTGCTGGTCTCCGGCCACTTCATGACCCTGGAAATGTGCGGACGCCTGCTGTGCGACTACGTCGACCTGTCCGGCATGTACCGCAAGCACAAGAACCCGGTGTACGAGTGGGCGGTGAAGTTCGGCCGCCTGCGCTATGCCAAGGCGATGTTCGCCAACGAGGACATCCGCGCGACCGTGCGCCACCTGAAGAAGGGCGGCTTCCTCTGGTACGCGCCGGACCAGGACATGCGTGGCAAGGACACCGTGTTCGTGCCGTTCTTCGGCCACACCGCTTCGACCATCACCGCCACCCACCAGCTGGCAAGGATGACCGGTTGTGCAGTGATCCCGTACTTCCACCGCCGCGAAGGCGGGAAGTACGTGCTGAAGATCGGCGCACCGCTGGAGAATTTCCCCAGCGAGGACGTGGAAGCCGATACCACGCGGGTCAACCAGGCCATCGAAGAGATGGTGCGCGAAGCCCCCGACCAGTACCTGTGGATCCACCGCCGCTTCAAGCGCCAGCCCGGCGGCCGGAGTGATTTCTACAAATAGCCGGATGCGGTGGAAGGGCCGGCGTCCTCGCGGTAGTCGCCAACCTTGGTTGGCGCCGGATGAACCGAGGCCGGTCCCGGGGAGCCCACCAAGGTTGGCAACTACTGCATCGGCGGAGATTCGTCCGATTCGCGGGCCAGCAGACTGCCGGCGAACAGGGCCGCCAGCAGCACGGTCAGGCCGCCCCAGAACGCAGAATAGAACGCCAGGTGCGTATTGAGCGGGAACACGGTAACCGCCAGCGCCAGCATCGCCGGGCGGGCGCGGTCACGCGCCGCCGGCGGTGCATAGCGCCAGGCCCGCCAGGCCTGCGCCACCGCCGCCAGCCACAGCAGCAGGCCCAGCACGCCGGTCTCGGCCAGGATTTCCAGCACGATCTGGTGGGCGTGCAATGCCGGTTGATTGCCCCACACGGCGGGGCCCTCGTCTGACACGCAGGCCGGATACGCATCACGGAAGCCGCGCGCACCGACACCGTTGACCGGATGTTCCTCGATCATGCACACCGCCGCCGTCCAGATGCGCGCGCGCCCCGAAAGCGCCTCGTCAACGCCCTGCCCGTCTTCGTTCCATGCCTGTGCCGTGCGCGCAACACGCTCGCGCAGCTGCGGCACGCCCGCTGTCAGTGCGGCCGTACCCAGCGCTGCCACAAGGGCCAGCAGCAGCAGCCGCTTCCAGCCGAACTGGCGCAGGCCGCTGTAGGCCAGCACCAGCACAAAGGTGATCCACGAGGCGCGCGAACCGGCCAGCAGCAGCACGCATCCCACTGCGGCGGCGGCCAGCAACCACCCCGCACTGCCGAAACGCCGCGCCATCGGCAGCAGCAGGAAGGGTGACAGGCTGGCCAGCACCTGGCCGAATTTCAGGTTGCAGGGCCCGAGCGCGCCACTGAGGCGGTCGGCCAGTGCGGCTTCGTCGGCCGGGCACAGCGCGTGGCCACTTACGGCCAGCTTCAGGTGCTCCAGCGACCAGAACCATGGGCTGGTGCCGGCCAGCGCCTGTACCAACGCGTCCAGCGTCCACGCGCCGGTGATCAGCGCCAGGCCGCCGAAGGTCAGCCGCCGCCGTTCCGGTGTGGCCACCGCGATCGCCACCAGCCACATGAAGGGCAGGTAGCGCAGTCCGGCGGCAGCCTTGGTCCACGAGGCCGCCGGATCGATCGCATCGATGGCCGAGAACGCCTGTGGCAGCCAGTAGCCGAGGAACAGGATCGAGGTCAGGGCCCACGCCGCCGTGCTCAACAGGTGCGGGCGGCGCTGCAGCCGGCGCATGACCATGCGCACGGCAGCATAGAGCGCGCCAAGGCCGAGCACGGTTTCAGCGATGCCTGGCAACGGCCACATCGCCACGTACGCCAGCACCCACCAGGGTGCCCAGCGCCCAGCGCGGTCGTCGCGCACGATGGCAGCGGGGTCAGCCGGCGAGATCGGCATAGAGGCGGAGGGTATCGCGCTGCATGGCCTGCAGGGTAAACGGGATGCGGGTCGGCAAGGATGGCGGCTGCGCCAGCAGGGCCAGCGCACGTTCACCCAGCGCGCGCGCGTCGCCGAGCGGCACCGCGCCGCCGGGCTGCAACTGCTGCAGCAGTTCGCCGACGCCACCGTGGTCCCAGCCCAGCACCGGGCGGCCGACCGACAGCGCCTCGACCACGGTGCGGCCAAAGGCTTCCGGCTTGTCCGACAGCTGCAGCACCAGATCGCTGGCGGCGTAGGCCAGGGCGATGCGTGCGGTAGGCGTGCTGATCTGTACGGCCTCGGCCACGCCCAGTGCCGCAGCCTGGCGGCGCAGATCGGCCACGTAGGCCTCACGCCCGGGTTCCTCGGTACCCAGCATCCACAGCTGCGCAGGCACGCCGGCGGCACGCACGTCGGCCAGCAGCTGCAGCGCGTGGGCGTGGCCCTTCAGCCGGGTACCGCGCCCGGGCAACAGCAGCAGCGGGCCATCAACCTGCGCCAGCCAGGGATAATCGGCGGCCAGGGCCAGCCGCGGGCGACGGTCGGCACGTGCTACGCGTGGGAACTGGCCGACATCGACACCGCGGGGAATGACCTGCAGTTTTTCTTCCGGCACCGTCGGGTAGTGGCGTTGCACGAAGGCGCGCACGGTATTGGACACGCAGATCACGCGTTCGCCACTGGTCATCACCGCACTGTAGCGGCTGGGCGAATTCAACCCGTGCACGGTGGTCACCCAGTGCGGGCGCTGTGCGGCGGGCATGGCGCGGATCGCGTACAGGCCCAGCCAGGCCGGCAGCCGCGAACGGGCGTGCACGATGTCCGCACCGACCTCGGCAAACAGGCGGCGCAGGGTCGGCAGATGGCGCAGGGTCAGCAGCGACTTGCGGCCGATGTCCAGGGTGAGGTGCTCGGCACCGCTGTCCAGCAGCGGCTGCACCAGGCGGCCACCGGCGGACACCACCAGTGCACGATGGCCGGCCGCGACCAGGGCAGCAGCGATTTCCAGGGTCGAGCGCTCGACACCGCCGGAGTGCAGCGCCGGCAGCAACTGCACCACGGTCAATCGGCGCATCGAAGGGGCCGCCGTTTAGTCGGCCAGCACGAACACGGAACCGCAGTACGGGCACTGCGCTTCACCGTTGGGCTCGTCTTCGATCGGCAGGTACACGCGCGGATGCGAGTTCCACAGCGCCATTTCCGGGGTCGGGCAGCTCAACGGCAGATCGCTGCGGTGCACGGTGTAGCGCTTCTCGGCGTTGGCGGGCGCGGTGGCGGTATGGCTCATGGCGGATGTCGGTGAACGGGTTGCGAGGCCTGTGATTCTAGCATCTGGGCCGCACCGACATTGCGCCACAACGGGCCTTTGCGCGCTCCCGCCGATGCCTCGCATCTCCCCGCCGCACGCCGGGCGGCGGCGGCGCCGGGGATTTCGCGGTCGTTCCGGCAGGTTCGCTCGCCAGAATCGACTCCAGCGATATTTCCCGCATTTGGATCGAACTAAATGGCACTTGCCAGCGCGCGACGGCTGTTGCAGGATCGGGCCAGGTCGCACCCCGACCCACCCAATCCAACCCGATCGCATGGCCCGCCCCCACCGGACCGGCATCGCCTCTTCCACTGCCAGCCTGGCGGGCGGAGCGATGCTGTCCGTGGTGTCCGCCGATGCGGGTTCTGCCCGCCGCCAGCCCTTCCGGGAGACCCTTGCATGACCCTGTCCGATCCGCGCCGCGCCCTGCTTCCACTCGCCCTGGCCCTGGCCTGTGCGACCACTGCGATGCCGGTGCTGGCACAGGGGCTGCAGACCTCGTTCGAGCCCGGCGAACCTGCCCCGACGCAGGCCGCGGGTGCACTTCAGGTCACGATCGGCAACGGCCCTGCGGCGCCTTACGCGGCCAAGCGCAACGCCGGCTACAGCGGCCTGCATGCACTGCGCTACAGCAGCGAAGGCGGCAGCGCGCGGCGCGAACTGTTCAAGGCCGACCTGCCCATCGAGGCCGATACCACGCTGTCGTGGCTGGTGCTGCCGGAGATCGTCGGCAAGGACACCGTCGCTTCGACCTATGTCTCGCTGGACCTGCTGCTGGACGATGGCAGCCGCGTGTCGGCCGGTACGGCGCGCGACCAGCATGGGGTGGCGATCGGCGCGCTCGCGCAGGGCGAATCGAAGACGCTGTACCCGCAACAGTGGGCGCGCAAGGCAGTGCGGCTGGGCGACGTACCCACGCTGAAGGGCCGCCGCGTGGTGGCGATCGAGCTGGAGGTGGCCAGTGCCGAGGGCGCGCCGGTCTCTGGCTGGATTGATGACGTGCGCCTGGACGCACAGCCGCGGCAGCAGCCACAGCGCGTCTCCGACTGGGTGCTGACCACCCGCGGCACCCAGGCCAACGGCACCTTCTCGCGCGGCAACAATTTCCCGGCCACGGCGGTGCCGCACGGCTTCAACTTCTGGACCCCGGTGACCGATGCCGGCGCACTGAACTGGCTGTACCGCTGGAACGAACAGAACGACGCACAGAACCGCCCGCAGCTGCAGGCGCTTGCGCTGAGCCACCAGCCCAGCCCGTGGATGGGTGACCGCCAGACCTTCCAGGTGATGCCCTCGGCCAGCCGTGGCGTGCCGGAGGCCGACCGCCGCAAGCGCGCGCTGTCGTTCGATCGCCGCCATGAAAGCGCGCGCCCCTACCGCTACGACGTGCGCTTCGACAACGGCATCGCTGCCGCCATCGCACCGACCGATCATGCCGCGTTGTTCCGCTTCGACTTCCCCGAAGGCGGTGACGCCAACCTGCTGTTCGACAACGTCGATGCACGTGGTGGCCTGACTCTGGATGCCGCCACACAGACGCTGTCCGGCTACACCGATACGCGCAGCGGCCTCTCCAACGGCGCCAGCCGCATGTACGTGGTGGCCAGCTTCGACAAGCCCTGGCGCAGCAGCGGCCGCCTCGACACCGGGCGCCCGACCGGTTACATCAAGTTCGATGCCGGCAGTGAGCGGCGGGTGACGATGCGCATCGCCACCTCGCTGATCTCGGTGGAGCAGGCGCGGCACAACCTCGCACTGGAAATCGCCGCCGCCGATACGCTGGAGAGCGTGGCCGGCCGCGCACAGGACGCGTGGGACGCGCGCCTGGCCCGCTTCGACATCGGCGATGCCAGCGACGACCAGAAGACCACGCTGTACTCCAGCCTGTACCGGCTGTACCTGTACCCGAATTCCGGCCACGAGAACGTGGGCAGCGCCGCCGCACCGGAGTGGCGCTACGCCAACCAGGCCAGCGCCAGCGATGACAACACCGAAGGCAGCGCGACCCGCAGTTACGCCGGCGTGCGCGATGGCAAGGTGTTCGTCAACAACGGCTTCTGGGACACCTTCCGCACCACCTGGCCGGCCTATGCACTGTTCACGCCCGACGATGCCGGCCAGCTAGTGCAGGGCTTCATCGAGCAGTACCGCGCCGGCGGCTGGATCGCACGCTGGTCGTCGCCGGGCTATGCGGACCTGATGGTCGGTACCAGCTCGGACGTGGCCTTCGCCGATGCGTGGCTGAAGGGCATCGGCGGTTTCGATCCGGCCGAGGCCTACGCCGCCGCGCTGAAGAACGCGACCGTGGTCCCGCCCGACCGCCATGTCGGCCGCAAGGGCATGGACCGTTCGACCTTCCGTGGCTACGCCAGCGCGGACGTGCATGAAGGCATGTCGTGGACGATGGAAGGCGCACTCAATGATTTCGGCATCGCCAACATGGCCGACGCGCTGGCCAAGCGTGCGACCACGCCGGCCGCACGCGAGCGCTACAGCACCGAGGCCGACTACTTCCGCTATCGCGCCGCCAGCTACACGACGATGTTCGATCCGGCCGCCGGTTTCTTCCAGGGCCGCACTGCCGATGGCCATTGGCGCGTGGACGCGAAGGACTACGACCCGCGCGTGTGGGGCCACGACTACACCGAGTCCAATGGCTGGACCTTCGCCTTCACCGCCGCCCACGATGGCGAAGGCCTGGCCGCGCTGTACGGTGGCCGCGACAAGCTGGCGGCGAAACTGGATGCCTTCTTCGCCACGCCGGAAACCGCGGACCCGGCACTGGCCGGTTCCTACGGCGGCACCATCCACGAGATGACCGAGGCGCGCGACGTGCGCATGGGCATGTACGCGCACAGCAACCAGCCGGCGCACCACATCCCGTGGATGTACCTGTACGCCGGGCAGCCGTGGAAGACCCAGCAGCACGTGCGCGAGATCCTGTCGCGGCTGTACGTCGGCAGCGAGATCGGCCAGGGCTATCCGGGCGACGAGGACAATGGCGAGACCTCGGCGTGGTACGTGCTGGCCTCGCTGGGCCTGTACCCGCTGCGCATGGGCGCCCCGGAGTATGTGATCGGTTCGCCGGCCTTCCGCCACGCGCGGGTGGAACTGCAGGGCGGCGCGGTGCTGACCGTGAACGCGGCCAACAATTCGCGAGAGAACGTCTACGTGCAGTCGCTGAAGATCAACGGCACGCCCTGGACGAAGACCTGGGTGCCGCACGAGCTGATCGCCAAGGGCGCGACGCTGGACTTCGTGATGGGCCCGCAGCCGTCGCGCTGGGGCAGCGGCGTGGATGACGTGCCGCGCTCGCTGACCGCCCGTGGCCAGCGCCCGCAGCTGCTGCACGACCTGCTCGGCAGCGGCGCGAAGGCGACGCTGGCCGATGGCCGCGCCCTGCCGGCGCTGGTCGATGACGATGCGGCCACCACCGTCGGCCTGGGTGGCGGCGCGACCATCGCACTGACCGGCCTGAGCAATGGCACGCCGACGATGTATACGCTGACCAGCGGTGACGGCCGCATCCAGGGCGGCGAATGGACGCTGGAAGCGCGCAATGGCAACGGCCACTGGACCGTGCTCGACCAGCGCAGCGGCGAAGCCTTCGAGTCTGCCCGCCAGACCCGTCCGTTCCGCATCGCCAGACCCGGTCGTTACAGCGAGTACCGGCTGCGCCTGGCCGCGCCGGGCCGGCTGCCGCTGGCGGAGATCGAACTGTTGGCGCCCAGCGCCGTACAATGAGCCCTATGCGCTACCGTCTGTTGCCTCTGGCCCTTGTTGCCCTTTCCTTCTCCAGCTTCGGCCAGACCCAGGCCTTTGATGCGCAGCTGACCCGCGACGGCGTGACGCTGAACTACCAGGACGCCCGTGGCGCCCTGGCCGCGCCGCAGCGCAAGCGGGTGATCGATACGTTCTACTTCGCCTACCTGCGCGAACGTGCGGACTTCCACCCGGCCGCGCCATCGATGGTGCGCATCGTGATCGATCCGGCCTACACCGGGATCGCCTTCGTCGGTGACAAGGACCAGGCGGCAACGATCACCATCAATCCGGGTTGGCTGGCGCAGCACCCCAACGACATCGACCTGGTCACCCATGAGGCCATGCACATCGTGCAGGGCTATCCGGGCCATGGCGACGCACGGGTGCCGGGTTGGCTGGTGGAGGGCATCGCCGACTACGCACGCGACCGCTACGGCATGGACAATGCCGCCGCGGGCTGGTCGCTGCCGGGCAAGGTCGAGAAGGGTCAGAACTTCGACAGCGGCTACCGGGTCACCGGTGCGTTCCTGAAATGGGCCGACGCCGAACACCCGGGCCTGGTGCTGGCACTGGACACGGCCCTGCGCGATGGCCGCTATGCACCGGCCCTGTGGCAGAAGCACACCGGCAAGGCACTGCCCGCACTGTGGGCCCAGTACGCCAAGCCGCGGTCGGATGCACCGCCGCCGGCCCCTGCACGCCGCGGCAAGCGGCGCTGACTGGCTGGTCAACTGGGAATTGGGGCGACTGGGTAGAGTCGACTGTTAGTCGACTGACTTTCGTACAGCCCCCGAAAACCCCGCGCTTCGCGCGATAGTCGACCAACGGTCGACTCTACCTCGCTGCTTTCTACGCCTCAGCGCGACTGCACGAAACCGGCGTACAGCGCGAACAGCTGCTGGAAATATCGCCGCGTGACTCGATTACGCATGACACCCTCGCCCATGAAAGTTGGTCGGGCCCAGGGTGGGAAGGCCGGTCCGGTACCTTCCCACGGCCGGGCCGCGTGGGCGTATTGGGCCGCAACGGCGTTGCAGGGAAATGACCGGGCGGCGTAGCGCGTGTGGCAGGTTCGGCGGCCGTTGCGGCAAATGAAAACACCGGGCAATGCCCGGTGTTTTCACTTGCGCCGACGTCCAGCCGCGCCAGCGCCATCATTCTCCCGACCAGGAGCCCCTTCTTGTTGAAGGGGCGCGCCGAAGGCGGGGGTAGAGGAAGAATGCGTGGGCAGCGGAAGTGGGAAAGAAGGCTTATGCCTTCTTTTCCGCTTCCAGCTGCTTGCGGATCTGCGCATCGACCGCCGCGATCGCGGTCATGTTCAGGATCCGGCGCGAAGTGGCGCTGGTGGTCAGGATATGCACCGGCTTGTTCACGCCCATCAGGATCGGGCCGATCGCCACGCCATCGGTGAACACGCGCACCAGGTTGTAGGCGATGTTGGCCGCTTCCAGGTTCGGCAGCACGAACAGGTTGGCGCGGCCCTGCAGGGTCGAGCCCGGCAGCAGCTTCTGGCGCAGCGCTTCATCCCATGCGGTGTCGCCCTGCATTTCGCCGTCCACGTTCAGGCGCGGGTTGCGCTTGAGCAGCAGCTCGCGCACCTGGCGCATCTTCAGCGCGTCCTTCGAATCGTGGCTGCCGAAGTTGGAGTGCGACAGCAGCGCGACCTTCGGCTCGATGCCGAACAACTTCATGCGGTAGGCCGCCTGCAGGGTCGCTTCGCACAGCTGCTCGGCGGTCGGGTCTTCCTGCACGTGGGTATCGACGAAGAAGAACACGCCCTGCTGGTTGATCACGCCGGTCATCGCCGAGGTCGAGGTGACCTTCGGCTCCAGCGGCAGCACGCTGCGCACGTAGCCCAGCTTCTTGTGGAAGCGGCCGACGATGCCGGTCAGCATCGCATCGGCTTCGCCGCGCGCCACCATCACTGCTGCGATCAGGGTCGGGCGCGAACGCATCAGGTTCTTCGCCGCGGCCACGGTCACGCCACGACGGCCGGTCAGGCCATGGTAGTACTGCCAGTATTCGTTGAAGCGCGGGTCATCGTTGATGTTGGTGACTTCAACGTTCTCGCCGATCTTCAGGCGCAGGCCGAGGCGTTCGATGCGCGACTCGATCACTTCCGGGCGGCCGATCAGGATCGGGTGCGCCAGGCCGTCATCGACCACGTTCTGCACCGCCTGCAACACCACTTCCTCTTCGCCTTCGGCGTACACCACGCGCTGCTTGTCGCTGCGCGCGCGGTCGTAGACCGGCTTCATCATCAGGCTGGTGCGGTAGACGAACTGGGCCAGCTTGTCGCGGTAGGCGCCCATGTCGTCGATCGGGCGCGAGGCCACGCCCGAATCCATTGCGGCCTGGGCCACGGCGGCCGACAGCTCCACCAGCAGGCGACGGTCGAACGGACGCGGGATCAGGTATTCACGGCCGAAGCTCGGGGTGTCACCGCCATAGGCCGAGCCCATGTCGGTGGCGGCGCGGCGGGCCAGTGCAGCGATGGCACGCACGCAGGCGATCTTCATTTCCTCGTTGATCGCGGTGGCGCCCACGTCCAGCGCACCACGGAACAGGTACGGGAAGCACAGCACGTTGTTGACCTGGTTCGGGTAGTCCGAACGGCCGGTGCCGATGATCGCGTCCGGACGGGCGGCGCGCGCCAGTTCCGGCATGATTTCCGGGGTCGGGTTGGCCAGTGCGAAGATCACCGGATCCGGCGCCATGGTCTTGACCATGTCGGCGGTCAGGATGCCCGGCGCCGACAGGCCCAGGAAGATGTCCGCGCCGTCGACGATCTCGGCCAGGGTGCGCTTGTCGGTGTCGCGCGCATAGCGCTGCTTTTCCGGATCCAGGTCGGTACGACCGGTGTGGATCACGCCCTCGCGGTCGAAGGCCAGGATGTTTTCCGGCTTCAGGCCCAGCTGCACCAGCATGTTCACGCAGGAAATGCCGGCCGCGCCCATGCCCGTGGTCGCCAGCTTCACGTCCTCGATCTTCTTGCCGGTGATCGCCATGGCGTTGAGCACCGCCGCGCCGACGATGATCGCCGTGCCGTGCTGGTCGTCATGGAACACCGGGATCTTCATGCGCTCGCGCAGCTTGCGCTCGACCACGAAGCATTCCGGCGCCTTGATGTCTTCCAGGTTGATGCCGCCGAAGGTCGGTTCCAGCGAGGCGATGATGTCGACCAGCTTGTCCGGGTCGGTCTCGTCGACTTCGATGTCGAACACATCGATGCCGGCGAACTTCTGGAACAGCACGCCCTTGCCTTCCATCACCGGCTTGCCGGCCAGCGCGCCGATGTTGCCCAGGCCCAGCACCGCGGTGCCGTTGGAGATCACCGCCACCAGGTTGCCGCGGGCAGTCAGCTCGCTGGCCTGCTGCGGGTCGGCCTTGATCGCTTCACAGGCGTACGCCACGCCCGGCGAATACGCCAGCGACAGGTCGCGCTGGGTCAGCATGGGCTTGGTAGCGGAAACCTTGATCTTTCCCGGCGGGGACATCCGGTGGTAATCGAGGGCGGCCTGTTTGAAATCTTCGTTGGACATCGATGTGGGTTACATGAATGGGCAGAAGGGACAGGGGATGATACCCCCGTTGGAGCGTCTGGACCTGTCGCTATCCTGTCGCAAGCATGCTGCGACCGCACAATTCCGTGCCGTATGCGACGGTACCGGGATGTCAGCTTCGGCGTTGCCCATGACAGCCATGGGACGCCCTGAAACGCCGCGGGGCCGTACCACTGTCGTGACCGGCCCCGCGGTACCACACACCTGGATCAGCCCTTGGCCGGCAGTGCCTCGGGCAGCGCATCGACCGGCGGCGGCAGTTCGCTTTCGCGGCCATCCAGCGCCAGCTTCAGGCGGTTGCGGTCCAGCGCGCCTTCCCAGCGCGAGACCACCACGGTGGCCACGGCATTGCCGATGAAGTTGGTCAGCGAGCGGCATTCGCTCATGAAGCGGTCCACGCCCAGGATCAGCGCCATGCCGGCCACCGGCACTTCCGGCACGACGGCCAGGGTGGCGGCCAGGGTGATGAAGCCCGCGCCGGTGACGCCGGCCGCGCCCTTGGAGCTGAGCATGGCGACCAGCAGCAGGGCGATCTGGTGGCCCAGGGTCAGTTCGGTGTTGGTGGCCTGGGCGATGAACAGCGCCGCCAGGGTCATGTAGATGTTGGTGCCGTCCAGGTTGAACGAGTAGCCGGTCGGGACCACCAGGCCCACCACCGACTTGCTGCAGCCGGCGCGTTCCATCTTCTCCATCAGCGACGGCAGCGCCGACTCCGACGACGAGGTGCCGAGCACCAGCAGCAGTTCGGCCTTCAGGTAGCGCGCCAGCTTGAACACCGAGAAGCCGCACAGGCGGCAGACCACGCCGAGGATCACCGCCACGAACAGGAAGGCGGTGAGGTAGAACGAGCCCACCAGCCAGGCCAGGTTGATCAGCGAGCCGACGCCGTACTTGCCGATGGTGAAGGCGATCGCACCGAAGGCGCCGATCGGGGCGGCCTTCATCAGGATGTGCACCAGCTTGAACACCGGAGCGACCAGCGCCTCCAGGAAGTTCAGCACCGGCTTGCCCTTCTCCCCCACCATCGCCAGCGCGATGCCGAACAGCACGGCCACGAACAGCACCTGCAGGATGTTGCCGTCGACGAAGGCGCTGAGCAGCGTCTTCGGGATGATGTCCATCAGGAAGCCGACCAGGGTCAGGTCGTGCGACTTCTCGACGTAGCTGTGCACCGCGGTCTGGTCCAGCTCGGCCGGGTTGATGTTCATGCCGGCGCCGGGCTGCACCACGTGCGCCACGATCATGCCGACGATCAGCGCCAGCGTGGAGAAGAACAGGAAGTACGCCATCGCCTTGGCAAAGACCCGGCCCACCGTACGCAGGTGGGTCATGCTGGCGATGCCGGTGACGATGGTGAGGAAGATCACCGGCGCGATGATCATCTTCACCAGGTTGATGAAGGCATCA
This sequence comes from Stenotrophomonas sp. YJH_SMC_73, assembly GCF_059370155.1. NCBI lineage: Bacteria > Pseudomonadati > Pseudomonadota > Gammaproteobacteria > Lysobacterales > Lysobacteraceae > Stenotrophomonas > Stenotrophomonas sp. YJH_SMC_73. Next base: position 404,957 of record NZ_JCAFTJ010000001.1, on the reverse strand, counting down.
CCGAGCGGCTTCATCTTCTCGCCGATCAACGGCTCGTAATGGCCGAGGATGGCGCCCAGGACGATCGCCACGATCACCTGGAAGTACAGCTGGCGATAGATCGGCAACGGCTTTGCAGGCACCGGTGCTGCGGTCGGGATGTGCATGGCGGACTCCGGAAGGGGCGTTTTCAGGCACGTACGGCCCCGGAGCTGCACGGGAACCGTTACCGTGGAAACTGATCGCAGGCCCTGTGCAGCACGCACAGGAGGTGCGACCAATGGACGCCTTTGTACGCGCCAGGCACGCCAGCGCAGATAACCTATTGGTACTAGCCTCCCGGTTCAGGTGGCACAGGTGCCTACACTGGCGCCGCACCGCCCGATCCTGGGGAGGCTGGTGGCCCGGGCTGAACGGCTGGGTGAGTCTTTGCGAAAGTTCCGGCCCTTGCGGCCGTTGATGTCCTGTCCACACGCAATCTGAGAGAGCCGCACCCAACATGCGCCCGAATCCCACCTTGCTGGCCCTGTCGCTGGCCGCCCTTCCCGCCTTCGCCTCGGCCGCCGATTTCGACAACTGGCCGACCAAGTACACCTTCGGTGATGGCACCGAGCTGGCGGCCACCGCCAACATCGCCTACGACTACAACGACTTCTCCTCGGCCAGTGGCCTCGAGGACGACGATGCCGTGCGCCGCAAGGAATTCGGCGCGACGCTGAAAAAGAAGGGCGTCTACGATGCGATGGTCTACTACGACTTCCAGGCCGATACCTGGCTGGACGTGTTCGTGCGCTTCGAGAGCAAGGCCTTCTTCGGCCGTGACGTCGGCCGCTTCCGCTTCGGCTACATGAAGACCCCGGTCGGCCTGGATGCGAACACCTCTTCGCGTGCCGGCAGCTTCCTGGAAACCTCGCTGCCGGTGCAGGCCTTCTACGAAGGCCGCCGCACCGGCGTGGAGTGGGTGCTGGAGCGCCCGCAGTACCTGCTGCAGGCCGGGGCCTATGGCGGCAAGGACCTGCAGGGCGACAACCCCGGCACCACCCAGGCGGTGCGTGCGGTGTGGACGCCGGTGAAGGCACCAGGCGATGTGATCCACCTGGGCCTGGCCTACTCGCAGGAAAACCCGCGTGGCTACAGCGATGGCCGCGACGTGCATCACGAGGCCAGCGCCCGCCTGCGCGCGCGCCCGGAAGCCGGCCTGACCGACATCCGCTACGTCGATTCCGGTGCGCTGGTCACTGCCGACCAGATCCGCCGCACCGGCCTGGAAGGCATCTGGATCCGGGGCCCGTTCTCGCTGCAGGCCGAAGCGCTGCGCGCTACGGTCACCCGTCATGACGGCAAGCCCGACTACACCGGCAGTGGCCAGTACGCGATGGCCAGCTGGGTGCTGACCGGCGAATCGCGCCCGTACAACGCCGGCGCGGTGGCCAACATCAAGCCGGCGCACAACTACGGCGCGGTCGAACTGCTGGCCCGATACAGCCGTCTCGACCTGGACGATGGCAGCATCCTCGGCGGCCGCCAGCACGACCTGACGCTGGGCGCGAACTGGTACCTGACCAGCCACTTCAAGTTCCAGGCCAACTACGTGAAGGTCGACGCCAGCCGTCGTGGCGTGCACAGCACGCCGGAGATCTTCGAACTGCGCGCGCAGATGCACTTCTGACCCCTTCCACGTCAGACCCCGGCGGGCGTGCACGCCACGCCCGCCGGCCCTGCGTAGACTGCCGCCATGTACTGGCTCAGCCGCCACCGGATGCTGTTGCTGACCCTGCTGGTGATGGTCGGCGGTACCGTGCTGTGCGCGGTCGCCGCCGGTCATTACGCCTGGCGGCGCGCGCTCGGCGAGGAAAGCAGCCAGGTGCAACGCCAGCTGCAGCTGTATGGCCAGGGCCTGCAACAGCGCATCGACCGCTTCGGCACCTTGCCGCAGGTGCTGGCACTTGACCCGGATCTGCTGCATGCACTGCGCGTGCCGCCCTCGCCCAGCGAACGGCAGCGGCTGAACCTCAAGCTGCAACGCGCCAACGAAGTCACCCGTGCCTCGACCCTGACCCTGGTCGGCCACGACGGTGTGGCGGTGGCGGCCAGCAACTGGGACCAGCCGACCACCAACGTCGGCGAGAACTACAGCTACCGCCCCTACTACCGCCAGGCGCTGGCGCAGGGCCGTGGCCGCTTCTACGGCATCGGCATGACCACCGGCGTGCCCGGCTATTACCTTTCGCAGGCCATCGAAGAAGACGGCAAGCGGCTGGGCGTGGTGGTGATCAAGGTCGAGTTGTCCGCGCTGGAACAGGAATGGCTGAGCAGCCCGGACGTGGTGCTGGCCAGCGACGACCACGACGTGGTGTTCCTGGCCAACCGGGACAGCTGGCGCTACCGGCTGCTGCGCCCGCTGGGAGCCGATGAGCGCCGCGAGATGCTGGACGCCCGCCAGTACGCCGACCGCGCATTGCAGCCCCTGCGCGCACGCACCGAAGACGTGCTGGCCGATGGCGGCCGCATGGTGCGCCTGCTGGATCCGGCGCTGCCGCAGCCGATGCTGTGGCAGAGCCTGCCGCTGCCCGCCGAAGGCTGGAACCTGCACCTGCTGCACGATGCCAGTGCCGCCACCGGCGCCGGCCGCGCCGCCGCACTCACCGGTGGCGCTGCATGGCTGGCGCTGGGCTTCCTGGTGCTGTTCGTGCAGCAGCGCCGGCGACTGGCCAAGCATCGCCTGCGCAGCCGCCGCGAGCTGGAAACCCTGCTCAAGCAGCATGCACAGGAACTGCGTACCGCGCAGGATGGCCTGCTGCAGGCCGCCACCGATGCCGACAGCGGCCTCAGCCGCAGCCTCGAACACCTGCCGCAGGGCGTGGTGGTGATCGACCGCGAGCTGCGCCTGGTCGCGTGGAATTCGCGCTATCTGGAACTGTTCCGCTTCCCGCAGGACCTGGTTCGCGTCGGCCGGCCGATCGAGGAACTGTTCCGCTTCAACGCACGCCGTGGCCTGCTTGGTCCGGGCCCGGTCGATGAAGCCATCGAGCGCCGCCTGAATCACCTGCGCAGCGGCCGCCCGCACATGCGCGAGAGCGAAAAAGACGATGGCACCGTGCTGGAAATCCGCGGCAACCCGCTGCCCGACGGCGGCTTCGTCACCAGCTATGCCGACATCACCAGCTACAAGAACGCCGCGCGCGAACTGCGCTCGCTGGCCGATGCGCTGGAACACCGCATCGCCGAGCGCACCCATGACCTGGAAGAAGCACGCCGCGAAGCCGAGCAGGCCAACCGCTACAAGACGCGATTCGTCGCCTCGGCCGTGCACGACCTGCTGCAGCCGCTCAACGCGGCGCGCATGTTCGTCTCGGTGCTGCGCGGCAAGCTGGGCGACCCGGCGCAGCAGCAGACTGCGGACCACATCGATGCTGCACTGGCCGCGCAGGATGCGATCCTCAACAGTCTGCTGGATATCGCGCGCCTGGAATCCGGCAGCCTGCCGACCCGAGTGCAGGCGTTCCGGCTCGGGCCTTTGCTGCAGACGCTGGCGCGCGAATTCGGCATCGCCGCACAGTCGCGTGGCCTGGTGGTCGACTGGGTCGATACCGATGCGGTAGTGGTCAGCGATGAAGCCCTGCTGCGCCGAATCCTGCAGAACTTCCTGTCCAACGCGCTGCGCTACAGCGAACGCGGCCGCGTGCTGCTCGGCTGCCGTCGCCGTGAAGGCATGCTGTGGATCGAGGTGCACGACCAGGGCCCCGGCATTCCCGACGCGTTGCAGGGCGAGATCTTCGAGGAGTTCCGCCGCCTGCACGACGGCCAGCAGCGCGGCGCCGGCCTTGGCCTGGCCATCGTCGATCGCATCGGCCGCCTGCTTGGGCATCCGATCCGGCTGCGCTCGCAGCTGGGCCAGGGCAGCGTGTTCGCGGTGGGCGTGCCGTTCGGCGAAGCCAGCGCGATTCCCGCTACTGCTCCTGTGCCGGTGCTGGTGCAGGAACCGGCGGCGGACAACCCGCTTCGCGGTCGCCGGGTGTGGGTGATCGACGACGATCCGCACGTGTGCGCGGCCAGCCGCGCGCTGCTGGAGCGCTGGGGCTGCGAGGTGGCGCTGGCCGATGGCCCACAGGCGGCGCTGCAGCTGGCAGCAACAGGCGCAGTACCGGAGCTGGTGCTGCTGGATGTGCGCATGGGCGATCACCATGGGCCGGTGCTGTACGAGACATTGGCCGAATTGTGGCAGGCCCGCCCGCCGGTAGTGCTGGTTACTGCCGAGCGCGATGCGGGATTGCGTGAGATGGCCGCCGAACGCGGCTGGGGGATGATGGCCAAGCCGGTGAAGCCGCCGGCGCTGCGGGCACTGATGAGTCAGTTGCTGATCCGCCATCGCGGGTAGTTTCCAGCCAACGGCGCAGCCCCTCGTGGGTGGTGTCTGGGTGGTCGCGGAAAGCAGAAGCCGCGGGTGGGCCGGTTTCGGTGGCCTGCACCCACGGAGAAGAAAATAAGATCAAAAGCGGGTCGCGCGCTGCGCTTGCTCGTGTAGAGCCGAGCCCATGCTCGGCTTCACGGACCGGCCAGAAAGCAGCCGAGCGTGGGCTCGGCTCTACAAAAAGCGGCCTGTCAGGCTGCCTTTGCTTTTGATCTTCTTTTCTCTTCCGTGGGTGGATGCGCACGGAACCTGTCCGTGGCCGGGCAGGTGGGCTGCGCAGGGGCGTGAGCCGCATGGATGCGGCGACCGAGCTTACATGGATGTACTTGCAGCGGCCCCTGTGCAGTCCACCTGCCCGGCCTCACCCATGAACTGCTCTACGTGTCCACCCACGAGGGGCTGCGCCGTTGGCTGGAAACTACAGCCCGATGCCGGCGTCGCCCTCGGGCTCCAGCGCCTTCACCAGCACCGCCGCCTGTGTGCGGCTGTGGCACTCGAGCTTCTTCAGGATGGCGGTGACGTGCACCTTCACCGTGTTCTCGGCCAGCCCCAGGGTGTAGGCGATCTGCTTGTTGAGCAGGCCATCGGCCAGGCAGAGCAGCACGCGGAACTGCTGCGGGGTCAGCTGGGCCAGGCGGCTGGCCAGTAGTGCATCGGCCTCGGAACGCTCGGCGGCCATCGCCGGGAACCACAGGCCGCCATCGAGTACTGCCTGCACGGCCTCCCCGATGGTCTCGGCCGGCGCGGACTTCGGGATGAAACCGGCGGCGCCGAACTGCTGGGCACGGCGGATCACCCGCGGATGGTCGTTGGAGGAAAGGATCACCACCGGGATGTCCGGATGCGAGCCGCGCACGTGCAGCAGCGCGGAAAAACCGTGCGCGCCGGGCATGGTCAGGTCGAGCAGCACCAGGTCCACGTCCGGCTGTGCGTCGAGCGCCTCGGCCAGCGCATCGGCACTGGCCACCTCGCGCACCTGCGCCAGCGGCAGGCTCTGCCGCAAGGACTGCACCACCGCCGAACGCAGCAGCGGGTGGTCGTCGGCGATCAGGATGGTGTATTCGCTCATGCCGCCATTGTACGGGCAGGCCGGAGCCTCAGCGCCCCGCCGGCTCGACGCTGCTGCGCCAGGCATCGAGGAACTGGCGGCGCTTGAGCGCATCCAGGTACACCAGCAGGCCCGGGCCGAGCTGGATCGGACGCCGGCTGCGGCCGGGCGCATCGTCGCCACGTGCGTTGCCGGTCACGATCGGCATCAGCCGCGCCTCGCGCGACAGCACCTGCTGGCCACGGGGCGACAGCAGGTAGTCGAGGAAGCGCCGCGCTTCTTCCGGGTGTGGGCCGGTACGCGGAATCACCGCGGTGCGCAGCACCACCAGCGTGTAGTCCTCAGGCTCGACGATGGCCAGTGGCGCGCCGGCATCCACCCGTGCCTGCGCGTAGGAACCAAGCACGTTGTAGACCAGCGACAGCTCGCCGCTGGCCACCTTGTCCAGCAGCACGCCGGTGCGCTCTTCGCGCACTACGTCGTTGTCGCCGAGCGCCCCCAGCAGCGCGCCGGCGATGCTGCCGCGCTGCGCATCCTGGGTTGCCAGCAGGTAGCCGACACTGCTGCGCTCGATGTCATAGGTGCCGACCCTGCCGCGCAGCGGTGCACCTTCGGCACGCAGCCGGTCCAGCAGCTGGCGGCGCGTGTGCGGCACCTTTGCCGAAGGCATTGCGCGGGTGTTGTAGACCATCACCACCGGCTCGTAGCTGATGCCGAAGGCCTCGTTGCGCCACTGCGCCCAGGCTGGCAGCGCAGCGGTCAGCGCCGAGCGATGTGGCAGCGCGTGGCCATCGTTGACCAGCTTGGTCTGCAGGTCCATGCCGCTGGAGATCAGCAGGTCCGGCGATGCCGGTCCACCGCAGTCGTGCAGGTAACGCGCGTACAGGTCCTGGGTGATGATGTCCTCGTACACCACCTCGGTGCCCGGGTGCAGCCGCTGGTAATCGGCAATCACCACCGCGAACACTTCGATGTCGGTAGTGCCGTGAATGCGCAGCTGCGCGGTGGCCGCCCCCTGTGCGGGAAAACGACGCACATCGCCGGGCGCGGCCAGCACCGGCAGGGCCAGCAGCAGGGCAACGGCCGTGGCAAACAGGCGGATCATGGACTGCTCCGTGGCAGGCGGATGGTGGCGATCAGCCCGCCCTGCGGGCGGTTGCTGAGGTCGATGCGGCCGCCGTGGCTGTCGACCACCCGCTTGACGATGGCCAGGCCCAGCCCGGCACCGCCGGATGGCGCGCCTTCGCCACGCGCGAAGCGCTCGAATACGCGTTCGGCATCGGCAGCCGCGATGCCTGCGCCATGGTCGGCGATGGTCAGCACGGCCTGCCCGCTTTCCACGGTCAGCGCGATCTGCAACGGGCCGTCGCCGCCGTACTTCAACGCGTTGTCGACCAGGTTCTTGATTGCCTCGCGCAGCAGCAGCGCGTCGCCATGCACCTGCACCGGCTCGGCAGTCATCGCCAGTTGCACGCGCGGTGCAGGGCTTGCCTGCGGCAGTGCTTCATGCAACGCCTGGTGCACGGTCTCGGCCAGATCCACCGCCGCAAAGCGTTGCAGGTGCGAACGATGGATCACGCTGGCATCGCTGAGCAGCTGGTTGAGCAGCCGGCTCATATGCGTGGCGTTGCGCTCGATCGCCTGCAGGCTGCGTCGCATGTCCTCCGGATCGTCATCATCCAGCGCCAACTGCGCCTGAGCTCGCAATGCCGCCAGTGGCGTGCGCATCTGGTGTGCGGCCTCGGCCATGAACGCGCGCAGTGTCTCGTTGCTGCTGGACAGGCGCTCCATGAAGCGGTTCAACGCGGCCACCATCTGGTCCATCTCGCGCGGCACGCGGGCATCGAGCGGCTTCAGGTCGGACGGCTCGCGGCGCGACAGCTCGCGCTCCACCCGCACCAGCGGCCGGAACGCACGATGCACGCCGAACGCCACCAGCGCCAGCAGCAGCCCGGACAACACACCGATCGCCAGCAATGCACGATTGACCATGTCCTGCGCAACGGCTTCGCGCGCGCGCCGGGTCTGGCCCACCTGCACCTGCACCTCGCCCTGTGCCGAGGCCGCGGCGAAACTGCGGCCGACCACCACGAAGCGCACGGTTTCGCCGCTGTAGGGGGCGTCGAACAGCTGCGGCTGGGTACCGGGCCTGCGCGGCGGTGTCGGCAGATCACCGTAGCCGGTGATCAGCGTGCCGCGGCTGTCGGCCACCCGGTAGAACACGCGGTCCTCCGGCGCCATCGCCAGCAGGTCCAGCGCCGCATAGGGCAGATCGACCTGCCACTGGCCGTCGACCAGGGCCACCGAATCGGCAATGGACAGCGCCGAGGACACCAGCAGGTGATCGTAGGATCGGTTGGCGGCGCGCTGGCCGTAATCGCGTGCGGCGAACAGCAGGGCCACCGCGAACACCGCCAGCAGCACGCCGAGGTAGAGCAGCAGCGTGCGCCGCAGCGAACCCGGCGCCGCAGTCGCAGCACGCGTGTCAGCCATCGGCGTCGGCATGGGTATCGCTGGCTTCCAGCAGGTAACCGACGCCACGCACCGTGGTGATGCGCAGCGGCGCGCCCGCCAGCTTCTTTCTCAGGCGACCAACGTACAACTCGATGGCATTCGGGCCCGCTTCGTCATCGAAACCAAACAGGCCGTTGCCGATCTCGTCCTTGCCGACCACCTGGCCAAGACGGCCGACCAGGATCTCCAGCAGGCGGTACTCGCGATTGGGCAGTTCGATCGGCTCCCCGTCGAGGCTGACCCGGTGCGCCGCGTTGTCGAACTGGAAGCCGCCAATCTGCACCACTTCGCTGGCCTGGCCGCGCGCACGCCGCAGCAGCACGCGGCAGCGCGCTTCGAACTCGCGGAAATCAAACGGCTTGCCCAGGTAGTCGTCGGCCCCCACATCCAGCGCCTGCACGCGATCTTCGATGCCGTCACGCGCGGTCAGCATCAGCACCGGCGTGCTGTCACCGCGCTCGCGCATGCCGGCCAGCACGCGCAGGCCATCGAGCTTGGGCAGGCCGATGTCCAGCACCACCAGGTCGAAGCTCTGGTAGCGCAGCACGCTGGCAGCGGCCAGGCCATCGGCCTGCCAGTCCACGGCGTGCCCGCTGCGGCGCATCCGGCGGATGATCGCATCGGCCAGATCCGGATTGTCTTCGACCAGCAGCAGGCGCATGGGCACTCGGGTGGGAGGGGAACCGAATGCTACCGCATGCCGCCGCTGGGCTCGCCGGGCGCGGCACGGCGAGCCCAGCCGCCTGTGCTTTTCGCTGCACCGCACAATCCGTTGACAGGACGATGACAGCTTGCCCGACCCAGACTGCGGCCGCGCACCGTCCGGTGCCCACGATTGCCGCGCGCCTGGCGCGCACCTGGGAGGGTTTGTGGAATTCACGTTTGCCTGGCGGCGTCCTGCCGCCATGATGGCGCTGGCTGTCCTGTCGGTGCCGGCCTTCGCCGCCGAAGACGACCGTCCGGTCACCGCCACCCTGGGGGGCCGCCTGCACCTGGACTTCGCCACCTTCGACAACGACAACCGCGGAACGCCGAACAAGGATGACACCGAGATCCGCCGCGCCTGGGTCGATGTGTCCGGCAAGTTCTTCGTGGTCGACTACAAGCTGGAAGCCGACTTCTCCGGCGACCGCGTCGAGGCCAAGGATGTCTACCTGGCCCGCAGCTTCGGCAAGGCGGGCAAGCTGACCGTGGGCCAGTTCAAGCAGTATTTCTCGCTGGATGACCGTACCAGCTCCAACTACGGCAGCTTCCTGGAGCGCGGCAACGCCGGCACCACGCTGGCGCCGCTGTACCGCCTGGGTGCGTCCTGGCAGGCCAACCCGGGCGACTTCACCTGGGCGGCCAGCCTCTACAGCCTGGAGAGCATCGACGCCTGGCAGGTGAAGGGTCGCGCGGCGGGTGGTCGCATCACCTGGGCGCCCTCGCCCAGCGACGGCGACGTGCTGCACCTGGGCCTGTCGCTGGCCCGCGAGGCGTACGACAACCCCGGCGCCAATGGCGTGCCCGGCCTGCGCATCCGTCCGCGCCCGGCCGGCCACCTGTCCGACGAGAGCCGCCTGACCCTGGTCGACTTCTCCGCCGGCCGCGATACCGACGTCAACAAGTGGTCGCTGGAATACGCGCAGGTGCGCGGCCCGCTGTCGTGGCAGGGCGAGTTCAGTGGCGCCACCTTCGATGACGGCGCCCAGCGCGGCGACGTGATGGCCGCCTACGGCATGCTCAGCTGGTTCGTCACCGGCGAAAGCCGCGCCTATGACCGCAAGACCGGACGCTTCGCGCGGGTGAAGGACATCCGCCACAAGGCCGGTGCATTCGAAGTGGCGCTGCGCTACGACCAGATGTGGGGCGCGCAGCACCTTGATGGCGCGCCGGACCTGCGCCGCGGCAGCACCGAAGCCTGGACGCTGGGCGGCAACTGGTACCTGCGCGACAACCTGCGCTTCATGCTCAACGTGATCGAAAGCCGCAACCGCGACCGCCTGGCCGGGGTCACGGTGGACCGCACCCGCGCGGTCACCGGCCGCCTGCAGTACGACTTCTAGGCCTGACATTCCGGGCGCGCGGCGCCCGGCCCCTTCCACTCCCCACGTCCTGTTTTCGCAAGGAGTCCGCAGATGATGCTGAGCATCCTCGGCTTTGGCATGGTCATTACGTTCATGTACTTGATCATGAGCAAGCGCCTGTCGCCGCTCGTCGCCCTGATCACCATTCCCATCCTGTTCGCGCTGATCGGTGGCTTCGGTGCCGGCATCGACGAGATGATGCTGGAGGGCATCAAGAAGATCGCGCCGACCGGCGTGATGCTGATGTTCGCCATCCTCTACTTCGGGGTGATGATCGATGCCGGCCTGTTCGATCCGCTGGTGCGGGTGATTCTGCGCTTCGTCAAGGGCGATCCGATGAAGATCGTGCTTGGCACCGCCGTGCTGGCGATGCTGATCTCGCTCGATGGCGACGGTTCGACCACCTACATGATCACCGTCTCGGCGATGCTGCCGCTGTACCAGCGGCTGGGCATGAACGCGCTGAACATGACCTGCGTGACCATCCTCGCCGGCGGCGTGATGAACCTGACCCCGTGGGGCGGCCCGACCGCACGCGCGGCCACTGCGCTGCACGTGGACCCGGCCGATGTGTTCGTGCCGCTGATCCCGTCGATGGTGATCGCCTGTGCCGGCGTGCTGCTGCTGGCCTGGTACCTGGGCTTGAAGGAACGCCGTCGCCTCGGCGTGGTGACCCTGCCCAAGGGCGGCAGCTGGATGGACAACAGCGTATCGGACGACAGCAATCCGCTGCCGACCGTGGAAGACGCCGAGGACATCAAGCGGCCGAAGCTGCTGTGGGTGAACCTGGCCCTGACCGTGGCGCTGATGACCGCGCTGATCATCGGCGTGCTGCCGATGCCGGTGCTGTTCATGGTCGGCTTCGCCATCGCCCTGGTGATCAACTACCCCAACCTGGCCGAGCAGCGCCGCCGCGTGGTCAACCACGCCGGCAACGTGCTGTCGGTGGTGTCGCTGATCTTCGCCGCAGGCATCTTCACCGGCATCCTCAACAACACCGGCATGGTCGAAGCGATGTCGCACAGCTTCCTGGCGGTCATTCCGGAGTCGTGGGGCCCGTACCTGGCGGTGATCACCGCGGTGGCGTCGATGCCATTCACCTTCTTCATGTCCAACGACGCGTTCTACTTCGGCGTGCTGCCGATCCTGTCCGAGGCCGCCGGCAACTACGGCATCACTCCGGTGGAAATGGCGCGCGCCTCGCTGGCTGGCCAGCCGGTGCACCTGCTCAGCCCGCTGGTGCCGTCCACCTACCTGCTGGTGGGCCTGGCCAAGGTCGAATTCGCCGACCACCAGAAGTTCACCCTGAAGTGGGCCATCGCCATCTCGATGCTGCTGATGATCGGCAGCCTGCTGTTCGGCCTGTATCCCCTCGCCGCCTGACCCTTTGCCAAGGAGCCTTCTGCAATGACGCTTCGAATCGCTTACGTCACCAGTGGAATGGGCAGTGTCGGCACTGCCATCTGCCAGAGCCTGGCCCGCAGCGGCCACACCGTGGTTGCCGGCTGCGCGCCGAACTCGCCGCGCAAGGCCAACTGGCTGCGCGAGCAGCGCGAACAGGGCTTCGACTTCATCGCCTCCGAAGGCAACGCGACCGACTGGGCCTCGACCAGCGCCGCGTTCGCCAAGGTCCGCGCCGAAGTGGGTGAGGTCGATGTACTGGTCAACAACTCCGGCGGCAGCCGCGACCTGCTGTTCCGGCAGATGACGGTGGAGGACTGGAACGCGGTGATCGCTTCCAACCTCAACGCGCTGTTCAACCTGACCAAGCAGGTGGTCGACGGCATGGCCACGCGGGGCTGGGGCCGCATCATCAACATCGGCTCGGTCAGCGCCCACAAGGGCCAGATCGGCCAGGTGAACTACGCCACCGCCAAGGCCGCGATGCATGGCTTCAGCCGTGCGCTGGCCGCCGAAGTGGCTTCGCGCGGCGTCACCGTCAACACGCTGTCGCCGGGCTACATCGCCAGCCAGGCGATCAGCAGCTTCCCGCCGGATGTACTGGACCGGCTGGCGGCCTCGGTGCCGGTGCGCCGCCTGGGTCGCCCCGAGGAAGTGGCCGGCCTGTGCGCCTGGCTGGCCTCGGATGAAGCCTCGTACGTGACCGGCGCCGACTATCCGGTCAACGGTGGCCTGTACATGGGGTAAGCCAGTCTCCACGCTGCGCGTGGACCGCCTCCCCCACGGAGTGCGCGGGGCCGGTGAACCTTTGCTTGCGAAGGGAATCCGGCCCCTTTTTCATCCGGCTGCGGGACCTGCGCGGGTGCCCGGCACCATTCGTTGGTTTTCCGTAAAGAAGGTTTCATGTTCCGTTCGCATAGTGGCCCTGCACCGCGCACGCGTGCCGGTGATCACCCCCCATGCAACGGACCACCATGCAGACCCGACACCTGACGATCGCCGTAGCGATCGTGCTCTCCGCCGCCGCCAGCGCCCATGCCGCCACCACCGCCGATACCGGCGCCAGCACCGATGCCGCGCTGAGCGCGCAGACGCTGGATACCGTCTCCGTGATCGGCCAGGGCGAGACCCGCCAGGTGCAGCGCATCACTGCCGTGGACAAGCAGGTGCTGCCGCCGGGCACCAGTGGCCAGAAGATCCTCGACCGCCTGCCGGGCGTGTCGGTGCAGTCCAACGATGCCTTTGGCGCCAACGAGGAATCGCAGACCATCAGCCTGCGCGGCTTCGACAAGAGCCGCCTGGGCTACACGCTGGACGGCATCCCGCTGGGCGACAACAGCTACGGCAATTACAACGGCCTGAGCATCGCCCGCGCGATCATCGCCGAGAACCTGGCCGGCGCCGAACTGTCGCAGGGCATTGGTTCGCTGGGCGTGGCCTCGACCAGCAACCTGGGCGGCACCATCCAGTATTTCTCGATGGATCCGTCCACCGAATTCGGTGGCCGCGCCAGCGTCACCGTCGGCGACAACAACCAGCGCCGCGGCTACCTGCGCGTGGACACCGGCGACCTCAACGGCTTCTCGGCCTATGTGTCCGGCGTGCACCAGGACCAGGACATGTGGGCCGCGCCGTACCAGAACCAGACCACCCGCCAGTTCAATGCCAAGGCAGTGTGGAACGTTGGCGACCACCGTTTCGGTGCGTTCGTGGCGACCTCGCGCGCCAGCCAGGCCAACTATGCCTACCTGTCCAAGGACATGCTGGCACGCGGACTGGGATATGACTGGAACATCTACGCGCCGGACTGGGATCGCGCCGTCGCCGCCGCGTACTGCGCGCCTGGCACCTACAACAAGGCGCGCTGCAAGTTCAGCGGCGGCGTCAACAGCATCGACGATGCGTACTATCAGAGCCGTGCGCTGCGCGACGACAACCTGTACTCGGTCGATGCCGACCTGCGCCTGGGCGAGCAGGGCCGCCTGAAGCTGCTGGCCTACCACCACGACAACCGTGGCCAGGGCCACTGGTGGGCACCGGGCCAGCCGTCCTACCCGGGTACCGACAGGATGCTGCCGATCTCGATCCGCAGCACCAACTACACGATCAACCGCGATGGCCTGACCGCCGCGCTGTCGTGGACGGTGGGCATCCACGAGCTGGAAGCCGGCCTGTGGTACGAGCAGAACGACCATAACGTGTCGCGCAACTTCTACTACATCAGCGGCCCGTTCCTGGACGATCTGTACCTGAAGAACCCCGACCGCCTGCTGTTCAACCAGGACTTCGACATCCGCACGCGCCAGTTCTACGTGCAGGACCGCATGCGCTTCCTGGACCAGCGCCTGACCGTAGACGTGGGCATCAAGAGTCCCAACACCCGCATGCGCGCCACCGCGCAGCCCGGCGTTGAAACCCGCATTGCGTCGGGCACGCTGACCGCCAAGGAATCGGTGCTGCCGCAGGTAGGCCTGGGCTTCAAGCTCAACGCCAACAACGAGCTGTTCGCCTCCTACGCCGAGAACATCGCCGCCTTCGTCGGCGGTGGCAGCGGCGGCCCGCTGCAGGTGTCGCCGGAATCGTTCGCGGCCAGCGCCGGGCTGGAGCCGGAGAAGTCCAAGAGCCTGGAAGCCGGCTTCCGCACTTTCGGTGAGAAGTACCAGGCCTCGATCGCTGCATACAACGTCAAGTTCGACAACCGCCTGCTGTCGCTGAACCCGTGTTCGAGCATCGAAGTCGGCACGCGCCCGGAGTGCGTGACGCGCTTCATCAACGTCGGTTCGGTGAAGAGCCATGGCGCGGAACTGACTTTCATCCTCAAGCCGATTGATGGCCTGCAGTGGTACAACGCGCTGTCCTGGAACAAGACCACCTACGAGGATGACTACACCTCGGGCGGGGCGATCGTTCCGGTGGCCGGCAAGATCACGGTGGATACGCCGCAGCGCATGGCCTCCAGCGAGATCAGCTGGAACCGCGACGGCTTCTTCGCCAGCCTGCGTGCGAAGTACACCGGCAAGCGCTACTACACCTACACCAACGACCAGTCGGTGCCGGGCGTGACCACCTTCGACGCCGGTGCGGGCTACGATTTCGGCCCGGGCCTGGGCCTGCGCAACGTGCGGGTGTCGTTGAACGCGACCAACCTGACCAACAAGCGCTACGCCGGCCAGCTGAGTTCGTTCGCACCGACCGATCCGAAGGGCACGCGCTATGCGATCCATGCGAGTGCGCCGCGGCAGCTGTTCATGACGGTGGCGGCGGAGTTCTAGGTCAGAAGCGGGCGCTGCGGCGCATTGAGTGTTCCTGCATGGCGCAGGTAGGCAATTCCCAGCGCCGGCGCGGAGGCAATGGAAAGCAAGAGCAAAAGCAAAGAGCCGGGCATTGCCCGGCGCTTTGCTTTTCAAACTTCTCAAACGCAATCCCTCTGGTGGACCTGCTGCCGCGCCCGCAGGAAATTGTCTGGAGGAGGCGGGGCACCCTGGTCAGGACCGTTGGCGCCATGGGCCCGAGGCATGCCTCGGGCGGGTTGGGCAGGACGCGCAACCCCGGTCTTGCCGTGTGCGCAGGACAGCGCACACGAGCAAGGCGCCATCGAGCACCATGGAGGGGCTTTTGCGTGTCCTGACCAGGGTGCCCCGCCTCCTCCCAGCCGATAGCAGGCAGGCGCAGGAGGATCCGCCAACGCATTTCATTCCGGCGCCAGCTGGTCCATCCGTATCCGGTTGGCGAACAGCGAGAACGCCAGCATGCCGGCCAGGCCGTTCGCCCGGCTCACCCAATGCGGCAGCCAGCGCGGCGGCTTCAGCACCCCCGCCTCGAACAGCGGCGCGAACGCGATCGCATCGGCCAGGCTCATCTTGCCGGCGAACAACCAGCGGCAGACCTGCAGGCGGTCCTCGGCCAGCATGTGCCGGAAGAAGGTATGCACCGATACCAGGCCGCGCAGGTACACCGTGTCCTTGGTGAAGGCCAGGCCGCCACTCGGCGGCACGCCACGGAACACGCGCTGGGCCGAGGCGAAACTCTCTTCCGCGTTCTGCCCGGCATCGCAGAAATAGCGGAACACTTCGATGAAATCAGCGCCTTCGCGTGCCATCGCAATCGCTTCGGTACGCAGGCTGATGCGTTTCAGGCGCTCGATGTCGATGCTGCCGGTGATCTGCTCGGCGAAGGTCGCCAACCCTTCCTGGGTCGCCGTTACCCGTGGCGAGGACAACGCCAGGCTCGGCAGTACCGGCTGGCCGCGGCCATTCAATGCGGTCAGCGAATGCACCAGCGCTTCGTGGTGGAACAACTGCGCGCGGTCGTAGGCGCTGAAGCGCGCGCTGGTGCGCAGGCGGATGCGGGTCGGGCCGGCGGCGGCCTTGGACACCAGCTCCGGATCCAGCTGCACCTGGATGATGCGCGATTCGAAGAACGCATCCAGATCATTCTGCAGCTGCAGCTGCAGGGCGATGGCCGAGACCGGCACCTGCTCTTCCGGCGCCAGCAGTTCGTGGTCCAGTTCGGCGGCAATCTGGATGAAGTGGCGCGCCGCGTCGCGCGTGCTCGGGCCATTGCCCGGCAGCGGCTGCTCGGGGGCGCCGAACAGCTGCACCGAACAGGTATCAACGGCGGCGGTGCCCAGCCCTTCCAGCAGCTGCGCGGCCAGGTCCCAGCTCTGCGCTGACTGCTGCACGTAGTGGCCGAGTGGATGGCTGTCGTCGCAGTCGGCAGCGATCGCGGCCAGCGCGCGACGTTCTTCGCTGAAGTCCAGCCGTGGGTAATCCACCTTCGGCAGCACCGGCTGGCCACGCGCCACGCTGTCCAGGAACGGTGCCTGCAGCGTGGCCGGCCAGCTGGTCAGGCCCAGCAGGCGGATGCCTCCCACGGCCTCGACCAGGCGCGCATCGAGCGCTGCATGGTGGGCCACGTCACGGTCCAGCGTCGCAGTCGGTTCCATGCGCGGACTATAACGCCCTGCCGTGCCCGGCGCGGTGCGCCGCCGCCCGAGCATTGGCTCGGGCGCTACATGAAATGACTCCACCGCGGACCAGCTGTAGAGCCGAGCCCATGCTCGGCTGCCTTGTTACCGCCTACGCGGCTTGCCTGCCGGGCGGAACTGCTGGCCCTTGCCCTTCCTGCCGCCGCGCTCCTGCGCGGTCTCGGCCTGGCGTACCGCCAGTTTGGCGGCAGCGGCAGCCACTTCTTCCTTCAGCTTGAAGTAGTTCAGCAGCCGGCTCTCTTCGATCTCGCCCGCCTCGATCGCCGCACGCACCGCACAACCTGGTTCCTGCTGGTGCTTGCAGTCGTTGAAACGGCACTGTGCGGCCAGCGCCTCGATGTCGGCGAAGCCACCTTCGGACAGCGTCTCTTCGCCGGTCGGCTTCAGCTCGCGCATGCCCGGGGTGTCGATCAGGCAGGCGCCCGTCGGCAACGGCATCAGCGCGCGGTGGGTGGTGGTATGGCGGCCACGCGAATCGTTGGCGCGCACCGCGTTGGTCTTCATCCGCTGCTCGCCAAGCAGGGTGTTGGTCAACGTGGATTTGCCGGCACCGGAGGAACCGACCAGCACCACCGTGCGGCCCGGGCCCAGCCACGGTTGCAGCACCGCCACACTGTCGGCATCCAGGCCGTTGATCGCATGCAGCGCGATGCCCTGCATCTCCAGCTCTTCCAGCACCGCCAGCGCATCCTCGCTGTACTTGGTCTGGTCGGCCTTGGTCAGCACCACCACCGGTTCTGCACCACCACCGCCGACCAGCAGCAGGTAGCGCTCGATGCGGCGCGGATTGAAGTCGGCATCCAGGCCGCAGACGATGAACACCGTGTCGATGTTGGCCGCGATCACCTGCTGGTGGTAGTGCTCGCCGGCGGCGCCACGCTTGATCGCGGTGCGGCGTGGCAGCAGCGCGACAATGCGGATGCCGTCCAGCAGCACCCAGTCGCCCACTGCAGGCCGCTCGTGGCTGGGGAAGCGCGGGCGCTGCCATTCCGGCAGCGATTCGGCCTTGATCGACGCATCCGGGCCATCGGCCACCACGTAGTGGGTGCGGTGCTGTTCGATCACCCGCGCCGGGCGGGCCTGCGGATGTGCGGCCATCGCGGCCTGCCAGTCGGCCTGCTGCGCCGGGCCCGGCCAGGGCCAGCCAATGGTCTGCAGGGCGATGAAATCGGGGGTCTGGGTCATCGCCGCCATTCTACCCGTGCCGATGCCCTGCCAGCCCAGCAATGACGGGCCCGGCGCCCCTGCCATGCATTGCAGCAATTCCGGTAGGATGGAAGCCCCATGCCTTTTGACGGCCCAGCTCCCATGTCCACCAACTCGCCCAAGCCCCTGGCCATCCGCGAGCGCCTTTCCGAAGTGCGCTACGAAATCCGCGGAGAACTGGCGCGGCGAGCCCGGGAGCTGGAGGCGCAGGGCCGCAAGCTGATCAAGCTCAACATCGGCAACCCGGGCAACTTCGGTTTCCGCGCGCCCGAGCACCTGCAGCGCGCGATCGCCGATGACATGGGCCGCACCGACCCGTACACCCACCAGCAGGGCCTGCCGGTCGCACGCGAAGCCATCGCGGCGTACTACGCCCGCCGTGGCGCACCGGATGCGCACCCCGACCGTGTGTTCGTCGGCAACGGCGTCAGCGAACTGATCGACCTGTCGCTGCGCGCATTGCTCAACCCGGGCGACGAAGTGCTGGTGCCCTCACCCGACTACCCGCTGTGGTCGGCCTCGACCATCCTCAACGATGGCCGCCCGGTGTACTACCGCTGCGCCGCCGAGAACGGCTTCCAGCCGGACCCGAGCGAGATCGAGACGCTGGTGTCCTCGCGCACCCGCGCCATCGTGCTGATCAACCCGAACAACCCCAGCGGCGCCAGCTACCCGCGTGAACTGCTCGAGCGCGTGGTCGAGATCGCGCGCCGCCACAACCTGCTGCTGCTGGTCGATGAGATCTACGACCAGATCCTGTACGACGATGCGGTATTCCAGCCGGTCGCGCCGCTGGCCGGCGACCACCCGTGCCTGACCTTCAGTGGCCTGAGCAAGGTGCACCGTGCCTGCGGCTGGCGCGTGGGCTGGGCCCACCTCAGCGGCGACGACGCGCGCCTGGGCGACTTCCGCGCTGCGCTGGACCTGCTCGGCGCGCTGCGCCTGTGCGCCAACGTGCCGGGCCAGTACGCCATCGAGGCCGCAGTGAACGGCCCGGACACCATCTCCGAACTGTGCACCCCGGGCGGCCGCCTGTATGAAACCCGCCGCGCGGTGATCGAAGCCTGCGAAGCCAGTGAGCACCTGTCGCTGGTCGCGCCGGCCGGTGCGCTGTACGCGTTCCCGGCCGTGGTCGGTGCCGCCGCCAAGGGCTTCGACGACCACAACTTCGCGCTGGATCTGATGAACAATGAAGGCGTGCTGGTGGTACCGGGTTCCAGCTTCAACGTGCCCTACCGCCATCATTTCCGCGTGACCCTGCTGCCGGAAGCCTCGGTGATGCGCGATGTGTTCGCCCGCATCGACCGCGTGCTGGCCCGCCGTGCCGAGGACGCGACCAAGGTCGTACCGCTGAAGCCACGCCGTTCGGTGGCCTGAGCCGTGGCGCTGTCCTACCTGGCGCTGGGCGACTCGTACACCATCGGTGAAGCGGTTGCGGTCGAAGGCCGCTGGCCGTACCAGCTCGCCGCCGCCCTGCGTGCGCAGGATGTGGCGCTGGCCGACCCGCAGACCATCGCCACCACCGGCTGGACCACCGACGAGCTGGACGCCGGCATCGATGCGGCCGCGCCGCAGGGCCCGTTCGATTTCGTCAGCCTGCTGATCGGCGTCAACAACCAGTACCGCGGCCGGCCGCTGGACGAGTACCGCGTACAGTTCCACGCCCTGCTGCAGCGGGCGATCGGCTTTGCCGGTGGCCGCCCCGGGCGTGTGCTGGTGCTGTCCTTCCCCGACTGGGGCGCGACGCCGTTCGGTATCGGCAGCGGCCGTGACCTGGCCGCGATCGAGATCGAGACCGACGAATTCAACGCGGCCGCTGAAGTGATCTGCACCCAGCAGGGCGTGGCCTTCGTCGACATCACCGACATCAGCCGTGACCACGGTGGCGACCCGGCGATGATCGCCGACGACGGCCTGCACCCTTCAGCACGGATGTACGCGCTGTGGAGCGCGCGCGCGCTGCCGGTCGCCTCCCACCTGCTCGGCGGAACGGACTGACCCGATGGATGGCACGCCACGGAACGGCCAGCCCCTGCCCTGCACACCCTTGAGCGCCGCGCAGGCCCGCGCGATCGCCGAGGCATTCCGCCCCGCACACGCCTGGGCCAGCCGCCGCGACTACTACTACACCCGCAGCAAGCTGGGCAGCGACCCGCTGTATGACGGCGTGCTGCAGCACCTGCCTGGCGACGGGCAACCCGTGCTGGACCTGGGCTGCGGGCTGGGCCTGTTCGCCCACGTGCTGCGCCAGCGCGGTGGCTGCCAGCCCTACCGGGGCGTGGACGTGGATGCCGGCAAGATCGCCCGTGCCCAGCGTGCCGCCACCGGCCTGCCCGCTGTGCGCTTCGACTGTCTGGACGTGCAGGCGCCGCTGCCGGCGCAGGCCGGGCATGTGCTGCTGCTGGATGTGCTGCAGTACCTGGACGCGGGCCCACAGCAGGCACTGCTGCGTGAGGCCAGTATGCGGGTCGCTCCCGGCGGCCGCCTGCTGCTGCGCACGCCACTGGCCACCGGCGATGGCCGCGACCGCACCACGCGGGTGGCGGACCGGCTGGCCTGGCTGGTCGGCTGGATGGGCACGCGGCCGCGCCACTACCCCGACCCGCAGGTGCTGCAGGCGACACTGGCCGAGGCCGGATTGAAAGTGACGGCCCCGCGCCCCCTGCACGGGCGCACGCCGTTCAACAGCTGGTTGCTGGTGGCCGAACGCCCCGCGTTGTAGCGCCGAGTGCAGCATGTGCCGGCGCTACGCTACAGGATGATCGCCAACCCTTGTAGCGCCGAGCCCATGCTCGGCTGCTCCACACCACCAGGGCCCGGCGTTACGGAACCGGCAGCCGCGCCTTCAGCCCCCGCTCGTCCAGCGCCTGCAGCACGCGTTCGATGATCGCCAGGTTGTGGCCGTGGGCGGCCCCCTCATGCAGCAGCACGATGGCGCCCGGGCGCAGGTCCGGCAGCAGCCGCGACAGCACGCCCTCCGGCGTGCAGCCGACACCGTCGTAGCCACGGGCGCTCCAGCCCACGCGCACCAGTCCCAGCGCCTTCAGCACCGGCGCCACGAACGGATTGGTCATGCCCACCACCGAACGGTACCAGCGCACCGGGCGGCCGCTTACCGCCTGCAGCGCATGCTGGCATCCCTCGATCTCGGCACGCATCGCTGCCGGGCCCAGCCGCCAGAAGCGCGCCTGCGGATGGCTGTGGCTGTGGTTGCCCAGGTCGTGGCCGCGGCGCAGGATCTCCTGCACCAGGTCCGGCTGTGCCAGCGCACGCTCGCCCACCAGGAAGAAGGTGGCGCGGGCCTGGTAGCGGTCCAGCAGGTCGAGCACCGCACGGGTCTCCGGGCCGGGACCGTCATCGATGGTCAACCAGACGCTGTTTCCGGCCTCTCCCATCCGGCTCAGCACCGGCGCGTAGAAGCGGCTGTTGGGCAGGAATACCGGCACCAGGAACAGTGCGTGGCTGGCCACCATCACGGGCAGCCCCCAGTGCCAGCCGGCCAAGGCCCAGACCAGGATCACGGCCAGCTGCGACGCCACCAGCCAGGGCAGCCAGCGCCAGGGCCGGGTCGGGATGCGATGCAATGTTCCTGCGTTGCTCATCCCCCATGATGCCATGAGGGGTAGAATTGATGATTCGAATTCCCGGAACCCCGACGTCCATGTCCCTCGATCCCGCCCTGCGTTCGCGCATCGAATCCATCCTCAACGCCAACCGCGTCGTGCTGTTCATGAAGGGCCAGCCGTCGATGCCGCAGTGCGGTTTCTCGGCCAAGGCCGTGGGCGCCCTGCAGGACCTCGGCGTCGAGTTCGCCCACGTCAACGTGCTGGCCGACCAGGAAATCCGTGAAGGCATCAAGGCCTATGGCGACTGGCCGACCATTCCGCAGCTGTACATCGACGGCGAACTGGTCGGCGGCAGCGACATCGTGCTGCAGATGGCTGCCAGCGGCGAGCTGAGCAGCGTGCTGGGCCTGGCCGCGCCGGACCGTACCCCGCCGAGCATCACCGTCACCCCGGCGGCCGTGGAAATGCTCAAGGGCGCGCTGGCCGATGCCCCGGGCGCTGCTCTGCAGCTGTCCATCGACGCCGGTTTCCAGCCGAACTTCCAGCTGGCCCCGCACGACGAAGGTGCCATCGCCGCCGAGTCCAACGGCCTGCGCGTGCAGTTCGACCTGGCCAGCGCCCGTCGCGCCAACGGCATCACCATCGACTGGGTGGACGACATCCGCGGCAAGGGCCTGGCCATCGACAACCCGAATGCGCCCAAGCCGGTGCAGGAAATCAGCGTGCGCGATGCCGACGACCTGGTGCGTGCCGGCAACATCACCCTGGTGGACGTGCGCCCGGCCGACGAGCGTGAAATCGCCGCCGTGGGCGTGCCGTTCAAGACCTTCGACGGCAACGGCCGCGCCGCGCTGGAAGCCCTGCCCAAGGACACCGCGCTGGCCTTCATGTGCCACCACGGTGGCCGCAGCGCGCAGGCCGCCGAGCAGTTCCGCGCCTTGGGCTTCACCAAGGTGTTCAACGTCACCGGCGGCATCAACGCCTGGTCGGAAGACGTCGACAACGGCGTGCCGAAGTACTGATTGAAGGCCCGGGGTCAGAGCCCTTTCCTGCGGAAAGGCGATCTGACCCCTAAAAAGGGGACGGAGGGGATTAAGTCGTTTGTGGCAAAAACGACTTAATTCCCTCCGTCCCCTTTTTCTTAGCCGGCGAAACCGCCTTCGGCCAGGTAGTCCAGTTCTTCCGGTGAGGGAATGCGACCCAGCACGGCGTTGCGGTGCGGGAAGCGACCGAAGCGGCGGATGATGTCGCGGTGCAGCTCGGCGTACTGCAGGTATTCCTTGTCGCCCAGCACGTCGAACATCGCCACCGAGCGGTCCTGGTCCAGCGGATCCTCGGAGTGCTCGAACGGCAGGTAGATGAAGGCGCGCAGCTTGGGCACCAGCTGCAGGTCCAGGCCTTCCTCGATGGCGCGCATGGCGTAGTGCCGGGCCAGGCCATCGGTGGCGTAGGAATGGGCGCTACCGCGGAAGCAGTTGCGCGGGAACTGGTCCAGCAGCAGCATCAGCGCCAGTGCGCCCTCGGCACTGCCCAGCCAGTGTTCGCGCGCGCGCGAGGCGGCTGCGAAATGCTCATCCAGGAACAACTGGCGGAACTGCGCGTCGAACGCATCATTGCGGGCGAACCACTTCGCAGGGCCCGCCTCTTTCCAGAATTCCACCACGTGCGCGGCAACGTCCATCACCTACTCCCCAGGGCCGGCGCGCCGCGCCAGGCCATCATCATCATTCGTCGAAGCGCAGGTGGCGGACCGACTTGCCGTTGCGCCGGATAAGCTTAAGCGCCTCGATACCGATCTGGATATGGTTTTCCACGAACTGGGAGCTGACCTTGGCATCGGAGGCCTCGGTCTTGACCCCATCGGGGATCATCGGCTGGTCCGACACCAACAGCAGTGCGCCGCTGGGAATGTGGTTGGCGAAGCCAGCGGCGAACACGGTGGCGGTTTCCATGTCGATGGCCATGCAGCGCATCGCCCGCAGCCGCTCCTTGAACGCCTCGTCGTGCTCCCAGACCCGGCGGTTGGTGGTGTAGACGGTACCGGTCCAGTAGTCGTGGCCGAGATCACGGATCATGGTCGAGACCGCACGCTGCAGCGCGAACGCCGGCAAGGCCGGCACTTCCGGCGGCAGGTAGTCGCCCGAAGTGCCCTCACCGCGGATCGCTGCGATCGGCAGCACCAGGTCACCCAGCTGGTTCTTGCGCTTCAGGCCACCGCACTTGCCCAGGAACAGCACCGCCTTGGGCATCACCGCCGACAGCAGGTCCATGATGATCGCGGCATTGGGGCTGCCCATGCCGAAGTTGATCATGGTGATGCCATCGATGGTGGCGCTGGCCATCGGCCGGTCCAGGCCGATGACCGGGGCGCCGGTCAGCGCGGAGAAGGTGTGCAGGTAGCCGCCGAAATTGGTCAGCAGGATATGCTGGCCGAACTGGTCCAGCGGAACGCCGGTATAACGCGGCAGCCAGTTGTCGACGATTTCCTGTTTGCTCTTCATGCCCGGTCCGGTTCTGCAGGGGCGCCATTGTAGGCAACGCTGCGCCTGCCCTGCCACACAAAGAGAAGGGGCGGCCCAACGGCCGCCCCTCCTGGTTTCCCTGCGGGAGCCCGTGGCTTAGAAACGCACCGACCAGCGCAGGTTGGCACCGTGGTCGCGGCTTTCGTCGCCGAACTGGCCGCTGTAGCCCAGTTCCAGCTGCTGCTTGGCGGTCAGCCAGGCCGAGAGGCCCAGTTCGGCCACCACCGCGCTGTCGGCGATGGGTGCACCGTTGACCACGAAGCTGTCACCGCCGGTGGCAAAGCCCAGGCGGGCCGACGGGTTGCGGTCGCCGCTGGCGTGGCGGTACGCCACCGCGCCGCGCACGTGCAACCAGCTGTCCTGCTGGAACGAGGCCTTCAGGCCCTTGTCGAAGCGCACGCCGGCCGTGGCCAGGGTGGTGCGCACGTCGTCCACCGAACCCTGCAGGGCCGCAGCACCGCCACGCTCGTTCACGTGCTTGGTGTCCACTTCCACGCGGGCCACCTGCACGTACGGCTCCAGGCCAGCCTCGCGGCCACCGAAGCGGTAGGCCGCTTCGATGAAGGCCTGGCGGGTACGCGCGTCGTAGCGGGCGCTCAGGGTGTCGCTGTAACCGGCGAACGCCAGCTCACGGGTACTGTCCACATCGTGTTCGCTCCATGCCAGGCCGCCACGCAGGCCGAAACCGCCCCAGTTGTGGCTGGCGTAGGCGCCGAAGTGGGTGTTGTCCACCTTCGACCTCGCACGGCGGCCTTCGCCCTGCTTCACGTCGGTGCGGCCGGTACCGGCCAGCACGCCCACCTGCCAGCCGCCGAACTCGCGGTCGGCACCGACCAGCAGGCCGTTGCTGTTGGCTTCGGTGCGGGCGGTGTTGGTGTTGCCGTCCAGCGTGGTGCTGCCGGCCAGGGCCTGCACCCACACACCGCTGGCGTCGCCGCCTTCGGCACCCGGTGCAGCGGCACCGGCACGGCGGGCCAGCGCGGCATCACGCACGTAGCGGCTGCCTTCCAGCAGGGCCGCGCTGGTGGCGGCATGCAGTTCGCCGCTGAGGCTGTCCAGTGCGCTGCCCACCTGTTCCGGGAACAGCATGGTCAGCGGACGCGGCAGGCCCTGGTTGACCGCCAGACCGTCGACGACGGTGGCCACGGCCAACTGGTTGGCGGTGGTGGCCGCGGTAGCCAGCGCGTTGCCGCGGGTCACTTCAATGCGCGCGCCGGCGGCGGAGTAGGCCAGGCCGAACTGCAGGAAGGGCGAGAAGGCGCTGAAATCCGTGCTGGCGAACCGACCGTTCACGCCGCCGTCGGCCTGGATGAAGTTGAACTGCTCGCCCAGGTAGTAGGTGCCCGGTTCCGGCAGCGCCACCAGGGTGCCGCCCAGGGTGGCGGTGCCGGTCACGTGCAGCTGGTCGCTGCGGCTGCCCGGGGCCACCTCGGCCTGGTACACGCCAGTGGCGGTCTGCACATAGTCACCGTTGATGGTGAGCGTGCCGATGGAGTTGCCCGGAGCGATGATGCCGGCCACGGTGGTGTTTCCCAGCTGGCCCACGCCCTTCAGCGTGCCCTTTTCACCCACGAAGGTGCTGCCGCCGGTCTGCACGCCGTTGAAGGACACCACGCCGCCGGTGACGGTCAGGTCCGAGCCGTCCAGCACACCGGTGGCGGTGATGCGGCTGCTGCCGCCCAGGCTGTTCAGCGCTGTGTTCTGCAGGGTGCCGTTCAGCAGGAAGGTTCCGCCGGTCACGTCCACGGCGCTGGTCAGCGTGTTCACGCCGTCCAGTTCCAGCACGCCTTCGCGCACCACCGCGCCGTTGAAGCTGTTGTCGCCGCTCAGGCGCAGCCAGCCGATGCCGCTCTTGGTCAGTTTGCCCGGGCCGCCGATGTCATTGGTCCAGTCGTCCCATGCATCACCTTCCCACACCTTCAGGCCGCCGGCCTTCTGGTTCATCACCACATCGGTGTCCACGCGCAGCGAGCCGTAGCCTTCGACGGCCGCAGCCAGGTTCATCAGGCCCCAGCCGTAGACATCGTCCACGCCTGCAGCACCCAGGTCGGTGGCGGTGGTCAGCAGCACGTCGCGCACCTGCGCGCTGTCCAGGTACGGGAAGCGCTCGAACAGCAGGCCCAGCGCGCCGGTGACGTGCGGGGCGGCCATGGACGTGCCGCTCAGTTCCTCGTAATCGGACGACGGGGTCTGGCTGATGATGTCCACCACCAGGTTGCCATTGTCATCGTAGAAATCACCTTCGATCACCGAATCGGGACCGTACACGGTCGAGTTGATGTTCGAGCCGGGCGCGGCGAGGCACCAGTTCGCCGCCAGGCCACAGCGCATAGAGCGGTTGCTCAGCTCCAGGTCCTGATTGACGTTGACCACGGCCAGCCAGTACGGCTCGACGTCGGCGACGGCGCGCGGCAGCGAGGCATACATGCCGGCAATCGGCGCTTCTTCCGGCGAAGTGTTGGGCGAATCGGTGTTGCCAGCGGCCCATACCTGGATCAGGCCGCTGCTGCGCGAACCTTCGGCCATCGCAGCCAGACTGGCGGCGAACACCGGGTGCGACTGGTACATGTCCAGGTCTTCCGCTGTGGTCGGCTCGTTGGCCAGGCCCCAGCTGTGGTTGATGGCGCGCACACCCTGCTCGTTCATCTGCGCATACAGCTGCGGGTAGATCGAATCGTCGGCCTGGATGGCGGCGATGGTCTGTTCGTCCAGATACAGGGAACCGCCGATATTCACCACCGACAGGTAGGTGGCGCTGTTGGAGAACAGGCGGGCCACGCTCAGGTCGGCGCCGAAGGCAACACCGTGGGTGCCGTGGCCATCACGGTTGGCGGCGATGGTGCCCGACACGTGGGTACCGTGCACGTTGTAGCTCAGGCCTTCGTAGAAGCCATTGCGCTCCAGCAGATCGGCATAGTCCGGGTCGAGCAGCTGGTAGGACACGGCCACCTGGTCACCGTCGCTGGCGAAGCAGGCGTCCGGGCCACTCAGCACTTCGCGCGCGCACAGGCTGCCATCGGCCAGCACGTCGGCCAGATGGATGCTGCGGTGGTCCTTGCCGGCGAACTCGTCGTGGTCCAGGCCGGTGCCGCTGTCGAACACGCCCAGGCGGATGCCGGTGCCGGTCAGTCCGCGTGCGTAGGCCACATCGGCGTTGATCGCCTGCAGGCCCCAGTCGCTGTTGAATTCGGTGGTGCGCCAGCTGGCGGCATCACCCGGCTTGCCCATGATGGGTTCCGGATCGACTTCCACATCGGCGGCGGCGACGGCCAGCGACGGCGAAGCGGTGAGGACCGGTGCGGCAAACGCGGCCTGCAGGCTGCGCTGGAACTGGTAACGCGACAAGGCGTCTGCGTTGCTGTCCTGGGCCAGCGCCGGCAGAGCGGCGGCCATCAGCAGCGAGCCAACAATGGCCGAGGCCAGGGGTGAGGGGAGGATCGAGCGGCGGGAAGCGGTGGAGCGATACGACGGGAAGACAATCATCTGCAGTTACGTCCTTGATTCCTTGAAATATTTCAGGTGCAGCTCCGTCATGGAGCAATGGAAAGCACACCTCACGGCGGGTCAGCGCTCGCTGTCCCACCGGTTGGTAGCGGCAGGTGTCACAAAAAATTAATGCTTCGTTCAGAATTTTTGTATAGGAAAATCCCCACCCCTGCCCCTGCCCAAGGTCACTTGGCAAGTGGTATCGACGACGGATAGCGTCGGCGGATTCACGCGTGGGTTGGGGATCTCTGCATGGCATCGATGGTGTTGCGCGCCGCTCTTGGGCTGGCGCTGGTTTCGTTGAGCACGGCACCGGCGGTGGGCGCCTCGCGCTTCGTCGCCGATCCCTACCCCAGCACCTACCGGGCGCATCCCGATGCGCCGGTGCTGATCCAGAACGCCACCGTGCTGACCGGCACCGGCCAGCGCCTGGACAACGCCGACGTGCTGCTGCGCGAGGGCCGCATCGTCGCCGTGGGCCGCCAGCTGCAGGCCGATGCCGGGGTCACCCGCATCGATGCGCGGGGCAAGTGGGTCACCCCGGGCCTGATCGACGTGCACTCGCACCTGGGCGTGTACCCCAGCCCGGGCGTCGGCGCGCACAGCGACGGCAACGAGATGACCGCACCGGTCACCGCCAATGTCTGGGCCGAGCACTCGGTGTGGCCGCAGGACCCGGGCTTCGCTACAGCCCTGGCCGGAGGCGTGACCAGCATGCAGGTGCTGCCTGGCTCGGCCAACCTGGTCGGTGGCCGTGGCGTGACCCTGAAGAACGTGCCGGCCATCACCTACCAGGCCATGAAATTCCCGGGTGCTCCGTGGGGGCTGAAAATGGCCTGCGGCGAGAACCCGAAACGGGTTTACGGCGAAGGCAAGGGCGTCGCCCCAGCCACGCGGATGGGCAACGTTGCCGGCTACCGCGCCGCCTTCATCGATGCTGCCGACTACATCGCCAAGAACAAACCCAAGCCGGCCAAGCGCAAGGGCTGGTTCGGCAGCGACAAGGGCGACAGCGCCGGTGATGCCGGCGGCAAGCGCGATCTCAAGCTGGACACGCTGGCCGGCGCGATCGAAGGCGATATCCGCGTGCACATCCACTGCTACCGCGCCGACGAGATGGCCACCATGCTCGACCTGGCCAAGGAATTCGGCTTCAAGGTGGCGGCCTTCCACCACGGCGTAGAGGCCTACAAGCTGGCCGACCGGCTGGCCGCCGACGGCGTCTGCGGTGCGCTGTGGGCCGACTGGTGGGGCTTCAAGATGGAAGCCTTCGATGGCATTCCGGAGAACATCGCACTGGTCGACCGGCCGAAGAACAGCTGCGCCATCGTCCATTCCGATTCGCCCGAAGGCATCCAGCGCCTGAACCAGGAAGCGGCCAAGGTGATCGCCGCCGCGCGCCGCGCGCACATGCCGGAGATCACGCCCGAACATGCCATCACCTGGATGACGGCCAATGCCGCCAGAGCGCTGGGCATTGAAGGCCAGACCGGCACCCTGGAGGCCGGCAAGATGGCCGACGTAGTGGTGTGGAACGGCAACCCCTTCGGTTCCTACGCGCTGGCCGAACAGGTCTTCATCGACGGCCGCCGCCTGTACGACCGCAGTGCGCCGGCAGCGACGCCGCGTTCCGATTTCCAGCTCGGCCAGGAGGTGCACTGATGGGCGCGTTGAACAAGCGTCGCCGGGCATGGCTCGGCGCTACGGTCATGGTGCTGGCCTGCCTCTCCGCAGCCGCGCAGGCGCAGGACCTGCTGGTCCGCAACGCCACCGTACATACGGCCAGCGCGCGCGGCAGCCTGCAGCACGCCGATGTACTGGTGCAGGGCGGCATCATCCGCGCAGTCGGCAACGGGCTGTCCGCACCGGCCGGGGCCAACGTCGTCGAGGCCGATGGCCGCCCGCTGACACCCGCGCTGTTCGGGGGCATCACCGAGATCGGCATCGAAGAAGTCTCCGGTGAAGCGAGCACGGTCGACAGCACGCTGAAGATCGGCGAACAACCGTTGCGCCCCGAATTCGATGTCACCCTGGCCTACAACCCGGCCTCGGTGCTGATCCCGGTGGCGCGCCTGGACGGCATCGGCTTCACCGCCCTGGGGGCCGCCACCGGTGGCGGCTTCGTCGCTGGCCAGGGCGGTGTGATGCGGCTGGACGGCAGCGCCGATCCCCTCGGGCCGCGCGCGCTGTTCCTGCGCCTGGGGTCGGCCGCAGTGGAACTGACCGGGCATTCGCGTGCGGCGCAATGGATGCTGCTGCAGCAGATGGTGGACGAGGCGCGTGGCCAGGTCGCCGCGGACTCACCGCATGCGCTGCTGACCCCGGCCGGGCGCCGCACGCTGGGCCGCTACCTGGCCGGCCAGGGCCGCATCGTGGTGGAGGTGGACCGTGCGGCGGACATCCGCCAGCTGCTGCGCTGGGCCGCCCGCGAGAAGGTGAAGATCGCCATTGCCGGTGGCAGCGAAGCCTGGCAGCTGGCACCGGAGCTGGCCGCCGCGCAGGTGCCGGTGTTCGTCGACGTGCTGTCCAACCTGCCGGCCAGCTTCGACCAGATCGGTGCAACCCTGGAAAATGCGGCACGCCTGCAACGGGCCGGCGTGGCGGTCTCGTTCGTGCAGCGTGGCGACGCCTCGCACAACGCCCGCAAGATGCGCCAGCTGGCCGGCAATGCCGTGGCCAATGGACTGCCCTGGGCCGACGGCCTGGCCGGCCTGACCCGGGTGCCGGCGCAGGCGTTCGGTGTGGCCGACCAGATCGGCAGCATCGAGCCGGGCAAGCGTGCCGACCTGGTGCTGTGGGAGGGCGACCCGCTGGACGTGGCGCACTATGCCGAACAGGTCTGGCTGGGCGGCCGGGCGATGCCGATGCGCTCGCGCCAGACCGAGCTGCGCGATCGCTACCTGCTGCGCAACGCGCAGCCCTGACCGCATTGAAGGACACCACCATGACCACCCTGCGCTGGTATTTCGACTTCGTTTCGCCGTACTCCTACCTGCATTGGCAGAAGCTGAAGCAGCTGCCCGAGTTCCCGCGGATCCAGCCGGTGCCGATCGCCTTTGGTGCCGTGCTGCATCACCTGGGCAACCTCGGGCCGGCCGAGATTCCGGCCAAGCGCCGCTTCATCTACCGCCAGCTGCTGTGGACCGCGCAGGCCGAAGGCACACCGCTGCGGTTCCCGCCGGGCCACCCGTTCAATCCGCTGTCTGCCCTGCGCCTGTGCCTGGCCGCGGGTGGCAGCGCACAGGCGGTGGACGTGCTGTTCGACTGGATCTGGCGCGACGGCAATGCCGCCGACAGCGCCGAGGCCCTGCGCGAACCAGCCGCGCGGCTGGGGATCGAGGATGTCGCCAGCGCCATCGCGACTCCCGCGGTCAAGGAGCAGCTGCGGAGGAACACCGAGGCCGCCATTGCAACCGGCGTGTTCGGCGTGCCGACCCTGGCCATCGATGGCGAACTGTTCTGGGGCAACGACGCCCACCCACTGATGGCGGCGGTGCTGGCCGACCCGGATCTGCTGCGGCAGCCCGAATGGCAGCGCCTGGCCGAGCTTCCGGTGGCCGTGCAGCGCAGTCGCTGAACAGGGCGTGCCGCGTTTCCCTCGCGCGCCACGCCAGAATTTGAGATAGATTTCACATTTCCGAACCTACAACCGCCCTGGAGGGGGAGCCGCGGATGCGCATCGGAATCGTCGTCGACTCGGCCTGCGACCTGCCGCAGGACTTCATTGCCGAGCACAACATCGTGCTGCTGCCGATCACCGTACGGATCGGCGAAGCCGTGCTGGCCGATCATCGCGATGAGCAGGCCACCCTGAGCTTCCTGCACGCGCATGTGGCCGAACATGGCGCTGAAGCGGAAACCATCCCCTTCAGCGTCAACCAGATCCGCGACCTGTTCCTGCAGCAGCTGGTGATCGATTACGACCACGTGTTCTGCATGACCATCACCAAGACCCGCAGCCCGATCCACGACAACGCGCTGCAGGCCAGCTTCGCCATCCTCAACGATTACAAGCCGGTGCGGCAGGCAGCGGGCTACAACTCGCCGTTCGCGCTGCGCGTACTTGATACCCAGAACCTGTTCGCCGCGCAGGCCGTGACCGCGGTGGAGGCTGTCCGCCTGCGTGACAGTGGCGCCAGCGTGCAGCAGATCCGCGAACGGCTGGAAGAACTGGCCGGCAACGTGCACGGCTACATGATCACCCGCGACCTGTACTACATGCGCGCACGCGCGCGGCACAAGGGCGACCGCAGTGTCGGCCTGCTCAGCGCGGCACTGGGCAGTGCACTGGACATCAAGCCGGTGCTGCACGGCTACCGTGGCGAGACCGGGCCGGTGGCCAAGATCAAGGGCTTCGACAGCGCCGTGCAGAAGCTGTTCGCGGTGGTCGGCCAGCGCGTGCGTGCCGGGCTGATGACGCCGACGGTGTGCGTCAGCTACGGCGGCGAACTGGACGAGCTGCGCAGCCTGCCCGGCTATGCACAGATGAAAGAGGTCTGCGCCGGCCATGGCGTGACCGTGTACGAATCGGTGATGAGCCTGACCGGCATGGTCAACGTCGGCAAGGGCGCGGTCACCGTGGGATTTGCCGATGGGCCGCATCGGTTCGAATGAGCGCTGGCCACGGCAGGAATCTGCACATCGATTCCACCCCGACTGTGCCAGCCTTGCCGCACTTCAAGGAGAACTCCATGCCTGCGCAGTACCACATCAGCCTGCCCGATCCGTCCAAGGCCCGCGGCAACGACCCTGACCTGTCCTTCCATTCCCAGGGCGCCGCCGGTTTCGCCGAAGAGCTGCAGGATGCCCTGCGCAGCGGCACGCTGTTCGAACGCTGGAAGGCCAAGCAGCCCGACCCGGATGCGGTGGAACCGCAGTGGGGCGTGACCGACCCGGAGGCCACCGTGACCGGCGAGCAGAAGGACCTGCGCATCAACCTGGTCGCCACCACCCGCATCGACAGTGACGTGTTCAAGCAGCGCCTGCGCCTGCTGGCCGGCAGCCACTGGGAACTGCGCGACGTGCGTTGAGGCACCCGCCCGCCGGGCATGGCCCGGCGCTACCGTGCCCGTGTCGTGATCGACCCGGTGCCGATGACCATGCTCTGGTAGACGCCAACCTTGGTTGGCGCTTGCACAAACGGCTGCCAACCAAGGTTGGCCACTACTGACGCGCCGCCGGACATGGCCCGGCGCTTCCGAGGGCTGCTCCGGTAGATGCCAACCCTGGTTGGCGCTTTCCAACCCGCCGCGCATGTGGCTGGCACACTGTGGGAATGAGAAACAGAGATGCCATCACCCGGCCGGGTACGCGCGGCGAGAAGAAGCTGCGCGATGCCCCACGCCGACTACGCGACCTGCAGCATTGGGCTGACTGCTTCAGTGGTGCGTTTCCCTCGCCAGAGGAGTTGGGCAGTCAAGCTCGCTACTGGAACTACAAGGTTCCGACCCGAGCCGGTCTGATCAAAGGCCCGGCCACCACCCTGAGAATCCAGCGTGCCTGCGCCCAATCGCTCATCAGCGCCTGCGCAAATCTGATCCAGTCGCGGCCCGCTTCACAAGCTACTGTGCGGGTAACCTGCTGCATCGCCCAGCCAGGGATGTTCTCCAGCGAGATTTGCCTTTACCTGGACGAAGCGTACTTCCAGGGCCACGTCGCCTCGACAGCGGATGGCCAGGTCACCGCCATCACCTCGCGCAGTCTTTCCGCCGAATGGCAGCTCGTCCTACCCCAAGGCGTTGAGGAGCGAGGTGTGCAGGTCAGCATTCCTCCCACCGACCACGATGACGGTCTGGAACAGGAATACTGGTTTTACGGCGAGGTAGCGGACGGGCGTTGATGCGTCCACCGGGTCCACAGCACGTGGCCCGGCGCACGACGGGCTCTGGTAGACGCCACCCTTGGTTGGCGCTCCAAAAAAGCTGCCAACCAAGGTTGGCAACTACCGACGAACCCCCGGGCATGGCCCGGCGTTTCCCTATCGCTACCAGCCACCGCCCAGCGCGCGGTACAGCTCTACACGCGCGATCGCGGCGGCGGCCTGGCTGTTGGCCAGCGCGGCCTGGTTGTCCAGCGCGATGCGCTGGGTGGTCAGCACGTCCAGCATGTCGACCACGCCGGCCTGGTACTGCCGGCGCGCCGCCCCCAGTGCCGTCTCGCTCTCATCCACCGCCACGTGCAGCTGCACCGTGCGCTGCTGCGCGGCACTGTAGCCATCCATGGCGTCGTCCACCTCATGCCAGGCCTGCAACACGGTACGGCGGAACTGCAGGGCCGACTGTTGCTGCTGCAGCCTGCTCAGCGCGAGGTTCGCCTTCAGCCGCCCGCCCTGGAAGATCGGCAGGCTGATCGACGGCCCGATGCTGAAACGGTGCGCGTTCCAGCCATCCAGGTCATCCAGCTGCTTGGCCTGGAAGCCTGCGTCACCATTCAAGGTGATGCGCGGCAGGAAACTGGCCTTGGCCACGCCGATGCCGGCCGTTGCCGCATGCAGTGCCGCCTCGGCACGACGGATGTCCGGGCGACGCACGGCCAGTTCACTCGGCAGACCCACCGCCACCGCTGGCAACGCCGGCCAGTCACGGCGTGCATCCTGCAGCTGCGCGTCCAGCGCCTGCGGCGGCTGTGCCAGCAGGAACGCCAGCGCATTGCGCAGCTGCGATTCGCGATGCCGCAGCGGCGCGATGCGCGCCTGCAGCGAAGCCACCTGCGCGGCCGCGCTGGACACCTGCAGCGTGCTGGCCACGCCCTGCTTCTGGCGCGCCTCGGTCAGCCGTTTGATGTCATGCGCGATGCTGAGGTTGTCCTCGGTGATCGCCAGCAGCTGCCGCGTCGCACGCAGCTGCAGGTAATCACGCGCGGTTTCCGCCAGCAGCGCGATGCGCACGGCGTGTGCATCCTCCTCGGCCATCTGCACGCGTGCGTCGGCCGCTTCCACCTGGCGCCGAACGCGGCCCCACAGGTCCAGTTCCCAGCCCAGGCCGATACCGGCCTGGAACAGCCCGTAGTCATCACGGCCGCCGTTGCCGGACGGATCATTCAGGCCCACCTCGCTGTTGCGTGCACGCACGCCACTGGCGCTCGCGCTGACGCTGGGCAGGTGATCGGCGGCGGTGATGCCGCGCGCGGTGCGGCTCTGCTGCACGCGGTTGGCGGCCAGCTGCAGGTCCAGGTTGGCCGCCAGCACCTGATGGGCCAGCTGCCCCAGCAGCGGATCGTCGAAGCCGGCCCACCAGGCGGCGTCCTGATCGATGGCGTTGCCGGCGACAGCCCCACCCTGCCAGTGGCCGGGCAGTTCCGCCTGCGGGCGTACGAAGTCCGGGCCCATCGCGCAGGCAGCCAGGGCCGTGCACAGGCTGGCCGCAACGAAGGTGCGGAAAACGGTAATGGCGCTCATGCGCCCTCCCCGCGCTTGTGGCCCGGTCCGTGCTGCATGCTCTGCGCACGCGCGCGGCTGCCCAGGTCAACGCTGGCTTCCACCGACATGCCGGCACGCAGCTGGTCCAGCAGCGGCTGGCCCGGCTCCAGCACGATCTTCACCGGAATGCGCTGCACCACCTTGGTGAAGTTGCCGGTGGCGTTCTCTGGTGCGACTGCAGCAAAGGTGATGCCGGTGGCTGGTGCAATGCTGTCGATGTGCCCGCGCAGCGGCGTGCCCGGGAATACGTCCACCTTCAGTTCGACCTGCTGGCCGGCCTGCATGCGGGTCATCTGCGTTTCCTGGAAGTTGGCGACCACGAAGGCGCGCTTCAGCGGGACCACCGCAGCCACCGGCGTACCCGGGGTCAGGTAGGCACCGACGCGCACTGCGCGGCGACCGACCATGCCATCGATCGGCGCGCGCAGCACGGTGTGCGACAGATCCAGTTCGGCGCGTGCCTGTGCCGCTTCTGCACGCTGCACCGCCGCCTGTGCAGCCTGCACGCCCGCGCTGAGGATGTCGGTGCGCTGGCGTGCGGTCGACAGTGCGGCCTGGCCCTGCTGCAGATGCGCACTGGCCACGGCCTGCTTCGACTGCGCCTGCTGCGCGTTCTGCACGGTACCGGCGCCATCACGGGCCAGTTCGCGGTAACGCTGCTGGTCGGCACTGGCCAGGGTCAGTTCGGAACGGCTGACATCGACGCTGGCCCTGGCCTGCGCGATCAGCGAGTCCTGCTGGGCCAGTGCGGCCTGCGCATTGGCCAGCTGCGCACGGGCATTGGCAAGGTCGGCACGCGCAGCCTGCAGTGCCACCTGGTAGTCGCGGTCGTCGATGCGGGCAAGCACGTCACCGGCCTTCACCGACTGGTTGTCCTCTACCTCCACGGCACTGACGAAGCCGGCAATCTTCGGCGCTACCAGGGTGTAGTCGGCCACCACGTACGCATTGTTGGTGGTCTGGTGACCGCCATCGCGCAGCAGCAGCCACGCGCCGATGGCCAGGGCCAGCACGCCCAGGCCCAGGCCGGTGTTGAGAGGGGTTCGATTGATCGTCATGAGGGGTTCCTGCGAAAGGTTCAGGCCACGGCGCGTGGCGGATGGATGCGGGTGGGCATCCAGGCAATGAGGGGAATGAAGGCCAGCGCCACCAGTGCGACCACCCAGTACAGGTCGGCCGAAGTCAGCGCCTGTACCTGTGCATGCAGGCGCGCGCCCAGCTGCGGGCCATCGGCCAGCCACGGTTGCTCGCCAAGGCGGTCGACCAGCACGGTGGAATGGAAATGACGGCGGCCCTGGGCGATGGCATCCAGTACGCCACCGGCGAGCACCGCAGCGAAGCCCTTGATCGTGTTGAACCAGGCCGAGGCAAACGGGCCATCCTGTGGCGCCAGGCCGCCGGTGGCCAGCATCAGCAGCGGCAGCACCGCCATCGGCTGGGCAAACACCTGCAGCAGCTGCACCCACAGGAAGTTGTCGCGGATCCAGGCCACGTCCAGGTGCGAGCCCAGCCAGCAGGCCAGTGCCAGCATCGCCAGGCCGGTGGCCTGCACCCAGCGGCAGTCCACCGCGCGGATGTTCAACAGGGCCGCCACCAGCGGCAGCGCGATCACCTGTGGCAGTGCCACCCACAGCAGCATCGGTGCGGTCTGCAGCGGCCGGTAGCCCTGCACGCTGGCCAGGAAGCCGGACGGGATCGAGATCACCGCCAGCAGCACGAACAGCACGCCACCCAGCGTGACCAGCGAGTAGCTGAGATTGCGATTGGCCAACAACTGCAGCTTGAAGAACGGCAGCGGGTGGAACCATTCGTTGATCATGAACAGCACCATCAGGCCGGCACCGCCACCGATCATCAGCGTGATCATCGGCGAATCTAACCAGTTCAGCCGCGGGCCCTGCACCAGGCCCAGCACCAGCAGCACCAGCGCCGGCAGGCCGAGCAGCAGCCCAACGCCATCGAACTGGGCGAAGCGTTCCAGCCGCAGCGGGTCCTGTGGCAGGCCCCAGCCGACCATCGCCATGGCGGCCAGGCAGTACGGCACGATCTGCCAGAACGCCCAGTGCCAGCCCACCTGCTCGACCCAGAACGCGGCCAGCGGCGTGCCCATGCTCGGGCCGAACGTCGCCGTCAACGCGTAGCCGGCCAGGCCGTACAGCTTGATGCCAGGCGGCAGGAAGCGCAGCGCCACGCTCATCAGCAACGGCGGCAGTGCACCGCCGCACAGGCCCTGCAATGCACGCAGCAGCAGGAACACCTGCAGGTTCGGGGCGAGCGGGCACAGCACGCCCAGCACCATGAAGCCACCGATCATCGCCAATGCGAAGCGGCGCAGCGAGAAGGTGGCGGCACACCACGGCGCGAAGGCCATCGCGCTGACCGACATCGCGCTGTAGAGGGCGACGATCCAGCTGCCGTCGTCGACGCTGAAACCCATCGCGCCACGGATGTCGGCCAGGGCGACCTTGGTGATGTTCTCGTTGAAGCCGGACACCAGCACCGCCAGCAGCACGCCACACAGGCCGACCAGAATGCGGCGATCGAGCCCGGGGGCGGCGGCAGGACGGGGCGCTGCGGCGGCCGGGACAGCGGCGGCCGGCGCACTCATCGCCAGGCGCCGATCCGTGCAGTGCACGGCATGTTGAGGGTCATTGGAATGCGCTCAGTGAAACTCCGGGGAGCGCAGTCTAGGGAGCCGGTACCCTGTGAAAAATGGCGTCGCCGGCATCCCAGGCGTGCGTCCAGCGCACGCCTGCGGGTCTCAGCGGTGGGCGTCCTCGACGCGCTCGCACATGGTCTTGATCGAACGGCGAAGCCACTGGTGCGCGGCATCGTTGTCCAGCCGCGGATGCCAGGCCTGCACGATGGCCGCGGTACGCACCGGGATCGGCAGCGGGAACAGGCGCAGCGGCAGGCGCATGCTGACGATCCGCTCCAGCATCACGCTTGGCATCTGCGGCAGGATCAGGTCTGATTCGGCCGCCGCGAAGATCGCACCGTGGAAGGTCGGGCTGATCAGCGCCACGCGGCGCTGCAGGCCGAGCGTGGCCAGGTCATCATCGATCGGCCCACGTGGCAGGCCACGGCGCGACACCGCGATGTGGTCACACGCGGCAAAGCGCTCTGCACTGATCTCCTCGTCGAACAGTGGATGGTCCTCGCGCGCGGCGCCCATGAACGAGGTACTGAACAGGTTCTGCACCTTGGTATCGGGCGCATGCTTGCCGGCGGTGCTGATGTACAGGTCGATCCGGCCCTGCGCCATCGCATCATCGTCGGTATCGCCCTCGGGCACGAAGCGCAGCACCGCGCGCGGTGCCTGCTGGCGGAAGATCTCGCGCAGGCGACCGCCAAATCCACCGATGAAGACATCATTGGCGCGCACGCTGAAGGTTCGCTCGAGCACGCGCATGTCCACTTCACGACCAGCGTTGAAGACGCGGTGGGCCTGCTCGATCACATCGCGGACCTGCTCGCGCAGCTGCAGCGCGCGGGGCGTGGGCGCCAGACCGCGGCCGGCACGCACCAGCACCGGGTCACCCAGCGCAGTGCGGATCCGGCCCAGGGTGCGGCTCATCGCCGGCGCGCTCAGGTTCATCCGGCGCGCGGCGGCGGCCACGCTGCATTCGTCAATCAGCACGTCCAGTGCCAGCAACAGGTTCAGGTCCGGCAGGGGCATGACAGTCTCCAGTAAATCAGATGACTCTACGGCACTTGCAACCACCGTGGATTGCGTTCGACGCATTCATTGACTGCCGCGCACGGCATGGGTGCGCGCGGTGACATCGGCGACCATCCCCGTCCTGCCAAGGAGACATCCATGTTCACTACCCTGCTGGTCGCCCTGGATGGAGGCCCCCAGCACGCACGCGTGCTGGACCTGGCCGCCGCCATCGCCGGCCCCCACAGCCGCCTGCACCTGCTGTGCGTGCTCGACCCCGAATTCGCGCTGGCGGCCGATGCCAGCGAAGCCGATCGCACCGAGTATCCGGAAGCCGCCCGCCAGCGCTCCCGCGCCGAGGCAGTATTGGCCGAAGCCCTGGCCGAACTGCGCGAGCGCGGCGTCGATGCCATCGCGCAGATCCCCTCCGGCGATCCCGGCGAAGTCATCAGCGAGCAGGCCCGGCGCCTGGAGTGCGACCTGATCGTCATCGGCCATCGCCACCTGTCCCGGCTGGAACGCCTGTTCGAACCCTCGATCGGGCAATGGACCATCGACCACGCGCCCTGTCCGGTGCTGGTGGAAACCCGCGACCCACAGCCCTAGCTGCCATGGCCTCCCGTTCCCCGTTGTTTCCCACCCGGGTCAACTACCGCGCCTTCGGTCGACAGTTCGGCCGGGGCGAACAGGCGCTGCTGGGCGCGATACGGCAGTTGCGCGACCCCGATCTGCAGGC
The DNA here is from genome assembly GCF_059370155.1 of Stenotrophomonas sp. YJH_SMC_73. NCBI lineage: Bacteria > Pseudomonadati > Pseudomonadota > Gammaproteobacteria > Lysobacterales > Lysobacteraceae > Stenotrophomonas > Stenotrophomonas sp. YJH_SMC_73. The sequence continues at coordinate 365,957 of NZ_JCAFTJ010000001.1, read as the reverse complement.
CGATGGCCTTGCCCAGCTGAGCGGACTCGGGCTTGGCCAGGAGGGCTGCGACGCCTTCATCGGCCTGCTGCCGCTGCTGGCCACCCCCGCCGCTCCGATCGATCTGCTGCCGGCCGGCTCTCCCTTCATTGCCGCCAGTGAACTGGACCTGCTGGTCTGCCTGCTGCGCATCGCACAATGGCGGCATGCGCGGCCCCGCGAGGACGACACGCTGGCACCGTTGCGCCGGCAGCTGGCGCGCTGTGCAATGGCCGTGCAGGCGGCACGCCTGCCGTTGCGGCAGCGCTCATTGTCCCCGGTCGGGCTGAGGCTGCTCGAACCGACCGGCTGGTTGCGGCAGCGATAAGCCGTCGCGCCCCCCGTGTGATCGCATGCAGAGAGCTGCTCAGCAGTCCATCGTTCCGTGCGTGCTGCCCTCGTCATCCAGCACGTGCGCATGCAGGATCACCTGGTTGCGGCCAGCCCGCTTGGCGGCATACAGGCCGGCATCGGCGTCTGCCAGCAACTGATCGGCACTGGCCAGAGCCGGCGGATGCAGGTAACCCACGCCGATGCTGATACTGACCGATCCTTCCGGCAACGGCAGCGCTTCCACCGCCTGGCGCAGGCGCTCGGCCAGCGCCAGAACGCCCGACAGCGCGCTTCCGGGCACGATCACCGCAAATTCCTCGCCGCCATAACGTGCGACGCTGTCACCGGCGCGACCGGCGCTCGCCTTCAGTACCGCTGCCACGGCCTGCAGGCAGCGGTCGCCGGCGGGATGGCCGTGGCGGTCGTTGAAGGCCTTGAAATGATCGATATCCAACAGCAGCAGGCCCAGCTCGGTCCCACTGCGCCGTGCGCGATTCCACTCGGCCAGCAGCAGCGCGTCGAACTCGCGCCGGTTGGCCACGCCTGTCAGGCCATCCTGGCGCGCCAGCTGGTCCAGCGAGGCCTGCCGTTCCATCAGGTCCACCTGCAGCAGGATGCTGCGCAGGCCGAACCCCAGCGTCGCCACCACGAAACCGCTCACGGCCAGGGGCCGGGCATGGTCGACCACCAGGGTGCCCACCACCAGCAGCAGCAGCGGCAGGATCATCGGGCCCGCCGCCTGCACCGTGCGCGCCATCCGCGGATGCGGCGTCAGGACCCGCGCCGGTGCCTGGCTGAGTGCGAGCAGCGCCAGCAGCAGGAACGGCAGGTCGATCAGCAGATCGGCATAGGCACCGAACGCATCACCGGAGGTGTAGTGGTTGATGTAATACGCCACCAACAGGTAGGTCGCCGCATACATCGCCAGCGCGCGGAAAAAGGTACGCCGCTCGGGAACGTCGCCGGCCAGCCAGCGCACCACCGCGAACACGGCGATGCACAGGTTCTGGATATCGAACATGCGTTGCATGTTGGACAACGCGTGGTCGTCGATGTCAACGCGGGCGGCGAACGACTGCGCGTGCACGAAGAACAGCACGCCCAGCAGCGCCGCCATGGCCGCATCGATCAGGCTGATGCTGACCCGTTCCCGGCGCGCCCTGGCCAGGATGAACACCAGGGGCACACCGTAGAGCACGTAAAGGAACAGGCTTGCGCGCGGGGTGAAATCGGCACGCCCGGCGCCCAGGGCGTCGATCATGTTGAACGCCATGCCGCCGGCCCACAGCAGCAGCGCCAATGCCGTGGCGCGCCACCCCAGTGCCGCGCGGTCGCGGCGGGCCCGCCACAGGCAGGCGGCCGCCGCCAGCAACGGGGCACCGGTCAGGAAAACGAAGGAGCCTACCCCGGCCGGACCAGGCCACAAGGCCAGCACCAGGCCATGGCACAGCACATACAGCAGCGCCAGCACTACCGGCATGCATCCCCCGATCCGCAAGGCCGTCTACGCGCACGATAGCGCGGGGCGACGCCACGAGGGTGTGATCCATCGCTGAAAAAGGGGACGGAGGGGATTAAGTCGTTTGCGGCACAGCGGCAAATGCGACTTAATCCCCTCCGTCCCCTTTTTTTCCGGGGGCTCAGCCCTGCAGGGCGCGGGCGTGGTGGGCGATGTGCTCGCCGATGTAGCTGCCAATGAAGTAGTAGCTGTGGTCGTAGCCGGGCTGCAGGCGCAGGGTCAGCGGATGGTCGGCAGCGGCGCAGGCCTCCTGCAGGCGCTGCGGCTGCAGCTGGGTCTGCAGGAACTCGTCCGCCTCGCCCTGGTCGACCAGCAACGGCAGGCGCTCGCTGGCCGCGGCAATCAACGCGCAGGCGTCCCATTGCGCCCAGTCGGCCGGGTTGTCGCCAAGGTAGGCGTGGAAGGCCTTCTGCCCCCACGGAACATGGCTGGGCGCGACGATCGGCGAGAACGCCGACACGCTGCGGTAGCGCCCCGGATTGCGCAGCGCGATCACCAGCGCACCGTGGCCGCCCATCGAGTGCCCGCTGATGGCGCGTGCGCCGGTCGCCGGGAACTCCGCTTCGATCAGCGCCGGCAACTCGTGCACTGCATAGTCATGCATGCGGAAGTGCTTCGCCCAGGGCGCACGGGTGGCGTTGAGGTAGAACCCTGCGCCCTTGCCCAGGTCGTAGCCTTCGGCATCGGCCACGTCATCACCGCGCGGGCTGGTATCAGGCGCGACAATGATCACGCCGTGTTCGGCCGCATAGCGCTGCGCGCCCGCCTTGGTGATGAAATTCTGCTCGGTGCAGGTCAGCCCGCTCAGCCAGTACAGCACCGGCAGCGTCTGCGTTTCCGCCTGCGGCGGCAGGTACACGGCGAACTGCATGTCGCAGCCCAGCGTGGTCGAATGATGGCGGTAGACATCCTGCCAACCGCCAAAACAGGCGCGGTGTTCAATGCGTTTCATGGTGCTCTCCTGCGCGGCGCGTCAGCGCACGCGTGCTTCTGGTAGATGCCGACCTTGGTCGGCTTATCCACGCCCGGCGTGGACGCCTTGGTTGATCAGTTCATCCAGCTGTGCCAGCAGGCGCAGCAACGATTCGACGCCAGGCTGGCCGTCCAGGTTGCGATACGCCGCGACCGCCACGTCGCTGCGCGGTGGCCACAGGCCGTCGGCGCGGGCTTCGTGCAGGCGCGGCAGGAATACCTGTGCCAGCCAGTGCTCGAACGGCATTTCATCAATGCCGAAGGGCGAGTCCACCACGCGCGGTGGACCCACGTCGCCCTCGACCCAGCCCAGCGCGCGCAGCGCCTGCTCGATCGGGTCGACCAGGGCCGCGCGTGGATCCTCCGCACGCGGCCTGCGCAGGGCGTCGAACCAGCCCACGCCGCGGCTCAGTAGTGGACCACCGAACGGATCGACTTGCCTTCATGCATCAGGTCGAAGGCGTCGTTGATCTTGTCCAGGTCCATGGTGTGGGTGACGAACGGGGCCAGTTCGATATCGCCCTTCATCGCATCCTCGACCATGCCCGGCAGCTGGCTGCGGCCCTTCACGCCACCGAAGGCGGTGCCCATCCACTTGCGGCCGGTCACCAGCTGGAACGGACGGGTGGAGATCTCCTGGCCCGAACCGGCCACGCCGATCACCACGCTCTGGCCCCAGCCACGGTGCGCGCATTCCAGCGCCGCGCGCATCACGTTGACGTTGCCGATGCACTCGAAGCTGTGGTCCACGCCCCAAGTCGTCATCTCGACGATGACCTGCTGGATCGGCTTATCGAAATCCTTCGGGTTGATGCAGTCGGTGGCGCCGAATTCGCGCGCCAGTTCGAACTTGGACGGATTGGTGTCCACCGCGATGATGCGGCCGGCCTTGGCCTGGCGCGCGCCCTGGATCACCGCCAGGCCGATGCCGCCGAGGCCGAACACCGCCACGCTGTCGCCTTCCTGCACCTTGGCGGTGTTGTGCACCGCGCCGATGCCGGTGGTGACGCCGCAGCCGAGCAGGCAGACGTGTTCCGGGTTGGCGTCCGGATTGATCTTCGCCAGCGACACTTCGGCCACCACGGTGTACTCGCTGAAGGTCGAGCAACCCATGTAGTGGTACAGCGGCTCACCGTTGTAGCTGAAGCGGCTGGTGCCATCGGGCATCACGCCCTTGCCCTGGGTCGCGCGCACGGCCACGCACAGGTTGGTCTTGCCGCTCTTGCAGAACAGGCACTCGCCGCACTCGGCGGTGTACAGCGGAATCACGTGGTCGCCCGGCTTGACGCTGGTCACGCCCTCGCCCACTTCAACCACGATGCCGGCGCCTTCATGGCCCAGCACCACCGGGAACAGGCCTTCCGGATCATCGCCGGACAGCGTGAATGCATCGGTGTGGCAGACACCGGTGTGGGTGATCTTCACCAGCACTTCGCCCTTCTTCGGCGGGGCGACGTCGATCTCGACGATCTGCAGCGGCTGGCCGGGACCAAAGGCGACGGCGGCACGGGACTTCATGGTGGACTCTCCAGAGACAGGCAATGACAGGATGGGCGGCGCCATGTTGCGCCGTCGTTTATTTCAGGTACGAACGGATCAACGCGCTCATGTCGCGCACGCGTTCGGCGCGTTGTTCGTCGGAGGCGGCGGGTTGCCCGAACTCCTCGCGCAGATGGGCCTCCATCACCTCGGACATCAGGCCGTTGACCGCGCCACGGATGGCGGCGATCTGCTGCAGCACCGGCCCGCAGTCGGCGCCAGCTTCCAGCGCGCGGTCCAGCGCATCGCACTGGCCACGGATGCGGCGCACGCGGGCCAGGACCTTCTTCTTCTCTTCGGGGGAGTGCGGCATGATCAGGCCACCTCGAAACTATACTGGGGGATAGTATACACGGGCAACCATCCCGCTCAATCGTGCCGTTTCAATCGAACAAGCCCTCACCCGCCAGCCGCGCCAGCTCATCCACCACATAGCGCACCTTCGGCCGCAGGTGCCGGGTCGGTGGCCACAGCGCATGGATGTCGATATGCCGTTGCATGTGCGCATCCAGCACCGAGTGCAGCGCGCCGGATTCCAGATGTCGGCGTACCAGTGAAATGGGCATCTGGCAGATGCCCAGTCCTGCGATGGCCGCATCGATCACTGCGTCACCATCGTTGAGCTGGTAGGCCGCGTTCGGGATGAACGTTCCCTCGGCGTCATCACTGCCAATCCGCCACGCCACCGGTTGCCCATGGCGGAAGCCGACGATGCTGCGATGCTGCGCCAGTTCCTCCACGGTCGCTGGCACGCCATGCGCCTGCAGGTACTCCGGCGATGCGCAGGTGACCAGGCGCTGGCGACCCAGCCGGCGCGCGACCAGGTGCTCGGCCTGGTGCAACCCGCCGAAGCGGATCAGCAGGTCGATGCCCTCTTCGACCGGATCGACGAAGTGATCGGTGAAGGTCATCGTCAGTTGCAGGTCCGGGTACTGCCGGCACAGGCGCAGCAGCACGGGCAGCACCACCAGCCGCCCGAACGAGGACGGCATGTCGATGCGCAGCCGTCCGCTGGGCAGGCCGGCCGACCCCAGGCAGGCTTCGGCGGCGGAGATTTCTTCCAGCGCCGCCGCGCACGATGCGTAGTACGCCTCGCCATCGGTGGTCAGCGCGATGCGCCGCGTGGTGCGGTGGAACAGGCGCACGCCCAGCCGCGCTTCCAGCCGGGCGATGGCCTTGCCCACTGCCGAGCGCGAGATGCCCAGCGCGTCGGCAGCCTCGGTGAAGCTGCCTGAGCGGGCCGTGGTAACGAAGGTCACCAGGCCATTCAACGATTCCAGCGGCAGCATCTATCACGCTCCATTGGGGACAAATAGTCCCGCGCCCAGGGAGATCGAAGCGCTTTATGCGTCCGCATGTCAACTCCATCCTGTGTGCATCGCGCCGCTGGCGCCTTCCCCCACACCGAGATGACCGACATGATCGCCGCCCTGTTCCGCCCCTTCGATCTGGCAGGCACCGCCCTGCGCAACCGCATCGCGATGGCCCCGATGACCCGCGCCCGCAACCCCGGTGCGGTCGCCAACGAACTCACCGCGCAGTACTACCGGCAGCGCGCCAGCGCCGGCCTGATCATCAGTGAAGGCACCCCGGTCTCGCCGCAGGGGCAGGGCTACATCGACGTCCCGGGTATCTGGTCGGCCGAGCAGGTGGCCGGGTGGAAGCTCGTCACCGAGGCGGTGCATGCCGCACAGGGCACGATCTTCGCCCAGCTCTGGCACGTCGGCCGCATGTCGCATTCCTCGCTGCAGCCCGACGGTGGGCAGCCGGTCAGCGCCGGTACCCGCCCGGTGGCCAGCGCACCGAAGAACACCTCGTTCGTGTACCTGGAGGATGGCAGCCGCGGCCACGCCGATCCCACCCCGGCACGTGCACTGGAGACCGCAGAGATCCCCGGCATCGTCGACGACTTCGTGCGCGGCGCAGAGAACGCCATCGCCGCCGGCTTCGACGGCATCGAACTGCATGCCGCCAACGGCTACCTGTTCGAACAGTTCCTCAACCCGGTCATCAACCAGCGCGAAGATCACTACGGCGGCTCGCTGCCCAACCGCGCGCGCTTGATCCTGGACACCGTCGATGCGATGGCCCAGCGCATCGGTGCGCAGCGCATCGGCGTGCGCCTGGCACCGAACAATCTCACCTTCGACATGCCGTTCTACCCCGACAACGAAGCTACCTATCTGTACCTGGCCGAGGAACTGGGCAAGCGCGGCCTGGCCTATGTGCATCTCAACGACAACCAGCAGGCGGGCCAGTCGGTGCTGGGCGAGGCCTTCCTGCAGCAGTTCAAGCAGGCCTACGGTGGCACCGTGATCCTGGCCGGCGGCATGACCCGCGAACGCGCCCTGCAGCTGGTCGAGGCCGGCACCATCGACCTTGCCGCGTTCGGCCAGCCGTTCATCGCCAACCCGGATCTGGTCGAACGCCTGCAGCGCAACATCGCGTTGGCCACGCCCGACCGCAGCACCTATTACGGGGGCGGCGAGGCGGGCTATCTCGATTACCCGGCCGCAGGCTGATCCCGCACGGGGCCCGCACGGGGTCGGATCCCCTTCCAACGGAAAGGGCTCTGACCCCTGTTCGGCGAACAAGGAGTCAGAGCCACGCTGCGCCCGGATCCGACCCCAGCCCTCAGGCGTCCTCGCGCACGTAGGCGAACGACTCGTCCAACCGCTCGAAGCCGATCACTTCAGCGACGATGGCCTGTGCCTCGTCTTCGCTGAAGTTCCCTTCTTCAATATCGTCAACGCGGGCGAACAGCCGCTGCAATGCCGCGTACTGGTCGCCGCGCAGGAAGGAATGGTGAGTCTGCAGCCAGCGCTGCAGATTCCCGGCCAGCTCGCCGTGCGACAGCAGCGTGTACGGCCGCTGGTAGTCGGCAACCGCTTCGACCATCTTGCGGAACACGAAATCCTGGTAGCTGGCGGCCAGCACGTCGGCACGGTCGTCGTCATGCCACACCATCACCACCGGCGGTTCGCTGAAACCGGGCGCGTTGCTCCAGAAACAGTAACTGTCACCCGCGCCGGTCCGCGCAAAGGGCAGCAACTGCAGGTCAGTGCGCAGGGGATTGTAATGATCCTCCGCGGTCAGCTCCTGCCACGCCTCGAGCAGTTCATCGTGTTCCAACGGCTCATAGTCCTGGGCGTACAGCAGCACCGGCGGTTCTGCCTGCAGCGCCGGGAATACCACCTCGGACCATTCCGGATGGGGAGCACCCCAGCTCAACCGACCCGCTGCATGCAACTGCTTGAACAGGGGCGGGAAGGTCTGGCCGGTGGCCTGTTCGATGCTGGATAGCGCGCTCATGGATGTCCTTGTCGATCGAGACCGCCCAGCTTGCCCGAATCCGCGCAGGAGATGAACCGGCAGCACCACGCGGCAGGACTAGACTGCGACCACCGGATGCCGCCCATCGCTACCATGAACGCCACTGCCCACAGCTTCATCGTCAACATGGACGTGCCCGACCTGGCCGCCGCCGAAGACTTCTACATCCGGGCCTTCGGCCTGCGCATCGGCCGCCGTCTCGGCCCGGGCGCCGTGGAGCTGCTCGGTGGGCCAACGCCGCTCTACCTGCTGCACAACGACGCCGGCAGCGCCGCCACGGAAGACGGCGACGTGCGCGACTACGAGCGTCATTGGACGCCGCTGCACCTGGACTGGGTGGTGGATGACATTGAAGCCGCGCTGGCACGTGCAGTTGCGGCCGGGGCGACACTCGAGCAGTCCGTGCGCGAGCGTCGCTGGGGACGCATCGCCGTACTGGCCGATCCGTTCGGGCATGGCTTCTGCCTGATCCAGTTCAGTGGCGAAGGCTACGATGCGCTGGTTGAATGACCGGCGCGCCGTTCACCACGGCAACGGCACTGCTTCGCCGTTGGCGCGCTCGCCGTAGTACAGCGAAGGCAGCAGCCGCGACAGGAAACTGAACTCCGTATAGCAGTGCCTGAGCAGGCCCAGGCCGACCGCGTCGCCGGCATCGCGACGCGGATCGGCGCTGTCCAGGCCGAGCACGAAGCGGCTGCGCAGCACGCAGCCAAACGGCGTATCGCGCGCCACGTGCAGCATCTGCCCATCGCAGGGATCGCCCTGTACATCCAGACGCACGTGATCACCGAAGCCGATGCGCGCGGCGATCACTGCCGATACATGGCCTGCATCCTGTGCCGCCTGCAGGCGTTCGGGCACCAGCAAGGTGCGCGGGTCATGGAACTTCAGGCGCGCCGACACCGGCGGAATGTCAGCGAGCGATTCCACCGCATGGATGCTGGCGCCGTGGTAGCTGCGCCCGCGCTGCCAGGCCGCGTCCCAGCCGCGATGCTCGACATGATCGACCGGATGCCACCAGCGGATGTGCTGGGTGGTCTCGAAGAAGGTGAACCACCAGTCCAGCATGCGGCCCTTGCAGCCGTGCAGATCGGTGCGCACCGCCACCAGCAGCGTGCCGTCTTCGCGGCGCTGGATGCCGGTTTCCAGATGCATCGGCGCCGGGTCCAGCAGATCGTGGTGGTCCAGCCAGGGGCGAGCGTTCACAGCGGTATCCATGGGAGTCTCCTACGGGTTGGGAGACCCGACAATAAGGAAACGCTTTCCGTTTCGCAATTAATCGGGTGCGGTAAGATGGGCGCAATGAACAGCACCACCCTGCCCGCGCCCACATCACCGACCCGCCGCCGTGGCCGCCCTGCGCGACCGGAAGCCGAAGTCCGCCACGCGGTGCTGCAGGCCACGCTGGAGCTGCTGCTGGCACAGGGTTACGAGGCCACCACCATTGAAGCGGTGGCGGCGCACGCCGGGGTGGCGAAGAAGACCGTCTACCGCCATGCCAGCAACCGCGAGGAGCTGGTCGGGTTGGCGGTGCGTGAGTGGACCGACGGCTTCGCGCCAAAGCTGCAGCGTGATGCGCGCAATGCCCAAGAGGTCGTGCCGTTGCTGCAGGACATCCTGCACGCGGTGTGCACGCAGGCGCTATCGGCGCAGGCGGTGCAGGTGTTCCGCCTGCTGGCCACCGATTTCCCCGGCAAGGACGCGCTGCTGCAGGCCTACCTCGACAACGGCATCGAACGCGGCCGTGCGCTGCTGGCCGACTGGCTGGCACGTCAGCAGCAGCGTGGACTGCTGCGCGAGGGAGATTCCGCATGCATGGCGCGGCTGATCCTGGCGATGGCCGTGGCCGAGCCGCTGCGCGAACGCGTGATCGGCGTGGTGGCCGAGGATGCGCCGGTGGAGATGCATCTGCGTGAGTGCGTGGCGTTGTTGGCGCCGGTGTTGCAAGGGCCGTAGCGTGGTGCCATCCACGCATGGCGTGGATCTACCGGCCGATGTCGATTCGTTGATCGGCAACGCCCTGCCCCGGCAGGTGCCGACCGTTGGTTGGCAATGGCCTGCCCCGGTGGGTGCCGACCGTTGGTCGGCACCACGTCATCCATCGCAACTCACTCGCGCAACATATCCACGAACGCACGCAACGCGCCCGGCATCTGCCGCTGCTTCGGGTAGTACAGCGCGAAGCCGGCAAACGGCTCGCTCCAGTCTTCCAGCACCGCCACCATCTGCCCCGATTCGATGTACGGCCTTGCCGTGTCTTCCAGCACGTACGCCAGGCCGATGCCATCCAGAACGGCGCGCACGATCGTGCCCTGCTCGCACAGGGTCAACCGCCCGGGCACGTCGATCTCCAGCGCCTGCCCATCGCGCTCGAACTGCCACTTGTACAGGTGCCCACTGGCGAAGCGGAAGCGGATGCATTCGTGCGCGGCCAGGTCGCGCGGATGCTGCGGTGCCGGCCGACGCCGCAGGTAGTCCGGCGAGCCGACGATCAGCCCGCGCAGTGGCGGCCCCATCGGCACCGCCACCATGTCCTCCGGCACGAACTCATGCAGGCGCACGCCGGCGTCGTAGCCCTCGGCGACGATGTCGACCAGGCCGTCATTTTCGGTCAGCTCCACCCGCACGTCGGGATGGGCGTGCAGGAAGCGCGCCAGCCTCGGCCCCAACTGGGTCGGTACCGCCGCGCGGGTGGCGTTGATGCGCAGCAGGCCGGCCGGGGCTGCGCGGAAGTGGTTCATTTCTTCCAGTGCGTCGTGCACCTGCCCCAACGCCGGCTGCAGGCGCTCCAGCAGGCGCTGCCCGGCCTCGGTCAGGGCCACGCTGCGGGTGGTGCGATGGAACAGGCCCACCCCCAACCGTTCCTCCAGCGCGCGGATCGCGTAGCTCACCGCCGAGGTCGACAGCGCCAGCTCGGCACCGGCACGGCGGAAGCTGCGGTGGCGGGCGACCGCGGCGAACGCGGCCAGGTGGGAGACGTTGTCAGTGGCCACGATTGTGCAGTTTCACTTGATGAATCATGCCGATATCCGCGCTTCTTGCTGCTGGTTGCGGGGCGTATTGTAAAACGCCTTTCGATAAACCCTGCCAAGGATTCCCCATGTCCCTCGCCCGTGGTTACGCCGCCCATTCCCATACCGACCCGCTGGTCCCGTACGAGTTCGAACGCCGCGCGGTCGGCCCGGACGACGTGCGCATCGAGATCCTCTACAGCGGCATCTGCCATTCCGACCTGCACCAGGCCCGCGATGACTGGGGTGGCTCGATCTACCCGATGGTGCCGGGCCACGAGATCATCGGCCGGGTGACCGAAGTCGGCAGCAACGTCACCCGCTTCAAGGTCGGCGACCACGCCGGCGTCGGCTGCATGGTCGACTCGTGCCGCCACTGCGACGCCTGTGAGCACGATCTGGAGCAATATTGCGCCGAAGGCGCGACCTGGACCTACAACGGACGTGAACGCGAAACCGGCGCGCCGACCTACGGCGGCTATTCCGACCACGTGGTGGTCGAGCAGCGCTTCGTGGTGAAGGTGTCCGACACCCTCGACCTGAAGGCGGCCGCCCCGCTGTTGTGCGCCGGCATCACCACCTGGTCGCCGCTGCGCCACTGGAAGGTCGGCCCGGGGCAGAAGGTGGGCGTGATCGGTCTCGGTGGCCTCGGCCACATGGGCGTGAAGTTCGCCAAGGCACTGGGCGCGCACGTCGTGATGATCACCACCACGCCGGAAAAGGGTGCCGATGCCAAGCGCCTGGGCGCCGATGAGGTACTGGTCTCGCGCGATGCCGCGCAGATGAAGGCGCACGCCGGCAGCTTCGACTTCCTGCTCAACACCATCCCGGTCGGCCATGACACCAACCCGTACATGGGCCTGCTCAAGCGCGAGGCCACCATGTGCCTGGTCGGCGTGCTGACCGAACTGGACCCGCCGCTGACCGGCGGCAGCGTGATCTTCGGCCGCAAGCACCTGACCGGCTCGGCAATCGGCGGCATGGCCGAAACCCAGGAAATGATGGACTTCTGTGCCGAGCACGGCATCGTCAGCGACGTCGAGATCATCGACATCAAGAACGTCAACGAAGCCTGGGAGCGCATGGCGAAGAACGATGTGCGCTACCGCTTCGTGATCGACATGGCGACGATGCAGAACGCCGCCTGATCCAGGGCAGATGCGAAAAAGAAAAACCCCGGCAATGCCGGGGTTTTTCTTCTGGTAGTGCCGGCCGCTGGCCGGCAACCCCATACATCTGCCGGCCAGCGGCCGACACTACCGCAATCCACTCAGTACGCGAACTCGCGGAACACCGGATCGACGTCGCCGTGCCAGCGGCCATGGAACAGCGCCAGCTTGCGCTCGGCCGGGGTCAGGCCGGATTCGACGATCTCCTGCAGCACGTCCAGGAACTTGCTCTCGTCCTGGCCGTCGGCATTGCGCGCCGCACGGCGCCTGAGGCCTTCGACGGAAATCTTCACCGCTTCGCGGGCCAGGTCGCGCACCGTGCCATTGCGGAACGGCAGGTTCATCGCATGCTTCGGCACGCCGTCGCGCAGTGCATGGCGCTCGGCCAGGGTGAAATCGCGTACCAGGTCCCAGGCGGCATCCAGTGCGGTGTCGTCATACAACAGGCCCACCCAGAATGCCGGCAGCGCACACAGGCGGCTCCACGGGCCACCATCGGCACCGCGCATTTCCAGGTACTTCTTCAGGCGCACTTCCGGGAACGCGGTGGTCATGTGGTCCGACCAGTCGCGCAGCGTCGGCAGCACACCCGGCAGCACCGGCAGCCTGGCCTGCATGAAATCGCGGAAGCTCTGCCCGCTGGCGTCGTGGTAGATGCCATCGCGGTAGGAGAAATACATCGGCACGTCGAGCAGGTAGTCAACATAGCGCTCGTAACCAAAACCATCCTCGAACACGAAGTCGAGCATGCCGGTGCGGTCGGCGTCGGTGTCGGTCCAGATGTGCGAGCGGTAGCTCAGGTAGCCGTTCGGCTTGCCTTCGGTGAACGGCGAATCGGCGAACAGCGCGGTGGCGATCGGCTGCAGCGCCAGCGACACGCGGAACTTCTTCACCATGTCCGCTTCGGTGGCGTAGTCCAGGTTCACCTGCACCGTGCAGGTGCGGGTCATCATGTCCAGGCCCAGCGAACCGACCTTGGGCATGTACGAGCGCATGATCTTGTAGCGCCCCTTCGGCATCCAGGGCATTTCATCGCGCTTCCACTTCGGCTGGAAGCCCATGCCGAGGAAACCCAGCTGCAGTTCGCCGGCCACCTGTGCCACTTCGTTGAGGTGGGTGCCGGTCTCCACGCAGGTCTGGTGGATGGTCTCCAGCGCCGCGCCGGACAGCTCCAGCTGACCGGCCGGTTCCAGCGTCACCGAGGCACCGTCGCGCAGCAGCGCGATCGTGTTGCCGTTTTCCTGCACCGGCTCCCAGCCGAAGCGGACCAGGCCGTTGAGCAACGCTTCGATGCCGCGCTCGCCCTCGAAGGTCGGCGGGCGCAGGTCATCCAGGCGGAACCCGAACTTCTCGTGCTCGGTGCCGATGCGCCACTGCGCGCGGGGCTTCTCGCCGGAGGCGATCACCTCCACCAGCTGCGAGCGGTCGGTAATGGGGGTATCGGCGACGTGGCTGGGGCTCGACAAGGGGAAGGCTCGCTGGACGGTGGCGGGGGATGTGGGGCTCGCGGCCTTCCATCGCAAGGGCGCACTATAGCGTGGCACCCCGTTGCGTCATGCGACGGTGACGGGTTTCAGCATCCTACCGACGCCCTCTTGACCCTCGTACACTCGGCGTCATGAACCGTCATTCGCGACACCCCGAACTGCACCGCTCCGAGCGCGTCGGCTGGTTGCGTGCCGCCGTGCTGGGGGCCAACGATGGCATCGTCTCGGTGGCCGGCCTGGTGGTCGGCGTGGCGGCCAGCGGCGCCTCCGCCACCACTATCCTTGCCACCGGCGTGGCCGGCACCGTGGCCGGCGCGATGTCGATGGCCGCCGGCGAGTATGTGTCGGTGCAGACCCAGGCCGACACCGAAGCGGCCGACCTGGCCATGGAAAAGCGCGAGCTGCGCGAAGACCCGCACAGCGAACTGGAGGAGCTGGCCGCGATCTACCGCCACCGCGGCCTGGAGCCTGCATTGGCCCGGCAGGTGGCCGAACAGCTTACCGCCCACGATGCACTGGGTGCACACGCCCGCGATGAGCTGGGCATCACTGACACCCTGCGCGCGCGCCCGCTGCAGGCGGCGCTGGCCTCGGCCGGTGCGTTCACCTGCGGTGCGGCGCTGCCGGTGCTGACCGCCCTGCTCGCGCCGACCGACAAGGTTGCGTTGATGACCACGGCCAGCACCCTGCTCGGCCTGTGCCTGACCGGCGCGGTGGCGGCCCAGGCCGGGGGCGCACCGCCTGTACGCGGCGCGGTCCGGGTGATGTTCTGGGGCGCGCTGGCGATGGCTGCGGCGGCCGGCGTCGGTCGCCTGTTCGGTGCCCAGGTGTCATGACCGGCATGCTGCCAGCGGCCACTGCGTTGTTGGCCGAGATGGCCAGCCTGGCCGGCTGCGGGCGCGCCGAGGGCTATGCCTGCATCACCGCACGCCGCGAGCATGGCGCCAGCTCGGTGGAGGTTCCGCAACCGCAGTTCGCGATCCTGCTGGAAGGCCGCAAGCAGGTACGTACCGCACACCAGTCGCTGACGTTCGTTCCCGGCGACATCCTGCTGCTGACCCAGCGGTGCCGCATCGACGTGGTCAACACCCCCGATCCCTGCAGCGGCCGCTACCTCAGTGCCATCGTGCCGCTCTGCACCGAAGTGCTGGCGGCGGCGCGTACGCTCTGGAATGAAGAGCTTCCCGCCCCCGGCCAGGCGATGGCGCGACTGCCGTTGATCGACCATGGCGCGGTGCTGCGCCAGTGGCGGCAATCGCTGCAGGACGGCCGTTACAGCGACGCGCGGCTGGCCCTGGCCTCGCTGGTGCTGACCCTGTGCCGACAGGGCCACGGCAACCTGCTGCTGCCGCAGGCGCCGAGCCTGGGCGAACAGATCCGCGACCGCATCGCCGCCGAACCAGCACGCGACTGGCAATCACGCGATGTGGAAGAACAGTTCGCGCTGAGCGGCGCGACCCTGCGCCGTCGCCTGGCGGCCGAGGACACCAGCCTGCGCCAGCTGCTCACCGAGGCCCGGCTGGCACATGGCATGCAGCTGCTCTACACCACCGACCTGCCGTTGAAGACCGTGGCCGCGCGCGCGGGCTACCGGTCTGCGGCCAGTTTCAGCAAGCGCTTCGCCGAGCAGTACGGGCTGGCTCCCACAGATATTTGAGGGGGTTCGGCAGGGCTGCGCCCTGCACCCGCAGAGGCAACGGCAACAGCCGAAGCAACAGCAACAGCAACGGCGTGCATTCCGTGGAATGGCGGGGCACTGTGGGTTTGCGGGGACGCCGTAAACCCGTCCATGGGGGCTTGGTCGCCGCATCCATGCGGCTCACACCCCGCAAACCCACAGTGCCCCGCCTTCGACAGATTCCGGCGGCTGTTGGTAGGTGTCGACCTTGGTCGACACATCTGTCAGTTATCGAATGAAATTCGTGGGGTCAGATCCGTTTTCCTGCGGAAAACGGATCTGACCCCGCGAGCTGACAGATCGCGGAAAACTGTCGAAGGCGGGGTGGGTCCGGTTGCGGGAGTGTCCGCGGCATGGATGCCGCGGCCAAGCCCCCATGGGTGAGGGCGCTTTGCTTGCGAAGCACTGCTTCGCAAGCGCCCGAACGCCCAGCCGCCAGCGACTGGGCCGGACCGCGGAGCGGGGTTTACGGCGTCTCCCGCAACCGGACCCACCCCGCCATCCCAGACAGCCCGCTGTCGCTGTTGCTGTTGCTTCGGCCGTTGCCGTTGCCTCTGCGGGTGCAGGGCGCAGCCCTGCAGCCCCCCCTTCCCTGAGCATTCCGCGCAGTGGTTTGAGCGCCGTGCACACGCCGGCCACGGCACGCTGGGCACAACGGAACCGCCCGTCATCCACCGAGAACCGCCATGATCCTGCGTCCCCTGCCGCTGCGCGGCGCCCTGCTGCTGGCCCTGTCGTCCCTGCCGCTGGCTGCACTGGCCGAAGCCACCTCGCCCGCTCCCACCCAGCAGGTGCCCGGCGTCTACCACCAGCGCGTTGGTGCGCTGCAGGTCACCGCCCTGTTCGACGGCGTGGTCGCGCTGGGCCGGCAGGAAGTGGTCAACGTGCCGCCGACACTGGTCAGCCGCCTGTTGGAAGGCCGCTACGTACCGGAAGACAAGAAGGGCCTGCAGACCGCGATCAACGCCTTCCTGGTGCGCCAGGGCAACCACCTGACCCTGGTCGATACCGGCACCGCGCAGTGCTTCGGCCCCGGCCTGGGCCAGGTGCTGGGCAACCTGCGCGCCTCCGGCGTGGACCCGGCCGAGGTGGACGAGGTGCTGCTGACTCACGCCCACCCGGACCATCTGTGCGGCGTGCTCGACGCGCAGGGCAAGCCGGCCTACCCGAATGCCACGGTGTGGCTGTCCAAGGCCGATGCCGATTACTGGCTCAGCCCGGCCAGCGAGGCCACGGCGCCGAAGGGCGTGCGCTTCGCCTTCCCGCTGGCACGCAACGCGGTCGCGCCCTACCAGGCCAGCGGCCACCTGCGCACGTTCAGCCCCGGCGATGCCCTGCCCGGTGGCGCGGTGGCGATGGACACCCACGGCCATACCCCCGGCCATGTCTCCTACCGGTTCGACAGCCAGGGCCAGTCACTGCTGGTGTGGGGTGATGTGCTGCACTTCCATGCGGTGCAGTTCGCGCACCCGGAAGCGGCATTCGAGGCCGATTCGGACCGCAAGGCGGCCATCGCCAGCCGTCGCGGGCTGCTGCAGCAGGCCACCGCCAACGGTTGGTGGGTGGCCGGTGCGCACCTGCCGTTCCCGGGCCTGGGCCATGTGCGTGGCGAGGGCCAGGCCTATGCGTGGGTGCCGGCGGAGTATTCGCCGTTGTGAGGGTGTGCCGACCAAGGTCGGCACCCACCCGATCGGGTAGCGCCCGGCTGCCAGCCGGGCGACCGTAAATGCCTTATTCCAGCCCCAGCCAGCCGCCGATCACGCCGCGGGCTTCGTCCACGCCGGTACGGTCTTCGCCGGAGAACACCTGCACGCTGACGCTGTCACCGTAAGCCGATTGCAGCTCCTTGCGCACCTTCTGCAGGGACTGCATCTGCTGGCTGCGGCTGAGCTTGTCGGCCTTGGTCAGCAACGCGTGCGCCGGCAGGCCACGCTGCACGGCATAGGACAGCATCTGCCGGTCGTAGTCCTTCAGGGGGTGGCGGATGTCCATCACCACCACCAGGCCCTTGAGGGCCTCGCGGGTGCGGAAATACTTGTCAATGAAGGCCTGCCAGTGCGCCTGCAGGTCCAGCGGCACCTTGGCGTAGCCGTAACCGGGCAGGTCGACCAGATGCGCTTCCGGGGTGACCTGGAAGAACACCAGCTGCTGGGTGCGGCCGGGGGTCTTGGAGACACGGGCCAGGGCGTTCTGGCGGGTCAGCGCGTTGAGCGCACTGGACTTGCCGGCGTTGGAGCGGCCGGCGAAGGCCACTTCAGCCCCTTCGTCGGGCGGCAGCTGCCGCACGTTGTGGGCCGAAAGGTGGTAACGGGCGCGTTCGATGAGCAATGACATGTGCCTAGGATCGCATGTTGCGGCGCCGCGCGCCCGTGCCGGCGGCCGCTGCGGCCATTTTGCTGCACTGCTGCGTTGACCGTGCGCGGAAACGGCGTTGATAATCCGGGCGATGCCGGCGGCCACCGTCCGGCCCGGTCCATACGGAGCTTCAGCATGCGCCACGCTCGCGTTCTTGCCGTATCCGCCCTTGCCACTGCTGTAGTCGTTGCCGCTGCTGCGTTCGCGCAGACCACGTTGACCCCGCTGCCCGACAACGGGCCGATCAATACCGCCTCGCTGGAGGTGGACTTCAGCAAGACCCACTGGGGCGATGCCAAGGCCGGCCAGACCAAGGCGACGGCCTGCGCGGCCTGCCATGGTGCCGACGGCAACTCCACGGTGGAGATGTACCCGTCCATTGCCGGCCAGAGCGAGCGCTACGTGGCCCAGCAGATGGCCCTGATCGCCAACGGCCAGCGCAGTTCCGGCGCGGCGGTGGCGATGGTGCCGTTCGTGCAGAACCTCACCCCGCAGGACATGCGCGATATCGGCGCCTACTTCGCCACGCAGAAGGCCAACGCCGGCATCGCCGATGACACGGCAGTGACCGATGGCCCCTACAAGGGCATGAAGTTCTACGAGATCGGCCAGCAGCTGTACCGCGGCGGCGATGCCAAGCGCGGCCTGCCGGCCTGCATGGCCTGCCACGGCCCCAGCGGTGCCGGCAATCCCGGCCCGGCCTATCCGCACCTCGGTGGGCAGCACGCCAGCTATGTCGCGCGCCGCCTGCAGGAGTACCAGGCCGGCCAGACCAACGAGACCGACAAGGCGCACTTCCAGATCATGGCCACGGTCGCGCAGAAGCTCAGCGAGCAGGAGGTGCAGGCGCTGTCGAGCTACCTGCAGGGCCTGCACAACAAGGCCGACGATGTGGCCGCTGCGGCCACGCCGACGCAACCGGCTGCCGCCCCCTGACCACCACTGGTCGGCCCGGGCCGCGACGCCGGCCCACGGCTGCGGTATGTTTCCTTCACGCCGGCGACCGCGCCGGCGTTGCTTTTTTCAACGGAGATGCGTGTCGATGAGGTTGATTTCCCGCCTGCTGTTGTCCGTGCTGGTGCTGCTGCCGCTGGCAGCCTGCGCCGCCACCCCCGCCAATGCCCCGCTGGTCGAGGGCAAAGACTACGAGCGCATCGCCCAGCCAGGCCCGTTCCAGCCGCTGGCCGGCAAGATCGAAGTGGTCGAGGTCTTCGGCTACACCTGCCCGCACTGCGCCCATTTCGAACCGCAGCTGGAAGCCTGGGCGGCCAAGCTGCCGGCCGACGTGCGTTTCACCCCGGTGCCGGCGGCCTTCGGTGGCGCCTGGGATGCCTGGGCACTGGCCTACTACGCCGCCGACGAAGTCGGCGTGGCCAAGCGCAGCCACGCTGCCGTGTTCAAGGCCCTGCACGAGCAGGGATCGCTGCCGATGCAGAACGTCTCGGCCGATGAGCTCGCCACGTTCTACAAGGCCTACGGCGTGACCCCGGACCGCTACCTCCAGGCGCTGCGCGGCGATGCCGTGCAGAAGAAGGTCGAGGCCGCGCGCGCGTTCGCCCAGCGCACCAAGATCCCGGGCACCCCGGCCATCATCATCAACGGCCAGTACCTGGTGCGGGGCAACAGCTTCGACGACCAGCTGCGCATCGCCTCGGCGCTGATCGCGCAGGCCCGCGCCGCCCGCGGCCGCTGAACCAACGCCCACCCTCGACACGGCGCTGTCGCCGCCGCATGTCATCATTTCCCCCTGGCTGGCGCCTGGCGCCGGCCCCCACCTTTCCAGATGCTGGAGACGTTTCCATGAAGATCCGTTACGCCCTCGCCCTCGCAGCGCTGCTGCCGATCCTGGCTGCCTGCAAGGCTGATGACGGCAGCACCAACACCACCGCGGCCCCGGCCGCACCGGCAGCCGCCCCGGCCACCGCCGAACCGGCCGCTGCGCCGGCCACGGGCAGCGAAGGCACCGCTCCGGCTGCCGCCGAAGGCGAAAAGGCCCCGGCCGAAGCCGCCCCCGCCGCGGCGCCGGCCCCGACCACCGCCGCGCTGACCGGCCCGGCCCCGGTGGAAGGCGCCGATTACCAGGTGATCCCGAACGGCCAGCCGTTCCAGCCGGCTGCCGGCAAGATCGAAGTGACCGAGATCTTCGGCTACGTCTGCCCGGCCTGCGCCGCATTCCAGCCGCTGGTCGGCCCGTGGAAGGCCGGCCTGCCCAGCGACGTGAACTTCGTCTACGTGCCGGCCATGTTCGGCGGCACCTGGGATGACTACGCCCGTGCCTTCTACGCCGCGCAGACCCTGGGCGTGCAGGAAAAGACCCACGAAGCGCTGTACGCCGCCATCCACTCGCAGAAGACCCTGAAGGGCGAGCGCGGCCGTGACTCGGTGGAAGACATCGCCAAGTTCTACGCCGCCTATGGCGTGGATCCGAAGCAGTTCGCCGCCACCATGGGCAGCTTCGCGGTGAACGCCAAGACCAACTCGGCCAAGCAGTTCGCCCAGCGCAGCCAGATCAGCGGCACCCCGTCGATCATCGTCAACGGCAAGTATCTGGTGAAGGGCAAGAGCTTCCCGGACATGCTGCGCATCGCCGACCACCTGATCGCCCGCGAACGCGGTGCGGCCCAGGCTCACTGATCCAAGAGAAGCATTTCCCGGCCGTGAATTCCCCCCGTACACGGACCCTGCGCTTGCTGACGGCCAACATCCAGGCCGGCTCAAGTACCCGCCGCTACAGCGACTATGTGACCCGCAGCTGGTCACATGCGCTGCCGGCGGGGCGCAAGCGCAGCAGCCTGGACGCGATCGCCACCCTGGCGCGCGACCATGACATCGTCGGCCTGCAGGAGGCCGACCCGGGCAGCCTGCGCTCGGGCTTCACCAACCAGACCCACTACCTGGCCCAGCGCGCCGGCTTCAACTACTGGAGCCACCAGCCGAACCGGCGCATGGGCGGCGTGGCGTCCAGTGCCAATGGCCTGCTGAGCAAGCTGGAACCGGTGGAAGTGCAGGACCATGCCCTGCCCGGCCGCATCGGCGGGCGCGGCGTGCTGCTGGCCAAGTTCGGCGATGGTACCGATGGCCTGGCGGTGGCGGTGGCGCATCTGTCATTGGGCGCGGGCTCGCGGATGTCGCAGCTGGGCTTCATCGCCGAGCTGCTGTCCGACCACCCCAACGCGGTGCTGATGGGCGACTTCAACTGCCTGGCCGAACGCCCGGAAATGCAGGTGCTGTACCAGAAGACCCGGCTGCAGCCCCCGGGCTGCATCGTGCCGACCTTCCCCAGCTGGCGCCCCGACCGCGCCATCGACCACATCCTGGTCAGCAGTGGCCTGCAGACTCGTACCGTGGAAGCCGTACCAGCCGCGTTCTCCGATCACCTCGCCCTGGCGATGCAGATCGACGTCCCGGCCGACACCCTGCGCTGACTCGCCCTTACGGTAGGTGCGGACCGTTGGTCCGCACGCCCCCTAAATCGGGGCATAAACGACTTAATCCCCTCCGTGCCCTTTTTTTCAGGCGGTGACGGGTGCCTTCAGGCGCCGCGCGGTCATCGTGCTGCCCACCGAGGCCAGCACCGTGCAGCCGATCGCCAGCCACTGCAGCCCATGCAGGTGCTCGTGCAGCAGAAGCATGGCCCACAGCGCGGCCACCGCCGGTTCCATGCTGATCAGGATGCCGAAGGTCTCCTTCGGCAGGCGCTTGAGCGCCATCATCTCCAGTGACATCGGGATCGCGCTGGACACCAGCGCCACCAGCAGCCCGGCGGCAAGGATCTTCGGGTCGAGCAGCGCGGCACCGGCATGCACCACGCCCACCGGCACCACCACCAGGGATGCCGCCAGCAGCCCCAGCGACACCGAATGCCCGGCATGCAGGTGGCCGGCACGCTTGCCGAACACGATGTACAGGCCCCAGCACGCCGCAGCCCCCATCGCATACAGCACGCCAGCGGGATCCAGCGCCGGACCACCGCCGATCGGCAGCAGCAACAGCAGCCCCACCGCCGCACAGCCCACCCAGAGGAAATCGATCGGCCGTCGCGACGACAGCATGGCCACCGTCAGCGGCCCGGTGAATTCGATGGCCACCGCGATGCCGAAGGGAATGGTGCGCAGGGCCATGTAGAACAGCAGGTTCATCAGGCCCAGGGTGAGGCCGTAGCGCAGGATGGTGATCGCATCCGGGCGGCTGGTCTTCCAGCGCCACGGCCGCCAGAACAGCAGCAGCAACAGCGCCGAGAAGCCCACGCGCAGCGCGCTGGTGCCCTGCGCGCCGATCAGCGGGAACAGGTGTTTTGCATAGGAGGTGCCGATGGCCAGCGAGGTGACCGAGCCAAGCACCGCCAGCGCCGGCAACATCGGCGCGAGTCGTGGGGTCTGCATGGGCAAAGTCTATTGCGCCAGCGCCGAGCACTTGGCTCAATTGACGGCCCGTTCGTGCAACTTCTGCTCGCCATGGCCACCGCCCCCGTGCTCGACAGCTTCGACCGCGCCATCCTCGACCTGCTGCAGCGGGACAACACCCTGCCGCAGCGCGAAATCGCCGAGGCCGTGCACCTGTCCACGCCGGCCGTGCAGCGCCGCATCAAGCGCCTGCAGGACAGCGGCGTGATCGCGGCCAATGTGGCGGTGGTCGCCGCCGCCAAGGTCGGGCGGCCACTGACCATCATCGTGGAGGTGCGCGTGGTCAGCGAGCAGCGCGAACGCGTGGCGCCGTTCAAGCGCCGCGTGCAAAACGACCCGGCCGTGCAGCAGTGCTACTCGATCACCGGCGATGGCGATTTCCTGCTACTGCTTTCGGCGGCGTCGATGGAAGAGTACGAGGCCATAACCGATCGGTTGTTCGGCGGCGATGACAACATCGAACGCTTCAGAACGTCGGTGGCACTGGGGACGTTGAAGCGGAGTTTCGAAGTGCCGCTGCTGCCAGGCCTGTAGAGTCGAGCCATGCTCGACTGCCTTCTGATCGCAACGCAACAGCAGTCGAGCATGGCTCGACTCTACACTTTGAAACCATGAGTACACCGCCCTCCCCCGCCCGTCGCCAGCGCCGCTGGCTGCTGCGTGGCCTAGGGCTGGCCATCGCCATCGTCGCCGCTATGGCGCTGTGGAACAGCCCATGGGCCGCTGCACCGAAGCTGCTGTGGACACTCTCGCGGATGTCTCCGGCCACCGAACTTCCGGTGCCGGTGGAGGGCGTCCGTCCCCGGCAGATCGCCGATACCTTCGGCGCGCCACGTGGCCGTGACCGCTCCCACGCCGGCATCGACATCTTCGCCAAGCGCGGCACCGCGGTGCGCAGCGTCACTGCCGGCGTCATCGCGGATGTCAGCGAGCGCGGCCTCGGTGGCCGCCAGGTCTGGGTGATCGGGCCCGGGCGCGAACGTTACTACTACGCCCATCTGGATGACTGGGCCGAGGGCCTGGCGCGCGGCCAGGTGGTCCAGGCCGGCGACCTGCTCGGGCATGTAGGCGACAGCGGCAATGCCAAGGGCACGCCGCCCCATCTGCACTGGGGCATCTACGGCGCCGATGGCGCGCGCGATCCGCTGCCGCTGCTGCGCTGAACACCATGCGCTGCGTCGCGGCCCGCGTGAGCGCCTACCTCGTTCATGATTTGTAAATAGGAATAGTTCGTATTACCATTTCTTTCATTTCCGGTGGTGCCAGGACGGCCTGCCCGCCCGTTTCCCACCCGTAGCGCCTCGCCTTCTGGATGCCGGCCGAGCGCGCGTGCTCGTCCAGGACCCCCATGACCCGTCCCGCCTTCCGTATCCCGCAACCGCAGCGGCTGTCCGTTGCCGTAATCGTTGCACTCTGCGCCCTGGCCCCGGCCGCCTTCGCCGACACCGCCGCCGATCCGACCACGCTGGACAAGTTGATGGTCAAGGGCGAACGCGCCGAAGGCTATTCGGTGCGCCGCACCTCGGCCGGTACCCGCTTCGACCTGGCACCGCGCGAGATCCCGCAGTCGGTCAGCATCATCAGCCACCAGCGCATCGAAGATCAGAAGCTCGACGACATCATCGACGTGCTGGCCAACACCACCGGCGTGACCAGCACCCAGTCCGACAGCGAGCGCACCGAGTTCTACGCGCGTGGGTTCTACATCGATGCCTACCAGTTCGACGGCCTGCCGACGCAGATGGTGCAGAACTGGAGCTACGGTGACTCCGGCCTGGATCTGGCGCTGTACGACCGCGTGGAAGTGGTGCGCGGCGCCACCGGCCTGCTCAGCGGCGCCGGCAATCCGTCGGCGTCGGTGAACCTGATCCGCAAGCATGCCGACAGCGCCGAGCTGACCGGCAGCGTGTCGGTGAACGTCGGCAGCTGGGGCCGCACCCGCACCACGGTGGATGTGGGCAGCGCGCTCAACGCCAGCGGCAGCGTGCGCGGTCGCGTGATCGGCAGCTACCTGGATACCGACGGCCAGATGGACCGCTACAACCAGCGCAAGACGCTGGGCTACGCCGTCATTGATGCCGACCTGACCCCGGACACCCAGCTGAGCGTGGGCTACGACTACCAGCAGAAGCGCGCCAATGGTGCGACCTGGGGCGGCTTCCCGATGTGGTACGCCGATGGCAGCCCGACCAACTACCCGACCTCGTTCAATCCGTCGCCGGACTGGACCTACTGGGACACCACCAGCAAGCGCGCGTTTGCCACCCTGCAGCACGCCTTCAGCAACGGCTGGAAGTTCAGGATCGGCGCCACCCACGACCGCACCAACGCCGACGACAAGCTGTTCTATCCGTCCTACACCGCGTTCGACAAGGCCACCGGCACCGGCGTCACGCCGATGGCCGGCTTCTACAACACCGAGCGCAAGGTCGATGGCATCGATGGCTACATCGACGGCCCGTTCCAGCTGTTCGGCCGCGAGCACCAGTTCATGGCCGGCCTGAGCTACAACAAGCGCGAATTCGCCAACTACGGTGACTTCCAGATGGGTGGCCCCGGCACCGGCTGGAATCCCTTCAGCTCCTATCTCGACTGGACCGGCAACATCGCCCAGCCGAACTGGAACCCGCTGGCGCTGGCCAGCCAGGGCACCATCACCCAGAAGGCCGGCTATGCCGCCACCCGTCTGTCGCTGGCTGATCCGCTGAAGCTGATCCTCGGTGCGCGCTACACCAACTGGAAGAGCGAAGGCGAGAACGACGACCGCGAACACAAGGTGACCACCCCGTACGCCGGCCTGGTGTATGACATCAACGATACCTACTCCGCGTACGCCAGCTACACCGAGATCTTCCAGCCGCAGACCGCACGTGACCGCAACGACCGTTATCTCGACCCGGTCGACGGCAAGAGCTACGAGGTGGGCGTCA
The DNA here is from genome assembly GCF_059370155.1 of Stenotrophomonas sp. YJH_SMC_73. NCBI lineage: Bacteria > Pseudomonadati > Pseudomonadota > Gammaproteobacteria > Lysobacterales > Lysobacteraceae > Stenotrophomonas > Stenotrophomonas sp. YJH_SMC_73. The sequence continues at coordinate 341,210 of NZ_JCAFTJ010000001.1, read as the reverse complement.
AGGGTGCCTGGTTCGACAACCGGCTGAACGCCTCGCTGGCGGTGTTCCGCATCGAGCAGGACAACGTCGCCCAGGTCACCAGCGAGCCGATCATCGGCCGTCCGGGTGAGTTCGCCTCGATCGCCGCACGCGGCACCGTCAGCCGTGGCTTCGAATTCGAAGTGAACGGCGAACTGGCACCGGGCTGGAACGCGACCTTCGGTGCTTCGCGCTATGTGGCCAAGGACATCAACGGTGCCGACATCAACACCAACCTGCCGCAGACCGCATTGAAGCTGTTCACCAGCTACACCCCGCAGTCGCTGCAGGAACTGACCATCGGTGGCGGTGCCAACTGGCAGAACCGCATCTATTACGCCGCGCCGGTGGTGGGTCGCTTCGAGCAGGAAGGTTACGCACTGGTCAGTGCCTTCCTGCGCTACCGCATCTCGCCGGAGTTCAGCGTGCAGGCCAACCTCAACAACCTGCTGGACAAGAAGTACCTGTCGCAGATCAACGGCTACGGTGCCTACGGCGATGGCCGCAATGGCTCGCTGACGTTCACCTGGGCGTTCTGATCAGACGCGGGGTTCGCACGCCCCGCACCTGTAGAGCCGAGCCCATGCTCGGCTCAGAGAATCAGCCGAGCGCGGGCTCGGCTCTACACCCGCAAGGCAGCGCCGGAACTGACCGGCGCTGCCACCGTCACATCAGAAGCGCAGGTCCGCGCGCAGGTACCAGTAACGGCCACGCGGGATGTCGTAGGTCGAAGCGTCGTAGCCGTTCAACGAGCACGACAGGCAGATCGGCGGATCCTTGTCGAACACGTTGTTCAGGCCCGCGGTCAGCTGCAGCCCCTTCATCCAGTCGATCTTGTAGCCCACCTGCATGTCGTGGAAGGTGGTGGCCGACAGCGTGTTGGTGCCCGCAGCCTGGTTGCTGCACACCGGGAAGGCCGCCGCATCGCCGCAGTTCTCGGTCAGCTCGGAGATGTGGCGCACCGTCCAGTTGGCGCTCCAGCGATCCATCGTCCAGCCGAGGCTGGCATTGCTGGTCCACTCCGGGATCGAGCTGTCGGCCACTTCCACGCCCGGCTTCTGCGGCTGCTTCTGCCCGGCCGCGCCAGTGGCCTCGTAACGGCCGACGAAGGTGTTCTTCCACCCCAGCTTGAACTGGCCGATGGAGGTCTGCGGCAGCGTCCAGAACAGATCCACGTCCCAACCGTCGGTCTTGATCGAACCCAGGTTGGTCAGGCGGTTGTTGAAGCTGCTGACCGCACCGGTGCTGGCACGGGTGATGCCGTTGCAGTAGATCGGGTCCAGTGTATCCACGCACAGGTCCAGCTGGGTCTGCGCGTTGATGGCCTGGATCGCACCATCGATGGCATGGCGGTAGAAAGTGACTTCCACATCGAAGCGCTCCGACCACGAGGCGTTGTTGCCGAACCACGGGCTCCACACGAAGCCCGCGCTGAAGCTGCGCGAGCGTTCCGGGTCCAGCTCGCGGTTGCCGCCGGTGGTCACCGAGATCTGCGAGTTGGCCTGCTGGAAGCCGGCCGGTACGCCCAGTGCAGCACAGTTGGCCGCGCTGCCACGCGGCGGCGTGCCGCCCAGGCCCACCGAGCACGGATCGAACAGCTGCAGGTCGGCACGTGCGGCAGAGCCGTACAGCTCACCGATGGACGGTGCGCGGAAACCCTCGGCGTACGTGGTGCGCAGCACGAAGTCATCGGTCACCTGCCAGCGCAGGCCGTACTTGGGCGTGAACTCGCCGCCGAAGGTGGAGTAGTCCGAATAGCGGCCGGCCAGGCTCAGGTCCAGCTTCTTGCCGAACGAGGAGTCGGCGAAGATCGGCACGCTCAACTCCAGGTAGGCCTCGTTGACGTCGTAGGAACCGGAGGTCGGTTGCGACGGCACGCCGTTGTAGTGGCCGATCACCGTCAGCGGATCGGGCTGGTAGGCGCCCTTGTACTTGCGGTACTCGAAGCCGGTGGCGAAGGACACCGGACCGGCCGGCAGCGAGAACAGCTCGCTGGACAGGTTGGCGGTGAACAGGCTCAGTTCGTTCTGGCTGCGGTCGCGCACCACCGGCTGGATCCACTTCAGCATGTCCGGGGTGATCGAACCGGCGCCACCGAAGATGTTCAACGGCACGCAGCCAGGCGTGGCCGCGCACACCGCGGGATCGCCCAGCGCCATGTTCACCTTGTAGATGTCATAGCTGCCGTAGTTGGTCTGCTCGGCCTTGTTCTTGCTGTACATGCCGTTGACGTCCCAGTACCAGCTGCGGTCGGCGGCATGGAAGTCACCGACCAGGCCGGTGGCGAAGTAGGTGGTGTCCACTTTCTGCTTGAACACGCGCGCACCGCCCTCCACCGGGCGACGACCGATCAGGCTCATGTTGTCGCCGGAGACGAGATCGAAGCCGAACGGGTTGTACGGGTTCAGGCGCGAGACCACGATGTTGTCGGCCAACGGATTGCCGGTGGCGCCATCGGGGCCGAAGAACAGCGGCTCGGGGCCGGCCTGGTTGGTCGACTCGCGGCGGTTGCCCAGCGCCTTGATGTACCACTGCACGTTGTCGGTGATGTCAAAGCGGAACTGGCCGAACAGGCCTTTGCGCTCCGACGGCGTCAGCACCATGTTGTATTCGGCGAAGTTGAAGCGGTCGGCGGTGGTGAAGCAGTGATAGTCATCCGTGCGGCTGCAGCCGGCACTGCCGTCGTACCGCGGATTGCTCACGCCGGTATTGGGCACGATGTTCTGCACCGCACCGGTGTTCGGGTCGGTGAACATGAAACGGCCCTGCGGAATACCACCGCTGCCGAACGCCAGGCCGGTACCGGGAATGGGGAAGCGCGACTGCTCGCGATCCTTGGCGAATACCGGGTCCTGCTTGGTCCAGCTGGCGCCCAGGAACAGGCTGAAGCGATCGCCACTCTTGCCCCAGGCCAGGTCCACGCCCTTCTGCGTGCCGTCGCCCTTGCTGTACTCGCCGTAGTTCAGCGTCACCTGCCCACCATCGAAATCGCGGCGGGTGATGATGTTGACCACGCCGGCGATGGCATCGGAGCCGTACAGCGACGAAGCACCGTCCTCCAGCACCTCGATGCGCTCGACGATCGCCAGCGGAATGGTGTTGAGGTCGGTGGCCGAGCCCACACCGGACGCCGACGATTCATTGACCCAGCGGATGCCGTCGACCAGCACCAGCACGCGCTTGGCACCCAGGTGGCGCAGATCGACCTGCGCCGAGCCGGCACCCACGCCACTGCCATCGGGCGGGAAACCGAAGTTGCCGGACGAGTTGAACTTGGCGTTGAGCGCAGAGCCGGAACCGGTGAGCTGCTGTAGCACTTCGCCGATCGAGGTCAGGCCGGTGCGTTCGATGTCGCCACGGGTCAGGGTCTGGATCGGGACCTGGCCCTCTACTTCAGCGCGCTTGATGCGGGTACCGGTGACTTCCACCGCGTCGAGGTTGGTGGTGGATTGTGCAGCGGCACCCAGGGGTGCCAAGGCCATCACGCACAGCGTGACGGCAACCGCCAACGGGCGGTGGTGCAGGTGCTTCATTCGCTCTCTCTCCAAAGGAATGTCGGGACATGGACTGCCGCGCTCCCCCCTGCATGGCGGCAGCGTCTCCTTTGTAAACAAGCGGTAAAAATCACGGCGTGATGATCGACACTATTTCACGCGGAATTGACGCAATTGACAGCCATTTACGTCAGATGAGGACCGTTTAGAACCGGACGGTACTGTTCACCGCCCTCCACTTTGATGCCGGCTGCGTCAGCGCGCGCCGAGATCCGCCACAACTCATCAAGGGGACTTGTCGGTGCAGGCGCTAGTGACCGGGCGCGTCGACGCGCAGCCCATGCTGGCTCACGGCCAGCAGCACGCGTGCCATGTCTTCGTAGTCGGTGTCGTCGGCGGTCGCCAGGTGCACCCAGGGGCGATACTGCTGCGGCATCTGCTGCGCCTGCACCAGGTGCCGCTGCAACGCGACAGCGTCGAGCGGCTGGCCATTCCAGAACATCGCCCCCGCCGCGTCGATGCGCAGGTGGATCGGCTGGGGTGAGGACGCCGGCCAGGGTGGGCACGAGGTGCGCTGCTGGAGCGCCAGGAGGCCGGTCGCCTGCGCCATCGGCAGCGCGGTGATCACCAGCGCCAGCAACACCAGCAACACATCCACCAGCGGTGCCAGATTGGGGGCGGCCATCAGTGAGGCCGCGTGCTGTGTCCCGTATCGCATGCCACGTTCCCTCGCAGGAAGAGCGGCCTGCCGATGGCAGGCCGCCCGTTGCCGGACTCACCGCACGAAACTCACCGCACGAAGGCAATGCGCTCCATGCCAGTGGCTTCGGCCGCAGCCAATATCCGCGCCATGCCTTCGTACTCGGCCGCCGGATCGGTGGCGATGCGCAGCTCCGGCAGGTTGCCGGCATGCTCGCCGGCCTGCGCCTGCAGGCGCCCCTGCAGATCGCCGATCGCCATCGGCTGGCCATCCCAGCTCAGCTGGTTCGACGCATCCAGTCGCAGCTCGATCGGCGGCGGCGGTTCGGGGCGATCGATCGTGCGATCGGTGGCCTGTGGCAACTGCACGGGAATCGGCCGGGCCACGATCGGCGCGGTTACGATGAAGATGATCAACAGCACCAGCATCACATCCACCAGTGGCGTGACATTGATGTCCGCCAGCGGGCCGCTTCTTCCTGCGCTACTGAACGCCATGTGCCGCTCCCTGCAGCCGGGCGGTTCGCCCAAGGCCGACGTTACGACGCCTGCGCCCGCCTGCGGCAGGGGCCTGTGCGGAGTCATTCAGCTATCGTTGCCCACGCATTGCGTGCACGCAATGCGAAACTGAATTCAGCCACTGCCCGCTATGCTGCATGCCATGACCCGACGCTCTTCGACCGCCCTGTCCCTGCTGCCCTTGGCCACCACGCTGCTGATCGGCTGCGCCAATGCCCAGTCCCTCGATGCCCAGAACGCGCAGTTGAAAGCCGCGATCGCGGCCGCCGAACGCGGCCAGTTCGATCCTGGCCAAGCCGCTGCGCTCAGCCGCCATCCGGCGTATGGCTGGCTGGAGTACGCCAACCTGCGCCGCAACATCGACACCGTCGATACCGCGCAGGCACAGGCCTTCCTCAAGCGCTATGAGGGCCAGGCCGTGGCCAGCACGTTCCGCAGCGTGTGGCTGCCCTCGCTCGCCCGCCGCCAGGACTGGCCGACCCTGCTGGCCAACTGGGCGCCCACCGACAACGCCGGCCTGCGCTGTGCGCAGCTGACCGCGCGCCAGGTGACCGGCAAGGTCGATCCGCAGTGGATCAGCGAAGCACAGGAGCTGTGGCGCAAGAACGGCAAGCCGCTGCCGGACAGCTGCGATGCGGTGTTCACCGTGCTGCAGGCACAAGGCGGCCTGAGCGACGCCCTGCGCTGGGAACGGATCGATGCTGCCGCCGACGCGCAGCAGCCCGCCGTGATGCGCAGCGCGGCCCGCGGCCTGCCTGCCACTGACCTGGCACTGGCCAACACTTACGCCGCCTTCGTCGACAAGCCCAACGCCAGCGCCCTGAACTGGCCCCGCAACGAGCGCAGCCGGCGCATCGCCACCGATGGCCTGGCCAAGCTGGCCAAGGCCGACCCGGCCGCCACCGAACAGCAGCTGCCGCAGTACGCGCAGGCACTGGGGCTGAGTGCCGCCCAGCAGGGCCAGGTGCTGTACCAGATCGCGCTGTGGACGGTGGCGTCCTACCTGCCCGATTCGGCACGCCGCCTCAACGCGGTGCCGGAGTCGGCCTATGACGAACGCCTGCACGAGTGGCGCGTGCGCGAAGCGATGTCCCGCGGCGACTGGACCGCGGCGCTGACCGCCATCCGCAAGATGGGCAGCAAGCAGCGCAGCGACCCGCGCTGGCGCTACTTCGAAGGCCGCATGCTGGAGAAGACCGGCCAGGCCCAGCAGGCGCAGCCGCTGTTCCGCGAGGCCGCGCGTGCATCGACCTTCCACGGCTTCCTCGCCGCCGACAAGCTGCAGCAGGGCTACACGCTGTGCCCGTGGCAGCCCAACGACAGCGCGCAGGCGCAGGCGGTGATCGCGCGCGACCCGGCCATCCAGCGCGCAATGGCGTTGTACCAGATCGATCGCGCTGGCTGGGCCGTGGCCGAATGGAACAGCGCGTTGTCGCGCTTCGATGACACCCAGCGTCGCCTCGCCGTGCGCGTGGCGCAGGACAACGGCTGGTTCGACCGCGCCGTGTTCGCGCTCGGCAAGCAGCCGCAGGAGCAGCGCCTGTACGACCTGCGCTTCCCGCTGCACCACGACGCCACCATCCGCCGCGAATCGGCACGCAACGCAATCGACCCGGCCTGGGTGGCGGCGGAGATCCGCGCCGAGAGCACCTTCACCCCGCGTGCGCGCTCGCCTGCCAACGCCATGGGCCTGATGCAGGTGCTGCCAGCCACCGGTGCCGGCGTGGCCAAGTCGATCGGCCTGACCGGCTACGGCGGCGCCGACAGCCTGTACGACCCGGACACCAACATCGCCATCGGCACCGCCTACCTGCGCCAGCTGATGAACAAGTACGACGGCCTGCCCTACGTGACCATCGCCGCGTACAACGCCGGCCCGACCCCGACCGCACGCTGGCAGAGCCAGCGCCCGGGCTTTGATCCGGACCTGTGGATCGAGACCATCAGCTACAAGGAAACCCGCGAGTACGTGGCCCGCGTGCTGGCCTTCAGCGTGATCTACGACTGGCGCCTCAATGGTGATGCGCTGCCGCTGAGCGATCGCCTGATGGGCCGCCTGGTGGACAAGCGCAAGCGCTTCAGCTGCGCCGCCAACGCCGACCAGGGCGGCGATTGATCGCAACACAGTACTGCCGGCCGCTGGCCGGCATTCTCCGGCATCCACTCGCTGGGGAGGGAAACGATGAGCCTGCTGGCCTGGATCGGGCTGGACGCTGTATCGGTAGTGCAGGCCGCTGGCCGGCAGCTTCGGGGTGACTGCGGTTGCCGGCCAGCGGCCGGCACTACCGGTGCGTCTGCGCCGGGCATGCGATGATTCCAGCCATGAAGATCTATCTTGTCGGCGGCGCCGTGCGTGACCGCCTGCTACAGCGACCTGCCGGCGACCATGACTGGGTGGTGGTCGGCGGCACGCCCGCGCAGATGGAAGCGCAGGGCTTCACCGCCGTCGGCCGCGATTTCCCGGTGTTCCTGCACCCGAAGACCGCTGAGGAATACGCGCTGGCGCGCACCGAGCGCAAATCCGGCCGTGGCTACCGCGGCTTCGTGGTCGATGCCGACCCGGCAGTGACGCTGGAAGAAGACCTGCAGCGCCGCGACTTCACCATCAACGCGATTGCCTGCGACGAAGACACCGGCACGCTGGTCGATCCCTACGGCGGTGTGCGCGATATCGAGCAACGCGTGCTGCGCCATGTCGGCCCCGCGTTCGTGGAAGATCCATTGCGCGTGCTGCGCGCGGCCCGGTTCATGGCGCGCTTCGCACCACTGGGCTTCACCGTCGCCGAAGAGACCATGGCGCTGATGCGCGAGGTCGCCGCCAGCGGCGAGCTGGACGCGCTGGTGCCGGAACGCGTCTGGCAGGAACTGCGCAAGGCGCTGGTCAGTGAGCGGCCTTCTGCCTTCCTGCGTACGCTGCACGATGCGCACGCCCTGGGCCCGATCCTGCCCGAGCTGGAAGCGCTGTATGGCGTGCCGCAGCGTGCCGAATTCCACCCGGAAGTCGACACCGGCATCCACCAGGAAATGGTCAGCGACATGGCCGCGAAACTGGCACCGGGTGATGACCTGGTCGGCTTCGCTGCCCTCACCCACGATCTCGGCAAGGGCCTGACCCCGCCGGAGGAATGGCCGCGCCACATCATGCACGAACAGCGTGGCATCAAGCCGCTGAAGGCATTGTGCGCGCGGTTGAAGATTCCCACCGAGCACCAGCAGCTGGCTGAAGCGGTGTGCCGCGAGCACTTGAACGTGCACCGCATCGATGAACTGCGCGATGCCACCGTGCTGGAACTGCTGGGCCGCTGTGATGCGCTGCGCCGGCCGGAACGCGTGGCCCGCATCGCACTGTGCTGCGAGGCCGACAAGCGCGGCCGGCTCGGCTTCGAGGACGCCGACTACCCCCAGGGCGAAACGCTCAAGCGCCTGCACCAAGCGGCGCTGTCAGTGCAGGCGCGGGATCTGGATACCACGCATCTGAAGGGCCCGGCCATCGGCGAAGCGCTGGCCAAGGCGCGGGTGAAAGCCATCGCCGCCGCCCGCTGATCCGCAACGTCCGCGCGTACTGCTATGGGCAGTGCCGGCCGCTGGCCGGCACCCCTATATCACTGGCTTCAGTGCGCCATCCCACGGGTAATCGCCGCCGCACGCTGCTTCAGCTGGGCCACGGCATCGGGAATCATCTCCATGCCCACGTCCAGGCCCGGGTTCAGCACCAGGCCGACGCCGTCGCCGATACCGGCCAGCAGCGCGTGCACCGCGATCGGCATGGCATGGGCAAACTGCGGCAGCTGCTCGTGCCACAGGCCGGCGCGCTCGGGCGCGGTGAACACCGCGAACATCGGCTCGCCGCTCTCGCTGGTCAGCACCAGCGGCGAGATGCTCTCGTCCCAGGCGCCATCCTCACCAATGGCCTTGTCCAGCAGCACGAACGCCGTCGAGGTCAGCAGGCCGTCGAGGAACTGCGCTGCGGTCAGCGTGCCGTCCTGGGCCTGCAGCAGGCGCACCTCGAGATCGTTGAGGGGTTCGAACGGGGTGTCGTGGTCCATGGTCGGTTCCGGTACGTGGTTGCAGGCTGCAACTTTAGCAGGCCGGGGGTGAAGCACCGCAGCGCATCGGCAGGGACTCGCGGGGCGTCAGTGGCCGATGTACCAAAGCGCCCAGCGCTCTCCGGCCTGGGCCCCGCCATAGAGATTCGGGGCCGTCCGGAAGTCTTGATGGCTTTGGGAGGAAAGCATGGCGGGCAGGATACGGCCGGCCGCAGATGCTACGAACCCTGCTACCCCACCTGAACCGCTCGACGGGGGAATTGTTAAGACCTGCTTCGACAGTCTGACGAAATCGTCAATGTGTCCAATTCGCTTGTGACCGTGTGCCGGCGCCGCTCCACTCAATCCTGAAAGGACGTTGAGACTGGCATGACCAAGAGCTTTGAGCACGGCTGGAGCGGGTCGTATAGTCGGATGACGTAGAGCAATGGAACGCCGATGAACGCTACCTCGCAAGACCTCGCGCCACAGGCATGCATGGATGGAGGCCAAGGAAGCTGGCAGCACGAGCGGCGCAACCTGTCGCATGTGCCCCGTAACGCGGTACATCGCGCCGTCTTCCTCGGCCATCCCTCCTGTCCAGCCGATCAAGGTTCAGGGCAATCCTGCCGGCATCCTCACGCGCAGAGAACCGTGCCCCGTAGTAACCCTGAAGATGCGCCCCCCCCGTAGTACCTCAATCAGCGACATGGACCGCTCATGCTGAAACCCTCCCTCCCCCTCACTCAGGTTGTGTTGATCGCCTTGATCACACTCGCCGTCTCTGGATGCAACAAGGAACGCTCATACCCGGTCTATCGCGAGAATCCTGCACCCAAGGATGCGCTACCGATTGTGATTCGGGTCCACGATGCACCTGTGGAGCTTGCTCTCCCGAAGGTTTTCGTCTCCTACGAGATAGATCCGCTCTGCCTCCCACCGATCAACAACTACGAGGGTGTGCAGTACGCCCCCCAACGGCAGTCAGTAGAGTTCCCAGTACAACGTGTCAGTGCAACCGAGTTCATCAGCACCGTGTTCGAGGACGGCATGGCAGTCGCTGACTATTACGGGCGCGGGCCATGCGAATGGAAACCCAGCATCATTCGGGCTTCATTCCCAGTCATTTCCGAGGGACGCGAAGGCTTCATATCAGTTGCCGTCCACCATCTCGAACTGGAGAAACTACTCACGTCGATTTCGTACGCAGACAGTCAAATGACCCTGCAAACAAAGAGTTCGACGCCCGGATGGGTACGAACGCAGTCCCAGTATAGCTACGACAGATTGTCTGATATCGAGAAGCAGAAGTACTTTCCCATAGAGATATCGTCTCCTTCGAAAGGAATCGTCCCATGAGACCTCTAACCAATGCAGCCCTGGCCAATGCAGCCTACTCCCCACCGTCACATCCAGCTCCAGGCGATAAGGAATCGCTGCGCGTTGATGGTGAAGACTTCGAAGTTCTAGGGCGACGTGACGCAGTCAGCGGCTATCAAGGCGTTGTGTACCGGAACATCAAGACCAACGAGATCATCATCGCCCATCGAGGCACCGAGTTTGATCGCCAGGCCATACTTGATGGCGGCGTCGACGCAGCGATGGTCAGCGCCAGAGTCAACGCACAGATTGATGATGCGCTCGTACTGACCAAGCAGGCAATCAAGCAAGCTGAGGACAACGGATATGGTCCGGTGTACGTCACTGGACACTCCCTAGGCGGCGCACTCGCGCAGATCACTGCCCACCACTACAACCTCCCTGGCGACGCCTTCAATCCCTACGGCGCTGCCGGGCTGGCGTATCGCCTGCCTGAAGGCCAGCCGGCCAGTGCGGCGCCCTTCACCAACCATGTGATGGCGGGCGACCTGGTTAGTGCGGCCGGTCCTCATTACGGCAAGGTTGAGATGTACGCACTCCCCAAGGAACTGGGAGTCCTGCGCGATGCCGAGCAGGGCCAGCGCATCGCCTCGCTCGGATCGCTTGGGATGAAAAGCGGCCATGTCATGTCCGCTGCGATTGCGGTCCAGTTGGGTGATTCCCATCGAATGGTTCACTTCATTGACCGTATGACGGACAAGGGTCCAGTGCAGTCCGTGCTGGACGACCCCGAGGCGCGGATCACAGATGCCGAGGACCTGCGCCGGATAGCGGAGTATCGCAAAGACATCCACCAGTTGCGCCTGGGAGCAACCGTACTTGTCGGTGGTGGCCCTGGACTCCTGCGCGACGGGGTCAATTACCTTCGCGGCACCGAGGAAGCCGGAGCATACGCCCGTCGCGAAGCCGAAGCCGTGCAGCGCGCAGAAAACGCATTGAAACCAGGGGAGCGTTTGCTCCAAGAGGCAACCGAAATGGGCTCGCCCTCTCTGAGCAACCCAGGCTTCACTCCCAAGAGCTCATTGCAGGAGAGCATCGAATCAACCTTGGACAAGGCAGGCCTTGATCCCAGAGAGGAAGGCCACCCCGACCATGCGCTCTACCGGCAGATTCGCGACGGTGTATCGGCCGTGGATGCCAGGCACGGGCGCAGCTTCGATGAAACCAGTGAGCGTGTGACGGCCGGCCTGGTTGCAACGGCCAAGCGCAGCGGCCTGGAACGCGTCGATCATGTTGTCTTGGGCAACGCTCCCAGCGATGGTTCAGGCCCTCGCATGTTCGTCGTGCAGGGAGCGCTCGACAATCCGGCGCACCTGCGGGCATCGATTGCGGTCAGCGAGGCCGTCAATACACCTGTAGAGCAGTCGCTCGCCAAGGTCGAGCAGATTTCGCAGGCCCATCAGGTCGCTCAACAAGAGCAAACCCAAGAGCAGACCCGAACAGCGATCCGCATGGGCTAGGCCAGCGTGGATTGCTTGGCCCACCCGAGGCTAGCGCCCGCTGGAACGGCCTGCTGAGGCTATGTCGGCCCGCCCTCTCCCTAGGAGGAATACAGGTTCCGCCACATCCAACCGGCCACCGCCAGCGCGGCGACCCCTACCAGCATCAACGGCAGGCCGAAGCGGTGCCGCCACGGGATCGGCACCCCGCCCAGCTGCTGGTCCATGGTCTCGGTATCCAGCACCCAGCCGTGCCCGCACCGGGTGCAGGCCAGCTCGTAGCGGCGCTGGTAGGTGAAGCCGAACAGCAGGTCGATGCGCGCCATCTTGTAGCGCAGCTGCGGCGCGAACTCGGTTTCCGTCTGGCAGCGCAGGCAGTGGTGCGCTTCGGTGGGGCCGACGATCAGCACCCGTTCCTGTTGGCCGATCAGGATCATGTCCGGTTGCCCTGGCAGGCGGGCTGGGCCAGCAGCCAGGCCTGGGCGGCGGCCACAGTGGCGGCATCACCCTCGACGCGCTGGTCGGGTTCGATCTTCAAGCCATCGCCACGATCATTGCGGTCCCGCATCACGCTGGTGGTCAGCAGCAGGCGACTTCCATCGGCAAGGGTGTGCACGACATTGCCGGTGGAGACACCCGCGGTCGGCTGGCCGAAACTCCGCGCCTGCGGGCGGCCACGCCACGCCAGCACCGAGGCCTCGCCCGAACTGCCGGTGCGGGGCCCGAACAGCACCGCCACCGGTGCGCCAGGCTGCCGCACTACATGGCCGGACTGGCCGAAGTCCAGCAGCGGCCTGCCCGCCAGCTGCACCGCAGTCGCCGTCAACGTCCAGCGCTGCGGCCCTTGCGCGGTTTCGAACGCGCCGACGTCCTCGTTGTTCACCACCGAGGTGCGCAACAGCGGGGCCATGCCCAGCAGCATCGGCCACATGGAGCCGCCACCGTTGTCCCGCAGGTCGACGATCCAGCCACAGCGCGCGCCGTCGTCCTTGCTGCGGATGACCTGCTGCCATCGCGCGGCACGCTGGATGTCCTGGCGGAATTTTTCCTGCGGCGTCGCGCCCGGCGAGGAGGCATAGCCCTCGATGACCACCCAGCCGATGCGCGCATCCACCGCATCAGCGGCCTTGGCCCGGTCCACGGCGGCGGCACCGGCCTGCTGCGCACGCGCTAGGGATTCGCGCTGACGCTGGGTCGTGGTCCACGCACCATGGTGGCCGGTGCTGAGCGCAATGGCTTCGCGCAGAACGGCCAGCCGTTGCGCGGGATCCCCCTGCGCCGATTGCAGGCGGATGCGGATGGCGGGCCAGTCCACCCGGTCGCGATACAGCGCCTGGCGTTCAAGCAGGTTGAGGATCTCAGCCTGGGCCTCCGGCGAGGGCATCTCGACCGCGCCTGGCGTATCGGCCATGGCGCCGGTCGCCAGCAACACGAGCATCAGCGCGCCGATGCGACGCACTCCCTTGCGAACCTGCATGCGACGCTTCCTTGTCGTTGAATCAGGACCGCAGCATAACCGGGGCATGATCGCTTGCGCCACGCGCGAACTGTCGTATTTGCCTCCTCCGCAGATTGCAGGCAGACACGCTCACTGCGATCACAACATTACAACTTTGCCCATGTCATCGCGCCGTACAACGCGCCAAGGTGGCTTTGCCGGCGCCTCCTGCGCTGGTCGGGATTGGCGTCCTGAATGAAGTTTTTCACGAGCAGGCTTGCAACGTCGTTGCCGGCCCGAACAATGCACCGTCCGTCGTTCTGCGGCGGGCGGTGCGAGGGGATCCCCGGATCCGCCGGCGTCATTCCTCGTGAAGAGCTTCACCGGCACGCCAACCCGCACCGCCCGCCACCTTGCATCCCGCAGGTGGCCTCGCCTCGTGAGGTTGCCGCCATGAACACGCCCCACCCCACCTATCCACGCCTGCATGCACTGCTCGGTGGTGCACTGCCCGGCCTGCAGCTGTCCAACGCCGCAGCCGAAGCGTTGGAAGATGCGCTCACCGAAGTCGACGAACAGGCGCCGCCCTCCGCATTCTTCGCGCGGCTGCGCGGCATCGCTCACAGCCACGCGGCCGACGGCCAGGCGTGGCGCGAACGGCAACTCAGCGAGGCGCGCGGCCGGGACTTGGCCGAGGCAACGCGCTGCCTGGCGGCAGTGTCTGCGTGTGGGGGCGTGTTGCTGGCGGCGCAGTCGGCGCGCGAGATGGATGATGCGCAGGCGCAGTGTCCGCCGCAGGTGGAGGAAGGGCTGCTACATGCGGTGGTCGTGTTGGCCGATCATGCCGGGGCGTTGGTGGAACCGGATGCATGCGCACCGCTGTTGTAGAGCCGAGCCTATGCTCGGCTGCGCGGAGGTCATGGCGTCGGTGGGATTCGTGCCGACCAAGGTCGGCACCTACCAGAGCGGCGTCATGGCGCCGGTGGGATTCGTGCCGACCAAGGTCGGCACCTACCAGAGCAGTGTCATGGCGCCGGTGGGATTCGTGCCGACCAAGGTCGGCACCTACCAGAGCGGCGTCATGGCGTCGGTGGGATTCGTGCCGACCAAGGTCGGCACCTACCAGAGCAGTGTCATGGCGCCGGTGGGATTCGTGCCGACCAAGGTCGGCACCTACCTGAGCAACGTCATGGCGCCGGTGGGATTCGTGCCGACCAAGGTCGGCACCTACCAGAGCAGCGTCATGGTGTCGGTGGGATTCGTGCCGACCAAGGTCGGCACCTGCCAGAGCTACGTCATGGCGTCGGTGGGATTCGTGCCGACCAAGGTCGGCACCTACCAGAGCTACGTCATGGCGCCGGCGGGATTCGTGCCGACCAAGGTCGGCACCTACCAGAGCGGCGTCATGGCGCCGGTGGGATCCGTGCCGCCCAAGGTCGGCACCTACCAGAGCGGCGTCATGGCGTCGGTGGGATTCGTGCCGACCAAGGTCGGCACCTACCAGAGCAGCGTCGTGGCGTCGGTGGGACTCGTGCCGACCAAGGTCGGCACCTACCCAAGGTTGCGGTTGTCACCAGTCCGCACGCAGGCCGATGTTGCCTTCGATGATGCGGCGCTTCTCGTTGCGGTCGCCGCCCAGTTCGCGCGTGTAGTCGGCCACGGCATAGGCGCTGATCGTTCGGTTGAAACGCCCGACCACACCCACGCCGGCTTCCAGCGCGCGTGAGCGCTGCGAATTGATGATCACGTCGTCGTCGAAACGGATGCGGTCTTCACCAGAACGGCCATGCCAGTAATTGAGCTTGAAATACGGCTGCCAGCCGTTGTCGGCCAACTGGTAATCGCCCGCCAGGCGCAGGCCGATGCGGCCGGTCCAGGCGTTATCGTTGTCGAAGCGCACGCTCGATACTTCATCGCGACGGTCATCCAGCGAAGTGCGCTGCCAGATCACCTGCACCTGCGGTTCCAGCCACCATGCGGACTGCCCGAAGTGCAGCAGCGGCTTGCCCGCCTCCACCGACACGCTGGTACCGTCGCCGCTCAGGCCGAAGCCGAGCCCACGCGAGGAACGCACGCGGCCGTCGTAGCGGCTCTGCATCGCCACGGCGTCGATGTAGCCGCCACTGCTGTCGGTGAAGGTCCAGTACAGGCCCACGTGCTTGTCATCCAGGCGGTTCTGGCCTACCTGCACGTTCTCCCAGCCCAGTGCCAGACCCGTGGTCTTGCCCTGCGCGCGGGTGCGGCCAACGAATACGCCGATCTGGTTGCGGTGGTTGTCAGACGCCGCAGCCCACACGTCGAGACCGGCCTGCAGGCCCATCACCTCGCCATCGAAGCCCGGCTGCGCATCACCCTTCCAGTGGATATCGCTGCTCTGCCCCACCAACCGGCCCCAGGCGGTGCGGAATATGCCCTGGTTGTACAGCAGGCGCTGTTCGCCCTGCCGCTCGTGGAAGGTACCCAGGCTGGCCAGCGAGGTCTCGCGCAGCAGCGGTGGCACCACGGCGTAGGCGGCGGTCTCCACGCGGTACAGCGGCACCACCGCGCCTTCGGCCGGGCGTGCACCCGGCGTTGGTGGGGTGCCGGTACCGGGCAACGCACCGCCGGCCACCGGCACGTCCGGCACCGCCGGGTCGCTGGGCGGCGCCACCGGCGCCGGTTCCGGTGGCGGCGGTGGCGGCGCGGCCTCGCCGGCGGTCAGGTTCGGATCGGTAGCGCCTTCAGGCGGCGGCGGCGGTGCCGGGGTGATCGCCGGCGGCGGTGCGACCGGCGGCGTCAGGGGCGGTGGCGTGGCAGTGCCGCCGCCGTTGGGTGCCGGCGTTGGTCCGGTCACCAGCGTCGATCGCAGGTACCAGTTCTCGCTGGTGCCGGCGCTGACACCACCCTTGAACAGGAAGTACTCGTAGGCACCGGCTGCAACCGGTGCGAACAGCGAGAACGCGCCCGGCGCAGTGCGGCCACCATTCAATGCCTGCACCACCAGGATGCCATCGGCCAGCGTGGCGGCGCCGCCGCCGCCGGCATTGAGCACGCCGATGCCGGTGGTACCGGTGGCGGTTCCACCATCGATCACCAGGCGGTCGCTGCTGGAATTGTCCGCACCCAGCACGGTACGCAGGTACAGGCCACCGCCGTCACCACGGTAGTTGCCACGCACGGTGAACACGTCGCCTGCGCCGGTGCCGGTCAGGTCGATGCGCCCGGCATTGACCATCTCCACCAGTGCACCACTGTTGAACGGACGGACTGCATGGCCGCCACTGCCCGCGTAGACGGTGCTGGTGTCGTCCACGGTGAGCGTGCCGGTGCCGGTTCCGCTGTCGCCCAGCACCAGGTCGCCATCAAAGGTCAGCTCGGTGCTGTTAGCCAGGCTGATCGCCTCCCAGTTCTGGAAGCGGCCCACGCCGGCAGTCTTGACGTTGTGGAAGTTGAGCTGGTCGATGCCACCGCCACCGTCGAACAGCGGCACCGCCCCCAGGTTGCCCTGGTTGAGGTTGCCGAGGTTGGCGACGTCGTTGTCCGGCCCCATGTCGATCGCGCCGTAGACGATGCCGCCGCCATTCCAGTTGAAGGTGTCGTTGCCGGTACTGAGCAGTACCTGCCCGCGCACGGTGCCGTCGGTGATGGTCACGCTGTCGTTGCCGCCGCTGACGCTGATGTTGCCGCCGATATAGGCCGTGCCCGAGATGATGATGGTGTCGGTGTCGAAGCCGGTCACCACGTTGCCGTCCACGGTGCCGCCGGACTGGTCCCACAGGTTCTTGTCCAGCTTCATGTTGACCCGGCCGATGCGGCCAGCGGTCATCCACGCCTGGTCACCATCCTCGAACGCACCGATGATGCGGCCACCGCTCATGCGGAAGGTATCGATGTTGTCGCCCTGCTGCAGCGCGCCGACCGTGCCGCCACTCATGGCGAAATCATCGCGGCCACTGCCCTGCGCCACCACGCCGGTGACGGTGCCGCCGGTGACGGTCATCTGGTCATCGCCACTGCCCTGGTCGACGCTGTCGATCGTACCGTTGTCCAGCAGCAGCGCATCATTGCCATCGCCCTGCAGCACACTGCCGCTGATGCTGCCAGCCTGCATGTCCAGGCGATCATTGCCGGCACCGAACTGCACGCCGGTGCGCCCGCTGATCGTTCCGCGGTTGACCAGCACGCTGTCGCCCGCGCCGACGAACTGCAGGGCGGTGTTGTTGCCGGTGTTGATGCTGCCCGAGTTCTCGACGCGGCTGCCGCCGCCGAGCTGCACCGCCACGCCGCCCACCGAACTGATCGTGCCCAGGTTGGACAACAGGTGCCCACCGGCCCCGACAAGCGAAATCGCGCTGCTGCCACCGCTTTGCTGCAGCTGCGCCGTGCTGGCGACAGTGACGGTGATGCCGGCCGCGCCATTGGCGGTGACGGGAACGGTCTGCGGGTTCGGCGCGTTGGCATCGCAGGTGACCGTCTGGCCGGCGACGGGGGCGACGCTGTCACAGCCGGCCCAGGCGGCGCTGGCGGTCAACAGCATGACGGAGGGAACAGCCAAAGCCTGCAGTACGGAAACAGTGAGGCGGCGCATACGCACTGCGCGCGGGACGGCACGGGACATACAGCACTCCTGGACAGGGGATCAGGAACTGCGGATATGCGGTACTGCGAGCGAAGTCTGCGCCATGGTGAACGGTTTCGGCAGGTGAATTTGCGTGCCGATCATCACAGTTCAGATGCGAACCTGATCGGGCATCACCCCACCTCTACGTGCCTGAAATCGTTCATCTTTGCGGGGTCATGCCCATGCCTGGATGAGGTGGCCTCCCGGGTTGGGTCAGAGCCCTTTCCTGCGGAAAGGGATCCGACCCGGAGCCGTCAGATCTTCAGATAGATCTTCCGCCGGTCCAGCCACCACGCCACGCCCCACCACAGCGCGACGAACGCCAGCGCCTGCAGCATCGACGCCAGCTCGAGCGCGTGCGGCATCGCGGCGGCCAGTTGCTGCCAGATCCAGCCCCACGCGCCGGTCGCCATCAGCGCCACCGACATCACCGATGCGCCAAGATAGGCGGTAATTGCGTTGACCCCGAAACGGCGGCCCAGCGGCGGCCATCGCTTCTGGTCGATCAACACATGGCCCAGCCACAGCGCCAGCGCGGCCAGGCCGCCGGTCCACAGCACATAGCTGGGCGTCCACAGCTGCTTGTTCAACGGCAGCACCGTGGCCAGCAGCAGCCCCAGCACGGCGGTTGCCACACCCAGGCCAGCCAATGCCGCCGCACGACCGTTGCGCAGCAGGCCACCGGCAATCAGGCCGAGCACGGTACTGGCCAGCGCACCCAGCGTGCTCAGCAATCCTTCCGGGTCATGGCCCAGTCCGGTATCGGCGTGCCACTGGTAGATCCACGGTGCGAACAGCGTGGTGTCCAGGCGGCTGGCCGGGTTGGTCCATGGCGCCAGATCACCGATGCCCAGCAGCAGCACGGTGTAGCCCACCAGCAGCGTGACCAGCACGCCAGCCTGCACGCGCGGCCGCGCATACACCGCCAGAACACCCACCAACGCTGCGCATACCGCAATCCGCTGCAGCACGCCCCAGATGCGGAAGTGATGGGTATGCAGCGCCCACCAGATCAACAGGTGCAGCAACGCGCCGGCGAGCAGGATGCGCAGTGCACGCTCCAGCACCCCGCGCGCCAATGCTGGCCGTGCAGCGGCATCCAGCGCGCGCGGTGCCACGCTGAAGGCCATCGACACACCCACCAGGAACAGGAAGAACGGGAACACCAGGTCGGTGGGCGTGCAGCCATGCCATTCCGAGTGACGCAGCGGCGCGAACACCGCACTCCAGTCGCCCGGATTGTTGACCAGCAGCATCGCCGCCACGGTGATGCCGCGCAGGGCATCGATCGAGCCCAGACGGCGTGGCGGCATACTGTTCATCAGGCGGCCTCGTACTGTCCGGCAATCCAGGTACCACGGACCTGCAGGGCGTCGTCCAGCAGCACCAGGTCGGCCTGGTAGCCCTCGGCGATGTGGCCAAGGCGGTCGTCGACGTTGAGGAACTGCGCCGGATAGGTCGACGCCATGCGCGCCGCTTCGGCCAGCGGTTGGCCGAGCAGCTGCACGGTATTGCGCACGGCGGTGGCCATGTCCAGCGCCGAGCCGGCCAACGAACCGGCGGCATTGCGCACCACGCCATCGATGGCGGTGATGGTTTCGCCATACAGCACGTAGCTGGGATCGTCGGCTCCAACCGGCGGCATCGCATCGGTCACCAGCAGCAGGCGACCGCGCGGCTTGGCCGCCAACGCCACGCGCAGGCTGGCCGGGTGCACATGCACGCCATCGACGATGATGCCGATCCAGCTGTCGCGGTCTTCCAGCGCGGCGCCCACCGCGCCGGGCTCGCGGCCCTGCAGCGGCGACATCGCGTTGTACAGGTGGGTAAAACCGCGCACACCAGCATCCAGCCCGGCGCGGATCTCTTCGTAGGTCCCGGCGGTGTGGCCGGCGGCGACGATCACGCCACGCTCGACAAGCGCACGGATGGTCTCCAGCGGCACGCGCTCCGGGGCCAGCGTCAGCAGGGTCACGCCGTTGTCCAGCGATGCGGCCAGCGCAATCTCCGCTTCGTCCGGCACGCGGAACTTGCTGGCATCGTGCGTGCCCTTGCGCGCCGGCGCGATGTACGGGCCTTCCAGGTGGATGCCGATCACGCCCGGCACGCCCTGCGCAATGGCCTCGCGCATCGCACCGATGGCTTCGCGCATCACCGCCACGTCATCGCTGATCAGCGTCGGCAGCATCGCAGTGGTACCGAAGCGGCGGTGCGCCTGCGCGATGGTGCGCAGTGCCGCCACGTCCGGCGTGTTGTTGAACAGCGCGCCGCCGCCGCCATTGACCTGCACATCGATGAAGCCGGGCAGCAGCCAGCCGCCTCCCAGGTCCACCTGCTCGGCCGCGTGGCCCAGCTGGGGTGCTGCGTCGGGCAGCAGCGCGCTGATGCGACCGTCCTCGATCACCACCGCCAGGTCGTCGCGGAACTCATCGCTGGCCAGGATGCGGGCATTGCGCAGCACCGTCACCATCACACCGTCTCCGTAACCTTGTTCAGATGCGGCGGCAGGTCCGGGTTGAAGCCACGGCGCAGCGCCAGCGCATTGATGGCGCGATAGAAGCTCTGCACGGTCAATAGCGGTGCGCACAGCGGATGCGGCGCGGCAGCCACCGGCAGGTTGCCGCCGGCACCGGCCATCCACACCTGCGCACCACGTGCGGTGAATTCATCGACCACCGCACGGGTACCGGCGCCGGTCTCGTCCGGCTGGGCGAAGGCCAGCACAGGGAAGCCACGGCCGACCAGCGCCATCGGGCCGTGCTTGACCTCGGCCGAGCTGTAGGCTTCGGCGTGCAGGCTGCAGGTTTCCTTGAACTTCAGCGCCGCTTCCTGCGCCGCACCCAGGCCCAGGCCGCGGCCGAGCACGAACAGGTTGGTGGCCTCGACCAGGCCCTCGGTCACCGCGCTCCAGTCGCACTGCCAGGCTTCACGCATCGCGTCCGGCAGCAGGTCCAGCGCCGCACGCAGGCTGCTGTCCTGCTTCCAGTACGCGGCCAGCTGCAGCAATGCGGCCAGCGAGGCCAGGTAGCTCTTGGTCGCTGCAACGCTCTTCTCGGGGCCGGCATGCAGCGGGATGACCGTGTCGGCCAGCTGCGCCAGCGGTGAATCCTCGACGTTGACCAGCGCGATCACGCGCGCGCCGGCGGCCTTGGCCGCCTCGGCGTTGCGCAGCAGGTCCGGGCTCTTGCCCGACTGCGAGATGACGATGAACAGTGCGCCGCGCAGCTGCAATGGTGCGGCGTAGACCGAGCCCACTGATGGCGAGGCCGACGCGACCACCAGCCCCAGCTGGGTTTCCAGCAGGTACTTGCCATAGGTGGCGGCGTGGTCGGAGCTGCCGCGTGCACAGGTGACCACGAACGGCGGCGGCGCGGCACGCAGGCTGGCGGCCAGGGTTTCCAGGGTGGCGTGGTTGCGCGAGAACTGGCGCGCGACCACGTCGGCCGCTTCAGCGGCCTCGGCGAACATCAGGGTAGCGGTGGGGTCTGACAGCGACATGGCAGGCTCAGGCAGGATCGGAAGGAAGGGGGCGTGCGCCGGCCGGGCGCATCGGCGCGGTCGAACCGCGCACCACCAGCTGCGGCACGAAGCCCTGGTTGTGCAGCGGTGCCGGCGCATCGTCGTAGGCGTCGCTGCGCAGCTGTGCGATCAGCAGGCGCGCGGCATGGCGGGCGATGTCCTCGGTGGCCTGCTTGGCGGTGGTCAGCGGCGGCCACGACTGGCGCGAGAACGGGCTGTCCTCGAAACCGGCAATGGACAGGTCGTAGGGCACGTTCATGCCGGCCGACTTGGCAGCGGCCAGCACGCCGGCAGCGATTTCGTCGTTGGAACCGAAGATGGCGGTAGGCGGTTCGCGCAGCGCCAGCAGGCGGCGCGCGCCACGGAAACCGTCGTCGAAGGTGTAGTCGCCCTGCACCACCAGGTGCTTGTCCACGGTCATGCCGTAGTCCTTCAACGCGGCCTCATAACCGGCATAGCGTTCGCCCGAGGAGCGGTGCGAGCTGCCGCCCCAGAGGAAGCCGATGCGCTGGTGCCCCAGCTGGATCAGGTGTTCGGTGATCTCGTAGGCGGCCTCGCGGTCGTCGACGAACACGCAGGCACCGTCGGCCGGATCTTCGGTGGCCGCAACGATGCGCACCAGCTTGATGCCACGCGCGGTCAGCGCCTGGATCAGGTCGCGGCGCTCGGACATCGGTGCGGTCAGCACCAGCCCGGCCAGGCGCGAACGCTGCACCCAGTCAGCCAGTTCATCGGCCAGCAGCGGCGAACTGGAATCGCAGGGATGGATCTGCAGGCCGAACCCGGTCTCGCGGCAGGCGGCGAGCACGCCGTTCTGCACGCCGATGATGTGGTACGGGTTCGGGTTGTCGTAGACCAGCCCGATCACGAAGGTGGTGCCGCTGCGCAGGTTGCGCGCGGACGGATCGGGCTCGTAGTCCAGCTCGGCGATGGCACGCAGCACCCGCGCGCGGGTGGCCTGCATCACCGAGGGCTCGTTGTTGATCACCCGCGAGACCGTCTTCAGCGAGACCTTGGCCTTTTCGGCAACGTCCTTGATGGTCGCTCTGCGCATCGGTTTTTCCTGGGGTTGGCTGCCGTCCATCATCGCCGATCAGCTCCGGTCCTGCGGCAGGCCCACGCGGTGGCCCACCACCGAATAGAACAGGATGTACAGGTAGCAGGGCACCATCAGCAGCACGAAGGTCAGCTGGAAATCGATGTGCTGCTTGAGCAGGGCGAACAGCTGCGGAATGATCGCGCCACCGGCGATGCCCATCACCAGCAGGGCCGAACCGGTTTCGGTGAAGCGCCCCAGGCCGCGGATGGCCAGCGGGAAGATGGCCGGCCACATCATGGCGTTGGCAAAGCCCAGCAGGGCCACGAAGGCCACCGACACATAGCCGTGCGTTGCCCACGCGCCCAGGCAGAACACCACGCCCAGCACCGCCGAAATGGTCAGGTAGCGCGACTGCGACACCACCCGCGGAATCACCAGCAGGCCGACCACGTAACCGACCAGCATCGCGCCCAGGGTGAAGGCGGTGAACATCTTGGTCTCGTCCAGCGGCAGGTTGAAGCCATGGCCGTAGGTGCCGATGGCATCACCGGCCATCACTTCCACGCCCACGTACACGAACAGGCACAGCACGCCCAGCCACAGGTGCGGGAACTGGAAGATGCTGCGGCGCTCGACCGCACCGGCGGCCACCGGCGTAGCGTTGGCTTCGGACGATTTGATTTCCGGCAGCGGCGAGAACAGGATCGCCACCGCCAACACCACCAGCAGCGCCGCCATGGCCAGGTACGGGGCATGGATCTTGGCGGCGAACTGGTTCAGCAGCACGGCTTTGGTCGCGGCATCGGCCGCCTGCACCTGCACGTCCAGATCGCCAATGCCATGCAGCACCACCGTGCCGATCAGGATCGGCGCCAGGATGCCGGCGATCTTGTTGCAGATGCCCATCAACGCGATGCGCCGCGCCGCCGTTTCGATCGGCCCAAGGATCGAGATGTACGGGTTGATGGCCGTCTGCAGCAGGGCCAGGCCGCTGCCGATCACGAACAGGCCGCCCAGTGCGCCGGGGTACCAGCGCTGGGTGGCGAATTCGCCGAACAGTGCCGCGCCACCGGCCATCACCAGCAGGCTCAGGCTCAGGCCCTTCTTCATGCCGGTACGGCGCAGGATCCACGACGAGGGCAGCGCCAGGAAGAAGTAGGACAGGTAGAACACCATCAGCACCAGGAAGGCGCCGACCTCACTGAGCTCAAAGGCGAGCTTGACGAAGGTGATCAACGGGCCGTTGAGCCAGGTGAAGAAGCCGATCAGGAAGAACAACACGCCGACGATGGCGATGGAGGTGGCCACGTTCGGGCGCGCGCTTGCAGCGGGGACGGCGGACATCAGGAGGGCTCCTGCGGCGACAGCCGCAGAACGCGGCGTCGGAGAGTGGCTGGGAACAACGTTGTCACATTCTTTCGGTGGACAACGGCGGTTTGTCAACTTCCATGCACGCCCCTTCAACCTCGTGCTGCACTGCGCAAGTCGATTGCGGTGCTCCGCGCTGAATGCGCGCCAGGCCTAGAGCCCCATGCAGCAACGGTTCCCACGTGAAACCCGCACTCACGCCATGTAAACGTTTACTGCCTGTCGCATTCGTTGCGGCGCAGCAACGAAAGTGTCACGAACTCGTTGACATCGTTGTCAGCGCGGTTACAGACTCCGCCCCAATCGCTGCCCCCGATCCCGGGGCCAGCCCCACCTGCAGCAGGAGCCCGCGTGACCGCCAGCCACCCCGCCCCGTCGCATGTCCTGTCCCGCGTCGCGCCCTCGTTCCTGGCCGCGGACGTCGGTGGCACCCATGTGCGCGTGGCCCGGGTCCAGGCCAGCGGTGACACCGCCCATCCGGTGCAGGTGCTGGAATACCGCAAGTACCGCAACGCCGACCATGCCGGCCTCAGCGCGATCCTGTCCGACTTCCTCGGCGAAGGCCCGCGGCCCACGCATTGTGTGGTCGCCAGCGCCGGCTACGCCCGCGAGGACGGCACGGTGATCACCGCCAACCTGCCGTGGCCGCTGTCGGCACGCCAGGTGGAGGCCGATGTCGGCCTGCAGCGGGTCTACATCGTCAATGACTTCGAAGCGGTGGCCTATGCCGCCGCGCAGGTGGACGCCAGTGGCGTGCTGCACCTGTGCGGGCCGGACACCGCTGCGCGTGGCCCGACCCTGGTGGTCGGTCCCGGCACCGGCCTCGGCGCCGCGCTGTGGATCCCCACTGCGCACGGCCCGGTGGTGCTGCCGACGGAAGCCGGCCAGCCGACCCTGGCCGCCAGCACCGAACTGGAAATGGCCATCGTCCGCCACATGCAGCGCGACCGCGCGCACGTGTCGATCGAGCATGCGATCTCCGGCCCGGGCCTGATGAACCTGTACCGCGCGGTGTGCGCGCTGCAGGGGCAGGCACCGACGCTGGCCAGCCCCGATGCGGTCACCGCCGCCGCCATGGCCGATACCGATGCGCACGCGCGCCAGGCGCTGGATGTGTTCTGCGGCCTGCTCGGCAGCACCATCGGCGACATGGCCCTGTTCTATGGTGCCCACGGTGGCGTCTACCTGGCCGGCGGCATCCTGCCGCAGATCCGCGAATACCTGCACGCCAGCACCTTCGTCGAACGCTACCTGCAGAAGGGGCCGATGGGCGAAGCACTGGCACGCATCCCGGTGAAGGTCGTCGAACACGGCCAGCTGGGCGTGGTCGGCGCTGCCAGCTGGTACCTGCAGCAGCAGTCGGCCGCCTGACACCGCAACAGGCTTCAACGCAATCGCAGCACGTAGTACGTGGCACGCCAACGCACGGGACTTCGCCGCCGCCCCGCGCATGTCATCGCAACCGTTATCGAACACCGCCGCCGGCATCCAATCGAGTGATGAGGAGAGACATCATGAATACCCGCAAGACCCTGCTTTCGGCCGCCATCGTCAGCTGCATCGCCTTCAGTGCGCACGCGCAGCAGGCTGCCCCGACCGCCACCGACCTGGACACCGTGACCGTTACCGGCATCCGTGGTTCGATGGAAAAATCGCTGGACACCAAGCGCGAAGCCAATGCGCGCGTGGAAGTGGTCACCGCCGAGGACGTGGGCAAGCTGCCGGCGCACAACGTCGCCGACACCCTGCAGCGCCTGCCGGGCGTCAACATCAGCTCGTCCAGCGCCGATGAAGGCGGTTTCGACGAAGCCGACCGTGTCAGCCTGCGCGGCACCAGCCCGAGCCTGACCCAGACCCTGATCAACGGCCACACCGTCGGTTCGGCCGACTGGTTCGTGCTCAGCCAGGGCAACAACGTCGGCCGTAGCGTCAGCTACTCGCTGCTGCCGTCCGAACTGGTCAGCTCGGTGGAAGTGAACAAGTCCTCGCAGGCCAAGCTGCAGGACGGCGGCACCACCGGTACCGTCAACATCATCACCCGCAAGCCACTGGAATTCTCCAAGCCGTTCACCGCGGAAGGCTCGATCGGCCTGGTGCGCTCGGACCAGGCCAAGTCGAACGACCCGCAATATTCGGCGCTGTTCAACTACAAGAACGACGAAGGCACCTTCGGCGTGATGGTGCAGGGCTTCAGCCAGAAGCGCGAACTGCGCCGTGAAGCGCAGGAAATCCCGGGTGGCTTCTTCAAGATCGGCGCAAACGATCCGGTCGCCAGGACCAATCCGGACCTGATCGGCGTCAACGTTCCGGGCCTGCTGGGTTCGACCCTGTTCGAACAGACCCGCGAGCGCAAGGGCGGCCTGGTCTCGCTGCAGTTCAAGCCGAGCGACAGCCTCACCCTCGGCCTCAATGGTTTCAGCTCCGAGCTGAAGGCGAACAACTACAACCGCAACTTCATGATGTTCGGCAACAGCTTCGCCAAGTCGCAGGCGCCGGATCCGGGCTATGTGGTCAAGGACGGCGTGCTGACCAACGCCAACTACAAGGGCGTGCCCGGCACCGACTATGCGGTGTACGACATGATCTACCGCGAGTCGAAGGCCAAGTCGAGCTATGTCACCTTCGATGCCGACTG
Organism: Stenotrophomonas sp. YJH_SMC_73; assembly: GCF_059370155.1. Classification (NCBI taxonomy): domain Bacteria; kingdom Pseudomonadati; phylum Pseudomonadota; class Gammaproteobacteria; order Lysobacterales; family Lysobacteraceae; genus Stenotrophomonas; species Stenotrophomonas sp. YJH_SMC_73. The sequence continues at coordinate 315,037 of NZ_JCAFTJ010000001.1, read as the reverse complement.
GCAGATCAGCGACAGCCTGACCGCCAAGTTCCAGGCCGGCAGCACCAAGGGTACCGGCGAGACGCCGCGCCAGTACATCGCCGAGGTCACCCTGGCCAACGGCGGCGGCGCCAGCTGGGCTACCCACGGCAATGGCTCGCCGATCGACTGGAACGTCGGCGGCGACATCTCGCCCAACGGCGTGACCAGCTTCGGCACCTGGGGCAACCAGCAGGTCACCGCTGAAGACAAGGAGAAGTGGGCCACGCTCGACTTCAACCAGTACTTCAACGATGGCGGCGTGCTGAGCTCGATCGACTTCGGCCTGCGTTTCGCCGACCACAAGCGCGAAGCGCTGTCGCCGGAAGGTGCAACCCCGGGTGACATCTGGAGCGCGCTGAAGAACGGTGCGACGGCCAACTATCCCAGCGGCTTTGCCGGTGACATCGGCGGCACCTTCCCGCGCAACCTCTGGTACTTCACCCCGGGCGCGCTGAAGGACGCGGTGACCAACAACTCCACCTGGCTGGCCGGCAATGATGGCCCGACCGGTCGCCACAACTATGGCGCCGAGTGGAAGGTGAAGGAAAAGAACTTCGCCGGCTACGTGCAGGCCAACTTCCGCGGCGACTGGTGGAGCGGCAACGTCGGCCTGCGCTACGTCAACATCAAGCAGGACATCGACACCTACAACGCCGTCAGCAAGGCCGCCGATGCCGATGTCAGCAGCCTGTTCGGCATGTGGGAGCGCCTGGCCTTCCAGAACAAGCGCAACCGCGTATTGCCCAGCGCCAACATCAAGTTCGACCTGGACGACTCGCTGGTGCTGCGCGTCGCCGCCTCGCAGACCCAGACCCTGCCGGACTACTCGGCACTGGGTGCCTCCTCGTACGGTTCGGACCTGAACCGCACCGGCGGCGGTGGCAATCCGAACCTCAAGCCGACCCTGTCGACCAACCTGGACGCCAACCTGGAGTGGTACTTCATGCCGCGCGGCCTGCTGTCGGTGGGCGCGTACCACATGAACCTGAAGGACTACATCGCCTTCGACGTGGTCTCGCGCCAGCTGTACAGCGAACTGACCAACCAGCTTGAGACCTACCAGATCTCCACCCCGATCAATGCGGACGGCAAGGTCACCGGCGTGGAAGTGGCCTACGAACAGCCGATCGGCGAGTACTTCGGCGTCAATGCCAATTACACCTACGCCAACGGCACCACCTCGCACACCTGGTCGGACGGCTCGCACAACCTGCTGGGCACCTCGAAGAACACCTACAACGTGGGTGCCTACTTCGAGAACGAGCGCTTTGGCGCCCGCGTCAGCTATACCCGCCGTTCCTCGTTCCTGATCAGCCTGTCGGGCACCAATCCGTACTACCAGGATGACTTCGGCACGCTGTCGGCGTCGCTGAGCTACAAGGCCACCGACTGGCTGAGCATCACCCTGGATGGCCTGAACCTCAACAACCCGACCTACAAGTACTACCAGACCGCGGCCATCCCGACCTCGTTCTACAGCAACGGTCGCCAGTACTACCTCAACTTCCGCTTCAAGTACTGATCCAGCGGCGGCAACATCGCCGAGTCGTGCACGCACGCCGGGCCTGGGTCATTCCGGGCCCGGCGTTTTTCATGTATAGCGTTCATCGCACCGTTCCAAGGAGTCGTACCGATGGTCAAGCCTTCCCGCGCCCGGATGCGCAGCGCAGTGCTGCTGGGCAGCCTGCTCGCCCTGTTGCCGGCACTGCCGGCACTTGCCACCGACCCCATGCCGGCCGCTGAGGCACCCGGCCCGCAGCTGCGTGCCGGCAGCCTGATGCTGATTCCCGCCCCCAGCAATGTGCAGCCTGGCCAGGGCAGCGGCATCACCGTGCGCGCCGATACCGTGCTGCAGGCCGAAGGCGAGGCCGCACAGCGCGTCGCCAGCCAGTTCGCCGACCTGCTGGCGCGCAGTGGCGGCCCGCGCCTGGGGCTGGCCAAGGGCAAGGCGGCGGCCAGGACCGGTGGCATCCGCTTCCAGATCGTGCCCACCTTCCGCGACAGCGGCGAGGGCTACACGCTGGAAAGCACCGCACAGGGCGTAGTGGTACAGGCCGGCAACGAAACCGGCCTGTTCTACGGCGCAACCACCCTCGCCCAGCTCGCCACCGGCGGCAGCAACGGCGTGCTGCCAGCGGTGCAGATCCAGGACGCGCCACGCTTCAGCTGGCGCGGTTTCATGCTCGACTCGGCGCGGCATTTCCAGAGCCTGGACGAGATCAAGCGCGTGCTCGACGCAATGGCCGCGCACAAGCTCAACACCTTCCATTGGCACCTGACCGATGACCAGGGTTGGCGCATGGAGATCAAGCGCTATCCGAAGCTGACCGGAGTGGGCAGCTGCCGCCTGCCGGCCGGCGACGGTGGCATCGATCCGGTCACTGGCAAGGAGCATCCGTATTGCGGCTTCTACACGCAGGACCAGATCCGCGAAGTGATTGCCTATGCCGCGAAGCTGCATATCCAGGTGATTCCGGAAATCGATGTGCCGGGGCACGCGACCGCAGCGATTGCCGCATACCCGGAACTGGGTTCGATCAATACCCCGCTGAAGCCGATCAGCGAATGGGGCGTGTTCCCGAACCTGTTCAACGTGGAAGACAGTACTGTCACCTTCCTCGAGAACGTACTGGAGGAAGTGATCGAACTGTTCCCGGCCAAGTACGTGCACGTCGGCGGCGACGAGGCGGTCAAGGACCAGTGGGAAGCCTCCAGGCAGGTCCAGCAGCGCATGCGTGCGCTGGGCATCAAGGATGAAATGGCCATGCAGAGCCACATCATCAAGCGCCTGGAGACCTTCCTGGAGGAGCACGACCGGCGCCTGATCGGCTGGGATGAAATCCTCGAAGGCGGGCTGCCGCCGCAGGCCACGGTGATGTCCTGGCAGGGCACCGAAGGTGGCCTGGCCGCGGCCAGTGCTGGCCATGACGTGGTCATGTCGCCCGTGGGCTACCTCTATCTGGATTACCTGCAGACGGCCTCGCCGAACGAACCGCCGGGCCGCCCGGCCCAGGTCAACCTCGGCAAGCTGTACAACTTCGAGCCCGTGCCGGCCGAGCTGGCCGCTGACAAGCGCGGGCACATCCTCGGCCTGCAGGCCAACATGTTCACCGAACACACGCGCACCTATGCGCGCCTGCAGCACAACCTGTTCCCGCGCCTGGCCGCGGTGGCCGAGACCGGCTGGAGCACGCCGGAACATCGCGACTTCCGCGATTTCCTCGCGCGCCTGCCCGCGCAGCTGCAACGCTACCGCGCCTGGGGCCTGGCCTACGCGCAGACCCCGTTCGAAGTGGGCGTGGACTACACCGACAACCGCGCCGCCAACACGGTGACCGTGTCGCTGGCCAACCCGCTGGGCTATGAAGTGCGCTACAGCACCGATGGCCAGCCGGTGACGGCGCAGTCGCCGCTGTACCGGCAGCCGCTGACCAGTACGCTGCCGACCACGGTGCAGGCCGCCGCGTTCTACCAGGGCCAGATGCTGGCGGCGAAGCCGACGGTCGCGGACTTCAGTGCGCAATCGCTGCTCAGCCGCCGCAGTGACGAACTGCTCAGCTGCGTAGGCAAGAAGGGGCTGGTGCTGCGCCTGGAAGACGATGGCCCGCGCGAGGGAAACCGCGCAGTGTTCAACGTGGACATCTTCCAGCCATGCTGGCGCTGGCCACAGGCACAGCTGGACGGCATCGGCAGCGTGGAAGTCCGCGCGGGGCGTATTCCGTACTACTTCCAGCTGGCCCACGACGAGCCCAAGCGTCGCTTCGAGAAGGCCAAGCGTGCGCATGGCGAGATGCTGGTGCGTCGCGGCGACTGCAGCGGCAAGGTGCTGGCCGAAGTGCCGCTGCCGGCCACGCCGGATGCCGATGGCTTCGTGACGCTGCGTGCGACGCTGCCGAAGGGCTCCCAGGGCACCGGTGACCTGTGCATCAACTTCACCGGCGACACGCGCCCGGCGATGTGGGTGCTGGATGAGGTCACGCTGGGGAAGTGACCCCAAGCCTGTCCTGGCGCAATCGATCCACGCATGGCGTGGATCTACTGTAGAGCCGAGCCCATGCTCGGCTGCCTTTGGGAGATCGATCCACGCATGGCGTGGATCTACTGTAGAGCCGAGCCCATGCTCGGCTGCCTTTGGGAGGAAGCCGAGCATGGGCTCGGCTCTACAGGAACTTTACCCGCGCCAGCGCAGCAGCAGATCGCGCAGCGGGGTCAGTGCCGTAGCCAGGCCGGCCAGCACGCCGATCGTGTTGGCCAGCGCGTCCATCGGATCGGCCATGCGGTCATCGGTCAATGCGCCCTGCGCGAACTCGATGCCGATCCCCATCAGCACCAGGCCCACGCCCACACACAGCAGCGGACGTCCGTGCCGGAACAGCTGTACCGCGCTGCCAGCCAGGATGAAATAGGCGAGGAAGTGCTCACCCTTGTCGCCGTTTTCCGGCAACGGAATCGGTGGCGGTGGGATCAGGCAGACCACGATCACCAGCAACACCGCGCTGAACCACAGTGCGGTCCACAGCCGCGGCCGCCGCAGTGGCTTGATCAGCGGCAGCGCATCGTTCACAGGCGCCAGCTCAGGTCACCCAGCTCGAAGGCGGGCTCGAAGTCGACGCCGCGCTGCAGGCCGATCGCCTGGAAGCGCTCCCCCATCTCGGTCGGCAGGGTCAGCTTCTTCACCTGGTCGCGCAGCTGGATGCGGCCGACTTCATCGGTGCGCTCCTCGGCCAGCGACAGCACCTGGTCCAGGCCGTTGCCGAGCAGGAAGCTGGCCTGGCTGCAGTAGCCCGCCAGCTCGAAACCGCCGTGCATGCCGGCCTCGGCCATCGCGGTGAAATCCACCGACGCGGTGATGTCCTGCAGCCCCGGCCAGCGGTGCACGTCGTTGTGCACGTGGTGGCGGTAGAACGCGCGTACGGTGCCCTCATCGCGGTCGTGCTGGTAGAACTCGCCACGGTTGTAACCGTAGTCGATGAACAGCATCGCACCGCGCTGCAGGCCGCCCGCCACCGCCTGCAACCAGTACGGCAGCTGCGGCAGCACCTCGGAACGGTAGCCCTCGGCGAAGGGGCGCTCCAGGTAGCGCTCGATGTGGCGCACCGCACCGTTGAGCAGGATGTCGGCCGGCTGCGCACCACGGATGAAGTTGCCTTCGGCGTCCAGTTCCACGGTTTCCTCGTAGACCTCGCCATCCCGGATCAGGAAGCGCGGCGTCGGCAGCGCGTCGATCACTTCGTTGGCAAACACCACGCCCTCCCAGTCCTCTTCGAACGGGCGATCGACCCAGTCCACGCGTGCGGCCAGCTCGGCCGGCAGGTTCTGCTGCAGGCGCTGTTGCTGGCGCTCGCGCAGGTCGGCGCTGGGTTCGAGGATGGCGTAGCGCGACGGCAGCGCGTCCAGCTCGGCCAGGCGCAGCAGCACCGCTTCGGCGAAGGCGCCGGTACCACCGCCCAGTTCCAGCATCCGCGCCTGCGTACCCAGCTGGGCGAACACCGGCGCCAGCGCGTTGGCCACGCTGCCGGCGAACAGGCTGCCGAGCTCGGGCGCGGTGGTGAAGTCGCCACTGCCGCCGAATTTGCTGGCGCCGGCGCTGTAATAGCCCCAGCCGGGGGTGTACAGGCACAGCTCCATGAAGCGGGAGAACGGCATTGCCCCGCCCTGCGCAAGGATTTCGGCGCGCAGGGCAGCGGCCAGCTGGTCGCTGTGGGCCAGGGCATCGGCTTCGGGCAGGGGGAAGGTGGGCTGCATGGCGTCTTCGAATGCGGTGACAATGGTGCACAGGATAGCCGAGCCTTGGAGGACCCTCGATGAGCGATACCCACCCCGTGGTCCTGATCACCGGCAGCGCGCGCCGGATCGGTGCGGCCATCGCCCGCCAGTTCCACGCCTGTGGCTGGTCGGTGGTGCTGCACGCAAACACCTCCAGCGCCGAGCTGCAGCAGGCTGCGTTCGATTTCGACAACGTGCGCCCGGGCAGCGTGCTGGCCCTGCAGGCCGACCTGCGTGACGCCGACGCCCTGGCCGATCTGGTCGAACAGGCCGTCACCCACTTCGGCCGCCTGGACGCGCTGGTCAACAACGCCTCCAACTTCTTCCCCACCCCGCTCGGCCAGGTCACCGCCGAGGCGATGGACGCGCTGTATGCGGTCAATGCACGCGCGCCGCTGCTGCTGTCACAGGCGGCAGCGCCCTACCTGCGCCGCCAGCAGGGCTGCATCGTCAACCTCACCGACCTGCACGGCACCGACCCGATGCGTGACCACATCGCCTACACCATGGCCAAGGCCGCGCTGGAGATGGCAACGCGCGCGCTGGCGCTGGAGCTGGCGCCGAAGGTGCGGGTCAATGCAGTAGCGCCGGGTGCGATCCTGTGGCCGGAACAGGACAAGGATGATTTCGCCCGCGAGGCGCTGCTGGCACGCACGCCTTTGGCGCGGATCGGCACCGTCGAGGAGATCGCCGAGGCGGTGTACTGGCTGGTGGCCGAGGCCAGCTTCGTCACCGGCCACACCCTGCGCGTGGATGGCGGGCGTACGGTCAGCTGAAAGGTTGCCGGGGTCCACAACGGGGTCAGATCCCTTTTCCCGGCGGGAAAAGGGATCTGACCCCGTCACTCCAGATCCACCACCTCGAACGCCTCGCCAAACTGCGGGTGCGCGCGCCACAGCGTGGCCAGGTCCTGCCCGCTGACCGGGTCGATGAAGCCCGGCGCGATGTCGGCCAGCGGCTTCAGCACGAACGCGTGCTTCAGCTCCGGCCGCGGGATGCGCAGGTGCCCCGGGCCTTCCAGCACCAGGTCGCCATAGAACACCACGTCGATGTCCAGGGTCCGGTCGGAGAAGCGCGGCCCGCTGCGGTCGCGACCGTGCGCGTCTTCCAGCGCGTGCAGCCAGTCGTCCAGCTCCTGCAGCGGCAGATCGGTCTCGATCGCCACCGCATTGTTGAGGAAGGCCGGGCCATCGAAGCCGACCGCGGCGGTACGGTAGGCCGGCGATACCTGCAGCGCGCCGAAGCGCTCGCGCAGGGCCGCCACCGCGGCGTGGAGGTAGCGGCGGGGCTGGACATTGCTGCCCAGGCTCAGGAGCACGGTCGTCATGCGGTTCAGGTGGCAGCAATGGGGGCGTGGACATGCCGTCGTCACGGCGGCCTGCCTACAATCCGGGATGCACATGATAGGGCACCGACATGACCTATTGCGTTGGAATCGAGGTGGACGAGGGCCTGGTCTTCGCTGCCGACACCCGGACCAATGCCTCGCTGGACGATGTGCGCGTGCACCGCAAGCTGCACGTGTTCGAGTATCCCGGCCAGGCAGCCTACGTGCTGATGGCGGCTGGCAACCTGGCCACCACCCAGCTGCTGGTGTCGCGTCTGGGCCGCGACGCCGCAGAGCGGCGCGTGCCCAACCTGCGCGACATGCCCCACCTGTTCGAAGCCGCCGAGTACGTCGGCCAGCTGCTGGTGGACAGCCAGGTGCACACCAACCACAGCGAACATGGCCACGATGGGGTCAATACCCAGGCCACGCTGATCTTCGGCGGGCAGATCGCCGGCGAGCGCCCCGGGCTGTACATGATCTATCCGCTCGGCAACGCCATCGCCGCCTCGCCGGAGACGCCCTACCTGCAGATCGGTGAATCCAAGTACGGCAAGCCGATCCTCGACCGCATCCTCAGCCCGGCCACGCGCCTGGAGGATGCCGCACGCACGGCGATCGTCTCGTTGGACTCCACCATCCGTTCCAACCTGTCAGTGGGCCTGCCGATCGACCTGGCGCTGCTGCGCGACGGCGAACTGCGCATCGGCCAGCAGCTGCGGCTGGGTGCGGATTCCACGCTGTATGCGGACATCCACCAGAACTGGTCGCGGCGGCTGGAACAGGCAGTGGACGCCCTGCCGCGCTTCCCCTGGGAAACCAACGGACGGTAGTGCCGGCCGCTGGCCGGCAACCGCGTTGATCCCACCACACAGGGATGCCGGCCAGCGGCCGGCACTACCGCGACATCAGCCCAGCGCTTCGGACACCGCGCGGAACACCTGCTGCATCTGCAGCGGCTTGCGCAGCACGTGCACCTGCACGCCAGCGGGAAATGCATCGGCCGCCACCTCCACCGCTGCGTCTTCCAGCACCAGCGCCGGGCCGCGATAGCCCAGCGTGGCCATCTCGCCCAGCAGCTGGCTGGCCGGCAACAACTTCGAGCCGGCGTCGGCAATCACCAGCGCCGGCATTGCCTCCTGCTGCATCCAGCGCAGCGCCGCCGGGCCATCGGAGGCCAGCTGCAGCTGATATCCCTGGCTTGACAGCGCATTGCCGAGCAACGACAGGCGCGTGGCCTCGCCATCGACCACCAGGATCGACTGGCCACTGCCCAGGGCCACCAGCTGCTCGATCGGCTCACTGCCGTCGCTGGCTTCGTGCATCGGCAAGTGCAGTTCGAAGCAGGTGCCCTGCCCCGGCTGGCTGCTGACATGGATGCTGCCGCCGGCACCTTCGACGATGCGCTTGCAGGAAATCAGGCCCAGGCCGGTGCCGTCGGCCTTGGTGGTGAAGAACGGATTGAACAGGTGCGACAGCGTGTCTGCATCCATGCCGATGCCTTCATCGGCCACGCAGATCCGCATCCAGTCCACGCCATCGCGCTGGCCGGCATGGCTGGCGGTCAGGCTCAGGCGACCGCCGTTGGGCATCGCCTGGATCGCGTTGAGCGCCAGGTTCAACATCACCTGCTGCAGCTCGGTGTAGTTGGCATCGACCACCAGGCCTTCGTCCTGCACCTGCAGTTCCAGGCGCACGGCATCGGGCACGTTGCTGCGCAACAGCAGTGCAACCGCATCGAACAGGCCATCGATCTCGATGCGCTCGCTCGGCTTGCGCGAACCGCGCACAAACGACAGCATCGATTCGGCCATCTCATGGCCACGGCGACCGCACTCGGCGATGACATCGGCCAGGTGGTGCAGCTGCGGATCCTCGGTGCGCGCCTTCAGCAGGTCCGGCATGATCAGCAATGGCTGCAGGATGTTGCGCAGGTCATGGCTGAGGCCGGCAGCAAGCAGCGACAGGCTTTCCAGGCGCTGCGCGCGCATCAGCTCGGTTTCCACCCGTGCACGCTCCACCGCGCTGCGTGCATCGCGGATCGCACGCGCCACCGCCGACGGCAGGCGCGCCGGCAGGTGCTTGATGATGTAGTCATTGGCGCCCTTCTGCAGCGCCGCCACCGCGTTCTCCTCACCCATCGTGCCGGAGACGAAGATGAAGGGCACGTCCGGCGAGGTCTCGCGCACGATGCGCAGCGCGTCATCACCGGAGAACCCCGGCATGCTCAGGTCGGACAGCACGATGTCCGGCTGGAACGCAGCCAGTGCCTGGCGCAGTTCCGCCTCGCTCTCGACACGCTCGAAGCGGGCGTCCAGGCCCGCGTCGAGCATCTGTTCGGACATCAGCTCGGCATCCTCTGGTGAGTCTTCCACCAGCAGGATGCGCAGCGCCCCCAGGGCGGGACCGGTCAGGGGCATGGGCTCACTCGAGTTCCGGTGCCTGGTTGATCAACGCCCAGAACTTGCCCAGGGTCTGCACCGCGCCGAAGAACTGGTCCACGTCCACCGGCTTGACCACGTAGGCGTTCACGCCCATGTCCCAGCTGCGGGCCAGATCGCTTTCCTCGCGCGAGGACGACAGGATCACCACCGGCAGGCGCTTGAGTTCTTCGTGCTCGCGGATCTGCCGAAGCACTTCGAGGCCATCCATGCGCGGCATCTTGATGTCCAGCAGCAGCACCGCCGGCAGGCCTTCCTCGCGATTGGCGAAGGCGCCGCGGCGCAGCAGGTAGTCCATCACTTCCACGCCGTCTTCGACGTGCACGATGGGATTGGCCAGACGCGCCTCTTCCAGGGCATCGATCGCCATTTCGGCATCCGCCGGGCTGTCTTCGGCGAGAAGAATGGTGCGCAGAGTGGTCATGCAGAAGGCCCTTGTTTGTCCGCGTCGATCGCGGGAGGCAGGTAGAAGTGGAAGGTGGCGCCGACGTCCGGTTCGGCCTCGGCCCAGATACGGCCGCCATGGCGGGTCAGCACGCGGCGCACGCTGGCCAGGCCGATGCCGGTACCCGGGTAGTCGCTGGCCTTGTGCAGGCGCTGGAATACACCAAACAGCTTGCCGGCGTAGGCCATGTCAAAGCCTGCACCATTGTCGCTGACCGTGAACTGATGGCCGCCATCGGGCTGCGGCTGGTAGTCCACGCGGATCTTCGCCGGCTCGCGGTTGCCCGAGTACTTCACCGCGTTGCCGAGCAGGTTCAGCCAGACCTGGCGGATCATGTTCTCGTCGCCCACCACGATCGGCAGCGGCGCGATGCTCCACTCCACGTGGTGCGCATGGCCGCTGTTCTCGGCCTCGGCCTGCAGGTTGGCATCGAGCATGGCGCGGGTATCGGCCACCAGCGACTGCATGTCCACCGCCTGCTGGCGCATCGCCGCGCGGCCCAGCCGCGAATAGACCAGCAGGTCGTCGATCAGCGCCGCCATGCGCCGGGCCGAACTGGAGATCACCTCCAGGTAATGCCGGCTCTTGTCATCGGCGGCGTCGCCGAGGTGGCGCGACAGCTTGTCGGAGAATCCGGCCACGTGGCGAAGCGGCGCACGCAGGTCATGCGAAACCGAGTAGCTGAAGGCTTCCAGCTCGCGGTTGACCTCGGACACCTGCGCGACCTTGCCCTCCAGCTGGCGGTTCAGCTCTTCCACGCGCAGCTGCACTGCGCGCTGCATGGTGACGTCGCTGATGGTCAGCAGCACCACTTCGTCATCGGTGTCGGGCAGCGGCATGCGCCGTGCGTTGAGCAGCATATAGCGCACCATGCCAACGGCGGTACGCTGCTCATGCTCGAAGTCCCAGAGTTCGCGGCCACGCGACAGCACATCGGCCAGGCGCTGGCGCACCACCGGATCCCGCCAGGCGCCGTCGCCGATGTTTTCCAGCAGCAGGCCATCGGCGCGCTCGTCCTGCAGGTCATACAGTTCGGCGAACGCCGGGTTGTGCAGCTGCACGCGCAGGTCGCGGTCGAGCAGCACGATCGGTTCGCGCACGGTCTGCAGCACCGACGCCGCGCGTGCGGCCGAGCGCAGCGATTGCCGTTCCGCATGCAGGCGGCGGCCGATCTGCCGCTGCAGCAGCCACAGCACCAGGCCGAGCAGGGCCAGCTGGATCGCCAGCGAACTCCACGACACCAGTTCGGTCTGCTTGCGCTGGCGCGCGGCCTGCTGGGCGCGCAGTGCCAGCAGATTCTGCTCGCTGGCCTGCAGCTCCTCCACCAGGCCACGGATCGGATAACGCGTGCTCAGGTCCTGCACCAGCTCACGCTGGTCGGAGTTCGGTTCGGACCGGGCCAGCTCGCGGGCAAGCGCCATGCGGCCTTCGAGCATCGATTCGATCCGACCAATGCGGATCAGCTGATCGGGATTGTCGCGCGTCATCCGGCCCAGTTCGGCCAGGCGCCCGGGGATATCGTTGGCCTTGGCCATCCGCTCGCGCAGGCCGGGCGCATCCACGCCCTTGGACAGGGTCAGCGCGGCGGATTCGACGTCGCGCACATCGGCCTGCAGCTGTTGCAGCGCCACGCCAACGGACTGGGTGTGGTTGACCCAGGCCATCGCCTCTTCGCTGTCCTGCTGCAGTTTGCGCAGGGTCAACCACGGCACCACGATGATCGCGGCAGCCGCCAGCGCCAGGGCCGGCAACCGCCAGCGGTCCCAGATGTCGTAACTGAAAACCAGCGCCATAGTTCCTCGTCAGCACGGCCGCGGAGCGGGACCCGGGACGAGCCCGGCTGCGGCGGAACCGGCAATATAGCGCAGGCAATCACAACTCTGGAGTCCAAAGCGCGGCAGGCTGAACGGGCCCCCGCAGCCGGCCCCATACGCGAGTGGGCGCCCCCTTCGGGGCGCCCACCCTGTTCAACGGTCGGTGGATGCTCAGCGCTTGGCAGCGGCGCTGACCTTAAGCGCGGCGGCATCGACGCGGGTCACGCCCTTGATGCCCTTGGCGGTGTTGACCGCCTTGTCCTTCTCCGCCTGCGTAGCGACGGCACCGCTCAGGCTGACCACGCCGTTCACGGTTTCCACCTTGATCTCGGTGCCCGGAACGTTGCTGCTGGCCAGCAGATCGGCCTTCACCTTGGTGGTGATCCAGGTATCGGTCACCGGCTCATTGGAGTCGTGACGATCAGCATGGGTCGTCGGATGGGTGCTGGTCGGCGGGCTCTTCGCGGCCGGGTCCTTGGCGAATGCGGCCGAGGAGGACAGCGCCAGGCCCAGGGTCAGGGCGGAAGCAATCAGCGTGCGGGTGGTATTGCTCATCGTGTCGTACTCCTTCGGAATGTGCTGCCAGTCTGGACAACCCACCGTAGAGCAGGCGTGGCGTTGCGGTCATGCCGCCGTGAATCGAAACGTTTCCAATGGCAACCGTTCAGTTTTGGACGGCCAGCACCCGTCGTTTACCCTGCCCTTCCCACTGCCGGAGCCCTGCCATGCGCCCCGACCTGCAACTGGCCCTGATCGGCTACGGCCTCGCCGGCCGCGTCTTCCATGCACCGCTGATCCAGCACACCCCCGGGCTGGCGCTGCACAGCATCGTCAGTTCACAACGCGACACCCTGCTGCGGACGTTCAGCGATGTGCACGTGCGTGCCACGCCGCAGCAGGTATTCGATGATCCGGCCGTGGATGCCGTAGTGATCGCCACGCCGAACGAACAGCACGCGCCACTGGCCATCGCGGCGCTGGCGGCAGGCAAGCATGTGCTGGTCGACAAGCCGTTCGCGCTGGATGTGGCCGAAGCGGAAACGGTGCTGGCTGCGGCACGCGATGCCGGGCGCATCGCCACCGTGTTCCAGAACCGGCGTTTCGATGCCGACTTCCTCACCCTGCAGTCGCTGCTGGCCGAAGGCAGCTTGGGCGACGTGGCCGAGTGCCACGCGCACTTCGACCGTTACCGTCCGCAGGTGCGCGACCGCTGGCGCGAACAGGGCGGGCCCGGCAGTGGCCTGTGGTACGACCTCGGTCCGCACCTGCTGGACCAGATGCTGGTGCTGTTCGGCTGGCCCGAGGCAATCGATGCCGACCTGGCCGTGCAGCGCGAAGGTGGCGGCGGCATCGATTACTTCCACGCAATACTTCACTACCCACGGCATCGGGCGATCGTCCACGCCGGTTCCCTGGTGGCAGCGCAGACGCCGCACTTCAGTGTGCATGGCAGCGCCGCCAGCTGGATCAAGCACGGCCTGGACGTGCAGGAGGCGCAGCTGCGCCGCGGCGTGGCGCCGGGCGCACCAGGCTGGGGCATCGATCCGCGGCATGGTGAGCTGGTGCGCTGCGATACCGAAGACAACGTGCAACGCAGCACCGTCGACAACCTGCCCGGCGACTATCGCCGGTTGTATGCGCAGTTCGCGGCGGCGATGCACGGCGAGGGCGAAGCCACGGTCAGCCCGGTGCAGGCGCTGCAGCTGATGCGGTTGCTGCAGGCCGGCATGGACAGCGCGCGCGAAGGGCGGCGGATCGCGTTGGGGTGATCGGCAGGGCTTCGCCCTGCACCCGTGGTAGTGCCGGCCGCTGGCCGGCAACCTCAACAGCAACGGCAAAAACCGGCAATCCGTGAGATGGCAGGATGGGTCCGGTTGCGGGAGCCGGACCCACCCCGCCTTCGACAGAGTCCCGCGCCCGACGGTAGGTGTCGACCTTGGTCGACACATCGACGTGGAAGCCATCGGAGACGGCTTTTGCAGAGTCGAGCCATGCTCGACTGCCTGCATGGGGTCAGAGCCCTTTCCTACGGAAAGGGATCCGACCCCGGCTTCGTGCTTACGATTTCTTGATCGCGTGGCCACCGAATTCATTGCGCATCGCCGACAGCAGGCGGTCGGTGAACGAATTCGATTCGCGCGAGCGCAGGCGTTCCAGCAGCGACAGCGTAATCACCGGCGCCGGCACATCCAGCGCGATGGCTTCGGCCACGGTCCAGCGGCCTTCGCCGGAATCCTCCACGTACGGGGCAATGCCATCCAGCGAAGGATTGCGCTTGAGGGCTTCCGTGCTCAGGTCCAGCAGCCACGAACGCACCACGCTGCCGTGGCGCCACACCTCGGCCACCTGCGCCAGGTCCAGTTCCATCTCCTGCTTGCGCTCCATCAGCGCGAAGCCTTCGGCATAGGCCTGCATCATTCCGTACTCGATGCCGTTGTGGACCATCTTGGTGAAGTGGCCGGCACCGGACGGGCCGACGCGCCCCCAGCCACGATCTTCGGCCGGGGCCAGCGTGCGCAGCAACGGTGCGATCTGCTCCACCACCGACGCTTCGCCACCGACCATCAGGCTGTAGCCTTCCTGCAGGCCCCACACGCCACCGCTGGTGCCGCAGTCGACGTAGCCCAGATCATCCTCGGCCAGCGCCTTGGCGCGGCGGATCGAGTCCTGGTAGTTGGAGTTGCCGCCGTCGATGACGATGTCACCCTCGGCCAGGTGCGGGGTCAGCTGGCCCAGCGTCTGGTCGACGGTTTCGCCGGCCGGTACCATCAGCCACACCACGCGCGGCACCGGCAGCGCGGCCACGGCGGCGGCCAGCGAATCAACCACCTCCAGGCCGGCCTCGGCGGCGCGCTGGCGGGCGCCTTCGCCCGGGTCGTAGCCGACCACGCGGTGGCCGCCGCGATGCAGGCGCTGGGCCATGTTGGCGCCCATGCGGCCGAGGCCGATCATTGCAATATCCATTGTTTCACCTTCAGTTGGGGTCTAGGGTCAGGCTGCCTGGCCTGCCGGTAGCCGCGCAGTGGCGCAGCTGCGCCTCGCGCCAACGCCGGTAGAGCGTGGTATGCAGATTGTGCACCGCCAGGTCGATTGAAAACGGGGTTCGCGGGTTGCGATCGAGCAGGCGGGCGACGTGGTAGCCGATGGGACGTATACCGCGTGGATGCACATAGATCACGAACTGCTGGTAGAACGGATCGTCCAGCAGCTGGTCCATGCGCGCGAGCGTGTCGTGGTAGCGCGGCGCCAGCCGTGCGCGCAACTGCGGATCGCGCTCGAACAGCAGGCGCTCGAAGTAGCGCTGGCCGATGCGCGGGATGTCCTGCGCCAGTTTCCAGAGTTCGGCATTGCGCTGGTCGTACCAGGCCAGGCCGCCGTGCTGCGCCAGGGCCTGCGCAGCGCCCTCGCCCACAGTGACGACCACGAAGTTCTCGGCCTGGTTGCTCAGGTCATCCAGCGTACCGTTGTCGTACACATGTTCGATGAAGCCGGGCACACCCACGAACGCCTGCCGCCCCATCGCCGAGGTGCGCACCGCCTTGCCATCGGCGAAGAACTCGCCCGCGTGCGCGCCAAGCAGGATGCTGTCGGTGGCGTGCAGCGCGAGGAAGGTGCCGATCGACAGTTCATCCGCTGCGAACTCTGTATCGAACGCAGCATCGCCATACAGCTCGCGCTGGGTGGCCAGCTGCGCGACCTGGCGGCCGACACCGCACTCGGCGCGCACGGCACCGCTGTAGAACGCCTGCAGCGCATGGCTGTTGCCCGCACTGGGCACGAAGCCACGGCCGAAACTGCGCGTACGCTGCCAGCCCTGTGCCGGCGCGCCGCGCAGACCAAAGCCGATCCAGCCCAGTTGCGGGCCGGAGAAACGGAACGTGGCATTGCCCTGCAATGCCGAGGTCGCGCGCCGCGTGGCCGCCCCCAGCTCGAAGGCATAGGCGCAGACCGTAGCAGGGTCTTCCAGCAGCTGCTGCAGCAGTGCCTGTCGTTCGCCTGCAGGCAGATCCGCCGGCCAGCGTACGCGCAGGTCACCCGCTGCCTGTGCCGCGGCGAGCGAGGAACGCGTACACACCGGGCCCTTGTGTACCTGCGGTGCACGCAGCTCGGCATCCTCGAAGCGCCACCCCAACCGCTGCAGCAGGCCCTGCGTACAGTCCGGGGATGGCGCTGCGACGACCCACGCGGGCGCCAGCAGCAGGGCTGCAATCAGCCACCTGCCGCGCACGCTCAGCCCTGGTCCGTGACCGCCGGTGCGGGTGCGGGCTCCGGTGCCGCTGCCGGCGATGGCGACGGCTTGCCCGCCGCGGCCGGCAGGTACTGCTGCAGGCGCTGGAAGAAGCGACGATAGAACTCGGCATCGGTGACCGTGCTGCTGGCCACCTTCACCAGCGAGTCGTCGTTGCTGCCGAAGGGCAGCGATACCGAACCCAGCGCTCCCACACCGACACTGGCCGAGGTCGGGCTCTTCTTCAGCGCGTAGCGATCCTGCACTGCGCTGACGAACACCAGCGTCTGGCCGCCACGCGGGGCGCAGGAGATGCGCAGCACCAGCTGCTCATGGTCATCCTCGCGCGGCTGGAAGTTCTTGTTGCCTTCCACCTGTGCATCGTCGGAACGGGCGATGGCATAGCCCTGGCTGAGCAGCGTGCGGCGCGCCGCTTCGCAGGCTTCGCCCGGGCGCCCATCGACCGTGCGCGAGAAGGTATCGCCGGAATCGAAGGACTCGCGCAACACGGTGCTGTCGGCGGCACGGCCACCGCAGGCCGAGAGGATCAGGGCGCTGGTGAGCGCTACGGCGGCGCTGGAAAGACGGGAGGCCCGCATGGGTACTCCTGCGAGAACGGAAGCACCAAGGGTAGTCCCACCCCCGTGTGCGGCAGGTCGACATACCCTCCCACGTTGCTCCCGGTTCATGCACGAAAAAGGGGACGGAGGGAATTAAGTCGTTTGTGCCACAAACGACTTAATTCCCTCCGTCCCCTTTTACGACGAGGGGCCGGCAATGCCGGCCCCTGAGGTGTCACATGCCGTGGCCGGCTCAGTCCGCCCAGCGCCCCGCGCCGGTGGACTGCGGCAGCACTTGGGCCGACAGCGGGCGGTCATTGGCCAGCAGATTGACCGCGTCAGCGAGGATCGAGGCCGACTCGCGCAGCAGCGGGTCCGGACGCTTTTCAGCGGCCTTCTCACGGGCGGCATCCTTGACGATGTCGCGCTCGTTGCCGGTCAGGCCATCGTCGCTGCTGTCGTCGGCCAGCGGGTCCAGGGCCAGGCCCAGTTCCTTGCGCTGCACCTGGCGCTCCTTGCGCTGGGCGTCCTGGCGCTCGCGCTCGGCACGACGGGTCGCCTCGTTGAGCGAGATGTACTTCTTCGCGGCCTCGGTGCGGAACTGCTCCACGTCCTCGTTCCACCACTGGAATTCCTTGTCAGTGGCGATGCGCGCGTCGTGGCGGGTCTCCAGCTTCGGCAGCAGCGGCGCGAAGTTGCCGTACTGGGTGTGCGGCACGGCGGCGATGCGGGTCCACGGCAGGGCGTTGTCGTAGGTGCTTTCGCCGAATTCGGTGGCATCGACGCTGGCCGGGAAGGCCAGGTCCGGCACCACACCCTTGTGCTGGGTGCTGCTGCCGCTGATGCGGAAGAACTGGGCGATGGTCAGCTTGACCTGGCCGAAGCGCTGGGTCTCGCCGCTCGGCCAGCGATCGAGGTCGACGATGTTCTGCACGGTGCCCTTGCCGAAGCTGGTTTCACCGATCACCAGGCCACGGCCGTAGTCCTGGATGGCACCGGCGAAGATCTCCGAGGCCGAGGCCGAACCGCGGTTGATCAGCACCGCCAGCGGGCCATCCCACGCCACGCCCTGGTTGCGGTCGCTGTTGACGGTAACGCGGCCACCGGACTCGCGCACCTGCACCACCGGGCCCTGTTCAATGAACAGGCCGGTCAGTTCGATCGCTTCATCCAGCGAGCCCCCCCCGTTGTTGCGCAGGTCCAGCACCACGCCATCCAGCTTGTCGTTCTTGAAGCCGGCCAGCAGCTTGGCGACGTCGCGGGTGGCCGAGGCGTAGTCAGCGGCATTGCGGCGACGGCCTTCGAAGTCCTGGTAGAAGGTCGGCAGCTTGATCACGCCGATCCTGCGCGCCGGTTCGCCGTTGGCGGCCGGGATGCTCATGGTCTCGCCCTTGGCGGCCTGTTCGGCCAGGCGCACCTTCTGGCGGGTCAGGACCAGCGTGTGGTGCTTGCCGTCCACGCCCTCGGCGGCCGGGATGAATTCCAGCTTGACCTGGGTATCCTTGGCACCGCGGATCTTGGCCACGACGTCGTCGATGCGCCAGCCGATCACATCCTCGACCAGGCCGGACTTGCCCTGGCCAACGCCAACGATGCGGTCCCCCGGCTTCAGGGTGCCGTCCACTGCGGCCGGACCACCGGCGATGATCTCGCGGATCACCACCATGTCGTCCTGCCGCTGCAGCTGCGCACCGATGCCTTCCAGCGACAGCGACATCGCCTGGTTGAAGTTCTCGGCGGTGCGCGGGGTGAAGTAGTCGGTGTGCGGATCAACCGCGCTGGTGTAGGCGTTCATGAAGAACTGGAAGACGTCTTCGCCCTTCAGCTCGTTGACCGACTTCTCCAGCGTCGCGTAGCGCTTGTCCAGCGTCTTGCGGATGTCGTCCGGCTTCTTGCCGGCCAGCTTCAGGCGCAGCCAGTCGTTCTTCACCGACTTGCGCCACAGCTCATCCAGTTCGGCACTGCTGGCCGCCCACGGAACCTTCTTGCGGTCGTATTCGAAGCGCTCGTCGGTGGTGAAGTCCGGCTCCTGCTTGAGCAGCTTGCGCGCATAGGCCACGCGCTCGCCGACGCGCTGCTTGTAGACCGCGAACACCTGGAACGCCGGCTCCAGCTCGCCGCCACGGATGGCCGAAGAGATGTTGGCTTCGAACGGCGCGAAGCGCGCCACGTCGGCCTGGGTGAAGTACTGCTTGCCGCCGTCCAGGGTCTCCAGGTAGCGCTTGAACACGTCCTTGGAGGTGGCCTCGTCCAGCGCGCGCGGGCGGTAGGCGTAGCGGCTGTCGGACAACAGGCCGTACACCAGCTTGGAGGTGGTCACCTGATCGGCGGTGGCCGCCGCGGGCAATGCGGGCGAGTCGGCCTTGGCCGCCAGCGCCAGCGGCGCGACCAGCGCCAGGGCCATCAGGAATGCGGGGGCTTTGAATTTCATTGACGTGCTCGAAGGCGCCTTGCCAAGGGGGAGACTGCAGGGTGTTCAGACACCACGACAGTGCCGAAAGTTGCCGGGTTTGTCATCCGGCCGCGCTCGGTGGAAAACCAGCCTAGCCGGGCCGGTGTAGCAAATTGTGAATGCATGCAGAGCCGAGCCCATGCTCGGCTGGCCGGCAGCAAGCAGCCGAGCATGGGCTCGGCTCTGCGGCAGGCAGAGGTATGCGGACCAACGGTCCGCACCCGCCTCAGGAGATGCCGGCGCCCTTGGCCTGCACGTCAGCGTGGTACGACGAGCGCACCATCGGGCCGGACGCCACGTGGCTGAAGCCCAGCGCGTAGCCGTAGTCTTCCAGCGCCTTGTAGTCCTCGGGGGTCCAGTACTTCAGTACCGGGTGGTGATGCGCGGTCGGCTGCAGGTACTGGCCGATGGTGATCATGTCCACATCGTGCGCGCGCAGGTCGCGCATGGTGGCCTTGATCTGTTCGAAGTCTTCGCCCAGGCCCAGCATGATGCCGCTCTTGGTCGGCACGTCCGGGTGCTGTGCCTTGAAGTTCTTCAGCAGGTTCAGCGACCACTGGTAGTCCGCACCCGGGCGCACGTTGCGGTACAGGTCCGGCACGGTCTCGATGTTGTGGTTGAACACATCCGGCGGGTTCTGCGCCAGGATCTCCAGCGCGCGCTCCATGCGGCCCTTGCCACGGAAGTCCGGGGTCAGCACTTCGATGCGGGTACCCGGCGACTTTTCGCGGATGGCGGTGATGCAGTCGACGAAGTGCTGGGCACCGCCGTCACGCAGGTCATCGCGGTCGACGCTGGTCACCACCACGTACTTCAGGCCCATGTCGGCCACGGTCTGGCCGAGGCTGGCCGGTTCGTTGGCATCCGGCGGCTTCGGGCGGCCATGGGCCACGTCGCAGAACGAGCAGCGGCGGGTGCAGACCTCGCCGAGGATCATGAAGGTGGCGGTGCCATGGCCGAAGCATTCGTGGATGTTCGGGCAGCTGGCTTCCTCGCACACCGTCACCAGGCGGTTCTCGCGAAGCTTGGCCTTGAGGTTCTGCACGGCGTTGCCCGAGGGAATGCGCACGCGGATCCAGGACGGCTTGCGCAGCACCGGCGCGTCGGCGAACTGCACCGGCGAACGGTTGATCTTGTCACCGCCCAGCTGCTTGACCCCGGCCTGCAACGGCGCGGCGGACGGAGAGTCGCCCTGCACGATCTGCAGGGGAATGGAACGGGCGGTGGTTTCAGTCATGGCAGTTCCGGGGGGCGGTCAGGCGGCCGCAGAAAGATCGGGCAGTTCCGGCGTGTGCTGCAGCAGCAGGCCGAACTGGCGGGCCAGGTGGTCCAGCAGCACCGGCTTGACGGCATCCAGCCCGGAGGGGCCGCCCAAGTCTACCACCGAGGTCACCTGCAACCCCTGATAGCCACAGGGGTTGATGCGGTGGAAGGGTTCCAGGTCCATGGCCACGTTGAAGGCCAGGCCATGGAAGGTGCAGCCGCGGCGCACGCGGATGCCAAGCGCAGCGATCTTGGCGCCACCGACGTAGACGCCCGGGGCGCCCTCGCGGCGTTCGGCGCCGATGTTCCACTCGGCCAGGGTATCGATGAGGGCCTGCTCGATGCGGCACACGTAGTCGCGCACACCGATGCCCAGCCGCGGCAGGCGCAACAGCGGGTAGACCACGATCTGGCCGGGCCCGTGATAGGTCACCTGGCCGCCACGGTCCACGTGCAGCACGGGGATGTCACCCGGCGCCAGCACGTGCTCATCCTTGCCGGCCTGGCCCAGGGTGAACACCGGATCGTGCTCGACTACCCACAGTTCGTCGGCGTCGGCGTCGCTGCGCTGGTCGGTGAAGCGCTGCATGGCGCGCCACACCGGCTCGTACGCCTGGCGGCCGAGGTCGCGGACCACCGCCGGACGCGGTGCGCGGTCTTCCGGGGCGGCTTCGGCCGGGCAGCTGTCGGCTACAGCGTCCACTTCACTTCCGGGTGGTCGCGCAGCGCCTGGTGCGCCAGGTCGTACTGCTCGCGGCTCTCGGCCTTGAACACGATGCGCACGGACACGTACTTGCCGTTGGACGAATGCTTCCAGCTGATGCGTTCGTTCACCACATCGATGCCGGCAGCCAGCAGCAGACGGGGAAGCTCATGCTCCAGGCCGCGGTTGGCCGGGCCCATGGCGCTGAGCTCGAACTGGCCGGGGAACTGGAAGCCGTGGTCGGGGTTGTCGGACTTGATTTCCATGGCCCCATTATCGGGCCGCAGGGCAACAAACCCAAGAGTATTCATCAACGTCAAAGACAGCACTGGCGGCCTGCTGCGTTGCAGCTGGCCCAAAAGCGCGGGCGGAGAGCCCAACGGCAGCTGACTGGTTCTTTCGGCCCCTCACTGACCGGGGCATCGTGCGCGCGGCCTGCAGTCGCCTTCACGCCAGGCCTGCGGCGCGTGCGCGGGTAACGAATTGTGTCCGCCGGACAATGTTGTTTTCGGAACAGACAAGTGATCCCAGCGTGCTCGTTCCGGCGCGCGGGCACGAGTACCGTAGCGTTGCAGAAAACGACAGAAAACCGCCCCCTTCCCCATGAGCATTCCATCCATGCGTAGTGTCGCAGCCCTCGGGCTGGCCGGCCTGCTGGCCTCTGCCCTCCCCTTTGCCGCCCAGGCGGCCGAACAATGTGGCCCGGACGCGATGCGCGATCACCCGCCGCAGGTCAATTTCCGCGTCGACAACGACCTGTTCGGCGGCCGCCACCAGGACCAGGGCTATACCAACGGTGCGCTGTTGACCCTGGTCTCGCCCAATCTGGTCGATTACACCGACGACCCGTGCCTTCCACGCATGGCGCGCTGGGTGAACCAGTACCTGGAAGGCCTGCATCCGGGCAGGTTCGAACAGCAGAACATGATCTTCAGCATCGGCCAGGGCATCTTCACCCCGACCGATTTCAGCCGCAGGGACCTGATCGAGGACGACCGCCCTTACGCGGGCGTACTGATCGCAAACTTCGGTTTCAATGCGCGCAGCGGCGACCGCCTGCAGACCACCCAGCTGACGTTGGGCGTAGTTGGCCCGTGGGCACAGGGCAAGCAGGTGCAGAATGCCGTGCACGAAGTGCTGGGCGACGAGAAATTCAAGGGCTGGGACAACCAGCTGCACAACGAGCCGCTGTTCATGCTGACCCATGAGCGCATGCGCCGCTGGCCGGGTGATGCCAGCATCAATGCCGACGGCTGGGGTTGGGACGCGATCAGCCACTACGGCGGCTCGATCGGCAACCTGGAAACCAAGGCCAACCTCGGCGGTGAAGTGCGCTTCGGCTGGAAGCTGCCGGACGACTTCGGCAGCACGCCGTTGCGCCCGGCCGGTGAGAACACGGCACCGACCCGCAGCGGCCGTCCCAATGGCTGGTCCTGGCACCTGTTCGCGACCTCGGACGCGGCCTGGGTGATCCGCGACATCACGCTGGATGGCAACACGTTCCGCAACAGTCACAGCGTGGACAAGCGCCATGTGGTGGCCTACGGCGGCTATGGCGTGGCCGTGATGTACGGACGCTGGAAGTTCGCCGCTGCGCGTTACCACAGCACGCGAGAGTTCAACGGCCAGCGCCAATCGCCGGTGTTCGGCAGTTTCACCATCAGCCGCTCGCTGTAGGCGAGGGGCTGAGGGTGAAGCGGGTAGGTGCCGACCGTTGGTCGGCACACCGGTTACCGCATCGCTCGCTGCAAGTCAGGCGCTGCAGGTGGTGCCGGCCGCTGGCCGGCTGCCGGCAGTTCCGGATGAGTTGCTGGGGAGCCGGCCAGCGGCCGGCACGACCCGCATCCGGGTGGGCTCATGCGGAGCCGGCCAGCGGCCGGCACGACCCGCATCCGGATGGGCTCATGCGGAGCCGGCCAGCGGCCGGCTCTACCCCCCGCGTGCGGGGGGAAGCGGCCTTCCGAAACAGAAAAGGCCGGCATTTGCCGGCCTTTTCGTTCACCACGCCAAGGCGTGGATCATTCCGATTCCCACCACATCCAGAAGCTGTCCCACAGGCGCTTGAAG
The DNA here is from genome assembly GCF_059370155.1 of Stenotrophomonas sp. YJH_SMC_73. Classification (NCBI taxonomy): domain Bacteria; kingdom Pseudomonadati; phylum Pseudomonadota; class Gammaproteobacteria; order Lysobacterales; family Lysobacteraceae; genus Stenotrophomonas; species Stenotrophomonas sp. YJH_SMC_73. The sequence goes on along the minus strand of NZ_JCAFTJ010000001.1, from coordinate 291,950 downwards.
AAGCCGGCCTGCTCGACGGCGGCCACGGCCACCAGCGGTGCCTCGGCGATGACCTTGCCATCCAGCGTGACCTTCACGGTGCCGATCTGCTGGCCGGCAGTGAACGGTGCTTCCAGGGTCTTGGGCACGTCGATGCTCGGCTTCAGGTCGTTGTAGCGGCCGCGCGGCACGCTCACCAGCATCGGCTGGGCCACGCCCAGCTGTACCTTGTCGGTGGTGCCCTTCCAGACCTTGTGCTCGGCCACGGCCTTGCCCGGTTCGTACAGGCGGTGGGTCTCGAAGAAGCGGAAGCCCCAGTTCAGCAGGGCCAGGCTGTCGTCGGCACGCTGCTTCTCCGACGCACCACCCAGCACTACGGCGATCAGGCGCTGGTCGCCACGCTGGGCCGAGCTCATCAGGCAGTAGCCGGCTTCGGACGTGTGGCCGGTCTTGATGCCATCCACGCTGCCATCGCGCCACAGCAGCAGGTTGCGGTTCGGCTGCTTGATGTTGCCGACCTGGAATTCCTTGATCTTGTTATACGCGTAGGTTTCCGGGTAATCACGCACCATCGCGCGGCCCAGCAGCGCCAGGTCGTAGGCGGTGCTGTGGTGGCCCTGTGCGGTCAGGCCGTGGGCGTTGACGAAGTGCGAGTCCTTCATGCCGATCTTGGCGGCGTAGCTGTTCATCAGCGACGCAAAGGCCTCTTCGCTGCCGGCCACATGCTCGGCCAGGGCGATCGCGGCGTCATTGCCGGACTGGATCGCCATGCCCTTTTCCATGTCTTCCAGGCGTGCGGTCTGGTTGACCGGGAAGCCGCTGTAGCTGCCGTCGGTACCGGCGCCACCTTCGCGCCAAGCGCGCTCGCTCATCATCACCTGGTCATCTGCACGGACCTTGCCGTTCTTGACCTCGGCGGCAACCACGTACGACGTCATCACCTTGGTGATGCTGGCCGGGGCCAGCTGCTCGTGGATGTTCTCGCCGGCCAGCACCTGGCCGGTGGCGTAGTCCATCAGGACCCAGGCCTTGGACACGCTCGGGGCCGGGGCCGGCGGGGTCGCGACGGTGGCCGGGGCGGCAGCGGCGGCGGCAGGCGCCGGCGTGGCCGGGGTCGGCAGCGGCGTCTGGGCGGAAGCCAGGCCCACCACCAGGGTGGCGGCCAGGGCGGTGGCGGCGGAACGGAAATTCATTGGACAGCAGGCTCCAGGGGACGGCCGGGAATGGAGGGTGGAACGTAACGGCCATTGTAAGGCCGGGGGAGCCTGGGCCGGCAGCACCGGCCCGGGCGGATCAATCCTTGACGATCTGCGGCGAACCCAGGCCCAGACCGGCGATGCGGCCGGCAAGTTCCGCGGCACTGGCATGGTCGGTGGCAGGAACGCGCAGACGGAACAGGGTGCGGCCACCGGCGGCGATGTCGCTGATGGTCGCGCCGACGATGCCGGCAGCGTTGAGCTGGCCCATCGCACGGTTGGCGTTGTCGCGACTGGAGAAGCTGGCGACCTGCACCATCACCGCGCCCACCACCTGCTGCGACAGGCTGGGTGCCGCCGGCGTGGCGGCGACGGTGCGCACGGGTGCCGGCGCGACGGCGCGCGGCGCGGCGCTGGCGACTGCAACCGGCGCCGGTGCGGTGCTGCGCAGCGGTGCACTCGGCGGCAGGCTGCTGACCGCCACCTCCGGCACGGTGCTGGCCACGCCCTGGGTGGTGGCCGGCTGGCCGCGTGCCGGCATGCCATCGGCCGGCAGGCGCTTGACCAGGCGATCGATATCGCTGTCGGCAGTGGCGCGCGCGGTCGCTGCCGGGCGTGCACTGGCCACCGCAGCTGCCGCTTCGGCGGCACGACGCTCGCGGCGGGACGGCTTCTGCGCCAGCAGGTTGCTCTCGCCCGGCTGCAGCGCGCGCACTTCCACGTTGCCGGTACCGCGCTGGGTGATGCCCAGGCGCACGGCGGCGGCATAACTGAGATCGACCACGCGACCATCGTGGAACGGGCCGCGGTCGTTGACGCGCACGATCACCGACTCGCCATTGTCGAGGTTGGTCACGCGGGCGAAGCTGGGCAGCGGCAGCGTCTTGTGCGCGGCGGTGAACTGGTACATGTCGTAGACCTCGCGGTTGGAGGTCAGGCGGCCATGGAACTTGGCGCCGTAGTACGACGCGGTACCGCGCTCGACATAGTCGTGGGTATCGTCGAGCACCTTGTACGACTTCCCCAGCACCACGTACGGCGACTTGTTGCCGATCGCCGAGCGCTCCTCGGCGGTCACTTCCGGCTCGGGAATGCAGGCCACGTTGGGAATGTAATCCGGCGTGCTGTCACGCACGCCCGGCTTGTACAGGCCACCGGCAGTGTAGTTGCCGCGGGTGCTCAGGTCTTCCTTGGCCGCCGCGTACGGTGACCCTTCCGGGCAGTGTGCCGGGCGCGAGCCACGCCCCTGCACCAGCGTGCCGCCGGACTTGCCACCATGGCCGGCCGTGGCCGGCTTCTTCGGCGCGCTGCTGCAGGCAGCCAGCGCGAGGACGATCAAGCCTGGGACCAGCCATCTGATGTTCATGCCGGGGGCAGCTCCTGTCCGGCGATGGCCTGGGACAACTGGAACACGGCCATCGCGTACATCTTCGAGAGGTTGTAGCGGGTGATCGCGTAGTAGTTCTGGAAGCCCAGCCAGTACTGCTTGCCGGTGCTGCCTTCAAGCGTGATCGGCGTGGCGGTGGCGCCCGGCTGCACCGGCGCGCCCGGCTGGTAGCCGCGCTGCGCCAGGTCGGCCATCGTCCAGGTCGGCATCCATTCGGTCGGGTTGAACTCCTCGCGGCCCGGCGCCAGCGTGGCCGGCACGGCCACCTGCCCGCCACGCACCCAGCCGCCCTTCTTCACGAAGTAGTTGGCGATGGACGAGAACACGTCGTCGTAGCTGGTGAACAGGTCGCGGCGGCCATCACCGTTTCCGTCCACGGCGTAGTCGAGATAGCTGGACGGCATGAACTGGCCCATGCCCATCGCACCGGCATAACTGCCCTTGAGCGTGGTGATATCCAGTTTCTCTTCGTGGCCCAACTCGAACAGCTTGGCCAGCTCATCGCGGAAGAACAGCTCGCGGCGCACTTCGCGTTCCAGCTTGGCCGGGTCGCCGCTGCGCGGGTAATAGAACGCCAGCGTGTACAGCGCATCGAGCACGCGATGGCTGCCAGCATTCCTGCCGTAGCTGGTTTCCACACCGATGATCGCGACGATCACTTCGGCCGGCACGCCGGTGCGCTGCTGCACGCGATCCAGTTCGGCGCGGTGTTCGGCCAGGAACGCGCGGCCGCCCTCGATGCGCGCCTTGCTGATGAACATCGGCCGGTACTCATTCCACGGCTTGACCCGTTCGGCCGGGCGCGACATCGCGGCGATGATCGGCTGGCGCACCTGCGCCTGGTCGAGCACGCTGCTGATCTGCTCCGGCTTCAGGCCATAGCGCTTGGCGGTATCGGCAATGAAGCGGGCCCGTGCGACCTCGAACGGCACCGGGGTGAGATCGACCGGCGCCGCGGTGGCGGCGGTGGCTTCAGGCGCGGCCTCGGCCGGGCCATGGGCTTTGGCGGCGGGCTGGCGCGGCGTACTGCTGGCCTGGGGCGAAGACGGTGGGGACTTCGGCTGGGTCGCGCAGGCGACCAGGCCGAGGGTGAGCATGCAGGCCAGAGTGCGTCGAATCATCGTCGCAGGTTAGCAGGTCATGGATGAATTAAAACCCCTAACACCATGAATCACAACGATTTGCCTGCGACCAGCGGGAAATGTGAAGGCATCGTGATCGCCCTTCCCCATTCAGATAGAGGTTGCCGGTTGCGTCCCCATCCCCGCAGACGCAACCGGCGACCGGATCCGGTCGGTACCTGCGCGGCTGCCGCTCCCCAGTGGCAGTACCCCGCGCTCCCTGTACCCGTTGGATCAGTACTGCTTCCCGCCCGACGCCCCCTCGCGCTGCAACGATTGACGGCGCGCCGTGCCGAACGGGCCGCCATTGTGCAGGCCGATTACGACAAGTCCATTGATCAAGATCAACGCGGTGTAAAAGTGTGAACCAGCTAACGTTTTTTGCGGACTTTCGTCAGCGGGCGTGCTGTCGTGCATCGGTGTGAGAACGCTTACACAACGGGCGTTGCGCAGTCAGGAAGTTTCCAGCCAACGGCGCAGCCCCTCGTGGGTGGCCGCGAAAAGCAGTTCATGGGTGGGGCCGGGTAGACGGGCTGCGCAGGGGCCGCTGCAAGTACGTCCATGTAAGCTTGGTCGCCGCATCCATGCGGCTCACGCCCCTGCGCAGCCCCTCTACCCGGCCACGGACAGGTTCCGTGCGCGTCTACCCACGGCGAAGTAAAGAGAAGATCAAAAGCAAAGGCGGCCTGGCGGGTCGCTTCATTGCCGTGTGTAGAGCCGAGCCATGCTCGGCTCACGAGCAAGCGCAGCGTCGCGATCCGCTTTTGATCTTCTTTTTCTTCTCCGTGGGTGGCAGACCTCCGAAATCTGTCAGAAGCCGGTCGGGTTGGGTACGCGGGGGTGTCAGCCGCATGGGCCCGAGGCATGCCTCGGGCGGGTTGGGCAGGACGCCCAACCCGGGTCTTGCCGTGTGCGCAGGACAGCGCACACGAGCAAGCGGCTGCCAAGCCTCCAGGGACGGATTCACGGCGTCCCCCGCGTACCCAACCCGACCGGCCCACCCGCGGCTTCTGCTTTCCGCAGCCACCCAGACACCACCCACGAGGGGCTGCGCCGTTGGCCGGAAACCCTATCCCCCGTGCACGGGCCGGTGCCCGCGTACCGCCATCACCAACCCGATGCCGGCCAACAGCGAAACCGCCGATGTCCCGCCGTAGCTGATCAGCGGCATCGGAATGCCCACCACCGGCAGCAGGCCGGAAATCATTCCGCCGTTCACCAGCACGTAGACGAAGAACGCCAGCCCCAGGCTGCCGGCCAGCAACCGTGCATGCGTGTCGCGCGCGTGCACGGCAATCCACAGGCAACGCCCGACCACGAACAGGTACAGCGCGAACAGCGTCGCCACGCCGATCCAGCCGAACTCTTCGGCCAGCACCGAAAACGCGAAGTCGGTGGTGTATTCGGGGAGGAAATCCAGCGTGGCCTGGGTGCCCTGCCCCCAGCCGCGTCCCTGCCATCCCCCGGAGCCGATCGCGATGCGTGACTGCAGGATGTTCCAGCCGGTGCCCAGGGGGTCGGCCGCCGGGTCGAGGAAGGTCAACACACGATCCTTCTGGTACTGACGCAGCAGACCGAACCACGCCAGCGGCGCGGCCACTGCCAGCCCCGCCGCGCCGGTCGCCACCCAGCCCCAGTGCAGGCCCGCCAGCAACAACGCGAACACGCCGCTGGCGGTGACCAGCGTGGCGGTGCCGAGGTTGGGCTGCATCAGGATCAACACCGCCGGCGCGCCGATCAGCACCGCGGCGGTCAGTACCGTGCGCGGCGACGGCGGCAGCGGTTGCCGGTGCAGGTACCAGGCCATCATCAACGGCAGGCTGAGCTTGAGCAGCTCCGACGGTTGCAGGTAGAACACGCCGAGGTTGAGCCAGCGCTGCCCATATTTGCCGGTGCCGATCACATACACCGCCATCAGCGGCAGCATCGACAGCGCGTACAACGCTGGTGTCCACGCGCGCAGGCGCAGCAGCGAAACACGTGACAGCAGCCACATCGCCAGCAGTCCACCCGCAAAGCGCGCCGCCTGCCCGGCCACCGGCCCGGACACACTGTGCAGCACCGCCAGGCCCGCGCCCATCAGGATCAGCAATGCGACCAGCAACGGCAGATCGATCGTGCGCACTGCCTCACGGCAGCCGCCAAACAGTCGTTTCCATTCCACGCGCAGCACGCTAGCAACGGGCGCTTGCGTGAAGCTGTCAGGGTGCTTCTGATCTCCGTAGCCGGGCTGTGGGGTCAGATCCCTTTTCCCTGTGGAAAAAGGGATCTGACCCCGACGCCGTACTCAGCCGTAGCCGCCGTGCACCGGGTTGTGACTGCGCACCGCCATCACCAATCCGAAGCCGGCCAGCAGTGACACCGCCGAGGTACCGCCGTAGCTGATCAGCGGCATCGGCACGCCCACCACCGGCAGCAGGCCGGAAATCATCCCGCCGTTCACCAGCACATAGACGAAGAACGCCAGGCCGGTGGCGCCGGCCAGCAGGCGCGAATACGAATCGCGCGACTGGCTGGCGATCCACAGGCAGCGCCCGATCACCACCAGGTACAGCGCCAGCACGGTGGCCACGCCGATCCAGCCGAACTCCTCGCTCAGCACCGAGAACGCGAAGTCGGTGGTCTGTTCGGGAATGAAGTTCAGGTGCGACTGCGAGCCCTCGCCCCAGCCCTTGCCATCGAAGCCGCCGGAACCGATCGCGATCTTCGACTGGATGATGTTCCACCCGGCCCCCAGCGCATCCATCTCCGGGTCCAGGAACATCATGATGCGGTCCTTCTGGTACGGCCGCAGCAACCAGAACCAGGCCACCGGCGCGACCGCGGCCACGCCACCCACGCCCAGGCCGACCCACCACCACGGCAGGCCGGCCAACAACAGCACGAACACGCCACTGGCAGCGATCAGCACACCAGTACCGAAGTCCGGCTGCAGCATCACCAGGCCGGTGGGCACGCCGATGATGACCAGGGCCACGAGCACGGTGTTGAAGCGCGGCGGCAGCGGCATCTTGTGCAGGTACCAGGCCACCATCATCGGCAGGCTGACCTTCAGCAGCTCGGCCGGCTGCAGGTAGAAGAACTTCAGGTCCAGCCACTGCCGGCCGTACTTGCCGGTGCCCAGCACGAACACCGCCAGCAACGGGATCATCGAGATCGCGTAGATCATCGGCGTAGCCGAGCGGATGCGCAGGATCGGCACCCGCGAGATGCCCCACAGCGCGGCCATGCCCACGGCGAAGCGCGCGCCCTGGGCCATCACCAGGCTGTCGCCACCGGCGCTCTTCAGGGTGGCCAGGCCGATCACCATCAGCGTCCCCAGGGCCAGGCACAGCACCCAGTCCAGCGTGCTGAAGAAGCGGCGCAGCATGTCGCCGGCCCAGCGCAGGAACACTCTCATCGTACGGGCTCCGCGACGGTCGGGCGTGGCGTGGCGGGCAACACGGCGGCGGCCGGCGTCGCCGGCTGCGGTGCGGGTACAGGTTCCGGCGCCGGCACGCCGACCAGCACCGGATGTTCACCCAGCTGCGCCGCGGCGAGGTCGCCAGCCTGGCGCGCGCCGGCATCTTCGTTGTCGAACGCGGTGGCGCCGATGGCGGTGGTGCCGCGCTCGCTGTCCAGTGGCTGCATGCCTTCGGGCATCTTGCCCAGCAGGTAGGCGTCGAACACCTTGCGTGCGATCGGCGCGGCCGCCGAACCACCATAGCCGCCGCCTTCCACGGCCACCGCGATCGCGATCACCGGGTTTTCCACCGGTGCGAAGCCGACGAACAGCGCGCGGTGGCGCAGGTGCATCGGCAGGCTCTTCGGATTCACCGCCGCCGTGCCCTTTCGGCTGATGACCTGCGCGGTACCGGTCTTGCCGGCCATCACGTACGGCGCACCCACCGCCACGCGCCAGCCGCTGCCGCCGGGCCGCATGGTCGCCATCATGCCCTCGCGCACGGCCTGCACGTTGGCGGGGTTGGGGCTGACCGGCTTGCTCTCGCCAGCCGGCATCGCCGACCAGTCGCTGTCGAAACCCTCGCGCTGCTGGATCACCAGGTGCGGGGTGCGCAGCTGGCCGTCGGCCAGACCGCTGACGCCGCGCGCCAGCTGCAGCGGGGTGACCTTCCAGTCACCCTGGCCGATGCTGATGTTGACCGTATCACCGGGGTACCAGGCTTCCTTGCGGCTCTTCCGCTTGTAGGCCGGCGACGGCAGGATGCCGCCGATCTCGCCGGTGAGGTCGATGCCGGTCGGCTGGCCGAAGCCGTAGTACTCCATGTAATGGTCGAAGCGCTCGATGCCCAGGTCCAGCGCCAGCTTGTAGTAGTAGGTGTTGACCGATTCGGCGATGGACTTGCGCAGGTCGGTCCAGCCATGGCCGCCACGGTGGGCGTCACCCCAGCCGCGGGAAGTGCCCGGCAGATAGAACATGCCGGTGGACAGCACCTTGTCTTCCGGGCGTCGAACGCCCGAATCCAGGCCGGCCAGGCCGATCAGCGGCTTCAGCGTGGAACCGGGGGCGACGCCACCGAGCACCAGGCGGTTGAACTGCGGCCGCGACGGGTTTTCGTTCAGCGCCTTGAAGTCGGCATGCGAGATGCCGTTGACGAACAGGTTGGGGTCGTAGGACGGCAGGCTGACCATCGCCAGCACTTCGCCGGTGCGCGGGTCCATCGCCACCGCCGAGCCTTCCTGGTCGCCGAAGGCGGCCACCATGGCGCGCTGCAGGTCGGCGTCGATCGACAGCCGCAGGTCGGCGCCGGATTGCGCGGCGACGCGGCCGATGGTGCGGATCGCGCGCCCCTGCACGTTGGTCTCGACCTGCTCGTAGCCGACCTTGCCGCGCAGCTGCTGCTCGTAGTAACGCTCCAGGCCGGACTTGCCGATGTGGGTCAGCGCGGCATTGCCTTCGCCGAGGATCTCCAGATCCTTGTCATCAACGCGGCCAACGTAGCCGATGATGTGCGCGAACAGATCGCCGTAGGGGTAGCGGCGGGTCAGGTAGGGCTCCAGCTCGACGCCGGGGAAGCGCCAGCGGTCGACCGCGAAGCGCGCCATCTCCTCGTCGCTCATGCGCAGCTTCAGCGTGACCGGCAGGAACTTGCGGCGCGCCTTGCGCGACTTGTTGAACGCTTCCAGCTCTTCCGGGCTGATGTTGATGATCTTCGCCAGCCCTTCCAGGGTGGCGTCCATGTCCTTGACCTTGTCCGGGGTCACGTCCAGGCGGAAGGCCGGCACGTTCTCGGCCAGCAGGCGGCCATTGCGGTCGTAGATCATGCCGCGCCCGGGCACCACCGGCCGCGGCTTGATGCGGTTGGCTTCCGAGCGCGTGGCATAGACGTCGTGGTCCAGCACCTGCAGCTTGAAGTACCAGCTGCCCAGGCCCAGCAGGCAGACCAGCACGCCCAGGAAGCCCAGCGCCGCGCGGCGGCGGAACTGTTCGGCTTCGGCGTGCGGGTTCTTGACCTGGCGGCGCGGGATCATGGCTCAGCGCCCGCGCTTGCCGAAGCGCACCGCGTCCAGCAGCACGAACACCAGCGGCCACAGGCCCATGCCCAGCAGCGGTGCCCACCAGTACGACCACGGCAGGGTCGGCTCATCCACCACGATGTGGACCAGCGCGCTGACGATGCGGTCGTTGAACAGCAGGCCGCCGATGGCCAGCATCTGCTGGGACATCGGGAAGAAGCGGATGCGGGCGCGGAAGCGCTGCAGGATGAAGGCCAGAATCACCAGCCGCAGCGCCTGTTCGCCCAGCACGCCGCCGTACAGCAGGTCGGCAACCACGCCGCTGGCGAAGGCGATGCCCAGGCCGACGCGTTCGGGAGCTTCGATGACCCAGTACGCCAGCACCAGCGCCAGCCAGTACGGGCGCAGCGGCTGCAGCAGCGCCGGCAACGGCAGCAGGCCCAGCAGCAGCGCCACCACCAGGCTGGCCGGCAGCACCCACGGGTTGTCGCGCAGGCGGCTCATCGCTGGGCCTCCGGCGTGGTCGGTTGCCGGCCAGCGGCCGGCACTACCGTGGACCCGGCTGGGGTGGAGCCCCCCTCTTGTTGAGGGGGGCGCGCCGAAGGCGCGGGGGTAAGGGAGGATGCGGGGGCAACAGTCCTCGTTTGCGACGAGGGCTGTTGCCGGCCAGCGGCCGGCACTACCGGGGAGCTGGCCGGAGCCGGCATCGTTGCCGCTGGCGCGGCTCCCGCGGGCACGCTGGCGCCGGTGGCCGGCCCCCCCGGGGCGGGTTCTTCCAGCTGCAGGCGCAGTTCCGGCGGAATGCGGATCGCCGCGCCCGGGCGCAGCAGCAGCACGTCGCGGCCGCGGTCGAGCTGGGCCGCCGGCTTCAGTTCGCCGACCAGGAAGGCGTGGGTGTCGTCCGGGCGCAGGCCGGTGATGGTGCCGACCGGGAAGCCGGCCGGGAAACGCCCGCCGAGGCCGGAGGTAACGATCTCATCGCCCACTTCCACGCCGGCGCTGAGCGGAATGTCGCGCAGCTCCAGCGTATCGCCGCGGCCGTAGACGATCAGGCGCACGCCGTTGCGGGCCACGGTAACGGGCACCGCGTGGTCGGGGTCGGTCAGCAGCAGCACGGTGGAAGTGCCGCCGGTGACACTGATCACCTGCCCCATCAAGCCGCCGGCATCGATCACCGCCTGGCCGACGTGCACGCCTTCGCGGGTGCCGGCGTCGAGCACCAGGCGCTGCTTCACCGGGTCCAGGTCGATGTCCAGGATCGGCGCCAGCTGCACGTCCAGGCCGCTGCGCTCGGCCACGTTCAGCAGTTCGCGCAGCTGGGCATTGTCCAGCGCGGCGGTCTGCAGGCGGGTCAGGCGCGCGTTGGCCAGCAGCAGCTGGTTGCGCAGTTCGCGATTCTCGGTCACCAGCTGGGTATGGCTGGCGGCGGAATCCTTGACCTGGTTGCCGAGCTTGCCGGGCAGGCCGGCCAGCGCCCACACCGGCTGCACCAGGCTGTTGGCCTGCTCGCGCAGGCGCGCCAGCCAGCCGGCCTGGTCATCGAGCACGATCAGGGTGATGGCCAACGCGAGATAGGCCAGCAACCGCAGGGGGCTGGCGGCATCACCGGATCGGGAGGCAACGGGAGGACCGGCGTAGGGCGGCACGGCAACGATTCAACTGGCAGAAGGCGAAAGGGAAACACGCGGGCGCCCCGCCGGTGCCGGCCCGCCATCACGGCGGGCCGCACCCCGGAAGGGCGCGGCAGGCAGGAACGGCCGGGACGGCTTATTCCGGCGCAAAGAACTCGTTGCCGTGCATGTCAACCAGCTCCAGCGCACGGCCGCCACCGCGGGCCACGCAGGTCAGCGGATCGTCGGCCACCTGCACGTGCAGGCCGGTTTCCTCGGAGATCAGGCGGTCCAGGTCGCGCAGCAGGGCGCCACCACCGGTCAGCACGATGCCGCGCTCGGCGACGTCGGCGCACAGTTCCGGCGGGGTCTGCTCCAGCGCCAGCTTGACCGCGCTGACGATGCCCGACAGCGGTTCGTGCAGGGCCTCGAGCACCTCGTTGGAGCTGATCTTGATCATCTTCGGCACGCCCTCGGCGAGGTTGCGGCCGGAGATTTCCATCTCGATCACTTCCGCCTGCGGGTAGGCGCAGCCCAGCTCGACCTTGATGCGCTCGGCGGTGGCTTCACCGATCAGCATGCCGTGGTTGCGGCGCACGTAGTTGGTGATCGACTCGTCGAAGCGGTCGCCGCCGATGCGGACCGAGGCCGAATAGACGATGCCGTTGAGCGAGATCACCGCCACTTCGGTGGTGCCGCCGCCGATGTCGATGACCATCGAGCCACGGGCCTCGGTGACCGGCATGCCGGCGCCGATCGCGGCCGCCATCGGTTCTTCGATCAGGAACACGTCACGGGCACCGGCTTCCTCGGCCGATTCCTTGATCGCGCGGCGCTCGACCTGGGTCGAGCCGGCCGGCACGCAGACCAGCACGCGCGGGCTCGGGCGCAGCACGCGCGATTTGTGCACCTTCTTGATGAAGTGCTTGAGCATCGCCTCGGTGTAGGTGAAGTCGGCGATGACGCCGTCCTTCATCGGGCGGATGGTGGTGATGTGACCCGGGGTACGGCCCAGCATCTGCTTGGCTTCGGCGCCCACGGCTGCCACCGAGCGGGTGCCACCGATGGCACGGTCCTGGCGCACGGCCACGACCGACGGCTCGTTCAGCACGATCCCCTGCCCGCGCACGTAGATGAGGGTGTTGGCCGTGCCCAGGTCGATGGACAGGTCGTTGGAGAACATGCCACGGAGTTTCTTGAACATCTGAGGAAGGAGTCCTGAGGGGTGTCGTGCCCGCCGCGGGATGGCGAAAAAATGGGCAGAAATCGAGGCCGACAAGCCTAGCAACCCGCCTGCCGCCGAGCAAGGAAAAAACTAGCTGAACCCGCGTCTTCACAGGCTTTCGGCCTGATCGGGCATCACCCGGTTCTGGCCCTGAGCGGCACCAGCGGGTAACCTTTGCGCCGTCGGGCGCCCAAGGGCGCCGTTTGCTTGCCCGCTGAACCGGGCTGGCCCACCCCAAAATTCACCGCATAGGCTTACATCGATGTCCGCTCTGATCTGTGGTTCTCTTGCCTTCGACACCATCATGGTGTTTCCGGACCAGTTCAAGAATCACATCCTGCCGGACAAGGTGCACATCCTGAACGTGTCCTTCCTGGTGCCGCGCATGCGCCGCGAGTTCGGCGGCTGCGCCGGCAACATCGCCTACAACCTGCACCTGCTGGGCGGCCAGCCGATCCCGATGGGCACCGTGGGTTCGGACTTCGGCCCGTACCGCGAGTATTTCGAAGGCCTGGGCATCGACCTGTCGCGCGTGCGCGTGATCGATGAGCTGTTCACCCCGCAGGCGTTCATCACCACCGACCACGACAACAACCAGATCACCGCCTTCCACCCGGGCGCGATGATGCGTTCCTACGAGAACCATGTGCGCGGCGTGCCGGGCGTGACCCTGGGCCTGGTCGGCCCGGATGGCCGCGAAGGCATGATCCAGAACGCGCAGGAATTCCACGAGGACGGCATCCCGTTCATCTTCGACCCGGGCCAGGCCATGCCGCTGTTCAACGGCCCCGAGCTGCGCGCCTTCATCGACCAGGCCGACTACGTGGTGGTCAACGACTACGAGTCGAACCTGCTGCAGGAACGCACCGGCTGGGACGAAAAGGAGATCGTCAGCCGGGTCAAGGCCTACATCACCACCCGCGGCCCGAAGGGCGCGGTCATCCACACCCCGGAAAAGAGCTACGACATCCCGCCGGCGCACGAGCGCCGCGTGGTCGACCCGACCGGCTGTGGCGACGCCTTCCGCGCCGGCCTGATCTACGGCATCCAGAAGGGCTACGACTGGCTGACCATCGGCCGCATGGGCAACCTGATGGGCGCACTGAAGGTCGAGCACCCGGGCACGCAGAACCAGCGCTTCACCTTCGATGAGTTCAACGAGCAGTTCAAGCAGCAGTTCGGTTACGCGCTGGGCGCGTAAGCCGCACTGCCCGCGCATCGCTCGGTGGGTGTCGACCTGGGTCGACACTGCCGGCCGACGGCCGGCACTACCGGAACTTCCGACCGACACGTTGCCTGCTCTCTGTAGAGCCGAGCCCATGCTCGGCTTGCGCGCGCCTGCGCGATCTGACCGCAGAGCAGCCGAGCGTGGGCTCGGCTCTACACGGTCATGCGGCCTGCCAGGCCGCCAACAGCGCGCGGCAATCGGCGAAATGCCAGTCGGCACGGCCGGGCCACGGGTTTTCCGGCAGGTTGACCAGTACGGTATGGGCGCCCGCGGCGCGGCCGCACTCCAGGTCGTAGGCGTGGTCGCCGACCATCACCGCCTCCCTCGCTGCAATGCCCCAGCGCCGCAGGTGCTGCTGCAGGCCATCCGGCGAGGGCTTGGGCACCGCTTCATCACGGCCGACGATGTCGGCATCATCGAACAGTTCCCCGACCCCGATCGCGTCCAGCGTCAGCTTCGCCAGCGCATGATCGTTGCGGGTCAGGATGCCCAGCCGGCAACCGTCGGCTGCCAGCGCACGCAGCAGCGTCACCGCACCCGGCGCCGGCAGCGCCTCCTCGGCCAGCACACGTTCGTGATCCAGCAGCCACTCACGCTTGGCCTGCGCCGGCGCATCCGGCAACGCTGCGATATGGTCCAGGATGTCCTCCTCGGCCGCGATCTGCAGCGCACGGCGGATCGCGGCGAAATCATGCACGGCGACGGTCAGCGTGCCATCCATGTCGAAGACCCAGTGCCGGATCGCGGACAACGCGTGCACTGCGCTGCCCGTCGCGGTCATCACTGCCACCACTGCGGCATGCGACTGGCGTCGACACCGCCGGTCTCGAACACGGCCGTACGCGTGCCGCCAGCCTTGACCGGGAACTCGATGCTGATCGACTTGCCCTTGCGCGCCAGCTTCCACAACGCCTTCTGGTCGGTGATGAACAGGGCGATGGCTTCATCGGTCTTCGGGCGCCAGGCCGCCATCGACACCGGCTTGCCATCGTCCACGGTCACCTTCACCGTGCACTGCGGGCAGCGGAAATCGCCGGCCTGCAGCACCAGGTAAGCGTGCCGCTTCCACTCCGGGTGATCGCGGAACACCAGCTGCACCGGCTTGGCGCCGCTGCCATCCACGTCCACCCGTTCCTTGCTGTAGATCTGCGCCGAAACCTGGTTGCCCTTGTTGCCCACCGGGATCTGGTTGTACTGCCACAGCGCCTGCATGCGGCGCAGGTCGCGCGCGGCATCGCCCTTGGCCTTGACCTCGTCGAAGCCCGCGGCGATGCGCTCGGCGGCGGCGGTGTCCTTGTACTGGTCCAGCAGCGAGGCGCCATGCAGGCGCGCGCGTTCCCAGTCCTGCGCGGCCACGGCCATGTCGTACTGCTTGGCCACGTCCTCGGCCTTGGCTTCCTTCTGCGCCTGCACGGCGGCCGCGGCGGCTTCCTGCGCCTTGCGCTCTTCCTCGGGGTTGCTGCAGGCGGCCAGGGCCAGGGTGCAGGCGGTGAGCAGGATCAGTCGTTTCATGGCGGAGGTCCTATGCGAGTGCATCCCGATTCTATCGGCAGCGAAAAGCGGATACAGCAACGGCGGGTTTCCCCGCCGTAGCTGGTGAAGCAGTGACCGGTTGCCGGCCAGCGGCCGGCACCACCGGTTACTTGGCTTCAGCCTTGGCCAGCATGTCCTGGACCGAGGCCGTGGTGATCGGGTGGTAGCCCGGCTTGGCCTTTTCAAAGGCCTGCTTGGCCAGCTCCAGCCCCTTCGGGGTCTTCACCAGTTCGGCGTAGATCGGCAGGATCAGCTTGCGACGGCCGACGCGCTCGATGAACGCGGCAGCACCTTCATTGGCCTGCTCGTAGCCGCTGCGGATCGCCAGCGGGTACCAGCGCATGGCGATCTCGCCATTCGGGGTGCCGGTGAAGTGGAACGCCTTGTCCAGCGTGGCCAGCTTGTCCAGCGGCTGGGTCGCACCCAGGCCGTCGATGAAGCGCACCCATTCCTGCGTGCTCCAGTCGGCGATGACCTGGCTGCTCGGCACGGTGCCGGCGCTGGCGAAGGCAATGCGCGCGGTATCGACGCTGCTGAAGTTGCGCGACTGCGCCTTGGCCGCGAACGCCGGAATGCCCGGCTCGTCCAGCCACGCCTTCAGTTCGGCCTCGGTCACTGCCGAGGGATTCTTCGGCAGCAGGTTCTTCTTCATGTACGCGACGAACTGGTCGGTGTTCGCGCTCTGGAAGGCATGGTCATCGAACCAGCCGCGCAGGAACGGATCGAAGGTCTCGCGGCCGAAGCGCTGCTCCAGGAATTCCAGGAACCACGAACCCTTGACGTAGGCGACCTGGCTGAGGGCTTCGTCGGGGTCACGCTCGTTCAGCGGCGGCAGCGCCAGCGCCTGGTCGGCCGGGCTCATGTCCTTCACTTCGGCCAGCAGGTCGGTCTGGTCGATCTGCTTCTCCATCTCGGCCATCTCCTTGCCGTACAGGGCTTCGGTGATGCGGCCCTGGACGTAGGTGGTGAAGCCTTCATTGAGCCAGATGTCCTTCCAGCTGGCGTTGGTCACCAGGTTGCCCGACCAGCTGTGCGCCAGTTCATGGGCGACCAGCGAGACCAGCGACTTGTCACCGACGATCACGGTCGGGGTGGCGAAGGTCAGGCGCGGATTCTCCATGCCGCCGAACGGGAACGACGGCGGCAGCACCAGCATGTCGTAGCGGCCCCAGCGGTATTCGCCGTAGAGCTTCTCGGCGGCACCGATCATCTTCTCGGTGTCTTCGAATTCCTTGGCGGCCTTGTTGACCATGGTCGGCTCGGCCCAGACGCCGGAGCGGCCGGAGATCGGCTCGAACACCAGGTCGCCGGCGGCGATGGCCAGCAGGTAGGACGGAATCGGCTGCGGCATCTTGAAGGTGTAGTCACCGTCACGCGCGGCCTTCGGATCGTTGTCGGCGCTCATCAGCACCATCACGTCCGGGCGCGAGACCACATGCGCGCTGTAGGTGAAACGCACGCTCGGGGTGTCCTGCAGCGGCACCCAGGAGCGGGCGTGGATGGCCTGCGACTGGCTGAACATGAAGGGCAGCTTCTTGCCTTCGGTCATCGACGGCGCCAGCCACTGCAGGCCCGAGGCGGTCGGTGCGGTGTGGTAGGTCACTTCCACCTTGGCCGGCTGTTCCGGGGTCTCGATGGTCAGCTTGCTGCCGAACACCTTGTCGACCGGGGCCAGCGCGAACTGCAGCGGGCTGCGCGCGCCATCGGCACCGACGGCCTCGACCTTGGACACGGTCAGCTCGCGGGTGTCGAGCACCAGCTGCCTGGCGTCCTTCTGCTTCCATTCCAGGGTGTAGGTGGCGGTTCCGCCGATCTGCTTCTGGTCGAAGTCCAGCTTCAGATCCAGCGCGATGTCCTTGATGACGACCTTGTCCGGCTCGGCATACGAGCTTTCGTCGTGGCTGCGGTTCTCGGCGTTCACGGGGGCGGCGGGGGCCTTTGCGGCAGTCGGGGCGGCGGCGGGCGCGGCCGCCTCCTGGGAGCAGCCGGCGGCCAGGGCCACGGCCAGCGGAAGGAGCATCAGCGGATTACGCATGAATCGGGACCGTTACGGGGATCAAACCCCAATGGTACCTCCCTCCGGACGCGCAGGCGTTGCGCGGTGCGGGGTAATGGCGGGCACAGCACCGGTAGTGCCGGCCGCTGGCCGGCAACCCCGTCGCCCAGTGATTGGCCGCGCAGATGCCGGCCAGCGGCCGGCACTACGGAACACCGGGCTTACAGCTTGTAGCCGGAGTGGATCGAGACGATGCCGCCGGTCAGGTTCTTGTAGTGGCAGCGCTCGAAGCCGGCCTGCCCCATCATCGCCTTCAGTTCGTCCTGCGGCGGGTGCTTGCGGATGCTCTCGGCCAGGTACTGGTAGCTGTCTGAATCGTTGGCGAACAGCTTGCCCAGCTTGGGCAGGATCTTGAACGAGTGGAAGTCGTAGATCGGCTTGAACCAGTCCGCGGTGACTTCGGAGAATTCCAGCACGCGGGCCTGGCCGCCCACCTTCAGCACGCGGTACATCTCGCGCAGGCCAGCGTCCTTGTCGGTCACGTTGCGCAGGCCGAAGGCAATGGTGACCAGATCGAAGCTGTTGTCCGGGAACGGCAGGGCTTCGGCGTTGCACTGCACGTAGTCCAGGCCGAGCACGAGGCCGCGGTTGGTCAGGCGGTCACGGCCGACCGACAGCATGCCGGCGTTGATGTCGCCCAGCACCACCGAGCCCTCGGCGCCGACGCGCTCCTTCAGCAGGGCGGCGATGTCGCCGGTGCCGCCGGCCAGGTCGAGCACGCGGTCGCCCGGCTTCACCTGCGCGGTGGCCACGTAGTAGCGCTTCCACGCCCGGTGCACGCCCAGGCTCATCAGGTCGTTCATCAGGTCGTAGTTGCGCGCGACCGAGGTGAACACCTGGCCGACCAGCTTCTGCTTGTCCTTGGCGGCGACGTCGCGGAACCCGAAATGGGTGGTACCGGCTTTGTAGGGGGATTCGCTCATGGCCCCGATTATCGCACCGCCGGGGGCCAGCGGCACCCCCTGCCCGTATGATGGCGGGCCACGACTTACCGGAGCCCCGCATGATCACCACGCCCGACTACCAGGCCCTGCTGCAGACCGCCATCGCCGAAGCCCGCCAGGGCCTGGCCGAGGGCGGCGTGCCGATCGGCGCGGCGCTGTACCACAACGACGGCCGCCTGCTCGGCTGCGGCCACAACCGCCGCGTGCAGGAAGGCGACCCGTCGGTGCATGGGGAAACCGACGCCTTCCGCAAGGCCGGCCGCCAGCGCCGTTACCAGGACACCATCATGGTCACCACCCTGGCCCCGTGCTGGTACTGCTCGGGGCTGGTGCGCCAGTTCAACATCGGCACCGTGGTGGTGGGCGAATCGCGCACCTTCCAGGGCGGCATCGACTGGCTGCGCGAAAACGGCGTCAACGTGATCGACCTGGACAACCAGGAATGCGTGGACCTGCTGGGCGATTTCATCAGCCGTCATCCCGACATCTGGAACGAGGACATCGGCGAATGAGCCACGCGCGCTCGTCTCTGCAACACATTTAATGAACGCTTCAGCGCCGGTGCGCCCTTGTGCCGGCGGCCTTTGC
Source organism: Stenotrophomonas sp. YJH_SMC_73 (assembly GCF_059370155.1). Lineage (NCBI taxonomy): Bacteria > Pseudomonadati > Pseudomonadota > Gammaproteobacteria > Lysobacterales > Lysobacteraceae > Stenotrophomonas > Stenotrophomonas sp. YJH_SMC_73. The sequence goes on along the minus strand of NZ_JCAFTJ010000001.1, from coordinate 273,626 downwards.
GGGCATCGGCGTGACCGCGCGCACAGTCAGCCAGGTCACGCGCACACATTGCGGTAACACCCCACGCGGCTGACACGCCTACGGTGGGTTCACCGGGGCACCCTTTCCCCGGCGGAGCCAGCCATGTGCGCGCACGCCGTACGCCCTACGACAGACCCGATCCTCGATCCGATCCGCGAACGCTTGCAGCAGCAATATGCGCTGCACCGGCGCGGCGCGCCGTTCTGGACTGCCTATCAGCACATGCAACTGGAGCTGGTCCGCCGCCACCCGCTCGACCACGAACGCCTGTGCAATGCGATGGCCACTCTGGCCGAAGACCTCGGTGCGGTCGAACATGCGCAGTTGATCGGCCATGCCAACGCAGGCTCCACATCCCGCTGACGCGGCATGCACCGCCATATACGCCACACTCGGATGAACCCCCACTCCCTTTCCACTCAACCGAACTGGATTGTCATGCACGCTGAAGTCCCCACCATTCCTCCGGTCATCAACGTTGACGCCGAGCTTGACCACTGGCGCCGCCAACATGCCGAAGGCGCACTGCCGCACAACTCGTTCGGCTCGTACGTGCCGTGGATCAAGTTCGCCTGTGATTCGCTGATCACCCAGCCGCGCGCCAGCGAGGCCGAACGTGACGAGATGTTCCAGACCCAATACGCCCTGCAGATCATGCCGCGGCTGAGCGAAGCCCAGGCCCGTGAGTTCGTCGACCGTTGCTGGCAGCACGTCTACCAGAGCAGCCCGGTGCGCAGCCTGCAGGCGCCACGACTGCAGCGCATGCGCGCCTGACCGCCGCTGCACAACCCCTGCACGGGCCACTGCCGATCATCCTCGTCACCTGAGTGGGACGACGACGATGAAAGCACGCAACCTGTTCAATACGATCGCCAAGAAGGCCGCGGCCGCCACCGGCTCGCCGTGGACCTTCCTGGCTGCAGTAGCGATCGTGGTGATCTGGGGCATCAGTGGCCCGGTGTTCGGTTTCAATGACACCTGGCAGCTGGTGATCAACACCGGCACCACCATCATCACCTTCCTGATGGTGTTCCTGATCCAGCACACGCAGAACGCGGATACTGCCGCGATGCAGATCAAGCTGGACGAGCTGATCCGGGCGACGGCCGAAGCCAACAACGAACTGTTGGATCTGGAAGAACTGGATGAAGCGCGCCTGGAAGAGATCCGCGCCGAGTACGAGCAGATGGCGCGCGAAGCCGGCGATGCGCTGGCGCGCGTTCGCGCCTGCCATGCGGCGCGGCGCGACGATGAAGCGGTATAGCAGGCCTCCGAACGACAATGCCGGCCAACGGCCGGCACTACCCTCGATCTCCAGGTAGGTGCCAACCTTGGTTGGCACAGGGCCAGCCGCCTGCGCTGACGCATCCGTGCCAACCAAGGTTGGCACCTACCAGAAGCACTGCTTACCCGCGCTCGTGCCAGCCGCCGCCCAGCACCTTGTACAGGGTGATGCGGTTGGCCTGCTGCGCCAGCTGCGCCTGCAGCTGGGTCTGCTGCGCGTTGTAGGCGGTACGCCGCGCGTCAAGCAGGGTGACAAAGCTGTCCAGCCCCGCGTCGTAGCGTGCCTGCGACAGGCGATTGGCCTGTTCGGCCGCTTCCACCAGGCGCTGCTGTGAACTCACCTGCTCATCCAGGCTGACATTCAACGCCAGCGCATCGGCCGTTTCGCGGAATCCCACCTGGATCGACTTCTCGTACTGCGCCAGTGCGATATCACGATCCGCGTTGGCGATGGCCAGGTTGGCGCGCAGCTTGCCGCCCTGGAAGATCGGCAGGGTGATCTTCGGCAGGAAGCTCCACACACGGGTGCCGCTGTCGAACAGGTTGGACAGTTCGCTGGAGCCGCTGCCGATGCTGCCGGTCAGCGAGATGCTCGGGAAGAACGCTGCGCGTGCCGCACCGATGTTGGCATTGGCGGCCAGCAGCTGGTGTTCGGCGGCCATGATGTCCGGGCGCTGCAGCAGCACGTCGCTGGGCAGGCCGGCCGGCGGCGGGGCCAGCGCCAGCAGCTGCGGTTCGACGCTGTCCGGCAGCAGTGTCGGATCGAGCTGGCCACCGGCCAGCAGCGCCAGTGCGTTGCGGTCCTGGGCCAGCTGGCCGCGCAGGCGCGCGGCATCGGTGCGTGCGGTCTCGACCAGGGTACGGGTCTGGGTCAGCTCCAGCGCCGAACTGCCGCCGCGTTCGTGGCGGGCCTCGGCCAGGCGCAGCGAATCCTCGTAGGTCTTCAGCGTGGCATCGGCGATCTTCAGCCGCTGCGCATCAGCCCCATAGGTCAGCCACGCGGTGGCGGTCTCGGCCACCAGGCTCAGCTGCGCGTTGCGGCGGTTGGCAGCCACGGCGAAGTACTGCTGCAGCGCCGCCTCGCTGAGGTTGCGCACGCGACCGAACAGGTCCAGCTCGAACTCGGCCACACCCACGCCCGCGCTGAACTGCTCGGTGACACCGGCATCGGTACCACGGCGGTCCATCTGGCCGGTCACGGCCACGCCGGGCACGCGATCGGCGCGCTGCACGCGGTACTGGCCACGCGCGCGCTCGACATTGAGCACGGCCACGCGCAGGTCGCGGTTGTTCTGCAGCGACTGCTCGATCACCTGCTGCAGGCGCGCATCGGTGAAGAAATCGCGCCAGCCGACGGCGGCGACATCGGCCACCTCGCCCTGCGCGGCCTCGGCCGGCCACTGCGCAGGAATCGCCGGAGCGACGGCGGTGTTCTTCGGCGCCAGGGTGGAGCAGCCGGCCAGCGCGAGCGTGGCGGCAATGGAGAGGAACAGGGATGCACTTTTCATGGGGATCACTTCCATCGGTACTGCCGGATGGCAGGAGGCAGTGCCGGCCAGCGGCCGGCACTACCGTTTCGATAACGCCAGCTTGAGGCCGGCATGACCGCTACAGGTCACGTCGTGGATCTGCGCTTGAACACGCGCTGCACCACCACGAAGAACAGCGGCACGAAGAACACGCCGAGCACGGTGCCGACGATCATGCCGCCGAGCACGCCGGTGCCGATCGCCTGCTTGGCGCCGGAGCCGGCACCGGTGGAGATCGCCAGCGGTACCACGCCCATGCCGAAGGCCAGCGAGGTCATCACGATCGGGCGCAGGCGGTCGCGCACGGCGTGCATGATCGACTCGATCAGGCTGGCGCCCTTTTCCAGGTTTTCCTTGGCGAACTCGACGATCAGGATCGCGTTCTTGCTGGTCAGGCCCACCGTGGTCAGCATCGCCACCTGGAAGTAGATGTCGCGCTCCAGGCCCTTGAAGGTGTTGGCCAGCACCGCGCCGAGGATACCCAGCGGGGCCGCCAGCAGCACCGCGGTCGGTACGCTCCAGCTTTCATACATCGCGGCCAGGCACAGGAACACGATCATCAGCGACAGCGTGTACAGCAGCGGCGTCTGCGAGCCGGCCTGGCGTTCCTGGTAGGACATCGCCGTCCATTCGATGCCGAAACCCGCCGGCAGCTGCTTGGCCAGCTGTTCGATCTCGGCCATGGCATCACCGGAGGCGACACCCGGGGCCGGTTCGCCCTGGATTTCCATTGCCGACACACCGTTGTAGCGTTCCAGGCGCGGCGAACCGTAATCCCAGTGCTTGGTAGCGAAGGCGCTGAACGGCACCATCTCACCCTTGTCGTTCTTCACGGACCAGAGATCGAAGTCCTCCGGCACCATGCGGAACGCCTGGTCGGCCTGCACGAACACGCGCTTGACGCGGCCACGATCGACGAAGTCATCGATGTACGAGCTGCCCCACGCCGCGGCCAGCGTGCCGTTGATCTGATCGATCGACAGTCCCAGCGAGGTCGCCTTGGCCGCGTCGATGTCGATGCGGAACTGCGGCGTGTCTTCCTGGCCGTTCGGGCGTACGTTGGCCAGCTTCTTGCTGCCTGCGGCCAGGCCGAGCAGCTGGTTGCGCGCGGCCACCAGTGCCTCGTGGCCCTGGCCGCTGTTGTCCTTTAGGAAGAAGGTGTAGCCCGAGGCGGTCCCCAGCTCCGGAATGGCCGGCGGCGGGAAGGCGAAGATGAAGGCATCTTTGATCTGGCCCAGGGCCGCCATCGCACGGCCGGTGATCGGCATCACGCCATTGTCGGCGTCACGCTCGCTCCAGTCCTTCAGCTTGACGAACGCCATGCCCGCGTTCTGGCCCATGCCGGCGAAGCTGAAGCCCTGCACGGAGAACACCGAGTCCACCGCATCCTTCTCGTTCTGCAGGAAGTGGTTTTCCAGTGCCGCGATCGATTCCAGCGTGCGTTCCTGGGTGGCACCGACCGGCGCCTGCACCAGCGCCATCAGCACGCCCTGGTCTTCATTGGGCAGGAACGAGCTGGGCAGGCGCACGAACAGCACGCCCATCAGCACGAACAGCGCCGCCACGATGCCCATGAAGCGCCACGGACGGTGGATGATGCCGCGCACGCCGCGCTGGTAGCTTTCGCTGGTGCGGTCGAAGCCACGGTTGAAGCCATTGAAGAAGCGACCGGCCAGGCCACGGTGGGCGACGTGGTGCTCACCCTTCTTCAGCGGCTTGAGCATGGTCGCGCACAGTGCCGGGGTCAGCACGATCGCCACCAGCACCGACAACGCCATCGCAGAGACAATCGTGGCCGAGAACTGCCGATAGATCACGCCGGTGGAGCCGCTCATGAAGGCCATCGGCACGAACACCGCCGACAGCACCAGGCCGATACCCACCAGCGCACCGGTGATCTGGCCCATCGACTTGCGGGTCGCTTCGAGCGGCGACAGCCCTTCCTCGGACATGATGCGCTCGACGTTCTCCACCACCACGATGGCATCGTCCACCAGCAGGCCGATCGCCAGCACCATCGCGAACATGGTCAGCATGTTCACCGAGAAGCCCAGCATCGCCAGCACGCCGAAGGTACCCAGCAGCACCACCGGCACGGCGATGGTCGGGATCAGGGTGGCGCGGAAGTTCTGCAGGAACAGGTACATCACCACGAACACCAGCACGATCGCTTCGATCAGGGTCTGCACCACGCCCTTGATCGACACGCGCACGAACGGGGTGGTGTCGTACGGGATCTCGGCCTTCAGGCCGGCCGGGAAGAAGCCCTTCATGTCTTCCAGCGCGGCATCCACACCGGCCGCGGTATCCAGCGCGTTGGCGCCGGTGGCCAGGGTGACCGCCAGGCCACTGGCCGGCTGGCCGTTGTAGCGGGTGACGAAGTCGTAGGACTCGGCACCCAGCTCGACGCGGGCGACATCACCCAGGCGCAGCTCGGCACCGTCCTGCGCACCGCGCACGATGATGTTTCGGAACTGTTCCGGGGTCTGCAGGCGCGACTGCGCGTTGATGGTGGCGTTGAGCTGCTGGCCCTTCACCGACGGCGCACCGCCGAGCTGGCCGATCGCTACCTGGGCGTTCTGCGCCTTGATCGCGGCGGTCACTTCCGGCACCGACAGGCCATAGGTATGCAGCTTGTTCGGGTCCAGCCAGATGCGCATGGCGTACTTGCCACCGAACACCTGGATGTTGCCCACGCCCGGCACGCGGCTCAGGCGGTCGACGACATTGGAACCGACGTAGTCGGCGATGTCGTTGGCGTCCATGCTGCCGTTCTCGGACACGAACGCGATGACGTTCAGGAAGCCCGAGCTGGACTTGGCCACGTTGATGCCCTGCCGCTGCACTTCCTGCGGCAGCAGCGGCATGGCCAGCTGCAGCTTGTTCTGCACCTGCACCTGGGCGATATCCGGGTTGGTGCCGCTCTCGAAGGTCAGGGTGATGGTGGCCTGGCCGTTGGACGAGCTGTTGGAGGAGAAGTAGATCAGGCCATCAAGGCCCTTCATGTTCTGCTCGATGATCTGCGTCACCGAGTCCTCGACCACCTTGGCCGATGCACCCGGATAGGTGGCGCTGATTTCCACCGCCGGCGGTGCGACGTTGGGGTACATCGAGACCGGCAGCTTGAACAGGGCCAGGCCGCCGGCGAGCATGATGATGATGGCGATCACCCACGCAAAGATGGGTCGATCGATGAAAAAGCGTGCCATGGGGTTCTCCGCTTACTTCGCGTCGCCGGCCGGGGCGGCAGGCTGGGCGGCTGCCGCCGGCTTGGCCGGTGCGTCGCCCTTCTCGGTGGCCTTGACCGGCATGCCGGGGCCGATCTTCTGCAGGCCTTCGACGATGACCTTGTCACCGGCCTTCAGGCCGTCCTCGACCAGCCACTTGTCGCCGACCGTGCGGCTGACCTTGACCGGGCGCACTTCGACCTTGTTGTCCTTGCCGACCACCATCGCGGTGGTGTCGCCCTTCGGGTCGCGGGCGATGCCCTGCATCGGCACCAGCACCGCATCGCTGCGCACGCCGCCGCCGATCACCGCACGCACGTACATGCCCGGCATCAGCAGGCCGTCCGGGTTGTCCACCTTCACGCGCAGGCCGAAGCTGCCGGTGGTCGGATCGACGCTGACTTCGGAGAACTCCAGCGTGCCCTTGTGCTCGAAGGTGCTGCCGTCTTCCATCAGGATGCTGACCGGCAGGGTCTGGTTGTCCTGCAGGCGGCCGGCGGCCAGTTCGCGGCGCAGCTGCAGCAGCTCGGCCGAGGACTGGGTCAGGTCGACATAGATCGGGTCCAGCTGCTGCACGGTGGCCAGTGCGTTGGCCTGGCCGGCGCTGACCAGCGCACCCTGGGTGACGCTGGACTTGCCGATGCGGCCGCTGATCGGCGCGGTGATGCGGGCGTAGCCCAGGGTGACGTTGGCCGCATCCAGCGAGGCCTTGGCGGCACCGACGTCGGCCTCGGCCTGCTTCTGCGCGGCGACGGCGTTCTCCAGGTCCTGCTGGCTGACCGCATCGACCTTGGCCAGCTCGGTGATGCGCTTGGCACTCAGGCGCGCGGCATTGGCGGTGGCTTCGGCGCGGGCCAGCTGGGCGCGGGCGTTGTTGGCCTGGGCCCGGTAGCTGGCATCGTCGAGCTGGTACAGCGGCTCGCCGGCCTTGACCATGCCGCCCTCGGTAAACAGGCGCTTGGCCACGATGCCATTGACCTGCGGGCGCACTTCGGCGACCAGGAAGGCATTGGTACGGCCCGGCAGTTCGCGGGTCAGGCCCACGGTCTCGGACTTCAGCGTGACCACGGTGACGTCACCCGGGCCCTGCTCGGGGGCCTGGGGTTGGCCGCCGCAGGCAGCCACGGTCGCGGCGATTGCCAGCGACAGTGCAAAGGGTCGGATTCGGCTCAGCAACATGACGGAAAGGCTCTTGGAGGAAGGAATCTCAGAGGGAGCTGATATCGATGGACGTTCTCCTTCCGGTGAAAGCCCGCAGATCGCGCCCACCCGGGTGGAGTGGGCGCCGGACCGGCCTGCCACGCACACCACGGGAATGATGGGTGCGAAATATACATACATGATTGTTTGTTTGTAAACCGGTACAATTCAGCCACGTTTCACCCGCACTCGTACCCACACCCATGGCCCGCAAGACCAAAGAGGACACCCAGGCAACCCGGGAAGGCATCCTTGACGCCGCCGAAGCCTGCTTCCATGAACACGGCGTGGCCCGTACCACGCTGGAGATGATCGGTGCCCGCGCCGGCTACACCCGTGGCGCGGTCTACTGGCACTTCAAGAACAAGAGCGAGGTGCTGGCCGCCATCGTCGAGCGCGTGCACCTGCCCTTCATGCAGGAACTGGAGCGCACCTCCACCGACCAGCGCGACACCCCGGTGCACGACCTGCGCGCGGTGATGATCCACTCGTTCATCGAGCTGTCCGAGGACGAGCGCCTGCGCAAGACCATGGAGATCATGCTGCGCAGCGATGCGTCGGCGGACACCAGGGTGCTGACCGAAATGCAGCAGGCCGGATTCCGCGATGCGCTGGACCGGATGGAGCGTGCCCTGCGCCGCGCCCGCGATCTGGGCCAGCTGCGCGAAGGCGCCGACCCGAAAATCGCCGCGCGCATGCTGCACGCCACCGTGCTGGGCGTGCTGCACGGCGCGATGGTCGAACCGGAACTGATGGACCTCAAGCGCGATGGCATGCTCGCGCTGGACATGACCCTGGCCGCCTACGTGAAGGATGGTGTGTTCGTTCCCGGCACCGTCCCCGAGCCGCTGCCCGAGGCGTGAACGAGGCTGCTCCCATCACTGCGGCACCCCCTGCAAGGGCAGATCGATGATCCTGGACAACGTGGTGTGGGGCTTCATCGGGTGTGGCAGCGTCACCGAGAAGAAGAGCGGGCCAGCCCTGGCCAACACGCCGGGCTCACGGGTAGTGGCGGTCATGCGCCGCAATGCCGCATTGGCCGAAGACTATGCACGCCGCCACGCGATTCCGCGCTGGTACGCGGACGCCGATGCACTCATCGCCGATCCGGAGGTGAACGCGGTCTACGTTGCAACACCGCCCTCCACGCACATGCACTACGCATTGCAGGCGATTGCTGCGGGCAAGCCGGTCTACATCGAAAAGCCGATGGCCATGGACCACGACGAGTGCCAGCGCATCATCGCGGCCAGCGCCCGCAGCGGCGTGCCCGTGTTCGTGGCCTACTACCGCCGTGCCCTGCCCCGCTTCGCACAGGTGAAGCAGCTGCTGGACGACGGCGCGATCGGCACAGTGCGCGGCGTGCGCGCCACCCTGCACCGGCCGCATTCAGTGGATGCCGCATCGCCTGACTTCTGGCGGACCAACCCCGCGATCGCCGGCGGCGGGCTATTCGTCGACCTGGGCTCGCATACCCTGGACCTGCTCGACCATCTGCTGGGGCCGCTGAGCGATGTGCGTGGCCTGGCCAGCTCGTTGACCGGCGCCTACACCGCCGAGGACAGCGTCTCGATGTGCTTCCGCACCGGGACGGGGACGCACGGCATCGCGCAATGGAGCTTCTGCGCGTTCCGCCGCCAGGATCAGATCGAGATCACCGGCGACCGTGGCCAGCTGCGCTTTGCCACCTTCGAGGACGTTCCGGTGGAGCTGGAAACCGAAGCGGGCGTGCAGGCCTTCGACATCCCGAACCCGTCGTCGATCCAGCAGCCGTTGATCGCCTCCCTCGTGGACGAACTGCGCGGCAACGGGCACTCGCCCTCGAACGGCATCAGCGCCGCCCGCACCAGTGCAGTGATCGACCAGGTGCTGCGGGACTATCGCACCCGGCAATCGCACTGACCGCACAGGAAAAAGGCCACCTTGCGGCGGCCTTTTCTGCTGCAGTGGGCGGGGTCAGCGCCCTCGCCACGGCGAGGGATCCGACCCCACCGGGCATTACAGGATGTAGCGGCTCAGGTCCGGGTCCTGCACCAGCTCACCCAGGTGCTTGTCCACGTAGGCGCTGTCGATGGCCAGGGTTTCGCCGTCGCGGTCCGGTGCCTCGTAGCTGAGCGAATCCAGCAGGCGCTCCAGCACCGTATGCAGGCGACGCGCGCCGATGTTTTCCTGGCGTTCGTTCACCTGGAAAGCGATCTCGGCCAGACGATCAATGGCATCGGCAGTGAAGCTGACCTTGACGCCTTCGGTGGCCAGCAGTGCTTCGTACTGCTTGGTCAGCGCGGCCTTCGGTTCGGTCAGGATGCGCACGAAATCGTTCTTGCTCAGCGCACCCAGCTCCACGCGGATCGGGAAGCGGCCCTGCAGCTCCGGAATCAGGTCGCTGGGCTTGGCCAGGTGGAACGCGCCCGACGCGATGAACAGGATGTGGTCGGTCTTGATCGTGCCGTACTTGGTGGACACGTTGGAGCCTTCCACCAGCGGCAGCAGGTCGCGCTGCACGCCTTCGCGCGACACGTCACCACCACCCACGTTGTCGCCACGCTTGGCGACCTTGTCGATCTCGTCGATGAAGACGATGCCGTGCTGCTCGCAGGCCTCGATCGCGGCGGTGCGGATGTCGTCCTCGTTGACCAGCTTGCCCGCTTCTTCCTCGATCAGCAGCGGGCGCGCGGCCTTGATGGTCAGCGTGCGCTTGTGCGCCTTGGCGCCGCCGCCGAGGTTGGCGAACATCGACTTCAGCTGCTGGCCCATTTCCTCCATGCCCGGCGGGGTCATGATGTCCATGCTGACGTTTGCGGCCAGGTCGAGTTCGATCTCGCGCTCGTCCAGCTCACCGTTGCGCAGCATCTTGCGGAACTTGATGCGGGTCTCGTTGTCCTGCGCCGACGGCTCGTTGCGGGCGACTTCCGGATCGAAGCCGATGCCACCGCTGCGGCGCGGCAGCAGCGCATCCAGGATGCGGTCTTCGGCACGCTCTTCGGCCTGGGTGCGTACGCGCACCTTGGCCTGTTCGCGATAGAGCTTGACCGCGGTATCGGCCAGGTCGCGGATGATCTGCTCGACGTCCTTGCCGACGTAGCCGACTTCGGTGAAGCGGGTGGCTTCGACCTTCACGAACGGTGCGTTGGCCAGCGTGGCCAGGCGACGCGCGATCTCGGTCTTGCCGACGCCGGTCGGGCCGATCATCAGGATGTTCTTCGGCATCACTTCATTGCGCAGCTCGGGCACCAGCTGCATGCGGCGCCAGCGGTTGCGCAGGGCGATGGCCACGGCGCGCTTGGCGTCGTGCTGGCCGACGATGTGCCGGTCCAGTTCCTGCACGATCTCGCGCGGGGTCATGGTGGCGGAGGAAACTTCGATCTTCGACATGGATGTGCTCACGGATTCTTTGTCGGTAGTGCCGGCCGCTGGCCGGCAACCAGGCACGCGTGCGGGGAATCATGAGGTTGCCGGCCAGCGACCGACGCTACCCTCACAGCTCCTCGACCACCACGTTGCGGTTGGTGTAGATGCAGATGTCGCCGGCGATGCCGATCGCTTCGCTGGCGATGGTGCGCGCATCCAGTTCGGTGTGCGCCATCAAGGCGCGTGCGGCCGACAGTGCATACGAGCCACCCGAGCCGATGGCGATGATGCCGTCCTCCGGCTCGATCACATCGCCGGTGCCGCTGATGATCAGCGAGGTTTCCTTGTCGGCCACCGCCAACAGGGCTTCCAGCTTGCCGAGGCGGCGCTCGGTGCGCCAATCCTTGGCCAGTTCGACCGCAGCACGCTGCAGCTGGCCGTGCTTTTCCAGCTTGGCCTCGAACAGCTCGAACAGGGTGAAGGCATCGGCGGCGGCACCGGCGAAGCCGGCCAGTACCTGGCCATCACGGCCGAGGCGGCGCACCTTGCGCGCGTTGCCCTTCATCACGGTGTGGCCCAGCGTGACCTGACCGTCGCCGGCAATGGCCACGTGCTCGCCGCGACGGACGCAGACGATGGTGGTGGCGTGGAAAACGTTGGGGTTCTGACTGGGGTCCATGATGCCTCCGGGGTGACAGAACCAGAGGTGGGGACTGCGCTGCGCCCTTCAAGCCACCCGCGACCGGCTGCCGCAGGGGCAACGTTCAGCTTTCTCCGCTGCCCTCGTTGCTGCGTCGACGCTTCGCGCGCGGATGCGCGGCGTCGTAGACCTTGGCCAGGTGCTGGAAATCGAGGTGGGTATAGATCTGCGTGGTGGCGATGTCGGCGTGGCCCAGCAGCTCCTGCACACCGCGCAGGTCGCCGGACGATTCCAGGATGTGGCTGGCGAAACTGTGCCGCAGCATGTGCGGATGCACGTGCTTGAACAGGCCCTGGCGCTGCGCCAGCTGGCGGATGCGGATCTGCACCGCGCGCTGGCTGATCGGCCCGTTGCGGCCGGGGAACACCGGCGAGGCCGGGCCGCCCCCACTTTCCGTGCGCCACGCCTGCAGGGCTTCGCGCGCGGGCCGGCCGAACGGCACCCGGCGCTGGCGGTTGCCCTTGCCCAGCACGTTCACCAACCCGCTGTCGAAATCCAGATCGCGCCAGGTCAGCGCGCAGACTTCGCTCAGGCGCAGGCCAGAGGAATAGAACAGTTCCAGCAACGCGCGGTCACGGCGGCCGAGCTCACCCTCCGGCTCCAGCTCGACCAGCTGCACCGCCTCATCGGCGTCGAGGACCTGTGGCAACCGGCGCGGTGCGCGCGGTGCCTTCAGCGTCGCTGCCGGGCTGACCTCGATACGCCCGTGCTTGAGCAGCCAGGCATAGAAGCTTCGGCAGGCCGACAGGCGGCGCTGCAGGCTCTTGGCCGACAGGCCACGCCGGTGCTCGTCGGCAACGAACTGGCGCACGGCCTCGGCATCCAGTGCCTCCACCGCCACGCCACGCGGCTCGGCCCAGGCCGACAGCGCGTCCAGGTCGCGGCGGTAGGCGTCGAGCGTATGCGCCGACATCCGCCGCTCCACCTGCAGGTGCTGCAGGAAGGCCTGTACCGCGCTCATCGTCGTCGCAACCTGCTCAGCCCGGGAAGCGCTTCAGGCCAGTGACCAGCGCGTCGCCCATCATGCGCAGGAACAACGTCCCCATGCCCGGGTAGAAGCGGTTCGGGTCGTGGCTGCCGACCGCGATCAGGCCCACGCCCGGTAGCGGCAGCAGCGCGGTGGTCTGCACTTCCTCGCTGCGCACGCCGTACAGCACGGCATTCTTTTCCGGCTGCAGGCGGCCGCAGATCGGCTCGCCATCGTTCAGGCAATCGCGGAACGGGCCCAGCTGCGGATCATCCGCGGCAATCACCTGCAGCCAGTCGGCCTGTTCCAGCCCGGCCACTGGCGTGTGCACCACCAGCCGCACCAGGTCGCCGGCGAAGTCTTCCTGCAGCGAGGCGGCCATCGCGCGCAGGGTGTCAGCCGCGTTGTCCTGCTTCATCAGCGCCAGGGTCAGCTGGTGCGTGCGCACCGCCAGGCGCTCATTGACCTGGGCGGTCGCGCCCAGATCGGCCAACCGTCGTGCCAGCTCGCGGTTCTTCTCGCGCAGCACTTCCAGCTGGTAGCTGGCCAGCGACGCGGTCGGGCCGTCGTCACGCGGCACCACCAGGGTCAGGGCCAGGTCCGGGAACTGCTTGAGGAAGCCGGGATGACGCCGCAACCAGGCAGCGACTTCATGGGCCCCGAGCTTGTCGACGGTTTCGGTCATGCGATCCACTCCCCTTCGAAGACGAATGCGGTCGGGCCCGCCATCACCACCGGCTGGCCATCGCCCGACCACTGGATGCGCAGGTCGCCACCGGGCAGGCTGATGCGGGCATCGCGCTGCAGGCGACCGCGCTGCATCAGGGTCACCGCGGCGGCACAGGCACCACTGCCGCAGGCCAGGGTCTCGCCGACACCGCGCTCGAACACGCGCAGGCGGGCGTGGGCCGGGCTCATCACCTGGGCGAAGCCCACGTTCACCGAGCGCGGGAACGACGCATGCTGCTGCAGCAGCGCACCGACGCGCTCGACCGGTGCAGCATCGACCAGGCCCACTTCGATCACCGCATGCGGGTTGCCCATCGACACCGCGGCGAAGCGTACGCTCTCGCCCTGCAGCGGCAGCAGGTATTCCTCGCGCGCGTGCGCAAAGCCCATCAGCGGCACGTTGGCCGGCTCGAAGGCGGGCACGCCCATCGTCACCGCAAACTGCCCTTCGCCCAGCACCTTCACTTCATGGCTGGCCAGCGGGCTGTCGATGACGAATGCAACGCCCTGCGCACTGCCCTCGCGCACCAGCCAGGCGGCGATGCAGCGCGCGCCGTTGCCGCACTGCTCGGAATTGGAGCCGTCGGCATTCCAGATGCGGTACGAGGCCACCGAACCGTCCGCACGTGGTGCCTCGATGGTCAGGATCTGGTCGCAGCCAACGCCGGTGTGGCGGTCGGCCAGGCGCGCGGCCAGCTCGGGCGTGGGCGGCGCGGTGCCGTCACGCAGGTCGATCACTACGAAATCATTGCCCGCGCCATGCATCTTGCTGAAACGCAGGGCCTTGGAACCGGCCTTACTCATTCCCGCTGCCCGCCTTCTTCGCGGGCGTGGGCGCCGGCTGGGTGGCCGGTGCGGCCGGCTCCACGGTCGTGGCCGGGGTGCCGCTGCCCTGGGTCTGCGGCGCAGTCGCCTCGGTGGCGGGCTCGGCAGCGGGTTCGACGGTTTCTTCCACCGGCACCGGCTTCTGCGGCAGTACCAGCGGGCCCTTGTTGCCGCAGGCGGCGAGGAGCAGCAGCGAGGCCGCTGCCAGCGGAATCAGGATGGCGTTTCGATGGGGGATCTTCATGCCCCGAGTATAGCCATTGGCGGCTGAGCGGTTGGTGCAGGGAATCGGGTTGCCGGCCAGCGGCCGGCACTACCGCCGGCGCTCAATCCGCGGGAGGCGGTGGCAGCGGCCGCGTCCACAGCCAGATTGCGACCACGGTCATGCTGCCGATCGAGAACCACTTCACCCAGGCGATCGGCACGCACCACAGCATGATGCCGGCGCATACCGCCATGGTGATCGTGGCCATCCACTTGCCGTAGCGGCTGACCGCCCCGTGTGCCTGCCAGTTGGCGATGGCCGGGCCGAAACGCGGATGCTGCAGCAGCCAGGTATGCAGGCGCTCCGAACCGCGCGAGGCGGCCCAGGCCGAGATCAGGATGAATACGGTGGTCGGCAGCCCCGGAACGAAGATGCCGACGATGCCGGTGCCCAGGCTGACGTACGCCAGCAGCCACCATGCCCAGCGGAAACGCACCACGCGCGGCGGCGTGGCGCTATCGCGGGGTGCAGATGGCTCGGGCTGGCTCATGGCCGCAAGGATACCGGTTCGGGGTGCCAGGCAGCGCCCGGCGCCCCTTCGCCGTTACGGCTGGGCGATGCCCAGCTGCTGCAGCACGAACGCGTACGACTCGGACAGTTCGCGGTAGCGTTGGAAGCGCCCCGACTTGCCGCCGTGGCCAGCTTCCATGTTGGTGCGGAACAGGATCGGGTAGTGGCCGGTGTTGTCATCACGCAGCCTGGCCACCCATTTGGCGGGCTCCCAGTACTGCACCTGCGAATCCCACAGGCCGGTACCCACGTACAGCGCCGGGTACGCCTGCTGCTTCACGTTGTCATAGGGCGAGTAGGACAGCATGTAGTCGTAATACGGCTTCTGCTCCGGGTTGCCCCACTCGTCGTATTCGTTGGTGGTCAACGGAATGGTCGGGTCGAGCATGGTGGTGACCACGTCGACGAACGGCACCTGCGCCACCATCACCCGGTAATCCTGCGGCGCCTGGTTGGCCACCGCGCCCATCAGCAGGCCGCCGGCGCTGCCACCGGACGCGGCCACGCGATCCTTCGCCGCCCAGCCCTGTGCTACCAGGCCACGGGTGACGTCGATGAAGTCGTTGAAGGTGTTCTGCTTGTGCAGCAGCTTGCCGTTCTCGTACCAGTCGCGCCCCATCTCCTGGCCGCCACGGATGTGGGCGATGGCATACACCACGCCACGATCAAGCAGGCTGACCGCGGTCTGGTTGAAGTACGGATCCATCGACATGCCGTAGCTGCCGTAGGCGTACTGGAACAGCGCGCCCTTGCCGTCCTTCTGGTAGCCCTTGCGGTAGACCAGCGACACCGGCACCTTCACGCCATCGCGCGCGGTGATCCAGACGCGGTCGGTCTCGTACTTCGAGGCGTCATAGCCGATCACCGGCTGCACCTTCAGCTGGCGACGCTCGCCGGTGGCGGTGTTCAGCTCGAACACGGTGGTCGGGGTGGTCATCGAGGTGTAGACGTAGCGCAGCCACGGCGTATCGGCCTCGGTGTTATCGCCCAGGCCCATCGAATAGGCCGGCTCGTCGGCCTTCACGTAGTCGCTGCGCCCGTCCTTGAACAGCAGGCGGATGCGCTCCAGGCCCTCGGAACGTTCGGCGATGGCGGTGTACGTGTCGAACAGTTCGAAGCCTTCGATGAACACCGCATCGTCGTGCGCGATCCAATCCTTCCATTGCGCGCGCGAGGTGGCATCGGTCGGCGCGGTGACCAGCTTGAAGTTCTTCGCACCGTCGTTGGTGCGGATCACCCAGCGGCCGTCATGGTGGTCGGCGTCGTACTCGACATCGCGCTGGCGCGGCGCCAGCACGGTGAAGGTGGTCGGGTCGCTGGCCGGCGCGTAGCGCTCTTCCGAGGACACGGTGCTGTGCACGCCGATGGTGATGAAGCGATCGTCGCGGGTGCGGCCGATGCCCATGTAGAAACTGTCGTCCTTCTCTTCGTAGACGACGGTGTCGGCGCTGGCCGGGGTGCCCAGCACGTGCTTCTTCACGCGCACGGTCAGCAGCGTTTCCGGATCGTTTTCGACATACAGCACGGTGCGGTTGTCGTCGGCCCAGACCAGGTCGCCGGAGCTGCCGGTGATCACATCGGGCAGCACCGTGCCGGTGGCCAGGTCCTTGAAGCGGATCGTGTACTGGCGGCGGCCGACGTCATCGTCGGCCCAGGCCAGCAGCTGGTTGTCCTGGCTGACTTCCATCGAACCGACGCTGAAGTAGCCCTTGCCGGCGGCCATCGCGTTGACGTCCAGCAGGATTTCCTCTGCCGCCTCCATGCTGCCCTTGCGGCGCGCGTGGATGGGGTAATCCTGGCCGGTCTCGAAGCGGCTGTAGTACCAGTAGCCGCGCTCGCGCGCCGGCACGCTGGAATCGTCCTGCTTGATGCGGCCGACGATCTCCTTGTACAGGGTGTCTTCCAGTGGCTTCAGCGGTGCCAGCAGCTGGTCGGCGTAGGCATTCTCTGCCTGCAGGTAGGCCAGCATGTCCTTGTTCTCGCGCTTGTCGTCGCGCAGCCAGTAATAGTCATCGTTGCGGGTCGCGCCGAACGGCGCCTTGACCACGTGCGGATGCTTGGCGGCATCCGGCGGAACGGGCGGCGTGGCGGCGGTAGCAGTCGTGGTCATCAGGCTGGCGAGCAACAGGCAGAGAGTGGACTTCATGAGATAAGGCTCCTGGCGCATCAATGCAATGGTCTTCGACGGGGTCAGATCCCTTTTCCCGAAAAGGGATCTGACCCCAATCTCGGCAATGCGGCAACCCTGCGGAACGTCATGGGTTGCGCCGGCCGGCGTACCATGGGCACATGAGCACCCCGCCCCACACGCCGGGCTACAGCCGGCGCAGCCATGAAATCGCTCCGTTCCACGTGATGTCCCTGCTGGCCCGCGCGCAGGCGCTGGAACAGGCAGGCCACGATGTGATCCACCTGGAAATCGGCGAACCGGACTTCACTACCGCCGAACCCGTCGTGCGTGCCGGCCAGGCCGCACTGGCCGCCGGCCACACCCGCTACACCGCCGCGCGCGGCCTGCCGGCGCTGCGCCAGGCGATCAGCGGTTTCTACCGCAGCCACTATGGGCTGGATGTCGATCCCGGACGCATCCTGGTCACCCCGGGTGGGTCCGGTGCGCTGCTGCTGGCCAGCAGCCTGCTGGTCGATCCCGGCCGCCACTGGCTGCTGGCCGACCCCGGCTACCCCTGCAACCGCCACTTCCTGCGCCTCGTCGAGGGCGGCGCGCAGCTGGTGCCGGTCGGCCCGGACACCGCCTACCAGCTGACCCCTTCGCTGGTGGAACAGCACTGGAATGACGACAGCGTCGGCGCGCTGGTCGCCTCACCGGCCAATCCGACCGGCACCGTGCTGTCCGCCGACGAACTGGCGGCACTGTCGCAGGCCCTGCACGCGCGGGGCGGCCACCTGGTGGTGGACGAGATCTACCACGGCCTGACCTACGGCCTGGATGCGCCCAGCGTGCTGCAGGTGGACGACAGCGCGTTCGTGCTGAACAGTTTTTCCAAGTACTTCGGCATGACCGGCTGGCGGCTGGGCTGGCTGGTGGCACCGCCTGCAGCGGTACCGGACCTGGAAAAGCTGGCGCAGAACCTGTACATCAGCGCCTCCAGCATCGCCCAGCACGCCGCGCTCGCCTGCTTCAGCGAGGAATCAATGGCGATCTTCGAACAGCGCCGCGAAGCGTTCCGCCAACGCCGCGACTTCCTGCTGCCCGCGTTGCGTGAGCTCGGCTTCCGCATTGAAGTCGAGCCGCAGGGCGCGTTCTACCTGTACGCCGATGTCAGCGCGTTCACCGACGACGCGCAGGCGTTCTGCGCGCACTTCCTGGAAACCGAGCACGTGGCATTCACCCCGGGCCTGGATTTCGGCTTCCATCGCGCCAACCAGCATGTGCGGCTGGCGTATACCCAGCAGGTACCGCGGTTGCAGGAGGCGGTGGCGCGGATCGCACGCGGGTTGAAGCGTTGGCAGGGATCACGTTGACGGCAGTGCCGGCCGCTGGCCAGCAACCCGGGAATGCCTGAATGATGCGGTTGCCGGCCAGCGGCCGGCACTACCGGTAAAGAAAAACGCCGCCCTGGGGCGGCGTTTTCCGTTCTGCTTACTTGCCGCCCAACCGCTCCCACAGGAAGCTGTAGGCCAGCGCGGACATATGCGCGGCCTGTGCATTGTTGGCTGCGCCGCCGTGGCCGCCTTCGATGTTCTCGTAGTAGGTCACGTCCTTGCCGGCGTCGATCATCTTCGCCGCCATCTTGCGGGCGTGGCCCGGGTGCACGCGGTCATCGCGGGTGGAGGTCGTGAACAGCACCGGCGGGTAGTTCTTCTTCGCGTTGAACAGGTGGTACGGCGAGAAGGTCTTGATGAATTCCCAGTCGCTGGTGTCCGGGTTGCCGTACTCGGCCATCCACGAGGCGCCGGCCAACAGGTGGCTGTAGCGCTTCATGTCCAGCAGCGGCACCTGCACCACCACCGCACCGAACAGCTCCGGATACTGGGTCAGCATGTTGCCGGTCAGCAGGCCACCGTTGCTGCCGCCCTGCACGCCCAGGTGCTTGGCGCTGGTGATCTTGCGCTTGACCAGGTCCCGCGCCACCGCGGCCATGTCTTCATAGGCCTTGTGACGGTTCTGCTTCAGCGCCGCCTGGTGCCAGCGCGGGCCGTACTCGCCGCCGCCGCGGATGTTGGCGACCACGTACACGCCGCCCTTCTCCAGCCAGGCGCGGCCCATGCCACCGGAATAGCTCGGGGTCAGCGAGATCTCGAAACCACCGTAGCCATACAGCAGGGTCGGGTTGGAGCCATCGAGCTTCATCGCCCTGTCGTGCACCACGAAATACGGCACGCGGGTGCCGTCCTTGCTGGTGGCGAAGTGCTGCTCGATCACCTTGCCCTTGGCATCGAAGAAGGCCGGCATGGTCTTCAGCGTTTCCGGTGCCTGGCCGATCTCGGCCAGGGCCAGCGTGGTCGGCGTCAGGTAATCGGTGGCGGTCAGCCACACCGCGTCGCTGTCATTGCTGTCCACCGCAGCCACGCCCAGCGTGCCGAAGGCCGGGGCGCCGACGAAGCGGCTGGTCTGCCAGCCGTCGGCGCCCGGGGTCAGCACCGACAGGCGGTTCTTGACGTCGTCCAGCACATTCAGCACCAGGTGGCTCTTGGTCCAGCTGGCACTGGCCAGCGAGGTGGTCGCGGTCGGGGTGAACAGCACGTCGAAGTCGCGCTTGCCGGCCAGGAAGTCGTCCAGCTTCGTCGCCAGCAGCGAACCGGACGCGTAGGTCTTGCCGCCCACGGTCCACGGATCGCGCAGTTCCAGGGTCAGCCACTGCTTGTGCAAACCCTTCTCGGCCGAGTTCGGCGCGTCGATCTTGGTCAGCGTGCCGTCGTCGCCACGCAGGTAGAGCTCGTTGTTGTAGAACGCCAGGGTGCGGCTGACCAGGTTGCGTTCGAAGCCCGGGGTGTCATCGTGCATCGCCGCGATGTACATGTCCTCCGGCTTGCCTTCGTACACCACGGTGGCCGAGGCCATCGGCGTGCCGCGCTTCCACAGCTTGGCCACGCGCGGGTAGCCGGAGGTGGTCATCGAGCCGGCACCGAAGTCGGTGTAGACGAACACGGTGTCGCGATCGACCCAGTTGAGGCCGCCCTTCGACTCCGGACGGAAGAAGCCGTCCTTGATCCAGGTCTTGTTGGCCAGGTCGAACTCACGGGTGACGTCGGCGTCGGCGCCGCCGCGCGACAGCGCGATCAGGCAGCGGCTGTAATCCGGGCGCAGGCAGTCGGCGCCGTGCCAGACCCAGTTCTCGCCCTCGGCCTTGTTCAGTGCATCCAGGTCGAGCACGGTCTCCCACTGCGGCGAGGCCTTGCGGTACTCGGCCAGGGTGGTGCGGCGCCACAGGCCGCGCTCGTGCTGCTGGTCCTTCCAGAAGTTGTAGTAGTAGTCACCGATCTTCTGCACGCCGGGAATCTTGGCGTCGGAGTCGAGCACCTCGCGGATGCTGGTCTCCATCTGCTTGAAGGCCGGGGTCTGCGCCAGGCGCGCCTCGGACCTGGCATTCTGTTCCTTGACCCAGGACAGTGGCTTGTCGCCGGTGACGTCCTCCAGCCAGGCGTAGCGATCGGTGTCTTCAGCGGCCACGGCGGTCCCCACCGAGGCAGCGGTCATCATGCCGGCCAGCAGGCAGGCGGAAGCGAGTCGTGACATTGCAGCTCCAGGCAGTCATAAGCCGGGGAACGCTAGCACGGAATGTCGCGGCCTCCCCCGTGTCGAAGGTCAGGCCGTGGCCGCCGGACCGCGCCGGCCGCGTGCGGCGGAAGCCGGCCGACGGCGCGCCTGTCCACCGGTACGCCGCGCCCGCCATCGCCATGACGGGTGCGGCAGCGGAAAGCGCAGCAGCGCCCACCAGGCCGCGAGCGGCATGCCCACCAGCCACATCGGCAGCCAGCCCAGCCATGCGCTGCTGCCACGCGCCGCCGGCCAGACCAGGACCAGCGCCAGCCCGGCCAGCGCCAGTTGCCGCACGCCGCGCAGCAGGCGTGGGTCGGCGCGTTCGATGACGCGTTCAGTTGCAGGGTGACGGACGGAACGAGCGTTCATGGGGGCTTCTCCGGTAGACAATGCAACACAGCTTGGGCAAGCCCCTTCTCACAGGATGCGACACCATTGACGGATCGCGTGCACACAGTCGACCATGCGCGTGCAAGCCCACTGGAGCCCGCTCCCGCATGACTTCGATCCGCCCGTTCTGCGCCGTGCTGCTGGCTCTGTCCCTGGCAGGTCCTGCCATGGCCGCCAGTGAGCCGCCGTCGCCCCGCGCCAGCGCCACCGACGCGGCCGACCCGGGGGCGCCGATCGACCTGAAGCGCTTCATGGGCACCTGGTATGTGATCGGCCGCGTGCCGAACTTCATCGAACGCGGGCACGTCGCCAGCGTCAACGAGTACGAGCTGCGCGACGAGCACAAGGTCGCCATCACCTACCGCTACCGTGATGGCTTCGGCGAACCACTGCAGGAAATTCGCGCACGTGCCAGCGTCGATCCGGACAGCGGCAACCATGGCTGGCGAACCTGGTTCTATCGCGTGGTGCCGACCCATTCGCGGGTACTGGAAGTGGCCCCGGACTATTCATGGGCACTGATCGGTTATCCGGGCCGCGAAATGGCCTGGATCTTCGCGCGCAAGCCGGACATGGACAAAGCCCTGTACAAGGAGCTGGCCGAGCGCCTGCGCGACGAGTACGGCGTGAACACCGACAAGCTCAAGCGCGTGCCTCAGCATCCGGAACAGGTCGGCAAGCTGGGCTACGAAGTACCGAACGCGCGTTGACCGCACGTGGAATTGCCGGCCAGCGGCCGGCACTACCGTTTTTTTCCCGGCAATCGGGTAGAGCCGGCCGCTGGCCGGCTGCCGCCCGGCATTCTGTTACTTGCGGCTGTAATGCGCGACCAGGCGGTCGCCGAGCATCTGCAGCAGCTGCACCAGGACCAGCAACAGGACCACGGTGACCAGCGCCACGTCGGTGTGCGAACGCTGGTAACCATCGCGGAACGCCAGGTCGCCGAGGCCACCGGAACCGATCGCACCGCCCATCGCGGTGAAGCCGATCAGGGCCACGGTGGTGACCGTCGCCCCGGCGATCAGCCCCGGTCGTGCTTCCGGCAGCAGCACCCGGGTGACCAGCTGCCAGGTGGTGGCGCCCATCGCCTGGGTCGCCTCGATCACGCCACGATCCACTTCGCGCAGCGCGGTCTCGACAAGGCGCGCGTAGAACGGCGCCGCGCCGATCACCAGCGGCACGATCGCGCCGCGCACGCCCAGCGAGGTACCCATCAGGAACAGCGTGACCGGGATCAGCACGATCATCAGGATGATGAAAGGCACCGAGCGCAGCAGGTTCACCACCAGAGCCAGCACGCCATAGGCAAACGGCCGGCGCTTCATCTGCGGCGCCCCGAACAGGTACAGCAGCACGCCCAGCGGCAGGCCGATGGCCAGGGTCAGCGGCAGCGAACCGAGCAGCATCAGCAGGGTGTCGAAGGTGGCCTGGCCGATGTCGGCCCACTTGCCCGCATCCAGGTGACGGAAGAAACCGCCGGCAGTGGCGATGATCATCGACGCAGCTCCTCGACATGCACGCCGGCAGCCACGAAGGCAGCCTGCGCGGCGGACTGGTCACCGCCCACCAGGGCGACCACCAGCTGGCCATAGGGGGTGTCCTTGATCCGGTCGATACGGCCGGACAGGATGTTGTAGTCGACCCCGGTCTGGCGCGCGACGCTGCCGAGCAGGGGTTCGTAGGTGTCGCCGCCGAGGAAGGTCAGGCGCACGATGCGCCCGCCCACCACGTCGAAATCGCGGTGCAACGCCCCTTCGTCCACGTGCTCCGATTCGCTGACGAACCGCCGCGTGGTCGGGTGCTGCGGATGCAGGAACACCCGGGTAACCGGACCGGTCTCGACCATCTGGCCAGCATCGAGCACGGCCACGCGGTCGCAGACACGGCGGATCACGTCCATCTCGTGGGTGATCAGCACGATGGTCAGGCCCAGCTCGCGGTTGATCTTCGACAACAGCGACAGCACCGAGGCGGTGGTCTGCGGATCCAGCGCGCTGGTGGCCTCGTCGCACAGCAGGATCTGCGGGCGGGTCGCCAGCGCACGGGCGATGCCGACACGCTGCTTCTGGCCGCCGGACAGCTGCGCCGGATACTTCTGCGCATGCGCTTCCAGGCCCACGGTCTGCAGCAGCTCGGCCACGCGCGCGTCGATCTCCGCCTGCGGCGTGCCGGCCAGTTCCAGCGGGAAGGCGACATTGCCAGCCACCGTGCGCGACGACAGCAGGTTGAAGTGCTGGAAGATCATGCCGATGCGCCGGCGCAGCGTGCGCAGGCCGTCCGCGTCCAGTGCGGTGACATCCTCGCCACCGATCAGCAGCCGGCCACCGCTGGGTTCTTCCAGGCGGTTGATCATGCGGATCAGGGTCGACTTGCCGGCGCCGGAATGGCCGATGATGCCGAATACCTCACCGGCCTCGATGGTCAGGTCCAGCGGTTGCAGCGCGCTGACTTCGCGGCCGGCAACGGCATAGGATTTGTGCAGGCGCTGGAACTCGATCACGGGCGTGGCTCACCGGCTGGGTGACGGAAGGGGGCGTGCAGCCTACCAGCGCAGGCGGTCGCGCGCCCGCGCCATGGGCCAGAATGTTATTCCTTTTGATTCTAAGCCGCCCGCGCCGACGTGTTGGCTGGGGTCAGAGCCCCTGCGGGGATCCGACCCCGGGGTCGGATCCCCGCAGGGGCTCTGACCCCATTCCCAGGCCCAACCGGCTCAGGGATGGTCCAGCGGCTTCGGTGGCTGCACCCGGTTCAGGCGCTCACGATGCAGCAGGTACAGTCCCGAAGCCACGATGATCGCGGCGCCCACCCAGGTATAGCCATCAGGCAGCTGGCCCCAGAAGGCCAGGTCCCAGCCGATCACCCAGACCAGCCCGCTGTACTCCAGCGGCGCGATCATCGAGGCCTCGCCCAGCTGGAACGCCTTGGTCAGGGCGATCTGGCCCAGCGCCCCGGCCAGGCCCATGCCGGCGATCAGCGGCGCATGCGCCAGCTGCAGCGGCACCCAGCCGGGAAGGGACAGCAGGCCGGCACCGATGGCCATGATCACCAGGAACCAGACCACCATCGACTGCGAGGTATCGGTGCGGGTCAGCAGGCTGACCGTGATCGCCGCCACGGCATAGGCGGTGGCCGCAGCCAGCACCATCAGGCCGGGCACCGAGATGAAACCGTCCACGCCCGGCCGCAGCACCACCAGCACGCCGACCAGGCCGATGCCGATGGCGACCCAGCGCCGTGGCCCGACCCGCTCGCCCAGCAGCGGTACCGACAAGGCGGCGATCAGCAGCGGGGCGACGAAATAGATGGTGTAGGCGGTGGACAGCGGCAGGTCGCGCAGGGCGAACACGAAGCAGCCGATCATCGCCATGCCCAGCGCGCCACGCAGCAGGTGCAGGCCCCAGCGACGCGGCACCAGCGAGCGCGGGCCGGCGCTGGCCAACACCCAGACCAGCACGAACGGCAACGAGGCCGCGCCGCGCAGGAAGGTCACTTCCAGGGTCGGATAGCTGGCCGACAGCTGCTTCATGCCAGCGTCCATCAGCGAGAAACAGGCGACCGCAGCGACCATCCAGGCCACCGCACGCGAAGGGGAGCGTTGCACGTTCATGGCCCATTATCGCCCGGTCGTCGCTTTCTGTAGAGCCGAGCCCACGCTCGGCTGCCCTTCACAAAGCCGCCGAGCGTGGGCTCGGCGCTACAAAGGGCGGGCATGCGGGCCCTCGCGATAGAATGATCGCCACTGAAACCTGCGGAGCACCGCCCATGCCTTCCTTCGACGTCGTGTCCGAAGTCGACACCCACGAGCTGACCAACGCCATCGACCAGGCCAACCGCGAACTGGCCACCCGCTTCGACTTCAAGGGCGTGGACGCAAAGTTCGAGCGCGACGGCGATGTCATCAACCAGACCGCGCCGACCGAATTCCAGCTCAAGCAGATGAACGACATCCTGCGTGCTCGCCTGGCCGCACGCGGCATCGACGTGCTCAGCCTGGAGTTCGGCGACATCGAGACCAACCTGGCCCAGGCCCGGCAGAAGATCACCGTCAAGCAGGGCATCGAGCAGAAGATCGCCAAGAAGATCGCGGCGGCGCTGAAGGATGCCAAGCTGAAGGTGGAAAGCCAGATCAACGGCGACAAGCTGCGCGTGCAGGGCAAGAAGCGCGACGACCTGCAGGACGCCATCGCCGTGCTCAAGGCCGGCAAGTTCGAGCTTCCGCTGCAGTTCAACAACTTCCGCGACTGAGGCATCCGCCGGGCCTGCCCCGGCGCTGCCAGCGGCAGGCACGACGGCGCGTTGCCAGCGACGCGCCTACAATGGCGGCCCCGCCAGCCGACGTGCCCGCCATGACCGATTCCCCCCTGCCCACCGATGACCCGATCGCTGCCACCCGCCTGTGGCTGGAGCGCATCGTCATCGGCCTGAATCTGTGCCCGTTCGCCAAGGCGGTGTATGTGAAGGACCAGGTCCGCATCGTGCTCAGTGATGCGACCACGCCGGAAGCGCTGGTTGAGCAGCTGGCCGAGGAACTGGTGCTGTTGCGCGATACGCCGGCCGAGCAGATCGATACCACGCTGATCGTGCATCCGCAGGTGCTGACGGACTTCCTCGACTACAACGATTTCCTCGACAACGCCGACGCCGCGATCGAGGCACTGGACCTGCAGGGCATCCTGCAGGTGGCCAGCTTCCACCCGGACTACCAGTTCGACGGCGTGGCAGCGGACGACGCCAGCAACTACACCAATCGCGCGCCCTTCCCCACCCTGCACCTGCTGCGCGAAGACAGCGTGGCGCGCGCAGTGGATGTCTATCCGGACCCGGACGTGATCGTCGAGCGCAACATCCAGACCCTGGACCGCATCGGCGTGGACGGCTGGCATCGCCGCCTGCGTGGCGAAGACCTGACGTGAGCACGGTGCCGCCGATTGCCGCATGGCCGGCCGCGCCGCTGTCGGGCAAGGTGGTGCTGGTCACCGGCGGCGCCAACGGCATCGGCCGTGGCATCGCACAGGCCGTGCTCGGTGCCGGCGGACGCGTGCTGATCGGCGACCTGGACGTGGAGGCCGGCGAGGCGTGCCTGGCGGAATGGCAGCGTAGTGGCGAGGCCGCATTCCAGCGCCTGGACATCACCAACGAAGCCAGCGTGCGCGACTTCATCGCCGTGGCCCTGCGGCGTTTCAGCCGTATCGACGGGCTGGTCAACAACGCGGGCATCGCCGGACCGCATGGCACGCAGCTGCAGGACATGGACTGGGACGAGTGGCAGCGCCGCCTGTCCTCGCTGCACGGTGCCTTCCTGTGCAGCAAGCACGCACTACCGGCGCTGACGGCCAGCGCCGCCGGCGCAATCATCAACATCGCCTCGACCCGCGCCTGGCAATCCGAAGCGCACAGCGAGGCCTATGCTGCGGCCAAAGGCGGGCTGGTGGCGTTCACCCATGCGCTGGCGATCAGTGCCGGCCCAACGGTGCGGGTCAACAGCATCAGTCCGGGCTGGATCGGCACCACGGCCTGGCAGGCCCCCTCGCGGCGACACGCACCGGAGTACTCGGCCATCGACCAGGCACAGCACCCGGTCGGCCGGGTCGGCCGCCCCGAGGACATCGGCGCGCTGGCGGTGTACCTGCTGTCGTCGCTGTCCGGCTTCAGCACCGGCCAGGACTTCATCGTCGACGGCGGCATGACCCGGAAGATGATCTACGCCGAATAGAAAAAGGGGACGGAGGGGATTAAGTCGTTTGTGCACAAACGACTTAATCCCCTCCGTCCCCTTTTTTTCGCTTACGCCATGCCCGAGTGCCGCAGCAGCGCGTCGATCTGCGGCGCGCGGCCGCGGAAGGCCTTGAAGTTCTCCGCCGCCGGGCGGCTGCCACCACGCGACAGGATCTCATCGCGGAAGCGTGCACCGGTTTCAGCCAGTGCCTGCGGCGCTTCCTCGAACGCGGCGTAGGCATCGGCGCTGAGCACTTCGGCCCACTTGTAGCTGTAGTAACCCGCGGCGTAACCACCGGCGAAGATGTGGCTGAACTGGTGCGGGAAGCGGTTCCAGACCGGCGGGTGGTTCACGGCCACTTCCGCGCGCACTCGGTCCAGCAGTGCCAGCACGCTGTCCTGCGCCGGTTCGAACTGGCTGTGCAGCAGCATGTCGAACAGGCCGAACTCCAGCTGGCGCACCGTGGCCATGCCGCTATGGAAATTGCGCGCAGCCAGCATGCGCTCGTACAGCGCGCGCGGCAGCGGCTCGCCACTGTCCACGTGCGCGGTCATGCCCTGTAGGTGGTCCCATTCCCAGCAGAAGTTCTCCATGAACTGGCTGGGCAGCTCCACCGCGTCCCATTCCACGCCGTTGATGCCGGCCACGCCCAGTTCGCCGATGCGGGTCAGCAGCTGGTGCAGGCCGTGGCCCATCTCATGGAACAGCGTGGTCACTTCATTGTGGCTGAAGGTCGCCGGCCTGCCGTTGGCGCCCCGGCCAAAGTTGCACACCAGGTAGACCAGTGGCGTCTGCACGCTGCCGTCGCCACGCACGCGACGGTTGCGGCAATCGTCCATCCACGCACCGCCGCGCTTGCCCTCGCGTGCGTACAGGTCCAGGTAGAACTGGCCGACCAGCGCGCCCTGCGCATCGACCAGGCGGAAGAAGCGCACGTCTTCGTGCCACACCGGTGCGCTGTCTTCCTGCACATGCAGGCCATACAGCTGCTCGATCACCGAGAACAGGCCGCCCAGTACCTTCGGTTCGGTGAAATACTGCTTCACTTCCTGCTCGGAATAGCTGTAACGCGCCTGCTTCAGGCGGTCGGCGGCGAACGCCAGGTCCCAGGCCTGCAGGGCATCGATGCCCAGCTGCTCGCGTGCGAACTGCTCCAGCTCGGCGCGGTCCTTGGCCGCGAACGGCTTGGCTCGCGCGGCAAGGTCACGCAGGAAACCCAGCACTTCGGCCGGATCCTGCGCCATCTTGGTCGCCACCGAGTAATGGCCGTACGAATCGAAGCCGAGCAACGCGGCCAGTTCGGCGCGCAGGGCAAGGATACGGTCGATGTTGCCACTGTTGTCCAGCGCGTCATCGCCGAACTCCGATGCACGCTGCGCGCTGGCACGGTACAGGATCTCGCGCAGGTCGCGGTCTTCACCCCAGGTCTGCACCGGCAGGTAGCACGGCATCTGCAGGGTCAGTTTCCAGCCGGTCCTGCCGTCCTTCTCTGCCGCAGCGCGCGCGACAGCCTTCACGTCTTCCGGCAGGCCCAGCAGTCGCGCTTCGTCCTCGATGTACAGCGACCATGCATCGGTGGCGTCGAGCACGTTCTGCGAGAACTTCGCCGACAGCGCCGACAGTTCCTCCTTGATCGCCGCAAAGCGCTGCTGCGCCTCAGGTGCCAGCTCGGCACCGCCCAGGCGGAAGTCACGCAGCGTGTTGTCCAGCACCTTGCGCTGGGCTTCATTGAAATGCGCCGCCTCCGGGCTGGCGGCCAGTGCCTGGTACTGGCGATACAGCGCCAGGTTCTGGCCCAGCGCGCTGGCGAGACGGGTCACCCGCGGCAGGTTGCCGTTGTAGGCCTCACGCAGTTCCGGGGTGTTGACCACCCCCTGCAGGTGGCCGACCAGGCCCCAGGCACGCCACAGGCGCTCGGTGGCGTCATCCAGCGGGGTGACGAAGGTGTCCCAACGCACCGGCTGCACCCGCTCGGCTGCGCTGACGGCAGCTTCGGCCTCGGCCAGCAGCACATCCAGCGCCGGCGCGACGTGCTCGGGGCGGATCGCGTCAAAGCGCGGCAGTCCGGAAAAGTCGAGCAGGGGGTTGGCAACGGTCACGGCAGATCTCCAGGGAACGGGCCCGGCGGGCGGGCAGCTTCCCAGATATGGCGCTGACAGGCGCGGCTGACAAGGGGGCATGCGCCGGCGTTCACGTCGGCCTGACGGCCGCGCACCGAAGCTCTGGCTGCGGGGGAGTCCGCAGCGGTACTTACCGAACGAGGCCCTACATGGAAGGTCTGGCTGCAGTGGCATCCATCTCACCGGCGCGCTCGCTGGCGCTGTCCGCCAGCCCGGCAGAACTGGCCTGGATCGCCGCGCTGTGCGATGCCGGCGACGACGCCCCCCGCCATTTGGAGCAGCTGCAGGCGGTATTGCAGCAGGGCGGCACGTTCAACGATGCCCAGGAGTGGTACCCGTTCGAGGTGATCGAGCGCGGCGCCAGCCAGTTGCAGCTGGGCCACGAGCGCGAGTTCGTGATCTGCGTGCTGCTGTGGCTGCAGGCATTGGCCCAGGGACGCGCCAGCATCCTGGACCCCAGCCTGCACCTGGATGACCGCGCGATGGACATCGAGGCGTTGCCTGATGCGCTGCGCGACGCGGTGCTGGATGCGTTCACCGCAGCGGGGTATTGAGACGCCCCGGCGACCGGGTGGAGTCGACTGTGGGTCGACTTTCGCGCGCAGCGCGGGATTCTGGCGACCTGAACGTGGAGCGGTCGACCAACAGTAGACGCTACCCAGCCGATGCACAGCCGGCCGTGCGTTGCCGCGTTACAACGCTTCCAGGCTGCACCACGGCAGTTCGGGCAACCCCTGCCCGGCCACCGCCGCCGCCAGCTGCGCATCGGCGCCGTCGACATCGATTCCCTGTCGCCCATACCACGCCGGGTCGTAATAGCTCTGCGCATAGCGCTCGCCACTGTCGCACAGGATGCTGACGATGCTGCCCTGGTGGCCCGCCTCACGCATCCATTGCGCGGCCTGCAGCACGCCGATGAAGTTGGTGCCGGTGGAGCCACCGACACGGCGGCCGAGCTGGCGGCTGACATGGCGCATCGCGGCCAGGCTCAGCGCATCGGGCACCTTCACCATCGCATCGACACTGGTCGGGATGAAACTCGGCTCCACCCGTGGCCGGCCGATGCCTTCCACGCGCGAGCCACCGCTACAGGTCAGTCCACGCCAGTCCTGTTCACCGGCCACGGCAGCCTTGTAGCCGTCGAAGAACACCGACACTTCCGGGTCCGCGCACAGGATGCGGGTGTCATGCCGGCGGTAGCTGACATAACGGCCCAGCGTGGCGGCGGTACCGCCGGTACCCGGGCTGCACACGATCCATTCCGGAACCGGGCTGGGCTCTTCGGCCATCTGCTTGAAGATGGATTCGGCGATGTTGTTGTTGGCACGCCAGTCGGTCGCCCGCTCGGCATAGGTGAACTGGTCCATGAAGTGGCCGCCGGTTTCGCGGGCCAGCTTTTCCGAATCACAGTTGAGGTCGCAGGCGCGCTCGACCAGGTGGCAGCGGCCCCCATGGAACTCGATCGCCGCGATCTTTTCCGGCGAGGTGGTGGCCGGGATCACCGCAATGAACGGCAGGCCCAGCAGGCGCGCGAAATAGGCTTCGGACACGGCGGTCGAGCCACTGGAGGCCTCGATCACTGGCCGGCCCTCGCGCAACCAACCGTTGGCCAGCGCGTACAGGAACAGCGAGCGCGCCAGCCGGTGCTTGAGGCTGCCGGTGGGATGGCTCGACTCGTCCTTCAGGTACAGGTCGATGCCCTCGAACCCGGGCAGCGCCAGCGGGATCAGATGGGTATCGGCGGAACGGTTGAAATCGGCTTCGATCTTGCGGATGGCGGCGGCCACCCATTCACGCTGCGACATGGCGGGCAATCGTTATCAGGACGGAACGGTGCGATCCGGCCATTGTACGTCGCGGTGCCGTCAGGTGCGGGCCGGTAGAATGGCGCCATCCGGCCGGCAACGGCCCCGTCTGAAGGACCTCCCCCATGACCATTCCCGCCCTGCGCGATGTCCCCGGCGTCGCCGCCCAGGCCCCGGCCGAAACCAGCGGCTTCGTGTTCAACCACACCATGCTGCGGGTGAAGGACATCACCGCCTCGCTGGACTTCTACACCCGCGTGCTGGGTTACCAGCTGATCGACAAGCGCGACTTCCCGGACGCCCAGTTCAGCCTGTACTTCCTGGCCTACGTGCCGGCCGGCGCAGTGGTGCCAGAAGACGACAGCCAGCGCCGCCTGTGGATGGCCGGCCTGCCGGGCGTGCTGGAACTGACCCACAACCACGGTACCGAAACCCAGGCCGGTGCGGTGTACCACGACGGCAACAGCGACCCGCGCGGCTTCGGCCACATCTGCGTGTCGGTGCCGGACATCGAGGCCGCCTGCCAGCGCTTCGAGGACCTCGGCGTGACCTTCCAGAAGCGCCTGACCGACGGCCGCATGAAGAACCTGGCCTTCATCAAGGACCCGGACGGCTACTGGGTCGAAATCATCGCCAACTGACAAAAAGGGGACGGAGGGGATTAAGTCGTTTCTGGCACTATTGGCCGGAAGCGACTTAATCCCCTCCGTCCCCTTTTTTGCGAGGTTCGTATGGAAACGATGGAACTGCACCGCGGCCGCCTGATCGACCACATCCAGCTGGTGGTGCGTGACCTGGTGGCCAGCCGCCGCTTCTACCAGGCGGTGTTCGACACCATCGGCATCCCGATCGCCGGCGAAGGCGATGATTACTTCTGGGCCGATGAGCTGTTCATTTCCAGCGCCAGCAGCGAGGCCGCCGCCGGCCAGCTGACCGGCCGGCACCATCTGGCCTTCCAGGCCCGCGACAGCGCCACCGTCGATGCCTTCCATACCGCCGCGATCGCCGCCGGCGGCACCGACAACGGCGCGCCGGGCGAACGCCCCTACCACCCGGGCTACTACGGCGCCTTCGTGCTCGACCCGGACGGCAACAACATCGAAGTGGTCTATCACGGTCCTGCGAACTACAGCGCCGACTCGGTAAAGGTCACGTTCTGATATCACCGAAGCCGTGAACGAAGAAGCCGGGCAATGCCCGGCTTCCCTGCTTCCAGCGCTGCAGCCCTCAGTGGGCGGCCATGTAGATGTCCTGAAGCACGGCCTTTTCCAGTTCCAGCTCGCCCAGCAGGTTCTTCACGATATCGCCCAGGCTGAGGATGCCGACCAGCTGGTTGCCGTCGGTCACCATCAGATGACGGCGCCGCGAGTACGTCATCAACGACATGGCCTGCTTCAGCGTCGCGTCCGGCGCAATGCCTTCCAGGCCGGTGGACGGCAGGCTGGAGATCACCCGGCGGCCGGCCTGCGGGCCGTCGTCGGCCAGGGTACGCACGATGTCCTTCTCGGAAATGATGCCGACCGGGGCATCGTCCTTCATCACCACCAGCGCAGCGATCCTGTTCGCGCTCATCTTGTGGGCGGCGGCACCGATGGTGTCTTCGGCGTCGATGGTGATGACAGCTTCTTTCTTGGATTGCAGGAGTTCGCGGACGTTCATTCTTGTTTCCTGGTGCAGGTCACTGAAGTCAAAAAAGTGTGCTCTTCCGATACGCCCCCTCCCCGGGAACAGACCTTTCAGCGCACGTCTGGCGCACCCGGCCGCCGCGTGGAATGGATCGGCAGGCGATGTGCTGCAACGCGAACGAGGTGGGCTCAACCGCTCAACCCGGACCTCGGTCAAATCGATTCTACGACTGCGACCATCGGTCACTACCGGCATCGATAGGACAGTTCGTCGTGGGAACCAACCGACGATCCAGAGAATGGCACCGCGGCTGAAACCGCCGCTGAATACAGCCAATGCCACGCATTAAAGAATGATTGCCTGCTGCCGACGGCGGACAGAACACCCGGCGGCTGTCCCACTTGGCATGGCCAACCACGCAAACGAAAGGGGCCACGCGGGCCCCTTTCGCATGCAGCATTCAACGGATCCGGGAGTGTTACTCCACCGTCACGCTCTTGGCCAGGTTGCGCGGCTTGTCCACGTCGGTGCCGCGTGCCAGCGCGGTGTGGTAGGCCAGCAGCTGCACCGGAATGGTGTGCACGATCGGGCTGAGCACGCCGGCATGGCGCGGCGTGCGGATCACGTGCACGCCTTCGGACTCATTGAAGTTGCTGTCCTGGTCGGCGAACACGAACAGCTCGCCACCACGGGCGCGCACTTCCTGCATGTTCGACTTCACCTTCTCCAGCAGGCTGTCATTGGGGGCAATCACCACCACCGGCATGTCCTCGTCCACCAGCGCCAGCGGGCCGTGCTTCAGCTCGCCCGCCGGGTAGGCCTCGGCGTGGATGTAGGAAATCTCCTTGAGCTTGAGCGAGCCTTCCAGCGCGATCGGGTAATGCAGGCCACGGCCCAGGAACAGCGCATTGGACTTGCGCGCGAAGCGCTCGGCCCACGCCGCGATCTGCGGCTCCAGGTTCAGTGCGTGCTGCACGCTGCCCGGCAGGAAGCGCAGCTGCTCCAGGTAATCCGCTTCCTGCGCCGCGTCGATGCGGCCATGCAGCTTGCCCAGCACCACGGTCAACTGGAACAGCGCGGCCAGCTGGGTGGTGAAGGCCTTGGTCGAAGCCACGCCGATCTCCGCGCCCGCGCGGGTGTAGCAGACCAGCTCGCTGGCGCGCGGAATCGCGCTTTCCGGCACGTTGCAGATCGACAGCGTGTGCTTGTGGCCAAGCGCCTTGGCGTACTTCAGCGCCTCCATCGTATCCAGCGTTTCGCCGGACTGGGAGATGGTGACGATCAGGTGCTTCGGGTTGGCATACGCGGCGCGGTAGCGGTACTCGCTGGCAATCTCCACGCTGCACGGCAGGCCGGCGATGGCCTCGATCCAGTAGCGCGCGGTCAGGCCGGCGTAGTAGCTGGTGCCGCAGGCAATGATCTGCACGCCCTCGATGCCCGACAGCACCGCTTCGGCATTCTTGCCGAACAGCTCGGCCGGGAAACCACCGGCGTCGATCGCCGCCTCGATGGTGTCGCCCAGCGCGCGCGGCTGCTCGTGGATTTCCTTCTGCATGAAGTGGCGGTACGGGCCAAGCTCCAGCGATGCCAGCGACACGTCGGACAGGTGCACATCGCGCTCGACCGGCCGGTCATGCTCATCGAAGATGCGCACGCCATCGCGACGGATCTCGGCGGTGTCGCCCTCTTCCAGGAAGATCACCTTGCGGGTGGCCGAGATCACCGCCGAGACGTCGGAGGCGACGAAGTTCTCGCCCTCGCCCAGGCCCACCAGCAGCGGGCAGCCCATGCGCGCGCAGACGAAGCGCTCCGGCTCGGCGCGGCTGACCACGGCCAGCGCGTAGGCGCCGGTCAGCTCGTTCACCGTGTGCTGCAGCGCCACCAGCAAGTCATCGCCGCCCTTCAGGTGATGATGGATCAGGTGCGCGATGACTTCAGTGTCGGTCTGCGACTCGAAGGTGTAGCCCAGCGCGCGCAGCTTCTCGCGCTGCTCTTCGTGGTTCTCGATGATGCCGTTGTGCACCAGCGCCACGCCGTGGCTGATGTGCGGATGCGCGTTGGCCTCGGTGACGCCGCCGTGGGTGGCCCAGCGGGTGTGGCCGATACCCAGCACCGCATTGAACCCTTCGGCCTCGGCCGCCGTGGCCATTTCCGACACGCGACCGGTGCGGCGGACACGACGTACTTCGGGGCGCTCGGCGTGATCGATCACCGCGATGCCCGAGGAGTCGTAACCACGGTACTCAAGCCGCTTCAGGCCTTCGATCAGCACCGGCACCACGTCGCGATCGGCGATTGCACCCACGATTCCACACATGTCACGCGTTTCCTTGAAGACGATCGGCGCATTCTAGCCCGCGTGTCCGGCTTCCCCCTCCTGTCCGCTTAATGAAAGTGTCCGGAAAGGTGTCCGCGGACACCCGGACACTCCAGCGGCCCGCCCAACCTGTTGAACTGAAAGGAAATAAAGTTGGCACGCTACGTGCTTGGTACTGGCTACCACCGTCAGGCACGCACCCGATGATCCGCGACACTTCCGCACAGGACCAGATCGTTTCCTCCGCCCCGGCCGGCGCCACCCGCGTCAACTGGCAGCGCTACCGCTGGCCGGCGCTGGGCGCCATCGTGCTGCTGGCCGGCATCGGCTGGGCCGTGCATGCCTGGTCCAATGCCAGCCGCTCCTTCGACAGCAGCCGGGTGCGCATCGCCGAAGTGAAGCGCGGCGACCTGGTCCGCGACATCGCCGCCGACGGCCGGGTGATCGCCGCCAACAGCCCGATCCTGTACGCCATCTCGGCCGGCACCGTGGACCTGAAAGTGGTCGCCGGTGACGTGGTGAAGAAGGGCCAGGAACTGGCGGTCATCGACAGCCCGGAACTGCGCAGCAAGCTGGCCCAGGAACAGGCCACCCTGGCCGGCCTGGAAGCCGAGGCCAGCCGTGCCGCGCTGGACGCCACCCTGGCCCGCGCCAAGTCGCGCAAGGAAACCGACCAGGCCACCATCGAGCGCCAGGCCGCCGACCGCGACCTGCAGCGCTTCCAGCGCGGCTACGACGGCGGTGCGGTGCCACAGATCGACCTGGCCAAGGCCAAGGACTCGCTGAAGAAGGCCGACATCACCCTGGCCAACGCCACCACCGATGCGCGCCTGCAGAGCCAGGGCGCCGACCTGGATGCCCGCAACAAGCGCCTGCTGGCCGACCGCCAGAAGGCCGTGGTGGCCGAAGTGCAGCGCCAGGTCGACGCACTGACCCTGCGCGCACCGTTTGACGGCCAGGTCGGCCAGGTGCAGGCGGTCCAGTCCACCAACCTGGCTGCCAACGCGCCGGTGCTGGGCGTGGTCGACCTGTCCAAGTTCGAGGTCGAGATCAAGGTGCCGGAGAGCTTCGCCCGCGACCTGGCGATCGGCATGCCGGCGCAGCTGACCGGCGGCAATGGCAAGCCGTTCCCGGGCGAGATCAGCGCGGTGTCGCCGGAAGTGGTCAACGGCGAGGTCAACGCCCGCGTGCGCTTCGCCAGCGCGCAGCCGGAAGGCCTGCGCCAGAGCCAGCGGATGTCGGTGCGCGTGCTGCTCGATACCCGCAAGGACGTGCTGAAGGTCGAGCGCGGCCCGTTCGTCGAACAGGGCAATGGCGTGGCCTACGTGATGGATGGCCGCACCGCGGTGCGGCGTCCGGTGGAACTGGGCGTCAGCAGCCTGGGCGAAGTGGAAATCAAGTCGGGTGTGCAGCCGGGCGACCGCATCGTGGTCTCCGGCAGCGACCTGTTCAAGGACGCCGAACGCGTCTCCGTCAACTGATACCTGATACCTGAATCCTGGAGAGAGGACACCCCATGTACATGCTCGAAATGCGTTCGGTCGCCAAGGTCTTCCGCACCGAACAGGTGGAAACCCACGCGTTGCGCTCGCTGGAACTGCAGGTCAAGGAAGGCGAGTTCGTCGCGGTCACCGGCCCGTCCGGCTCCGGCAAGACCACCTTCCTCAACATCGCCGGCCTGCTGGAAACCTTCACCAGCGGCACCTACCTGCTTGACGGCCAGGACGTGAGCACGCTGGGCGATGACGCCCGCAGCCGCCTGCGCAACCAGAAGATCGGCTTCATCTTCCAGGGCTTCAACCTGATTCCCGACCTGAACCTGTTCGACAACGTCGACGTGCCGCTGCGCTACCGGAAGATGAGTGCCAACGAGCGCCGCGAACGCATCGAGAAGGCGCTCACCCAGGTCGGCCTGGGCTCACGCATGAAGCACTACCCGAACGAACTGTCCGGCGGCCAGCAACAGCGTGCGGCGATCGCGCGTGCGCTGGCCGGCAGCCCGCGCCTGCTGCTGGCCGACGAACCGACCGGCAACCTGGATACGCAGATGGCCCGCGGCGTGATGGAACTGCTGGAGGAGATCAATGCCGCCGGCACCACCATCGTGATGGTCACCCACGACCCGGAACTGGCCGCGCGCGCGCAGCGCAACGTGCACATCGTCGATGGCCAGGTGACCGACCTGGTGCGCGAACCGGTGCTGGCTACCCCGCCGCGCCACATCGTTGCCGTCAACGAGTGAGGGCACTCCCATGTTCGCCTACTACACCCGATTGGCGGTACGCAGCTTCCGCCGCAACAAGATCCTGACCGCACTGATGGTGGTCGCCATCGCGCTCGGCATCGGTGCCTCGATGACCACGCTGACGGTGTTCCACGTGCTGTCCGGCGACCCGATTCCCGGCAAGAGCGACCAGCTGTTCTACGTGCAGGTCGATCCGCGCCCGCGCGGCGGCTATACCCCGGGTGAGGAGCCTGAGGAACAGATGACACGGCGCGACGCCGAGACCCTACTGCGCGAGAAGCGCGGCATCCGCCAGGCGATGATGAGCGCGGGCGGCGGCACGGTGGAACCGGAGCTCAGCACGCTCAAGCCGTTCTCGGTGGATACGCGCTGGACGTCGGCCGATTTCTTCCCGATGTTCGACGTGCCGATGCAGTACGGGCGTGCCTGGAACAGCAGCGATGATGACAATCGCAGCCGGGTGGTGGTGCTGTCGAAAGCGATCAACGACAAGCTGTTCCAGGGTGCCGACAGCACCGGTCGCGAGATCCGCCTGAGTGGCCATTCACTGCGGGTGATCGGCGTGATGAAGAAGTGGAATCCCGAACCCCACTTCTTCGATCTGACCACCGGCAACTACGGCAAGGATGAAGACCTGCTGGTGCCGTTTTCCACTGCGATGGACCTGGAGTTCGGCAGCAACGGCAACATGAACTGCTTCGGCGAGAATCCGGATGGCAGCAGCAACTCGATCAACGCGCCCTGCAGCTG
Source organism: Stenotrophomonas sp. YJH_SMC_73 (assembly GCF_059370155.1). Classification (NCBI taxonomy): domain Bacteria; kingdom Pseudomonadati; phylum Pseudomonadota; class Gammaproteobacteria; order Lysobacterales; family Lysobacteraceae; genus Stenotrophomonas; species Stenotrophomonas sp. YJH_SMC_73. The sequence continues at coordinate 236,330 of NZ_JCAFTJ010000001.1, read as the reverse complement.
GATCCAGTACTGGGTGGAGCTGGATCCGGCCAAGGTCGAGGACTACCGCAGCTACCTGGCCAACTACTCGGACCAGCAGCGCGCAGCGGGCCGTTTCGAGCGCCCCACCAACGTGCGCCTGCGCCCGGTGATGGAGTGGTTGACGTTCAAGAATGCCGTGCCCAGCGACGTGCGCCTGCAGATGTGGCTGGCATTGGGCTTTCTCGGCGTCTGCCTGGTCAACACGGTGGGCCTGCTGCTGGCGAAGTTCCTGCGCCGCAGCGGCGAGATCGGCGTGCGCCGCGCCCTCGGTGCCAGCCGTGGGCAGATCTTCCTGCAATGCCTGGTTGAAGCCGGTGCGATCGGCGTTGCCGGCGGCGTGCTCGGCATCGGCCTGGCCCTGCTCGGCCTGTATGCGGTGCGCCAGCAACCCGTGGACTACGCGAGCCTGGCCCACCTGGACGGCAGCATGCTGCTGCTGGCCATTGGCCTGACCCTGTTCGCCAGCCTCGCCGCTGGTTTCCTGCCCGCCTGGCGCGCGATGCAGGTTACCCCGGCCATCCAGCTCAAGTCGCAGTAAGCACGAGTACGAGGACCTCCCATGGATATCCGCCCCATCCTCAGCACCCTGCGCCGGCACAAGACAGCCGCCGCCCTGATCGTGCTGGAAGTCGCCCTGACCTGCGCCATCGTCTGCAATGCCCTGTTCCTGGTCACCCAGCGCGTTGAACGGATCAGCCAGACCAGCGGCCTGGCCGAGAACGAGCTGGTGTTCGTCCGGGTCAGCGGCATCGGCAAGCAGACCAATGGCCAGGCCCGCACCCAGGAGGACCTGTCCGCCCTGCGCGCCGTTCCCGGGGTCACCGCCGCCGCGAAGGTCAACCAGCTGCCGTTCCGCCCGAACTCCTCCAATACCAGCGTTTCGCTGAAGCAGGAACAGGAACGTCCGACCGCCTTCGTCACCATGTACATGTTCGGCGAAGGTGGACTGTCCACGCTTGGACTGCAGCTGACCGCCGGCCGCGACTTCCAGCCCAGTGAATACAGCAACGTCGAGGATGCACAGAAGAACGCCTCCACCAATACCGCCTCCTCGGTGATCATCAGCCGCACGCTCGCCGACAGGCTGTACCCCGGCGAGAACGCACTGGGCAAGACGTTCTACATGGGCAAGCAGCCACTGCACGTGGTGGGTATTGTCGCGTCATTGGCCACGCCCACCGATTACAACAACAACACCACGCTGTCGATGGTGCTGCCTGTGCGGACCGATTTCACCCAGGGCCCGTACGTCCTGCGCACCGCTCCGGAACGGCGCGAGGAAGTACTCAAGGGCGCGATCGCCGCGCTTGAACGCAACGACCCCAACCGGCTGGTGCGCGAGAAGCTGACCTATGAGGCGCAGCGCAATGACTACTTCAAGAACGACAGGGCCATGGTCGGGCTGCTGATCACGGTGTGCATCTCGCTGCTGGTGGTCACCGCACTGGGCATCATCGGCCTGGCCAGCTTCTGGGTGCAGCAGCGCAGCAAGCAGATTGGTATCCGTCGCGCGCTCGGCGCGACGCGTGGGCAGATCCTGCGCTACTTCCAGACCGAGAACTTCCTGCTGGCCACGCTGGGCATCGTGCTGGGCATGCTGGCCGCCTATGCGATCAACCTGGCACTGATGAACATGTACGAGCTGCCGCGCATGCCGCTGCACTACCTGCCGCTGGGCGCACTGCTGCTGTGGGTGCTTGGCCAGATCGCGGTGTTCGGGCCGGCCCGGCGCGCGGCAGCGGTACCGCCTGCGGTTGCCACGCGGGGCGCATGAGATGCGTATCCGCTGGATGCTGATGATGATGCTCCTGCCACTGCCGGCACTGGCCGGCGGTGGCAGCTCGCAGACACTGGAGTGGCGCCAGGACGATGCGCGCCTGGCATTGCGTTCGAGCGAAGGCCAGGTGCGCGTGGAAGCCGCCGGTCCGGAAGCCCGCTTCGGCGTGCGCAGCGGCGATCGCATCCTGCGGGTGGATGACACCACCGTACGCAGGATCGAGCATCTTGCCGAGGCCCTGCGGCGTTCAAGCGCCGCCAGGGCCTATCTCCTGCTGCAGCGCGACAGGCAGGAACTGACGGTCGCGGTGGACGCCGCTGCCTGGCGCAGGGCGCTGGTCGCTCCGCCTCCGCCAGCACCGCCACCGCCGCCGCCCCGACGCTGAGCCCGCCGCCCCGACGGCTACGGGTTTGGCTATGCTTGATGGGTGGCGCCGGGCTCTCCCGGCGTATGGACACGAACACGGCTCCATCGGCGCCGCCCATCCCTTTCTGCAGAACCGCTTGATGCCTTCGATCCTGATCATCGACGACAACGCCAGTGTGGGCACTGCACTGGACGTGCTGTTCTCCCTGCACGACATCGACACCCTGCAGGCGCAGAGCCCGGCCGAGGGGCTGGCCCTGCTCGAGTCGCAGCCGGTCGACCTGGTGATCCAGGACATGAACTTCAGCGAGGACACCACCTCCGGCGAGGAGGGCGAAGCGCTGTTCGCACAGATCCGCGCACGCCACCCGGACCTGCCGGTGATCCTGCTGACGGCCTGGACCCACCTGAGCAGCGCGGTGGACCTGGTCAAGGCCGGCGCCGCCGACTACCTGGCCAAGCCCTGGGACGACCGCAAGCTGCTGACCACGGTCAACAACCTGCTGGAGCTGTCCGAGGCGCGGCGCGAACTGGACCGCCGCCGCAGCCGCGAGCTGCGCCAGCGCAATGCGCTGGAAGAAAAGTACGACCTGTGCGGTGCGGTCTTCGCCGATCCGGCCAGCGAGCGCGTCATCGCCCTGGCCTGCCAGGTCGCGCGCTCCGAGCTGCCGGTGCTGATCACCGGTCCCAATGGTGCCGGCAAGGAGAAGATCGCGCAGATCATCCAGGCCAATTCACTGGTGGCCAAGGGCCCGTTCATCACGGTCAACTGCGGCGCGTTGCCGTCGGAGCTGATCGAGGCCGAACTGTTCGGTGCCGAGGCCGGCGCCTACACCGGCGCCAACAAGGCACGCGAGGGCAAGTTCGAAGCCGCCGACGGAGGCACGCTGTTCCTGGATGAGATCGGCAACCTGTCGCTGGGCGGGCAGATGAAGCTGTTGCGCGTGCTGGAAACCGGCCGCTTCGAGCGCCTGGGTTCCAATCGCGAACGCCAGGTCAAAGTCCGCGTGGTCAGCGCGACCAATGCCGACCTGCCGGCGATGATCCGCGACGGCACGTTCCGCGAAGATCTCTATTACCGCCTCAATACAGTGGAACTGGTACTACCGCCGTTGGCCGAGCGCGCGGGCGACATCGTTCCACTGGCCGAGCGTTTCCTGACGGCCGGCAAGCCGCTGTCCAGTGCCGCCAGTGCCGCCCTGCAACGGCACCCGTGGCCGGGCAACGTGCGCGAACTGCGCAACGTGATCCAGCGTGCCGAACTGCTGGCGACCGGCAACCGCATCGAGGTGGCCGACCTGAACCTGCCGCGCACCGCACCGGCGCCACGCCCCGCACCGAGCGCTGGCAACGATCCCGACCGCGAGCGCATCGAGGACGTGCTGGCACGCAACCACGGCGTCATCGCCCAGGCGGCTGCCGAACTCGGCCTGAGCCGCCAGGCCCTGTACCGGCGCATGGACCGCCACGGCATCCCACGCGAATGAAACGGCGCTCGTTCACCTTCCGCCTGTTCCTGCGCCTGCTGCCGGTGCTGGCGCTGGCCGCTGCGCTGCCGTGGCTGCTGGCGTATTGGATGAACCATGGCTGGGTGGTGACCACGGCGTCGGCCGTGATCCTGCTGGCGTTGATGTGGTGGACCCTGCGCCGTGCCACCGCACCGGTGCGCTCGCTGATGCGTGCACTGTCCGGCACCACCAGCAGCTACCGCGACGGCGAGTACAACTTCGGCGTGTACTGGCCGGGCAACGACGAACTGGGCGACCTGGTGCAGGCGCACCGCGAGCTGGGCGATGTGCTGCGCGAACAGCGGCAGGGCCTGGTGCAGCGCGAACTGCTGCTGGACACCATGGTGCAGAACACGCCGGTGGCCATGCTGCTGATTGCCTCCGGCGGCGATGGCATCGCCCGCGTGGTGTTCTCCAACCTGGCTGCGCGCAAGCTGCTGCATGGCGGCTGGAAGCTGGAAGGCCAGCGTCTGGAAGAGGTGCTGGAACAGGTGCCGGTGGAGCTGCGCGATGCCATCGCCCGTGGCGGCGACAGCCTGTTCGCGGTGCATGCCGAGGGCGAGGACGGCGACGAGGATGACGAACAGGTCTACCACCTGTCGCGCCGCGCCTTCCAGCTCAACGGCCGTCCGCACGACCTGCTGCTGGTACGCCTGCTCACCGCCGAACTGCGCCGCCAGGAAGTGCAGACGTGGAAGAAGGTGATCCGGGTGATCAGCCACGAGCTCAACAACTCACTGGCACCGATCGCCTCGCTGGCCCACTCCGGTGGCGTGCTGGTGCAGCGCGAACGCTTCGACCGGTTGCCGGAGATCTTCACCACCATCGAGGACCGCGCACGCCACCTGGAAGGCTTCATCCGTGGCTATGCACGCTTCGCAAAGCTGCCGCAGCCGCAACTGCAGACCGTGCACTGGGCGCCGTTCCTGTCCAGCCTGCGCCAGCAGATCCCGTTCACCATGGAACGCGAGCCGGACGAGGACCTGAGCAGCCGCATCGACATCGCGCAGTTCGGGCAGGCATTGCTGAATCTTCTGAAGAACGCGCATGAAGCCTGCGCCGAGGCCGATCCGCCCAACGATGACGTACAGGTGCAACTCACGCGGCTGCCGCAATGGCTGCGCCTGGACGTACTGGATCGCGGCAAGGGCATGAACGAGCAGGTGCTGCAGAACGCCTTGATGCCGTTCTATTCGACCAAGCGCAACGGCACCGGCCTGGGGTTGGCACTGACGCGCGAGATCGTGGAAGCGCACGGTGGCCGCGTGTCGCTGCAGAACCGCGGCGATGGCGGGTTGTGCGTGTCGATCCTGTTGCCGGTGGGTTGAGCGGGCCGATCGGGTAGATCCACGCCATGCGCGGATGTGCCGACCAGGGCCGGCACCTACCAGGTCCGCCGCATCGCCACCCGCAGGTGCATCGGAAACCCGAGCGCAGCCTCTTCGGCCATGACGGCGCGCAGGCCGTCGTTCCACTCAGCCTCAGGCACTACGTCGAACCCTTCGCTGGCATAGAAGGCTGCATTCCATGGCACATCGCTCAAGGTGGTCAGCACCGCTGCAGCAAAGCCGGTGGCCCTGGCCTGCGCCAAGGCGTGCCGCAGCAATGCACGGCCATGGCCACGACGCGCGTGCGCCGGGTCCACATCCATCTGCAGGACATGGAACTCGCCCCCCAGCTCGCCGCCCAGCAGGTAACCGGCAATGTCGCCGCCGGGGCCGTCCACAACCCACAACTGGCCCCGCTGAAGGCCGTCCTGCAGCGTCGGCAGATCCAGGCCGTGGCCGGCAAATACCGGATGGGCTTCGTGATCCTTCAGCAGTTCGCCGGCACGCTGTTCAATTGCCGGCAGCACGCCGAGCTCGTCGGCATGCGGAATACGTGGCTCAGGACTTCTTGACCGGGCGCTTCCAGCCATCGATGGTTTCCTGTCGTGCGCGGGCCAGTGTCAGCTTGCCGTCCGGGGCGGTGCGGGTGATGACCGAACCGGCAGCGATGGTCGCGCCCTCGCCGATCGTCAGCGGCGCCACCAGCGAACTGTTGGAACCGATGAACGCGTTGTCGCCGATGGTGGTGGTCGACTTGTTCACGCCGTCGTAGTTGCAGGTGATGGTGCCGGCACCGATGTTCACCTTGCTGCCGATCACCGCATCACCCAGATAGGTGAGGTGGTTGGCCTTGCTGCCGACGCCGAGGGTGACCTTCTTGGTTTCGACGAAGTTGCCGACGTGCACGCCATCGGCCAGCACGGTACCTGGGCGGAGGCGCGCGAACGGACCGACCAGCGCCGCGCCTTCGGTGACCACACCCTCCAGATCACAGTGCGCGCGTACTTCGGTACCGGGGCCGAGAGTAACGTCCTTCAGGCGGTTGAACGGACCGATGGTAACGCCGTCGCCGAGCACGATGTTGCCTTCGAGAACGACATCGACATCGATCAGCACGTCACTGCCCACGGTGACGGTGCCACGGATGTCGAGTCGTGCCGGGTCGCGCACGCGTGCACCCTGTGCGCACAGCGCACGCACGGCGCGATGCTGCCAGGCACGCTCCAGCTGCGACAGCTGCCAGGGATCGTTTGCCCCCTCGGCTTCCTGCGCGTCGGCCACCAGCGCCATTTCGGCCGGGGTGTACTCATGCGCGGCAAACGCGAACACGTCGGTCAGGTAGTACTCGCCCTGTGCATTGCGGTTGGACAGCTGCGACAGCCAGCGGCGCAGCGCGGTCGACTCCGCGGCGATGATGCCGGTGTTGATCGTGCGCACGCGCAGCTGGTCGTCGGTCGCGTCCTTCTGCTCGACGATCGCTCCCACCTTGCCTTCGGCATCGCGCAGCACGCGGCCGTAACCGGTCGGGTCATCAACCTCGGCGACCAGTACCGCCAACCGCCCTGGCTGCGCCAGCAGATCGCGCAGGGTCTGCGCGCGGATCAGCGGTACATCGCCGTACAGCACCAGCACCTGCACGGCATCCGGCACCTGCGGCATCGCCTGCGCCACCGCGTGGCCCGTACCCAGCTGCTGCGCCTGTTCAGCCCACTGCAGGTCGGGCTGGTCGGCAAACTGTTGCCGCACCGCCTCACCGCCATGGCCGTAGACCACATGGATGGCCGCCGGTTGCAGTTCGCGGGCCGCATCGATCACGTGCGCCAGCATCGGTTGGCCGGCGACCGGCTGCAGCACCTTCGGCAGCACCGACCTCATGCGCTTGCCGGCGCCGGCGGCGAGGATGATGACGTGCAGGGCTTGGGTCATGGGAACGGCAGTCCGTGGTTCGTTGCCGACGATTCTAGAGCGTACGCCGTTAACATGGGCATCCCTCCTCCTTCACCATGCCGATGAGCCTTGTCCGCCAGGGAAGCGCCTACCTCGTGATCGGGCTCGTGCAGCTGCTGGTCGATTGGCTGGTGTTCGTGGTCGCCACCGCGCTTGGCATGCCGGTCGCACCGGCCAACGTCGCCGGGCGCCTGGCCGGCATGCTGCTGGGCTTCTGGCTCAACGGCCGCTACACCTTTGCCGAGGCCGGCACCCACAAGCTGGGCTGGAGGCGTTTCGCACGCTTTTTCGCGCTGTGGCTGCTGCTGACCGCGGCAAGCACGTTGCTGGTGAGCCTGGTCGACCACGCGCTGGGCCTGCAGTACACCTGGCTGGCCAAGCCACTGGTGGAAGGCGGGCTGGCGTGCGTGTCGTTCCTGTTGATGCGCCATGTGGTGTACCGCTGATCGCGGTCAGCGGTCAGCGATCACCGTCACGGCGCAGGCGCGCTCCCAGTCCCTCACGCCACAGCTGCAGCGCGCTGTAGCGCAACCGCACCTGATGCTGCCCGGCCGGCACGCACAACGCATGGAAGAGGCCATTGCCGCGCAGCAGCGGCAGTACCTGGCCATCCTCGAGCTGCGCCTGCCAGCCACGACCGGTGGTTTCGTTGATCACCACCCATGCTGCATGGTCGGCAACCACCGTCAGCTCGATGCGTCCAGGCTGGTAGTGCAGCACCTGTACCGTGGCCTCGCCGGCATCCTGTTCGGCACAGTGGCTGCTGGCGGCTGCCGGCAGCCATAGCTGCCGGTTGAAATCGGTCTGGTTGAACAGCGGCGCAGGCGGTAGACGCTCCTCATGGCGGCGCACCTGCCGCGGATTCAGCACCCGTGGCAGCACGCTGTCACGCCGCGCAAGTTCCACCTGGTCGCCCTGCGCGCTGGAGCCCGGGAACGGCTCCTGGGCCAGCAGCCAACGCACGCCCAGCAGGTCGTACAGGGGAGCAGCGGTGTCTGGCATCCAGGCAGTGGGGACCTTCTGCTGGAAGGTATCCACCGGCTCGCCCGGCATCCCGGTCATCTGCAGATAGTCGCTTGCCAGCAGCGGGTTGTAGCCGTTTGCCAGCGCAATGGCATGCACCGCCGCGCCGTTGGTGAGTCCGCCGATGCCGAAGACCACCGCGCGCTCGGGTATGCCGATATGCCGCTCTGCCGCCAGCAGCGCATAGGCGCGCTGCGCAGGACCCGCACGATCGGCGGTGAGCACCGACTTTGTGCCGCTGCCCGCGTTGAACCTGGTGCCGACGTTGAACAACAGCAGGTCCAACAGCACCAGCGCCAGCACCCAGCGCGCAGGTGACTGGTGGCGGCGCAGCACCCACACCGCGGCTACGCCCAGCGCGGCGCTGACCGCAAGCCAGGCGAAAGCGAGCGGATGACCATGATCGATCGCCAGCCACGCAGCGCACGCGCCCAGCACTGCGACGACCGCCACGGACACCCGATGCAATCGCAATGGCTGCCGCTGCAGGGCAACCTGCAGGGCACTGGCACCCAGCCACGCCGCCGCAGGCACGGTAAGGAACAGCGCATCGGACGGGCGCCGGAACAGGTCCAGCCCCGGAAGCCAGCCAAACAACCAGGGGAACAGCGGCGTGGCGCCACCCACCGCGACCATGATCGCCAGCGTCAGCGCACACAGCGCGACGCGCGTCGCCGCCGGCTTGCGCCGCAGCACCTCACCGCCCCAGAGCAGCCACAGCGCCAGCGGCACTGCCCCCACATAGAGGTAATCGGCGCTGATATCACCGAAGGCCCAGCTGTCGCCGCGCCCCTGCGAGAACACGTTGCCCGACAGCAGTGTCACCAGTGTCTGCCAGTGGATGGCACCCGGCAGCGCGGCTTCCAGCGTCAGGCCATTGCGATTGGTCTGGTCCAGCCAGGCCAGCGTGGACAGCCACTGCGGCGCACTGACACCACCGGCGAGAATGGCCACCACGCCCAGCTGCCACAGCAGGCGCATGCGCTGCCCCTGTGCCAGCACGACAGCAGCCACGGCGTAGATCACGCACGCGAGGATGATGAAATAGGTGACCTGGGTCAGTTGAAGCGCACACATCCCGCCGGCCACACCGGCCAGCAGGATGTCGCGCATCCGTCCCCGCCGGCGGACCTGCTCCAGGCCCAGCCACAGCCAGGGCAGCAGGCAGTAGCTGATGATCATCGGCGTGTGCTGCAGGCGCGACGCGGCCACGCCACCAAACATCAGCGTGAGCGCGAACAGCAGCTGCGCCGGCGGCGGCATGCCCTGCACGCGGCTCAACCGCAGTGCACCCAGGCCGCCTGCCAGCACATGCAGCAGCACCACCACCGTGAACAGGTGCAGGGAGCCCGGCGCCAGCAGCATCGGCAGCAGCATCGTCGGCTGCAGCGTCATCATCTGCGGATCGGCCACCTGCGGGTAGCCACCGTAGAGATACGGATTCCACCAGGGGGCCTGCAGGTGACGCAACTGCTCGGCACTGAAACTGACCGCCGGGAAGAACTGCTGCACGGCATCAAAGGGAATGGTCTTGATGCCACTGAGCCATGGCAGGCACAGAACGATCCACGCAATCAGGAACACGCCTGCCGGTGTGCGCCACGGCCGCTGCCAGCTGCCGCCTTCAATCGCTGTCGAGTGGTGCTGCATTCCCTGCTCCTGTGGCGAACAAACAAAAACGCCGGCAGCTAGCCGGCGCTTGTGCTTGATGACGCGCGAACCTCAGTGCTTGAGATTCTTGCGCAGGCGCTCCAGCGCCTGCAGCTGGACGACGGCTTCGGCCAGCTTCTGCTGGGCTTCAGCCACTTCCATCGCTTCGCCGCGGTTGGCCAGGATGCGCTCGGCTTCTTCCTTGGCCTTGCGGACCGAGGCTTCGTCGATGTCCTGCGCGCGGATCGCGGTGTCGGCCAGCACGGTCACCACCTGCGGCTGCACTTCCAGGATGCCGCCGGAAATGGCGAAATCCAGCTGCTCGCCGTTCGGCGTGGTCACCACCACCTTGCCCGGCTTCAGGCGGGTGATCAGCGGCGCGTGCTTGGGCGCGATGCCCAGTTCGCCCAGCTCACCGGTGGCCACGACCAGGGTCGCTTCGCCACGGAAGATTTCCTGCTCGGCGCTGACGATGTCGCAACGGATCGTGCTCATGCAAATCTCTTCGCTGTTCGCGGCGGCGCAATGCCGCCGTGGGGGTCCACCGGCGCGGGCGGTTGCCCGGCGCCGGCGTCAGGTCGGGCAGGATCGCTCCCGCCCGTCCCGGATCAGGCCTTCTCGGCCATCTTCTTGGCCTTCTCGACCGCTTCTTCGATGCCGCCGACCATGTAGAACGCCTGCTCCGGCAGGTGGTCGTACTCGCCATCGACGATGGCCTTGAAGCCACGGATGGTGTCCTTCAGCGGCACGTACTTGCCCGGCGAACCGGTGAACACTTCGGCCACGTGGAACGGCTGGCTGAAGAAGCGCTCGATCTTGCGGGCGCGCGACACGGCCTGCTTGTCTTCTTCGGACAGTTCGTCCATGCCCAGGATGGCGATGATGTCCTTCAGTTCCTTGTACTTCTGCAGGGTCTGCTGGACGCGCTGGGCGGTGTCGTAGTGCTCGTGGCCGATGACCAGCGGATCCATCTGGCGGCTGGTGGAGTCCAGCGGATCGACGGCCGGGTAGATACCCAGCGAGGCGATCGAACGCGACAGGGTCACGGTCGAGTCCAGGTGGGCGAAGGTGGTCGCCGGCGACGGGTCGGTCAGGTCGTCCGCGGGAACGTAGACGGCCTGGATCGAGGTGATCGAACCGTTCTTGGTCGAGGTGATGCGCTCCTGCAGGACGCCCATTTCCTCGGCCAGGGTCGGCTGGTAACCCACGGCGGACGGCATGCGGCCCAGCAGTGCCGACACTTCGGTACCGGCCAGGGTGTAACGGTAGATGTTGTCGACGAACAGCAGGACGTCCTTACCCTTGCCGTTTTCGTCCTTCTCGTCGCGGAAGTACTCGGCCATGGTCAGGCCGGTCAGGGCGACGCGCAGACGGTTGCCCGGCGGCTCGTTCATCTGGCCGTACACCATCGCCACCTTGTCCAGGACGTTGGAGTCCTTCATTTCGTGGTAGAAGTCGTTGCCCTCACGGGTACGCTCACCCACGCCGGCGAACACGGACAGACCGCTGTGCGCCTTGGCGATGTTGTTGATCAGTTCCATCATGTTGACGGTCTTGCCGACGCCGGCGCCGCCGAACAGGCCGACCTTGCCGCCCTTGGCGAACGGGCACATCAGGTCGATGACCTTGATGCCGGTTTCCAGCAGCTCGGTGGCCGGGGACTGGTCTTCATACGACGGCGCAGCGCGGTGGATTTCCCAGTTGTCGCTGGCAGCGACCGGGCCGGCTTCGTCGATCGGACGGCCAAGCACGTCCATGATGCGGCCCAGGGTGCCGGCGCCGACCGGCACCGAGATGCCACGGCCGGTGTTGACGGCAACCAGGTTGCGCTTCAGGCCGTCGGTGGAACCGAGGGCGATGGTACGCACCACGCCGTCGCCCAGCTGCTGCTGGACTTCGAGGGTGATCTCGGTGTTTTCCACCTTCAGTGCGTCGTACACCTTCGGCACCGATTCACGCGGGAATTCGACGTCGACGACCGCGCCGATGATCTGAACGATCTTGCCCTGACTCATTGCTGCATCCTCTAATGTGTGCTTTGAACGAACGCGGTCAGACTGCTGCCGCGCCGCCGACGATTTCGGAGATTTCCTGGGTGATCGCTGCCTGGCGCGCCTTGTTGTAGACGAGCTGCAGGGTGCCGATCAGCTTGTTGGCGTTGTCGCTCGCCGCCTTCATCGCAACCATGCGTGCCGCATGCTCGGAGGCGACGTTTTCCAGCAGTGCCTGGTACACCAGCGACTCGATGTAACGCGTCATCACGTGCTCGAGCACGGTCGCGGCATCGGGTTCGTACAGGTAATCCCAGTCGTGGTGAGCGACCTGCTTCTCAGCCGGCGGCAGCGGCAGCAGCTGATCGAAGCTGGCCTTCTGCACCATGGTGTTCACGAAGCGGTTGTAGACCAGGTACACGCGGTCGATCCTGCCTTCGGTGAAGGCGTCGAGCATGACCTTGATCACACCGATCAGCGATTCCAGCTTCGGCACGTCACCGATGTGGGTCACGCTGCCGACCATGTTGACCTTCACGCGGCGGAAGAAGGTCGAAGCCTTCTGGCCGATGGTCACCAGGTCCACTTCGGCACCCTTGTCCTGCCATGCCTTGGCTTCGCCCAGCATCTTGCGGAACAGGTTGTTGTTCAGGCCGCCGGCCAGACCGCGATCGGAGGAGATCACGATGAAACCGACCCGCTTGACCTGCTCGCGCTCGACCAGGAACGGATGCTGGTAGTCGGTGCTGGCCTGGGCCAGATGACCGATCACCTGCTTCATCGCCTGCGCGTACGGACGCGAGGTCTTCATCCGATCCTGCGCCTTGCGGATCTTGGAGGCCGAGACCATTTCCAGGGCGCGCGTCACCTTGCGGGTGTTCTGCACGCTCTTGATCTTGGTTTTGATTTCGCGTCCGCTTGCCATCTCTTGTTTCCCGTGGCGCGGGGCTGATGCCCCGCGTTGTTCAACCGTTTGTCATCTGGTCCAGCGGAGCCAGCGGCTCCGCTCTACAGGACCGCGATTACCAGCTGCCGGTGGTCTTGAACTCGGCGATGCCCTTCTTGAAGGCACCTTCGATGTCGTTGTCCCAACCGCCGGTGGCGTTGACCTTGCTGATCAGCTCGCCCTGGGTGTTGGCGAAGTGGGCGTGCAGGCCTTCTTCGAACGCCAGCAGCTTGTTGACCGGCACGTCGTCGAGGTAACCCTCGTTGACGGCGTAGATCGACAGCGCCTGGTTGGCGATCGACATCGGCGCGTACTGCTTCTGCTTCATCAGCTCGGTGACGCGCTGGCCACGCTCCAGCTGCTTGCGGGTCGCTTCGTCCAGGTCCGAGGCGAACTGCGCGAACGCAGCCAGCTCACGGTACTGGGCCAGCGAGATGCGGATGCCGCCCGACAGCTTCTTGATGATCTTGGTCTGGGCCGAGCCACCGACGCGCGACACCGAGATACCGGCGTTCACGGCCGGGCGGATGCCGGCGTTGAACAGGTCGGTTTCCAGGAAGATCTGGCCGTCGGTGATCGAGATCACGTTGGTCGGAACGAAGGCGGACACGTCGCCGGCCTGGGTCTCGATGATCGGCAGCGCGGTCAGCGAACCGGTCTTGCCGGTGACCTTGCCTTCGGTGAACTTCTCGACGTATTCCTCGGACACGCGGGCAGCGCGCTCGAGCAGACGGGAGTGCAGGTAGAACACGTCACCCGGGTAGGCTTCACGGCCCGGCGGACGCTTCAGCAGCAGCGAGATCTGGCGGTAGGCAACGGCCTGCTTGGACAGATCGTCGTACACGATCAGCGCGTCTTCGCCGCGGTCCATGAAGTACTCACCCATGGTGCAGCCCGAGTAGGCGCTGATGTACTGCATGGCAGCCGATTCGGAAGCGGTCGCGGCCACCACGATGGTGTGGGCCAGCGCGCCGTTCTCTTCCAGCTTGCGCACGATGTTGGCGATGGTCGACGCCTTCTGGCCGATCGCAACGTACACGCACTTGATGCCGGTGCCCTTCTGGTTGATCACCGCATCGATCGCCATGGCGGTCTTGCCGGTCTGGCGGTCACCGATGATCAGCTCGCGCTGGCCACGGCCGATCGGGATCATCGAGTCGACCGACTTGTAACCGGTCTGCACCGGCTGGTCGACCGACTTGCGCCAGATCACGCCCGGAGCAACGCGTTCCACCGGAGCGGTCAGGTCGGTGCCCAGCGGGCCCTTGCCGTCGATCGGCTCGCCCAGCGCGTTCACGACGCGGCCCAGCAGTTCCGGGCCGACCGGCACTTCCAGGATGCGGCCGGTGGTCTTGGCGACGTCGCCTTCGCGCAGGTGCTCGTAGTCACCCAGGACCACGGCGCCGACCGAGTCGCGCTCCAGGTTCAGGGCCAGGGCGAAGGTGTTGTTCGGCAGTTCGATCATTTCGCCCTGCATCACGTCGGCCAGACCGAAGATGCGCACGATGCCGTCGGACACGCTGGTCACGGTGCCTTCGTTGCGCGATTCCGCGGCCAGCTTGACCTTCTCGATGCGGTTCTTGATCAGTTCGCTGATTTCGGAGGGGTTGAGCGTGGTTGCCATCGTCAAGTCCTAGTGCCGGCAGCGGGGCCGGACGTTAAATGAATTCAGTTAGCGAGCGCGGTCTGCAGACGGGCCAGCTTGCCCTTCAGCGAACCATCGATGACCACGTCGCCGGCGTCGATCACGGCGCCGCCGATCAGCGAAGCATCGACCGCGGTGGTCACGTCGACCTCGCGGTTGAAGCGCTTGCGCAGCGCAGCCTTGATCGCGTCCAGCTCGCCGGCCGACAGCTCGGAAGCCGAGGTCACCGTGGCCTTGACCACGTGCTCGGCTTCGGCGCGCAGGGCGTCGAACATGCCGGAGATTTCCGGCAGCAGCGGCAGACGATGCGATTCGGCCAGGATGGCCAGGAAGCGCGAGTAGGTCTCGCCGTGCGACACCGGCGCCAGCAGGGCGACGGCGTCGTCACGACCCAGCTCCGGGTTGGCGAGCAGGGCCGCCACGCGCGGGTCGGCGGCGACGTGGGCGGAGAACGCCAGGGCGTCCGACCACGGCGCGAACGCACCTTCGTCGCGCGCGGTCGCGAACGCGGCGCGGGCGTACGGGCGGGCAAGCGTGAGGGCCTGGCTCATCCTTAGATCTCCGAGGCCAGCTCGTCGAGCAGCGCCTTGTGGGCGTTGGCGTCGATTTCGCGCTTGAGCAGCTTTTCGGCACCGGTCACGGCCAGCGCGGACACCTGCTTGCGCAGATCTTCACGGGCACGGTTGGCGGCGGCGTCGATTTCAGCCTGGGCCAGTTCCTTCTGACGGGTGGCTTCGGTGATCGCTTCGTTACGGGCTGCATCAACGATCTGGTTGGCACGCGCGTGGGCCTGATCGATGATCTCGTTGGCCTTGGTGCGGGCTTCCTTCAGCGCTTCGTTGACCTTCTCCTGCGCCTGGGCCAGATCTTTCTGGCTGCGGTCGGCAGCAGCGAGGCCTTCAGCAATCTTCTGCTGGCGCTCTTCGATCGCGTTCATCAGCGGCGGCCAGATCTTGGTCGCGATGATCCAGATCAGACCAGCGAAGGCCAGCGCCTGCGCAAGAAGGGTGAAATTGATATTCATGGTTAGCTCGATCGCTGGTTTCGGGGTGGACGTGCCGCCGAAGCGGCACATCCGGCCTTCATCCGAAACCGGGTGCATCAGCACCCGGTCGTCTCAAACCGCTGTATCAGCCGGCCAGAGCCTTGGTGACGGCGCCAGCAAAGGCAGCCGACAGCGGGTTGGCGAAGGCCAGCAGCAGGCCAACGGCGACCGAGATGATGAACGCGGCGTCGATCAGGCCGGCGGTGATGAACATGCGGACCTGCAGGACCGGGATCAGTTCCGGCTGGCGCGCGGCCGACTCCAGGAACTTACCAGCCATGATGGCCAGACCCAGACCGGCGCCCAGCGCGGCCAGGCCGATCATGATGCCGACGGCAAGGGCGGTGGAGCTCTGAATCTGCGCGAAGTTGGTCAGGACGGCGAAGTACATGGTTATCTCCAGGAACTTAAGTTGCTAAGGGTGATGAAACGGATGAAGGTTGAAACGCGTTGAAGCTTGAAACTCAGTGAGCGTCTTCCGACAGGCTCAGGTACACGATCGACAGCATCATGAAGATGAAGGCCTGCAGCGGGATCACCAGCAGGTGGAACAGCATCCAGCCGAGGCCGAACACACCACCCGCGATGGCGCCGAAGAAACCGG
Source organism: Stenotrophomonas sp. YJH_SMC_73 (assembly GCF_059370155.1). Lineage (NCBI taxonomy): Bacteria > Pseudomonadati > Pseudomonadota > Gammaproteobacteria > Lysobacterales > Lysobacteraceae > Stenotrophomonas > Stenotrophomonas sp. YJH_SMC_73. The sequence goes on along the minus strand of NZ_JCAFTJ010000001.1, from coordinate 220,479 downwards.
CACCACCCAGCACCCAGATCAGCAGGAACACGATTTCGCCGCCGAACATGTTGCCGAACAGTCGCATCGCCAGCGAGATCGGCTTGCTCAGCCACTCGACGATGTTGAGGATCAGGTTGAACGGCATCATCCACTTGCCGAACGGCGCCGTCAGGAATTCCTTGACGAAGCCGACCAGGCCCTTGGACTTGAGCGCGAAGAACAGCATCAGGAAGAACACGCTGATGGCCATGCCGAGGGTGGCATTGACGTCAGCGGTCGGCACCGGCTTCCAGTAGTGCACGCCCACCCATTCCAGCGGCTTGGCGATGAAATCGGCCGGGATCATCTTCAGCAGATTCATCAACAGGATCCAGAAGAAGATCGTGATGGCGATCGGCGTGACCAGCTTGCTCTTGCCGTGGTAGGTGTCCTTGGCCTGGCGGTCGACGAACTCCAGGCAGATCTCGACGAAGGCCTGCCACTTGCCCGGCACGCCGGCGGTGGCCTTGCGGGTCCCCAGCCAGAACGCGACAACGATCACCAGGCCCATCAGGACGGCGGTGAGGAAGGTATCGACGTGGATATGCCAGAACATACCCTCACCCTTGCCGACCGGTGCGGTCAGGTTGTGCAGGTGATGCTGGATGTAGCTGGTAGGGGTTAGAGCCTCGCCCGCCATGTGTCCGGAACCTTCAGTTAATTGAATTCTGTCAACGCCTGGCCATGGCCAGGACCTGGAACATCAAGCCGACGGCGATACCGGCCAACAGCGCCAATGCAGGCAGCTTGAAGACCAGGAACCCCACCAGCAGGACGCCGAAAACCACGACCCACTTGGCCACGATCGCAATGATCAGGCGAGCCATCGCCGATCCTGCGGCCACCGCACCACCGCCCAGAGCCATCCGTGCCGCAACCCAGCCGCCGGCCGAAATGGCCACACCGGACGCCAGCGCGCCGAGGGCATACTTCGGACCTACCAGCAGGAAGGCCAGGGCCAGGACAGCCACCGCGGCCAGCGGGTAGACCGCGGCGCGCAGCATCAGTCGCCGACCCGCATCAACGGAGTTCAGCACAGGACGTCCCGCGTGGTTGCAAGTGGAGGGCTGAGGCGGCTACAGCAGGGGGGCCTCATCGAGCCGCCAAATTATAGCAATGGGACAATTTGCGAGACAACCGCTGCCTGTTCATCCCTGGAAGCCGCAAGTTGCGGTAACGGTTACATTTTTGCGTGCCACCCGGGGACAATGACGTCCGCGTGATGCTGCACCGCAGTATTGAACTTTGGTCGCAGGCGCGGAACTTTCGCCGGATGCGCCGGTCCGATCTTTCGACCTGCCTGCAGCAACCTCGTCGACGCTCCGCCCCGCAGGTCCCACGATGGCCCCGAAGCCCGGCTCCGGGGCCATCTTTTTGCGTCGTCGCGACAGGGCTGAACCGTGCACACTCCGTGGACCATACGTTCACGGATGGTGGACGGCGGCGTCCGGCACAGTGGTCTTCATTCTGATGAACCACTGCAAGGACTCTTCGATGCGCCCCGTACCCACCCTGCTCGCCCTTTCCCTGCTCGCTGCCGGCGCCTCGTTCGCCAATTCCGCCCACGCCGCCGAAGGCGACGACCGCTTCGCCATCCGTCTGGGTGCGATGAACATCGATTCGGACAACACGCTGCGCGGCAGCACCACCGTGGCCGGCCAGGACATCTCCCTGGACCAGGACTTCAAGCTGGGTGGCAAGGAATGGGAGCCGCGCATCGACGGCATGTTCCGCATCAGCAACCGTCAGCGCCTGCTGTTCAACTACTTCAAGTACGACAAGGACCGTCGCGAGACGCTTGACCAGGGCATTTCCTTCGGCGGTGAGAGCGTGCCGGCCGGCAGCTTCGTTAAGGGCGAGCTGAAGTACCAGGTGGCCAGCCTGGTCTATGACTACTCGGTCGTCGATACCGACACCTTCGACCTGGGCCTGCAGATCGGTGGCGAGTACGCCAAGGTCAGCACCAAGGGCTACGCGGACCTGGGCACGGTGTATGAAGGCCAGTTCCTCAACGAGAAGGCCGATGGCGTGGCACCGGTGGTGGGTGCGCGCATGACCTTCACTCCGTCCGAGCGCTGGATGATCACGCTGCAGGGCCAGTACCTGAACACGCGCTGGGGCAGTTTCGATGACTACAAGGGCGACCTGAGCCGCGCCAATGCGATCGTCGATTACCGCTTCACCAAGAACTTCGGTGTGTTCGCCGGCTACGACTGGTTCAAGCTGGACGTGGACAAGAAGGGCAGCGACGGCACGGTCGGCCTGAAGCAGGAATTCAAGGGCCCGGTGGCCGGTATCAGCTTCGTGTTCTGATCCCCTGCCCCTTCCACGGCATCTTCTCTCCTGGCGCGGCCTCCGGAACATCGGGGCCGCGTTTTTTCTTTGCATCGTCGAGCAGAAAAGCAGGCTGGTCGAGCGCTGGGGGAAGAGGGGCTTGCGTGCGAATGTCCCCCGGCGCCGGCCTACGGCCGTCACCTCCTCCTTTACTTCGCACACAAGCCCCTCTTCGTGTCAGGCATCCAGGCGGGCCAGGCTGTGGCTCTCGACTATCCGCAAGCCGAGCCGCTGCGCGGGTGGCAGGCGTTTGGACAAAGTAGAGGAGGAGGCGACCGCCAAAGGCGGACGACGGGGGACATTTGTCCAGACGCCTGCCACCCGCGCACCGGCCCAGACCTTCGCGGTGGCAGTTGCCGTAGACGCAGGCGTGGTCGAGCGCTGGGGGAAGAGGGGCTTGCGTGCGAATGTCCCCCGGCGCCGGCCTACGGCCGGCGCCTCCTCCTTTACTTCGCACACAAGCCCCTCTTCCCTCGCGTGTCAGGCATCCAGGCGGGCCAGGCTGTGGCTCTCGACTATCCGCAAGCCGAGCCGCTGCGCGGGTGGCAGGCGTTTGGACAAAGTAAAGGAGGAGGCGACCGCCGAAGGCGGACGACGGGGGACATTTGTCCAGACGCCTGCCACCCGCACAGCGGCCCAGACCTTCGCGGTGGCAGTTGCCGTAGACGCAGGCGTGGTCGAGCGCCGGAGGGAGAGGGCATCCGGGCGGCTTTGGCACTGCTCTCGACCGTCCGCAAGCCGAGCCGCTGCGCGGGTGGCGGGCATTTCGACAAAGTAAAGGAGGAGGCGACCGCCGCAGGCGGACGACGGGGGACATTTGTCGAAATGCCTGCCACCCGTGCAGTGGCCCCACCCTTTGCTGCAGCACTGATCGAAGAAAAAAAGCCCCGGCAGATGCCAGGGCTTTTCGTTCGGAACGGCGCGGACGCCTTACTTCTTCTTCGGCATGTACAGATCGGTGATCGTGCCGTCGTAGATTTCCGAGGCCATCGCCACCGACTCGCTCAGCGTCGGATGCGCATGGATGGTGTGGCCGATGTCTTCCGCTTCCGCCCCCATCTCGATCGCCAGGCCGATCTCGGCCAGCAGGTCGCCGGCATGCACGCCGACGATCGCGCCACCGATGATGCGGTGGGTCTCTTCGTCGAAGATCAGCTTGGTGAAGCCCTCGGTGCGACCGATGCCGATCGCGCGGCCACTGGCGGCCCACGGGAACTTGGCCACGCCGACCTTCAGGCCCTTGGCCTTGGCTTCGGTCTCGGTCACGCCGACCCAGGCGATTTCCGGGTTGGTGTAGGCCACCGACGGAATCACGCGGGCGACCCACTCCTTCTTGTGGCCGGCTGCCACTTCAGCGGCCAGCTTGCCCTCGTGCGTGGCCTTGTGGGCCAGCATCGGGTTGCCGACGATGTCGCCGATGGCAAAGATGTGCGGCACGTTGGTACGCATCTGCCGATCGACCGGGATGAAGCCGCGGTCGGTGACCTGCACGCCGGCCTTCTCGGCATCGATCTTCTTGCCGTTCGGCGAGCGGCCCACGGCCACCAGCACGCGGTCGAAGGTGCCCTGCGCCAGCGCAGGCGCCTGGCCTTCCTCGGCGGCTTCGAAGGTCACGGTGATGCCCTTGGCATCGGCGGTGACGCCCGAGGCCTTGGTCTTCAGGTGCACGTCGATGCCCTGCTTCTTCAGGCGGTCGGCCAGCGGCTTGACCAGGTCCTTGTCGGCGCCCGGCATCAGCTGGTCCATGAACTCGACCACGGTGACCTTGCTGCCCAGCGCGCTGTACACGGTGGCCATTTCCAGGCCGATGATGCCGCCGCCGACGACCAGCAGCGAGCCCGGCACTTCGGCCAGCTCCAGCGCATCGGTGGAATCCATCACGCGCTTGTCGTCCCACGGGAAGTTCGGCAGCTTCACCGCCTGCGAACCGGCGGCGATGATGCACTTCTGGAAGCGCAGCAGCTGGGTGCTGCCGTCAGCCGCGGTGATTTCCAGCTCGTTGGCCGAAACAAACCTGCCGACGCCCTGCACGTTGCGGACCTTGCGCTGCTTGGCCATGCCGGCCAGGCCCTTGGTCAGCTGGTTGACGACCTTTTCCTTGTACGCGCGCAGCTTGTCCAGGGTGATGGTCGGCTTGCCGAACTCGACGCCGAAATCACCGGCGTGGGCAACCTCGTCGATGACCGCTGCGGCGTGCAGCAGCGCCTTGGACGGAATGCAGCCCACGTTGAGGCAGACGCCGCCGAGGCTGGCGTAACGTTCGACCAGCACCGTATCCAGGCCGACGTCGGCGGCGCGGAACGCAGCCGTGTAGCCGCCCGGGCCCGAGCCCAGCACGACCATTTCGCACTCGATATCGGCCGGCTTGCCACTGGACAGCGCCGGCTTCGGCGCAGCCGGTTCGGCCGGGGCGCGGTGCGACGGGGTCACCGGCGGCTTGCTGGCCGGGGCGGCCGGAGCCGGCGCGGCGGCCTTGGCCGGGGCTTCGGCGGCGCCTTCAGCGTCCAGCACCACGACCACGGCGCCTTCGGACAGGGTATCGCCCAGCTTGACCTTGATTTCCTTGACCACGCCGGCGGCCGAGGACGGCACTTCCAGGGTGGCCTTGTCCGACTCCAGGGTTACCAGACCCTGGTCCTTCTTCACCGTGTCGCCGACGGCGACCAACACTTCGATCACCGGCACATCGCTGTAATCGCCGATGTCGGGAACCTTGACTTCAATCGTGGCCATGGTGGGTTTTCCTCGTGCCCGCCCGGCGGCGCCGGCGGGCTGTCACTGCATCTGTTCACGCGGCCGCGCCAGGGGCTGCGGCCGCACGGTGGGGGCGAAGCGGTGCCTTACAGCAGCACGCGGCGCATGTCGGCCAGTACCTGCGACAGGTACGTGGTGAAGCGTGCGGCCAGTGCGCCGTCGATGACGCGGTGGTCGTAGCTCAGCGACAGCGGCAGCATCAGCTTCGGTGCGAATTCCTTGCCGTTCCAGACCGGCTGGATGGACGACTTGGAGACGCCGAGGATGGCCACTTCCGGTGCGTTGACGATCGGGGTGAACGCGGTGCCGCCGATGCCGCCCAACGAGCTGATCGAGAAGCAGCCGCCGCTCATGTCCGCCGGGCCCAGCTTGCCGTCGCGTGCCTTCTTGGCCAGTTCGCCGGTTTCCTGCGCGATCTGCACCACGCCCTTCTTGTCCACGTCGCGGATGACCGGCACGACCAGGCCGTTCGGCGTGTCGGCGGCGAAACCGATGTGGAAGTACTTCTTCAGGGTCAGGTTTTCACCGCTGGCATCGAGCGAGGCGTTGAATTCCGGGAACTTCTTCAGCGCTGCGGCGCTGGCCTTGATCAGGAAGGCGAGCATGGTCAGCTTGATGCCGGCCTTCTCGTTCTCCTTGTTCAACGCCACGCGCAGGCCTTCCAGGTCGGTGATGTCGGCCTGCTCGAACTGGGTGACGTGCGGGATCATGGCCCAGTTGCGGGCCAGGTTCGCACCGGAGATCTTCTTGATGCGCGACAGCGGCTGGACTTGGGTCTCGCCGAACTTGCTGAAGTCGACCTTCGGCCACGGCAGCAGGTTCAGGCCACCACCAGCGGCGACGGCGCCACCGGCAGCGGCCGGCACGCCACCGCTGAGCGCGGCCTTGACGAACTTCTGTACGTCACCCTTGGTGATGCGGCCACCCTTCTCGGTGCCGTTGATCTGCAGCAGGTCCACGCCCAGCTCGCGGGCGAACACGCGCACCGCCGGGGTGGCGTACGGCACCTTGGCCGGCAGCACGCCATCGGCATTGAACTGCACCGGCGGGCTGGACGGGGTACCGGCCGAGGCGATCTCGCGGGCCGCCAGCTTGTCCGGCTGCGCCGGCACAGCGACCGGCTCGACCTTGGTGGCGGTCTCTGCGGCAGCCGGAGCGGCAGCAGCAGCGGCCTTGGTCGGCGCCGGCGCGGCAGCGCCCTCGGCTTCGATGATGGCAACCACGTCGCCTTGCGACAGATTGTCGCCCACCTTGACCTTGATCTCCTTGACCACACCGGCCACAGACGACGGCACTTCCATGGTGGCCTTATCGCTTTCCAGCGTGACCAGGCCCTGGTCCTTCTTGACCGTATCGCCCACGGCGACCAGCACTTCGATGACCGGAATGCCGGCGTAGTCGCCGATGTCCGGCACCAGGGCTTCAACCGCACCACCGCTGGCAGCCGGAGCGGCCGGCGCAGCTGCGGCCGGCGCGCTCTGGGTGGCGGCAGCCGGGGCAGCGGCCTTGGCCGGTGCCGGTGCCGGTGCGGCCGGCTTGGCGGCTTCGGCTTCGCCTTCGGCCACTTCGATCAGGGCCACGACCTTGCCTTCGGACAGGCTGTCGCCCACTTTGACCTTGAGCTCCTTGACCACGCCCGCCACCGAGGACGGCACTTCCATGGTCGCCTTGTCGCTTTCCAGCGTCACCAGGCCCTGGTCCTTCTTGACCGTGTCGCCGACGGCGACAAGCACCTCGATTACCGGGATATCGCTGTAGTCACCGATATCGGGGACAAGTGCTTCCTTGATTTCGGCCATGGGGATAACTCCGGCAATCTGGTGTAGGGAAACGTCTATTGTGCGGCCAGCGGGGTCCAGCGCCAACCGTTACAGGTGTTTTCAGTACGCACGCAGCCGGGACAGGCTGTTGCCCATGGGTCGGGTGCGCGACCAGTCGGTAGCGTATTGTCCAGGCGATGTCCGCTTCATGTCGCCCGCGCGTCGGCCACCGGCTGCCAGGCCTGGCGCAGGCGCGGCAACGACCACGCCGCATTGGCAGGGCTGGTCGACGGCAGCGCGACCACCTTCGGCGGGGCCTCCAGCCGCGGCAACACCCAGCGCTGGAATGCCTGCAATGACGCGCCGCCATTGCAGCCGATCAGCGTCAGCTCAGGCAACGTGGCGATCAGTTCCGGCAGTGCATTGGCCACTTCCGTGCCATGCACGATGTCCGCATCCAGGCTGCCGCGCCGCTCGCAGCGCCCGATCACATCCCACAGGCCGATGCCTGCGGCGTTCAACGCCTGCAGCCGTTGCGCATAGGGCAGATCCGCGTCGAAACCGCAGATATCGGCCATCAGCGGCCAGAAGCGGTTGCGAGGATGCGCGTAGTAGCGCTGCTCCTGCAGGGATGCCACGCCTGGCATCGAGCCCAGCAGCAGCACCCGGCATCCCACGTTCACCTGCGCTGGCAGGCCAATGCACAACGTTGCTGCGCTCACATCTTCTCCAACTGCATGAATGTCGGCCAGAGCAGAAAACGCCATGAATAAAGGCATTCCGCACCCGTCGCTGAACAAGGAAAACTATTTTTTAACGTGCGTCGGATTCGATTCATGTTGGGGCGACTACGGTGTGCTCGCCCCGCAACCGGGGGCCCAAAACAAGAAACATTAGGAGATACCCCCATGCGCTCCATCCGTATCCTGAGTCTCGCCCTGCTGACCTCCGCCGCCTTCGCGCCGGCCGCTTTCGCCCAGGACAGCAGCACCACCGATACCGCTTCGGGCAAGCATTTTGCCGTTGTTGGCGGCATCTCGCTGCTGGAGCCGAAGAACGACCCGATCACCGGCGTGAAGAAGACCGACGGTGGCCCGGCGCCGACCGTCAGCTTCAGCTACTACATCAACGACAACTGGGCCGTTGAGCTGTGGGGCGCTGCCGACAAGTTCGACAACAAGTTCAAGGGCCCGAACAACGCCCGCCTGGGTTCGGTCGAGCAGCAGCCGGTCGCGCTGAGCGGCCAGTACCACTTCGGCCAGGCTGACAACGTGTTCCGCCCGTTCGTGGGCGTGGGCTACTACCAGTCGAGCTTCAGCAACGAGAAGCTGGGCAACGGCGCTGACACCGACATCCGCTTCAAGGATGCCAAGGGCGTGATCGGCACCGTCGGCGTCGACATGAACATCAACTCCACCTGGTTCGCCCGCGCTGACGCCCGCTACATGCGCGCCCGCCCGGACATCAAGGTCGGCGGCGAGAAGATCGGCGAAGCCAAGATGGATCCGTGGACCGTCGGCTTCGGCATCGGCGCCCGCTTCTGATCCAGGCAGCACCTGCTTCACTGATGCAACGCGACGGGCCCTTCGGGGCCCGTCGTCGTTTCCGTCACCCGCGTTCCGCGTGTAGAGCCGAGCCCATGCTCGGCTGCTTTTTTGTAGAGTCGAGCCAAGCCCCCTATCCCGAGTCGAGCGGCGGGCTCCGCGCGCATTGCGATGCGTTACGTTCAATGGCGCCCACGGTCAAGGGTGGCGCGGCTCGGCTCTACAGACACAGGACGCGGAGACACGATGGACGACGTCGACCTGCTGGTGATCGGTGGCGGCATCAATGGCGCCGGCATCGCCCGTGACGCCAGCGGTCGCGGCCTGCGCGTGCTGCTGTGCGAACAGCATGACCTGGCCGCGCACACCTCCAGCGCCAGCAGCAAGCTGATCCACGGCGGCCTGCGCTACCTGGAGCAGGGCGAGTTCGGGCTGGTGCGCAAGGCGCTGGGCGAACGCGAGGTGGTGCGCCGGCAGGCGCCCCATCTGGTCCATCCGCTGCGCTTCGTCCTGCCGTGGGAACCGCACCTGCGCCCGCGCTGGATGCTGCGCGCGGGGCTGTGGCTGTACGACCATCTGGGCCGGCGCAGCCCCGCCTTCCCCGCGTCACGCGCACTGGAACTGCAACACGATCCGCTCGGCCAGTGGCTCTCCCCGGCGCTGCGGCAGGCCTTCAGCTACGCCGATGCGCAGGTCGATGACGCGCGGCTGGTACTGCTCAACGCCCTGGATGCCGCGCAGCGGGGCGCACAGGTGCAGGTGCGCAGCCGCTGCATCGACCTGCACCCCGTGCAGGGCCGGTGGCGGGCCGTTCTGGAATCCGCCGATGGCCAGCGGCACCCCGTGAATGCCCGCGCCGTGGTCAATGCGGCGGGCCCGTGGGCCGGGGGCCTGCTGGAACGGATGCAGACGCGCAGCGGCGGCCCTGCGCTGCGCCTGGTGCAGGGCAGCCACATCGTGCTGCGCAGGCCCTGGCCCGATGACAGCGCCTGCCTGCTGCAGCAGCCCGACGGACGGGTGGTGTTCCTGCTGCCTTTCGCCCACGACCACCTGCTGGTGGGCACCACCGATACCGACTATCGCGGTGACCCGGCGCGCTGCAGCGTGCTGCCTTCCGAGGTGACCTACCTGTGCGAAGCGGCCAATCGCTACCTGCGTGACCCCATCGCCCCGGACGAGGTGGTCTGGGCGTTCGCCGGTGTCCGTCCATTGCTGGCCGACCCGGATCCGCGCGCAGCGCAGCTGAGCCGCGACTACCGCCTTCAGGTGCAGGTGGACCCGGCGCCGGCGCTGCATGTACTGGGCGGCAAGCTGACCACCTACCGGGTGCTGGCCGAGGAGGCACTGGACCTGCTGCGCCCTGCCCTGCCACAGATGGGACCGGCCTGGACGGCGCGCGGAGACCCGCTGCCGGGCAGCGACTGGGGCGACGCCGCACAGGCGTGCTCGCGCCTGCTGGCGCTGGCACCGTGGTTGCCCGAAGGTATCGCGCGACGCTGGGCCGGGGCCTATGGCAGTCGCAGCGCGGAACTGCTGCAGGGTGTACACGGCCTGCACGATCTGGGCGAGGACTTCGGCGGTGGCCTGCATGCACGCGAAGTGGACTTCCTGCGCGAACGCGAGTGGGCGTGTGACACCGACGATATCCTGTGGCGCCGGAGCAAGCTGGGGTTGCGCCTGGATGCTGCGCAGGTGGCACGGCTGCAGGCGTGGATGGAGGGGCGGATCCCTTTTCCACGGAAAGGGCTCTGACCCCCGTGTTGCCACGTGTGCCAACCCAGGTTGGCAGCTCTACCAGGGCAGCCGCGCGCGACGCGATCGATGCATTAGGATTTCCCCATCGCCATTGGAGACGCTGCATGACGCCCCGCTACGTGCTGGCCATCGACCAGGGCACCACCAGTTCGCGCGCGATCCTGTTCGACCGCGCCGGCGACATCGTCGGCAGCGCGCAGCGCGAGTTCGCGCATATCTTCCCGCAGCCCGGCTGGGTCGAGCATGACCCGCGCGAGATCCTTACCAGCGTCTATGCCACATTGACCGAACTGCTCAGCCGCGGGCAGATCGACCCACGCCATATCGCCGCGCTGGGCATCACCAACCAGCGCGAAACCACCGTGGTCTGGGACCGTGCCACCGGCCAGCCGATCCACAACGCCATCGTCTGGCAATCGCGGCAGAGCCACGCCATCTGCGAGCGGCTGAAGTCCGACGGGCATGAAGCACTGATCCGCGAGCGGACCGGGCTGCTGATCGACGCCTATTTCTCCGCGACCAAGGTGCGCTGGATCCTCGACCACGTGGATGGTGCGCAGCAGCGCGCCGAACGTGGTGAGCTGCTGTTCGGCACCATCGACAGCTGGCTGGTGTGGAACCTCAGCGGTGGCCAGGCACATGTGACTGACTACAGCAATGCGGCGCGCACGCTGCTGTTCAACATCCACACGCTGGACTGGGATGACGACCTGCTGGCCCTGCTCGACATTCCGCGCGCGATGCTGCCGCAGGTGCGCGACTCCAGCGCGGTGTACGCACACACCCGGCCGCAGTTCTTCTTCGACCATCCGATCCCCATCGCCGGCATCGCCGGTGACCAGCAGGCGGCGCTGTTCGGCCAGGCTTGTTTCCAGCCGGGCATGGTCAAGAACACCTATGGCACCGGTTGCTTCATGTTGATGCACACCGGCGCGCAGGCGGTGCGGTCGCGCAACGGCCTGCTGACCACCATTGCCTGGGGCCTGGACGGCCGCGTGGAGTACGCGCTGGAGGGTTCGATCTTTATCGCCGGCTCGGTGGTGCAGTGGCTGCGCGATGGACTACGCATGATCGAACGCGCCAGCGACAGCCAGGCGCTGGCTGCGCAGGTGCCCGACAGTGGCGGCGCCTACCTGGTGCCGGCGTTCGTCGGCCTCGGCGCGCCCTATTGGCGCAGTGATGTGCGCGGTGCGATGTTCGGCCTGACCCGTGGCACCCGCAAGGCGCACTTCGTGCGCGCCGCGCTGGAAGCGATGGCCTACCAGACCCGCGATGTACTCGATGCGATGCAGTCCGATGCGGGTATCGCGCTGACCGAGCTGCGCGCTGATGGCGGTGCGATCGGCAACGACTTCCTGGCCGGTTTCCAGGCCGACATTCTCGGTGTGCCGCTGCTGCGGCCGCGACTGACCGAGACCACCGCGCTGGGTGCGGCCTATCTGGCCGGCCTGGCAGTGGGGTTCTGGAACAGCCGCGAACAGATCGCCGCGCAATGGGGCCTGGACCGGCGCTTCGAGCCACGGATGGAGGTGGCCCGGCGCGAGAAACTGTATGCGGGATGGCAGCAGGCGGTGGCCGCCACCCTCGCCTTCCACGTCGATTGAAATGGCAATGCCCTGCCCTGCTGCGGCACGTGGAGTGACACTGTAGAGCCGAGCCATGCTCGGCTGCTGCTGGCGGGATACCGCAAAAAGCAGAGCCGAGCATAGGCTCGGCTCTACAGGCGAATGGGCGCTGGCGTCAGAACGCCGGCAGCACCGCGCCCTTGTACTTGGTCTCGATGAACGCCTTCACCTGCGGGCTGGTCAGGGCCTTGGCCAGCTTCTGCACGCGGGCGTCGTCCTTGTTGTCCGGGCGCGCGACCAGGAAATTCACGTACGGCGAGTCCTTGCTCTCGATCGCCAGCGCATCCTGGGTCGGGTTGAGGCCTGCGTCCAGCGCGTAGTTGGTATTGATCAGGGCCAGGTCGACCTGGTCCAGCACGCGCGGCAGCATCGCCGAGTCGAGCTCGCGGAACTTCAGGTTCTTCGGATTGGCGATGATGTCGCGCTGGGTCGCCAGTGCGTTGGTCGGGTCCTTCAGCTCGATCACGCCGGCCTTGTGCAGCAGGATCAGCGCGCGGCTGTTGTTGCTCGGGTCGTTCGGGATCACCACGTCGGCGCCTTCGCGCAGCTCGGCCAGCGACTTGACCTTGCGCGAGTACGCACCGAACGGCTCGATGTGCACGCCGATCACCTTCACCAGGTCGGTCTTGCGGTCGCGGTTGTAGGCATCCAGGTAGGGCTCGGTCTGGAAGTAGTTCGCATCCACCTGCTTCTGCACCAGCTGGTCGTTGGGCTGCACGTAGTCATTGAACACCCGCACGTCCAGGTCCACGCCTTCCTGCTTGAGGATCGGCTTGACCACCTCGAGGATCTCGGCATGCGGCACGGCCGTGGCGGCCACCACCAGCTTCTGCGAGGGCTCGCCGGACTTGCCGCAGGCGGTCAGGGCCAGCGCAGCGGCGAGCAGGGGCAGCAACAGGGTCTTTTTCATGGGGGATTGAATTCTCGGGGGAGTGTCAGGAGTTTTCGTAGTTGCTCAGGGCCAGCTCAAGCAACGCCTTGGCCTGCTCGCGCAGCATCATGGGCTCGACGATCTCGGCATCCGAGCCGTAATGCAGCACATCCATCAGCAGCTCGCGCGAGACGCTGTACGGCACCTTCAGCTCATAGCGGCCGTCGGCCAGGAAGCGGCCCTGCTGCTTGGAATGCCAGTGCTCGTCGGCCACCCAGCGCGCGGCCTTGGCGCTGAACAGGATGGTCGCCCAGCCCTTCGGCGCGCCAGAGAAGATGCCGTAGCTGGCGCCGAGCTGCTCGTCCAGCTCGCTGTCGGCGACATCGCGCGCGGTGCTGTCGACCACCCGCGCCTTGTGGATGCGGTCGACCGCGAAACTGCGCAGGGCGTCGCGGTCATGGTCCCAGGCATCCAGGTACCAGTTGTCGCGATAGTGGGTCAGGCGCTGCGGCGAGACGGTGCGCTTGGTCGGCTCGTCGGTGGAACGGGCACGGTACTCGAACGCCAGCTGGCGGCGCTCCAGCACGGCCGATGCGACGCTGCGGAAGCTGCCTTCGTCAAACTTGCGGCCACGGTGCGGAATCACCCGCACGCGGTCGACCGGCCAGCTGGACACGCCGGCCTGGGCCGCCAGCAGGCTCTCGATGCGTTGCTGCAGCGGTGCCAGCACCGACGACAGCACACCACCGCCGGTCCGCGCCAGCAGGTGCTGCGAGGCCAGCAGGGCATGCAGCTCCTCCGAGCTGAGCCACAGGCCGGGCAGCTCGAAACGGTCGCTCTCGTCAGCCTGGTAGCGGAAGCCCGCCTCGCCGTCGCCCTCGATCGGTGCCATCAGCGCATCGCGCAGGAAGGCCAGGTCGCGGTAGACGGTGGCGCGGGAACAACCGAGCTTGTCCTGCAGGGTCGCCACCGTCACCGGATAGCGCGCGGACTTGAGCAGACGATGCAGGGCGGTGATGCGTTCGTATCGGTCCATACCCCCGATTATGTCCGAGTCGCGGGTCTTGTGTGGGACGTTTGGGCTATCGTGGTCGCCCCCACCCCCATGGAATGCCCGATGCGCCGGTTGCCTGCCCTGTCCCTGCTGGCCTGCCTGCTGCTGGCCGCCTGTGATCGCGCGCCGGCGCCGGCCGGCGCCGAGCCCCCGGTACCCGTCGCCGATCCGACGCAGGCGGTGCTGGGCGCCAGCCAGCGTTTCGCGGCCCTGCGCAGCTTCCACGCCGAACTGGAGGTGCTGGGCGCACCACAGCCGGTGCGCAGCGCCATGGACTTCGTCGCGCCTGATCGTTTCCGGGTGGAGACGCCGGCGGGGCCGCAGACCATCATCGGCGACACCATGTTCCTGCAGGCCGACGGCGCGATCCGCCAGGTGCCGACCCCGCCCGGCCTGCTCGAGCAATGGCGCAACCCGCTGCCCGCCGATGCCCTGCCCGCCGATCTGAAGGCCGAAGATCTCGGCAGCCAGTCGCTGGACGGGGTGCAGACCCGGCACTACCGGCTGCGCGGTGCCCAGCCCGGCGAACGCCTGGAGTACTGGGTGGATGCCCAGGGCCTGCCACGCCAGATCGTACGCAGCGGCAGCAGCAATGGCCGCAGCTTCCAGCTGCGCCTGCGCTATTCGCGCTTCAACGACCCTGAGGTGCGCGTCGATCTGCCCTGAATAGGCGACCGCGCCAACGTTCGCTGAAGCGCGCATTGGATCGATTCGGACCGCCATCACGCTTCCAGTATCATCACCGGCTGTCAACCGTTCCGGAGAAGCCTCGATGTCCCTGCGCGTGTCCCTGCTGATCCCCCTGCTGCTGTGTGCGCCGCTCGCATACGCGCAGGATGCCTCCGAGCTGGCGGCGATGTCCTCGCCGTGGAGCGGCAGTGGTGGCGAGCTCGGGTTTGCCTCGGCACGCGGCAACAGCAGCACCGAGAGCTTCAACGGCCGCCTGCGCCTGCGCTACACCGACGGTGACTGGGTGCACAGCATGGACCTGTTCGGCCTCCGCTCCAGCTCCAAGGTGACCGAAACCAACGACGACGGCACCACCACCCGCCGCAACAACACCACCGCCAACCGCTACACCGGCAGTGCCGGCAGCGCGCTGCAGCTGGGCGAACACCGCCAGCTGACCGCGACGGTGCGTACGGAACGCGACGACTTCGCCACCTACGACCGCCAGAGCTCGTTCGGTCTGGGTTACGGCACCCGCCTGTGGAACACCGAGCGCTTCTCGTTCGACGCGCAGATCGGCCCCGGTGTGCGCCGCACCCACAGCACCGAGGACGACCGCACCCGCACCGGCCTGATCGGCCGTGGCCTGTTCGACATGAAGTATTCGCTGACTGACAACACCGACCTGGTCAACACGCTGCTGGTCGAATCCGGTTCGTACAACACCTTCGGCCAGAACGACTTCGGTGTCTCGGTGAGCATGAACGAGCACCTGGCACTGAAGGCCGGCTGGCAGGCGCGCTACAACAGTGACGTGGCCGAGGACAAGCGCAAGACCGATACGCTGACCACGATGAACGTGGTCTACAAGTTCAAATAAGCAGAACGGGCGCCAGGGCGCCCGTTCTTCTTCCGGTAGTGCCGGCCGCTGGCCGGCAACTGCGTTCAAGTGGTGGCACGCGGTTGCCGGCCAGCGCCCGGCACTACCGGCGGTAGCTCAGACGTTCAGCAGTTCGCCGGCACCGGCTTCCAGCAGCATCTTCGCCACGCGCTGGCCCAGCGCCTCCGGATCCCGGGCCGGGCCCACCGCCTCGGCGCGCACCGCACGACCATCGCTGGCACTGCCGACCAGGCCCTGCAGGTGCAGGTCGTCACCCTGCCACTGCGCGATGGCCGCCACCGGCACGTGGCAGCTGCCATGCAGCGCGCGGTTCATCGCCCGCTCGGCTTCCACGCAGGCGCGCGTAGCGGCGTCATCAAGCGTGGCGAACAGCGCCATCAGGCGCGTATTTCCACCGTCGCACTCCACCGCCACCGCGCCCTGCGCCGGTGCCGGCAGCCACTGCGGCGGTTGCAGGCGCGCGACGATGCGCCCGCCCAGGCCCAGGCGCTCCAGGCCGGCCACGGCCAGCACGATGGCGTCGTAGCCACCATTGTCGAGCTTGGCCAGGCGGGTGTTGACGTTGCCGCGCAGGTCCAGCAATTCCAGATCCGGGCGCAGCGCGCGCAGCTGGGCCTGGCGGCGCAGCGATGAGGTGCCGACCCGCGCACCGATCGGCAGCGCGTCCAGCGAGGCGTACAGGTTGGAAACGAAACCATCGGCTGGATCGTGGCGGGTCAGCATCGCCGGCAGCGCGAAGGGTTCGTCCAGTTCCATCGGCACATCCTTCAGCGAGTGCACGGCGCAGTCGGCCTCACCGCGCAGCATGGCCAGCTCCAGCTCCTTCAGGAACAGGCCCTTGCCACCGATGGCGGCCAGCGAGCGGTCGAGCACCTCGTCACCGCGGGTGCTCATCGGCACCAGTTCCACATGCAGCCCGGGATGGGCCTGGCGCAGGCGGTTGGCGACGTGTTCGCTTTGCCAGAGGGCGAGCGGGCTCTTGCGGGTGGCGATGCGGACGGTTTCCATCCGGTCATTATCGCGCCTTCGGCGCGGATACGGCCAACGGCGGAGCCCCTCGTGGCTGGCGGCGGGGTCGTGAAAGCAACAGCCGCGCTTGGCCGGGCGGGGTGGGTTCGCGGGGGACGCCGTAAACCCGTCCCTGGGGGCTTGGCCGCGGCATCCATGCCGCGGACACCCCCGCGAACCCACCCCGCCCGGCCTCTGACAGTTTCCGTGTGCGTCAGCCACGGAAGATCAAAAGAAAAGAAAAAAGAGCAGAAGCAAAAGCAACTGCCGAAGGCTTCCGGGGTCAGATCCCTTTTCCGCAGGAAAAGGGATCTGACCCCTCTTCCCCCACCCGATAACAACAATGCCTTTGCCGTCCGACGCGGGAAAAACGAGAGGGTTGGGCCGGGGTGGGGTGGCGGGACCGTTGGCGCCATGGATGGCGCCATCGAGCTTACATGGATGTACTTGCAGCGTGTCCCGCCACCCCACCCCGGCCCGACCCAGCACGTAAGAACAACGAGCCGGCCAACCTGCTGTTGATCTTGATGTTGATGTTGATCTGTAAGCAGTCGCGGCCGCAGGCCGCGCGGGACCACTCACAGATGCCGCAGTTCCTGCTTCAGCGTCGCCACACAGCGGCGGCTGACTTCCAGCGGCTGCCTGCCATGCCGCAGCACCGCCTGCACCTGCCCGCCGGAGCCGCGGCGCAGCTCCACCAGCTCGTGCCGCGCCACCAGGCAGTTGCGATGGATGCGGATGAAGCGGCTGGCGAACTCTTCTTCCAGCGACTTCAGCGATTCCTCGATCAGGTCCTCGCCGCGCGCGTGGTGCACCACCACGTACTTCTCTTCGGCCTGCAGGTAGTGGATGTCGTCCAGCGGAATCAGCCGCAGGCTGCCGCGCAGGCGTGCGCACAGTACGCTGCGTGCCTGCTGCCCGCTGTGCGCCTGCGGCTGGCCATCGCGACCGGCCAGGAACGTGCGTGCCCGTGCAATCGCCGCTGCCAGGCGTTCGGCGCGCACCGGCTTCATCAGGTAATCGATGGCTGCCGCTTCGAAGGCCGACAGCGCATGCGCATCGTAGGCAGTGCAGAACACCACCGCCGGCCGCGGTTCGAAGCTGGCCAGGTGGCGGGCTGCTTCCAGGCCGTCCAGCCCAGGCATTGCGATGTCCAGCAGGACCAGGTCCGGCTGCAGCTCCGCGCACGCGTGCAGGGCCTGCTCGCCGTTGCCGGCCTCGGCCACCACGTCCACGCCGTCCTGTGCGGCCAACAGGCTGCGCAGGCGCTCACGCGCCAGTGGTTCGTCATCGGCGATGACTACCCTCACGATCGTCCCCTCACTGGATCGGCACTGTCACCTGGCAGGCATAGTAGCCCTCGCTCCAGCCAGCCGTCATCCGCGCGGCACTGCCAAAGCGCCAGGCCAGCCGATGGCCGATGCTGTGCTGGGCATGGCCAGCCCCCCGCGCCAGGGCCAGCCCGGGCGCCTGCGGATCAGGCGCGGGATTGCGCACGCGGATCTGCAGATCGTTGCCCTCGCGCAGCAGCTGCAGCTCGATGGTGCCGCCCTCGGGCAGGCGCGAAATGCCATGCAGCACGGCGTTTTCCACCAGCGGCTGCAGTACCAGCCTTGGCAATGGCAGGTCCCACGGCAGCGGCTCGTCACGCTGCCAGCGCACCTGCAGGCGTTCGCCCAGGCGCAGCGATTCGATCGACAGGTAGCGCTCGGCCAGTTCGCATTCGTCGCGCAGGGTGGAATCGCCCTCGCCTGCACCGAGCGCAGCACGGAACAGATCGGACAGGTCGAGCACGGCACGCTCGGCCACCGCCGGGTCCCGATGCAGCAGGCTGGCGATCAGGTTCATGCTGTTGAACAGGAAATGCGGGCGGATGCGCGCCTGCAGCGCATCGGCCTGCGCGCGCGCATTGGCCTGCACCTGGGCCGCCCAGCGGTCGCTGACATAGAAGTAGCGCAGCGCCAGCGCGCTGATCAGCGCGGTGGTGGCGGCGCTGCCGAGGGTGAAGCGCCAGAAGCTGATGCCGTTGGCGAAACTGTCACCCAGCACCGCGTACAGCGCGTGCACGATGCCGGCGCAGACCACCGCGATCAGGGCCGCCAGTGCGATGGCAGCGACCGCCCCCATCACCTGCGGCAGCCTGGACAGCGCCTGCCGCAGCAGGCACAGGCTGGCGGTCACGGCCAGCGCCAGCCACAGCGCGAAGCCGCTGGCCGACAGCAGCTCGCCAACGGTCCAGTGGCGGCTGCCATCCGGCGCAAGCGCCAGCACCACCACCACCAGCTCGGCCAGGCCCAGCATCGCCGCCAGCCGCGGCAGGCGGCACAGTTCCGGCATCCACGGCGATGGGCTGGCCAGGGGCATGGCTCAGGCCGCGCCCAGCCGTTCCTGCAGCCAGTCACCCAGTGCCTGGATTTCCTCGGCACAGACCTGGTGGGCCATCGGGTAGCTGTGCCACGCCACGTCCAGGCCCAGCGTACGCAGCGCCTGTGCGCTGTGGGCCGCCACGGCCTGCGGAATCACCGGGTCGCCACTGCCATGGGCCATGAACACCGGCACCTGCACCGCGCCTTCAACGCGCGTGGCACTGTCGGCTTCGGGCAGATAGGTGGACAGGGCGATCAGGCCGGCCAGCGGCGCGGTACGCGACAGTGCAGCAGTCAGGATGATCGCACCACCCTGCGAGAAGCCGGCCAGGAAGATCTTCTCCGCCGCGACGCCACGCTCGATCTCGCGCGCGATCAGCGCGTCCAGCTGCACCACCGATTCCTGCACGCCGGCCATGTCGGCACGCGACCGGAAGTCCATGCCGACGATGTCGTACCAGCCGCGCATGGGCACGCCGTTGTTGATCGTGATCGGCCGCACCGGTGCGTGCGGGAACACGAAGCGCAGCGCCGGCCAGTGCGGCCGCACCAGCTCCGGCACGATCGGCGCGAAATCATGGCCATCGGCGCCGAGGCCGTGCAGCCAGATCACCGACCACTGCGGCGAGGCGCCGGTTTCCTGTTCCACCGTTTGCAGCATGATGCGGCTCCTTCAAGTTCGAGCCGCATTATGCCGCTGGCGTGGGGCAATCAGTACAGCGGCGGTTGCTCGGCCGCTTCGCGCCGCAGCTGCGCGGCGCGGACCAGTACCGGTGGCGGGATGTTCTCTTCGGGAATGTCCAGCAGGCCCAGGCGATGCAGGAAGGCGCCCGGACCACGCGAGGAGGTCAGCGCCACCACCGGAATGGCCAACACCATGCCGATCACCACCGGCGCCATCCACGCCGCCAGCGACGGCGACACGGCCCAGGCCAGCACGCCCATGAAGGCGCCGAACACACCCAGGCCACCGTAGCCGCGGATCAGTGCCAGCCACGAGATGCCGCCGTCGTCACGCTGCTGCGCATCCCAGCCGGAATCGCGGCCGGACAACACTTCGGCCACGCCCCGCGACTGCACGTACATCACCACCGGCGCCATCAGCGCGGCCAGCACGGTCTCCACCAGCATCGACACGAAGGCACGGATCGCACCGCCGCAGCCGCGGCGGTCGACCGGGTCCAGCAGCATCGCCAGGTAACCGAGCACCTTGGGCAGCAGCAGTACCGCCATCGTGGCGGCGAACAGGCGCACCACCTGCTCTTCGTCCTGTGCGCGCCAGTACACGCTGGGCGACAGGTGCAGCAGGGCATTGAAGTCGATGCCCTCCTGGAACAGCGGGATGGCGATGCCGATCAGCATCAGCATTGCCCACATCGGTGCGGTGAAATAGTGGCCGATGCCGATCAGCATGTGCGTGCGGCTGATCCAGTGCAGGCCGCGGCTGCCCACGACCTTGCCGTGCTGCAGGTTGCCCTGGCACCAGCGGCGGTCGCGAACCAGCAGATCGGTCAGCGTCGGCGGGCCCTCTTCATAGCTGCCACCGAGGTAGGGCACCATGTGCGCGGCCCAGCCGCCACGACGCATCAACGCTGCTTCGACGAAGTCATGGCTGAGCACGTGGCCGCCGAACGGCTTGCGCCCCGGCAGCGCCGGCAAGCCGGCGTGGTCGGCGAAGGCGCGGGTACGGATGATGGCGTTGTGGCCCCAGTAGTTGCTCTCGGCGCCATGCCACCAGGCCACGCCACGGGCGATCACCGGCCCGTACACGCGGCCACCGAACTGCTGCATGCGTGCGAACAGGGTGCGGCCGCCGATCACCGACGGCAGGGTCTGGATCAGGCCGACGTCGGCGTTGTGCTCCATGCCGGCCACCAGGCGCACGATGCTGTCGCCGGTCATCAGGCTGTCGGCGTCGAGGATCAGCATCTGCGGGTAGGCACCGCCGAAGCGACGGACCCAGTCGGCGATGTTGCCGGCCTTGCGCCCGCTGTTGTCACCACGGCGGCGGTAGAACAGGCGGATCTGCCCGTCCGGCACCCGCTCGCGCAGCTCGCCGAACACCCGCTCCTCGGCAGCGGCGATGTCCTCGCGACGGGTATCGCTGAGCACGAAGAAATCGAATCGGCCGAGCTGGCCGGTGGCCGCCACCGACTCGTAGATCGCCTGCAGGCCCGCCAGCAGGCGGCGCGGGTCTTCGTTGTAGGTCGGCATCAGCAGCGCGGTGCGGCTGTGCACGGTCGGCAGCGGCTTGTCCGGGTCGATGCCGAGGCGATAGCCACGGTCGAACACGGCGGTCAGGAAGCCGGCCAGGGCGCTGGCGAAAGACAGCGCGATCCAGGCAAACAGGCCAACGAACAGCACCAGCAGGCAGGCTTCGAGCACGCTGATGCCATTGGCCGACAGCACCCGCCACATCATCCGCGTGGCCACGGCGGTCATGCCGAGCGTGCCACCGAAGATGTACAGCCGGCGCAGGCCGATCAGGCGCGGCGACGTGCGATGCCGCCGGACCTTCAGTGCACCTTCGCGCAGGGTCTGTTCGGGCATCTGCAACGGCGATTCAGCGGGCAGCAGCGCCCAGCCGGCGTCGAGCCGGGGCGTTTCTGCTTCCGCATGGATGGTCTGCACCCCCATCGCCGCCTACTCCGCGCCGTCGGCACGGCCGGCCATCCCGGCCGGGCTGCATGCACCAAGGTTCCCGGCGCGCTTTCCCGGCGCCCGCACTTGTCCAGACTGTGTCGGCTTCAGGCCGCACAGTCGATGTCTGTCACTACCGGAACCCACACGATCTCCAACGGGGCGGAATCGAAAATGCGGCCCAGTCTAGGGCGCTGAATGTAAGCCGGGTGCGAAGGCCTACGCCGGGATTTATCCCCATTCAGCAAATAGCAGGCGATCACGTCGGGGGATGGCCAGATGTCCTTGCATCGCCCCGGGTACTGGATCGTATCAAACGCGAACGGTTATCATTTCATTAACCAGGCAGGTCACCGTCTTCCCGCACGGCCGCGACCCACCCAGCTGCGCCGGTCCACACCGCGCGCACCGACGACCCACGGAAGGGTGGCTGCCTGCTGTCTGCCTGCGCCTGCTGCTTCCACCGGGTCACCCCACCTCCCATGGAAGCCGCCATGTCCCCATCGTCCCGTTCCCGTTCCGCGCGCCTGCCGCGCACCCGCCTGGCCCATGCCCTGACCTCCGCCTGCCTGCTGGCCCTGCCAGGCCTGGCCGCTGCAGAGGCCGGCACCGATGCCTCCACCAAGGATCTGGATACCGTGGTGGTCACCGCCTCGGGCAGCCAGCAATGGATCAAGGATGCCCCGGCCAGCATCAGCGTGATCAGCCGTGAGGACATCGAGCGCCAGCCGGTTCCCGACCTGGCCACCCTGCTCAGCCGCGTGCCGGGCGTGACCGGCGGCCTCAGCGCCGTCGGCGAACAGTCCAAGATCAAGCTGCGCGGCATGCCGTCCAACTACACGCTGGTGCTGGTGGACGGCAAGCGCATGGGCAGCTCGGCCGCGACCAACTACCGCCCCGACCTCGGCCGCCAGGACCTGAACTGGATCTCGCCCGACCAGATCGAACGCATCGAAGTGGTGCGTGGGCCGATGTCCTCGCTGTACGGCTCCGACGCCATGGGCGGGGTGATCAACATCATCACCCGGCGCATCGGCGACGAATGGAACGGCAGCGCCACCCACAGCTACACCCGTCCCGGTGATGGCAAGCGCGGCGATACCCAGCAGATCGGCGCGACCTTCTCCGGCCCACTGGGCGAACGCTTCGGCCTGCGCATCGGTGCCAACAGCATGCGCCGTGATTCGGACCAGTCCAACCACGGTGTCTACGGCAATGCCTACGCCGGCGAGAAGGACCGCACTGTCGATGCGCTGCTGCAGTGGAAGCTGAGCGACGCACAGGAACTGTCGCTGGAGGCCGGCCATGGCGTGCAGCAGGCCTTCATCGATGCGTCGCTGGAAAAGCAGGACGAAGGCGCCTGGGGAGCCAGTGAGCTCAAGCGCAGCTCGCTGGCGCTCAACCACGATGGCACGTGGAGCTTCGGCACCTCCAGGCTCAGCGCGTACTGGACCGAATACAAGAACGACATCGGCGCCACCGGCCGCTCAGAGGCCACCGACACGATCATCGAAGGCAGCCTGACCACGCCGTTCACTCTGGGCGTTGAACACCAGTTTGCCGTGGGTGGGCAGTGGAAGCGCCAGGAACTGACCAACACCGATACCATCGGCCGCGCGCCGATCGACTACGCCGGCAACGCCGTCAGCGGCTCCAGCCTGGAAGTGGATACCTGGGCGCTGTTTGTCGAAGACGAACTGAAGCTGCACCGCACCCTGGCCCTGACCGTGGGCGCGCGCCTGGACCACCATGAGAAGTTCGGCGGCCACGTCAGCCCGCGTGCGTACCTGGTCTGGCATCCGGCCGAACAGTGGACCATCCGCGGTGGCGTCTCCAAGGGGTTCCGTGCGCCCAGCCTGACCGAGAATTCGGCCACCGCTGCCACCCAGTCCGGCGGCCGTGGCTGCACCTCGCTGATCCCGCTGGGTTATGCCCGCGGCGGGTGCTACATGGCCGGCAACCCGGACCTGGATCCGGAAACCAGCACCAACCGCGAGATCGGCATCAGCTTCGACAATGACCTGATCGATGTTGGCGTGACCTACTTCCACACCGACTTCCGGAACAAGATCGAATACGCACCGCTGGGCCGCTTCAACGGCATCTGGTGGACGCGCATGAGCAACGTGCAGCGCGCGCGCACCAGCGGCATGGAAGGCAACTTCAACGTCCGCTTCGGCGAGCAGTGGCGCTGGCGCACCTCGGCGACCTGGATGAAGGAAGCCAGGAACCTGACCACCGGCCGCAACCTGATCGATACGCCGGAATTCTCCGGCTACTCGTCGCTGGACTGGTCGCCGAATACGGTGTTCTCCGGCAGCCTGTCGGCGCAGTACACCGGCAGGCAGACCGGCACCGCCACGACCTTCCTCAAGGCCTACATCCTGTATGACCTGACCGTCGCATGGAACGTCAACGAGGTGCTGACCCTGCGCGGTGGCGTCAGCAACCTGGCCGACAAGAAGCTGTATGCGGAAGGCTCCACCGACTACTTCGTCGCCGGGCGCAGCTACTTCCTCAGCATGACCGCGCGCTTCTGACCGGCGGCACGCGCCGTGATCGCGCTGGCGACATGCCAGCGCGATCGACGGTATTGCGGGTTACTCGCTTTCCAGCGCGGCCGGCGCCGCGTCCCGCGTGGCGGCCGTGCGCGCACGGTCCATCGCCACCGCCAGTTGCTGGCGTGCGAGCAGTTGTTGTGCCTGCACCACTTCAGGTGTCGGCAGGAGCACCGGTCCCGGTGCGTTTTCCGGTGTAGCAGGTGTGGTCATGCAACCTCCATGGACATCCCGCCGCCGCACGGGTCCAACCGGGGCGGCAGCGGAACTGCGCACCCTATCCTAAAAACAAGGCGGGCGGGTGACGGTGCGGCACCCGGCCGCAGCCTGTGGAACACGGCACGCGTCACATTTTTGACGGCAGCCCTTGGATCCTGAATAGGACTTGCCTTATCATGAAAACGTTTTCTCACAGGGATGTTTCCCCCAAATGAATACCACTGACCTGTCCCAGTTCAGCCCGAAGTGGCAGTTCCGCTTCAACTTCTTCCGCCAGCATGGCGCGCCCAAGAATCCCGGTTTCAAGCAGGCCTGGAAGGCGCTGTCGTTCGGTGACCGCCTGAAGATCAACCTGAACTTCTTCGCGTTGTTCTTCGGTGCGATCTACCTGTTGATCCTGGGCATGTGGCGCAAGGCGCTGGTGGTCATCGGCATCAACATCGCGCTGGCCATCGTCAGCATGTTCCTTCCCGACGTCGTCGGGCGCATGCTGTTCATCGCGATGAATCTGCTGGTCGCCTCCAGCACCAACTACAGCTACTACCTGGAGAAGGTGGAAGGTCGCGCCAGCTGGAACCCGTTTGAAGGAATGTTCTAAGCCATCAGACCGGCGCAGGGATGCGCGGCAAGGACGCAACCGACGCCCGGCCCCCGCCGGGCGTCTTCATTTGCGCGATCAGGCCGCGCGGCGTGCCACGGCCGCCGGCTCGGCCTGCAGGCGGAAGCGCGACACCGCCACCGCCAGCTGCTCGGCCTGCTCCTCCATCGCGCGCGCGGCGGCACTGGCTTCCTCCACCAGCGCGGCGTTCTGCTGGGTGGTTTCGTCCATCTGCACCACAGTCTGGTTGACCTGCTCGATGCCGGCCGATTGTTCGCGCGACGCGGCCGAGATCTCGGCCATGATCTCGTTGACCCGACCGACCTGACCGACGATGTCCTGCATGGTGCGCCCCGCGCCGTGCACCAGCTGCGCACCGGCACCGACCTGGGCCACCGAGGCGTCGATCAGCTCCTTGATCTCCTTCGCAGCACCCGCCGAACGCTGCGCCAACGCGCGCACTTCACTGGCAACCACGGCGAAGCCACGGCCCTGCTCACCGGCGCGCGCCGCTTCCACTGCTGCGTTCAACGCCAGGATGTTGGTCTGGAACGCAATCCCATCGATCACCGAGATGATCTCGGCGATGCGCTGCGAAGACGCCTCGATCTGCTCCATGGTGTGCACCACCTGGCTGACCACCTGGCCGCCTTCGCTGGCCACGCCCGCCGCGGAACCGGCCAGCGCGTTGGCCTGCAGCGCGTGGTCGGCGTTCTGGCGCACGGTGGAGGTCAGTTCTTCCATCGACGCGGCGGTTTCTTCCAGGTTGGCAGCCTGCTGTTCGGTACGGCGCGACAGGTCGCTGTTGCCGGCAGCGATCTCACCGGCGGCCAGGCGGATGCTGGCTGCCGACTGCTGGATCTGGCCGACGATCTGGGTCAGGTGCTGCACGGTGCTGTTGGCATCGTCGCGCATCACCGCAAATACCCCATGGAAGTCACCCTGCATGCGGGTACTGAGGTCACCGGCGGCGATCGCGCGCAGCAGCGTCGACAGTGCGGCCAGGTTGTGGTCGCTGACTTCCATCATGGTGTTGAGGGTCTCCACCATGTGGCGGAAATCGTGGTCGAAGCGCAGTGCATCACCGCGCACGGCGAAGTCACCGGCGGCGGCCGCAGCGGCAAGCTGCTGGATCTGCTCGTTGATCGCGGCCAGGTTGCGCTTGGTGGTGGCCATCGCAGCGGTGAACACCGCCTTCTCGCCCGGCAGTGCTTCCATGTCCACGCTGAGGTCGCCGACGGCATAGCGCTGCATCACTTCAACCAGGCGCTGGGTGACCGCGTTGCTGGAGGCCACCAGCTGGTTGCTGTCGGCCACCATGCGGCCGTACTCGCCCGGGAACGCCGCGGCATCCATGCGGTAGCTGAGTTCACCGGCATCGTGGCGGCGCGCCATTTCGGCCTGCGCAGCCATCACCGCCTGCAGCTGGCCGCGCATGCCCTGCATCGCGTCCAGCAGGCGCCCCACTTCGTCGTTGCTGCGCGCCGGCAGGGTGCTGTCCAGCTTGCCGGCGGCGACGTCACCGGCCACGCGCACCGCTTCGGCCAGCGGGCGGATCGCCAGGCGGCGCAGCAGTATGTAGACACCGGCGCTGAGGGTCAGCGCGGCGATCACGCCGACCAGCAGGGTCAGCCACAGCAGCTGGCGCGCTTCGGCCACGATCACCGCATGCGGCATCACCACGCCCAGCGCGAAGCGCTGCGGGGCATCGCCCACGCGCAGCGGCACATACACGCGCACGTTGCCGGCCGCATCGGGGCTGAAGGCCTCGAAGGGGCGGTCGGCGGCGATCTCGGCCAGCATGCTGCGGGTCAGTGCGTCGTCGCGAGGCTTGCCGATTTCGGCGGCATTGGCCGAGGCCAGCACCACGCCCTTCGGCGACAGCAGTTCGACGCGGCCGGCCCCCATCGGCTTCAGCGTGGCCAGGTGCTTCTGCAACGCTGCCAGCGAGAAGTCGACGGTGAAGACACCGAGGAACCTGTCGTTCTCGATGATCGGCGTGCTCAGCGTACTCATCAGCACCTGCTGCCCGGCGATGTCATAGGCATACGGTTCGCTCACTTTCGGCAGCTTGTCGCGGCTGGGCACCATGTACCAGTCACCGGAACCGCTGGCGGTCTCGGTGTAATCGGTCATCACCGACTGCTGCGGCTTGCCGTCCTGCCAGGCCCAGTAGCTCATGTAGCGGCCGGTGGCATCGTGCGCCTCGGTGTTGACGAACTCGGCATCCTTGCCGTCGAAGGCATCGGGCTCCCACATGGTGCTCTTGCCCAGCCATTCGGGATGGGCGCGCAGCTGCTCGCCCAGCACCGCCGCCAGGCTGGCGCGGTCGGGCACGTCACCACGGGCGCGCTGGGCCAGCACGCCTTCAACCATGGCATCGTTGCTGGCAAAGGCGGTGCCCAGATCGGCCGCCACCTGGCGCGCCTCAGCGGTCGCCTCGCTGGTCATGGTCTGGCGCGAGGCGCTGATAAGGCTGGCGCTGGCCTGTCGGTAGATCAAGAACGCGGTCAGGCCGAAGCACAGCAGCGCGATCGCGGCGGTGCCCAGCATCAGCTTGTGGGCGATGCTGCCCGGGCGGCGGGCAGCGGCGGAACGGGAAGAAGGCATGGGAGGGTCCGCAAGGCAGTTCAGGACGACCGGCACCACGAAGGCACCGCGCAGGCGCGCGATCCGTCGCGCAGGCCACCGGCCGCCGGGCGGGCCCGGCGCTGGAAGCGCACCGGGTTAGCGGCCGCCCGCCAACGAGGTTGAGGCGACCGGCCTGCACATTCCTGAATCTGCTCAGGGTCGGGTCAGCCACCCGTCCGTCGCGATGGCCTCACTCGGCCACGCGGTCCTTGATCCACTGCGCGCGCGGCAGTACCTCGATGCTGCCGACGGCATACTGCTGCAGCACGTCGTCCGGCCCGAAGCACGGTTGCCAGCCCAGCTCACTGCGCAGGCGGGCACTGTCGTAGACACGGTCGATGCTCAATGGCAGCGGCCAGCCACGGCGTTCGAACTCGGCCAGCAGCTGCGGCGCGCGACGGGCCAGCACGCTGCGCGGGTGGGTGGCCAGTTCCAGGCAGTCCTCGCGCCGGAACGGCGTCGGTGCGCAGGCGAGATAGCGGGCGAATCGGGCGCCTTCGTCGAGCAGCAGTGCAGCGTGTGCGCTGGCCACATCGCGGGCGTCGATGCCGCGATGCAGGCGGAACATCGCCATGCGCTCGGGCGGTTCCGGGAAGCACCGGCCCATGCGCAGCACGCGAACGCTGAAGCCCGGCGTGGCGGCAGCTTCAGCCAGGGTCTCGGCCTGCAGCTTGGTGCGATGGTAGATCGTGCGCGGCAGTGGCTCGGTGTCTTCGTCGATCCAACGGCAGCCACCGGCTACCACGGCATGGCCGTACAGCGCGGTGGTGCTGGTCAGCACGAAACGCCGTGCGCCGGCTTCGCGTGCGGCCTGCAGCAGGTGCGCGGTTGCCTCCACGTTGATCTGCTGGAATACCGCGTCCGGCACCAGGCCGACATGCGGAGCATGCAGGGCCGCGGTATGGATGACCGCGTCCACGCCCTGCACCGCACGCGTGACCGCCTGGCGATCGGTGACATCGGCAATGATGCGCGTGGTGGCGAACGGGCTGCGGTCCAGCCCCACCACTTCGTGGGCGGCCGCCAACGCACCGAAGATCGCGCGCCCGATGCGCCCGGAACTGCCGGTCAACAGAATCTTCATTGAGTCCATTCACTCGAAGCGCCCGGGAACTACCGGGATGCTTCGATTCTAGGCATGCATTCGCGCATCTGCGATAGGACAGCCATGCAATCGTGCGTTCATCTTGACGACTTCGCAGGCGCCAGCAGTTGCCGCGCGATGAACAGCGGATCGTCGCCGCCGGCCACATCAGGCCTCACGCCGGTGCCTTCCCAGTTGCCGCCGGTGCGCAGATTGATCGGTTGCCGGTCGGGAATGCTGATCTGATAGCCATCGGGCAGCAGCACAGGATCACCAAACATATGCGCGGCACCGCCACTGCGCGTGCCGACAATGCGCGCGCGGCCCAGGGCCTGCAGCGAATAGGCGACGAACTCGGCCGCCGAACCGGTACGCCGGTCGATCAGCACCACCAGCGGCTTCAGGTACACAGGCAGGCTGGCAGGCGGCAGCGGTACCGGCGTGCGCCGGCCACGCTGGTCCAGCTGCTGCACCGCGCCGATCTTCGCGTCCAGCAGCGTGCGCACCAGCAGGTCGGCACTTGCATCGTCGCCTCCCCCGTTCTGGCGCAGATCCAGCACCAGGCCATCGGTGTCGGCCAGCAGCGTGAAGGCCGCAGCGAACTTCGGCCGCGCCAGATCCAGCGGGTAAAAAGTACTCAACCGCAGGTAGCCAATGTTGCCTTCCAGCACCCGCACCTCGCGCACACCGGCACCATTGCTGCGGGCATCGGCACGCCAGGCCATCAACCAGTCGTCCTGGCCGGCAGCTGCGTCCACGCGCTCAACGTGGAAGTGGCCATCGAACATGTCCAGGTCCTGGTTCAGGCGTGCGCTGAACGCAGCAGGATCCGAACAACTGTCCGCATAGCGCTGCTGCGCCGACCAGCTGCGCAGGGCATCGGCGATGCGGGCGGCCTCCGCCTCGTCCAGGTACTGCGCCTGCACGGCGCTGGCGGCCGCCTGCAGCACCGCATCCTGCGCCGGGCAGGCCGTCGCCAGCAGCGCGCCGAGCATCCAGGAGACCGCCATCATCCACCCCGCATTGAGGATATATAAGCGCTTATATATCATCCCACTCATGGATCTCCAACACGCCACGCTGGGTACCCTGCTGCGCGCACTGCTGGACCAGCTGGACCCGGCCGTCGAGCAGGCCTACCGGCACCTGCAACTGGACTACCGGCCGCGCTACACGCCGGTGCTGCGCACGCTGATGGCGCAGGGCCCCTGCCGGATCAAGGACCTCGCGCTGGCCTGCGGGCTCAGCCATTCGGCGCTCAGCCAGACCGTGGCGGCGATGGTGCGCGATGGTTGGCTGCACACTGCCAATGGTGACGACGGGCGCGAACGCATCCTGCAGTTGAGCCCGCGCGCGCAGCGCGCGATGCCCGTGCTGCAGGCGCAATGGCAGGCCACCGCAGTGGCGGCACGCAGCCTCGATGCCGATCTGGGGCAGTCGTTGGAGCAGGTGCTGCGCAATGCACTGGTGGCGCTCGAACAACGGCCCTTCGCACAGCGCCTGCAGGACGCCCGCCGGCGCTGAGGCGTTACTGCTCTGCAGCCATCTCGATCTCGCTGAGGAAGGTCCAGCTGCCGTTGGCCACGCGCAGCTCCAGCGTGCGGCATTGCGCAGCCAGGGGGGCTGCATTGCCGAGCACGTACTCCTCTTCGGTCGAGCCCATCACGCCGGACTGGGTGAAGGGTGCCGACAGCGTGCCGATCGTTACGGCGGCAGTTCCGGGCTCGGCGCACATCACCTCCACCGACATCGGCGTGACGATGCCCCAGGCCGGGCGGGTCATCGTGTGCAGGCCGATCCAGTCCACCCGTCGGCGCTGGCCCAGGTCGATGGTGATGTCGACGTTGCCGTGCACGCCTACCCAACCCGCGTCCATCGGATTGCGCGGGTCGCCTACACGGCGGTCGAACAGCTCATGGCCGCTGCCGTCGGGATAGCTGGTCGCCGGCGCCACGCTGTAGTGATAGGTGGTCTGCACCGGATCGACGAGGTACGAGGCACCCAACCCGTACAACCCACGATAGGTGTTCATCATCCGCGGCGCCTCGCCGTAGCCCTGGCCGGGGCCGACCACTTCGGACATGTGGTACTGGTTGAGCCAGGCAACGCGCTTGCCAGCCGAACGCGCGCTCCACAACTGCTGGTTGATGCGCTGCACCGACGCCGACCGGTATGCACCGGACAGGCCGTTACCGGCATCAAGGAACAGCGGGCTGCCATGGTTGAACAGCTCGATGTCGGCCCACACAGCGCTGGCGCCCAGCTGCGCCGACAACGCCTGGTAGTACTGCTCGGTGGAATAGCCCGGTCGATCCCACTGGAACAGTTTCGCGTGCGACGCCGCGCCGATGCCGTCCTGCCAGATCTGCACGTCGACCCCCGTGGCAGAGCGAAACCGTAGCGCAGCACTGGCCACGCTGGCCGGGTCGACGCTGGAGGATGCCAGATAGGGCGCCACCATCACCGGCCTGGATGGCGTCGCCGCTTTCAGTGTGGAAACGATTGAACGATAGAACGACGCACGCTCGGCCGGTACCTGCGCGGGCTCATCGGTGATGTACCAGCCGGCGAATGCCGGATGCATCGCGTACTGCTGGGCCAGCTGCGCCATCGACTGCGCTGCGTCCTGCGCCACCGCTGCAGCGTTCGAGCCCTGCCAGAACGCCGCACACTGGCCCGAACTGTAGGTGGTGCCGACCACGACCTTCATCCCACGCGCTGCGGCCGCGTCCAGCACCGTGCCCAGCTTGGCCGGGAAGCCGGCGATCCATTCGAAATCCTGCGCGCTGCTGGCGCAGCCCACGCCGGCACGGGTGGCGCGGGTCTGGCCGATGATGAGCGTGTCGTTGCCCAGGTCCCGCAGTTCGTCGAGGAACAGCGGCAGCTGCGCCGCTGGCAGCTGCTCATCGGTGGACGAGTAACCGAAGTGAACGAAACTGCCGCTCAGCAGCGCAGTGTCCGCATGGGCCGGTGCAGCGCAGGCCAGCAGTACAAGCCATCCGAATCTGTTCACGGCGTCCTTTCCTGTCTGGGCGGTCATCCGCCATGCCGGTCCATCCTAGCCAAGCGGCGCTCATCGCGCAGCGGCGTAGTTGCGCCGTGAAAGCCGGTGCGGCGTGGCGTGAGGGCAGCACCGCCGGTGCGGACACTGCCTTAGCCGGGCACACGCAAGGATGAGCTCCCCTTCCATGCACCGGGAGCCTTCACATGGCTGACCAGCATCACGGCACCTCCCATCGCGGCTTCGCTTCGATGGACCGGGACAAGCAGCGCGCGATTGCCGCAAAGGGTGGACGCGCCGCGCATGCGTCCGGCAATGCACATGAGTTCAGCCCGGCCGAGGCACGCGTGGCGGGCCGCAAGGGCGGCGAGGCGATCAGCCGCAATCGCCAGCACATGGCAGCGATCGGCCGCGAAGGCGGGCACGCGCGCCACGCCAATGCACGGCAACAGCGGCAGCACGCGGCCGAACCCGCGCCGACGAAGGAAGGGCCGCAACGCCAGCAGGGCTGACCGCAGCGTGCTCAGGCGCGCCTGCACTGGCGGTACAGGGCGAGCGCCGCCAACAGGGCCAGCACGCCGGCGACAGCCATCGCCCAGCCGAAACCGCTGGCCATCGCGCCGCGGTACCAGGCCAGTATCTGCGTCCCCGGCAGCAGTGACGACGGCTGCAGGATCAGCGTGCGCGCCTGTGCGGCCACTGCGGGCTGCCCTGCCGCCTGCGCGGTCGCAGTGAACTGGCGTACCGCGCGCAGGCCCATCAGGCTGCCCAGCAGCGCGATGCCAAGGCTCATGCCCGCCTGGCGCAGCGCGTTCATCGTGGCCGACGCAATGCCGGCACGCTCGGCCGGTACGCATGACATCACCGCCATGCCGGTCGCAGGTACCGCCAGTCCCATGCCAGTGCCGAGCAGCATCAGCAGTGCGCTAGCCTGGCCGTGCGCTGTAGTCGGCTCGAACGTGGCAATCGCACACAGCGCCATGCCTGTCATTGCATAGCCCGTCACCAGCGCGGCATGCAGCCCGAACCACGCCGCCAGACGGCCGAACAGCAGCGACACCACCGCCATCAGCACGAACTGCGGTACCAGCTGCGCACCGGCCTGCGCAGCCCCATGTCCCTGCGCCTGCTGGAAGAACAGCGACAGGAAGAACAGGCTCGCATAAGCGGTGAATCCAAGCACGAACGAGGCCAGGTTGAGCATGCCGAAACCCGGCTTCGCCAACAGGTCCAGCGGCAGCAGCGGCCGCGCCACGCGGCGCTCGACCCACGCAAACAGCGCCAGGCCGGATGCTGCGATGCCGAGCGCCAGCAGGGTCGAAGGTGCCAGCAGGCCGTGCTCGCCGATCGCGATCAGGCCGTAACTGAGTGCACCCAGCGCGACGATGCTGAGCAGCTGCCCGGCCGGGTCCAGCGCGGCGTGCTGCGGATGCCGTCGCTCTGGAATGCCCCAGGCCCCCAGCGCGAGTGCAAGCAGGCCCAGCGGCAGGTTGATCAGGAAGATGCTGGGCCAACCTGCGCGCTGCACCAGTTCGCCTCCCAGCAGCGGCCCCAGCACCAGCGCCAGCGCGCTGAACGCCGACCAGCCCCCGATCGCGCGTGCACGCTGGCGCGGATCAGGGAATGCATGGCTGAGGATCGGCATCGCACTCGGGATCAGCAGGGCGCCGGCCACCCCCTGCACCGCCCGCCCCGCCACCAGTGCGGAAAGACTGCCTGCGCAGGCACACAGCAGCGAGCCCACGGTGAAGGTCGCCACGCTGAGCAGCCACATGCGGCGGTGGCCATAGCGGTCACCCAGCGGCCCCGCCGACAGCATCACTGCGGACAGGGCGATGGCATAGGCGTTGATCACCCACTGCAGCCCGGCCATGTCGGTGTGCAGTGCCTGCTGCAGCGTCGGCAGCGCGACGTTGACGATGCTGATGTCCAGCGAGGCGAGGAAGGTGCCCAGGTAGGCCGCCAGCACCAGGGCCGGCCGTCGGAAGCGTTGCATGTGCGGATGCCGGGAGGGAGCGTGCGCGCATCGTAGTTTGCTGACTGACCGTCAGTCAATGACCGGCGGTCAGTCATTGCCGGAGGAAGCTAGAATGGCGACCGTCGCACCCGGACCCCGCCCCATGCAGATTCCCGCAGTCGCCAGGCCCCGCACCAAACCCGCTGAAACCCGCCAGGAAGAGCTGATGGACGCCGCGCAGGCGCTGTTCCTGTCACAGGGCGTGGAAGCGACCACCATCAGTGACATCGTGGCCGCCGCCGACGTGGCCAAGGGCACGTTCTATACCTACTTCGCCTCGCGCACCGAGATCCTGCAGGCGCTGGCGCAGCGCTACACGCTGCAGTTCATGGCCGAGGTCGACCATGCCGTTCAGCAGCAGCCTGCCCACGATGGCGTGGCGCGCCTGTGCGCCTGGATCCGCGCCAACATCGAGACCTATGTGCGCACGCACGCACTGCACGACGTCGTCTACGCCAACCATCACCACCACCAGCGCGGCAATGCCGAGCGCAACGCCATCCAGCAGCAGCTGCTCGACATCCTCGAGGCGGGCACCCGTGCAGGCCTGTGGCAGCTGCCGGCACCGCAGATCACGGCCTCGCTGATCTATGCCGGCGTACATGGCGCCACCGATGACCTGATCGCTGCGCCCACGCAGGACGCCGACACCTTCATTGCGGCGGTGGTGGCCGATTGCCTGCGCATGGTCGGCGTGTCGCCGGCGCCGAAGCATGGCGGCACCCGTCGCTGAAGCGCCCGCCGTCGCTCAGGCGTGGGCGAGGATGTTCAACAGCCGGCCGAACGGGTCGCGGACGAAGAAGCGCCGCACGCCCCAGGGCTCGTCGGCCGGCCCATAGTCCAGCGCGATGCCAGCCGCGTGCATGCGTTCCAGCACCTCCTGCAGGTTGTCCACTTCGATAGACAGGTCCGGCACCGGTGCGCCGGAACCCCCTTCGCTGGCGAAGCTGACCTGCGCCAGCGCACTGCCCTGCCCGCCATGGGTGACGATCCAGCCATGGTCCATCACCACCGGCATGCCGAGCAGCTCGCCATAGAATGCAGCGGCGCGGGCGGGATCAGACGTGGCGATGTTGGCGACGACACGCATGACGGCCATGTTCCACTCCACCAGGAAGAATGCGCCGAGAGTGCCCGACCCTGCGCACAAACAGAAGAGCCCCGTCATGGACGGGGCCCGTCATCAGCCGATCATGGCTGGGCTTACACCGCGCCGCAGCGCTCCATGACGCATCGATCGTATTCGTACTGGCATTCCATGGCATCACCCCCACCGGCTACACACGCCTGGTAGGCCTTCCAGCAGGGAAAATCGCAGGGCTGGACCGGTCCGGCCACGGCCACCGAGCCGCTGCAGGCCAACGCGAACACAGCACCGGCGATCACTTTCCTGAAAGTACGCATCGACATCACTCCTTGATAAGCCTGGTGAGCCCAGGCCGGGCAACCTTAGCGCTGCACACGGGACGTTGGGTGAAGGCGGATGCGGCTGGACTCAGTGTTGCAGCATTCCCAGGACACGCAGTTGCCCGGCCAGCTCATCACTGTTGCGCCACGGCAGGATCGGCGAATTGCCGCGCTCGTCCGGCGGGGTGTCCGGCAGCGCGTCGGACCCGCTACCTGCCCCTGCAAGCGGCAGCAGCGGCCGCTTGTGCAGCCAAACCTCCGAGATCGTGCAGGCGCGCCCACCGCTGACGATGCAGGCATCACCGGCAAGGGCCATGATCAGGTTGCGCGCATCCCCATGCCACAGGGCACCACCACCGTGGCCGGCCAGTCGGCCGGCGGCATGCTGCCTTCCGGGATGACGCTGGGCACCTGGCCACCAGCTGCGCGCTCGAACGCGTCGCTGCCAGGATCGGCACCGCCCAATATCGCCAACGGTGGTTTACGGAATGCGGTACGCATGGGCGGTTCCGAAGCCTCGGAAGGAAGGGTCACGTTGCCCTGCCCGCTGGAGCCGCACCATGCACCGATCACAAAACATTAACACGTTCATAAAATTCCCTTCACATTACTGGGGGATATCGCCATGCCTTGGCGTTAACGGCCTTGTTGTCCGTCAACCAAGGAAGTTGTCCGATGAATCACCCGCTGTACGGCCGTTCGTCCCGCTCCCTGTCGCATCGCCCGCTGGCGCTTGCCGTCGCCAGCTCGCTGCTGCTGGCCACCGCACTGCCAGCCATGGCCAGCGAATCACTCGAGGCCTGGCAGCAGCAGCGCCAGCTGCAGGCCGCGTGGGCGCAGCCCGCTGCCAGCACCGCACCTGCAACCACGGCCACGGCAGCTGCCGCCAGCAGCAACGCCGTTCTTGGCAATCCCGGCGATCCGGCCAGCTGGCGCAGCGACGAATTCAACGCCGATTGGGGCCTGGGCGCGATGGGCGCGGACTACGCCTATGCGCGCGGCCTGACCGGCAAGGGCGTACGCCTGGCGCTGTTCGACTCGGGCTCCGCACTGGCGCATCCGGAGTTTGCAGGACGCAATACCTCCAGCATCACCATCGGTGCCGACTGTGCGACGCCGGGCGTGGTCGCAGGGGCGGGCGCCTGCGGGCAGACCCGCGGCGAACAGCCCGGCTACAACTACTACGGACTGGGCGCCGGCGTTCCGGCCTCACTGGCGGCACGCCTGATCGCCGCCGGCCAGCCCTATGGCTTCAGCTACGCCGATCACGGCACGCATGTGCTTGGCACCATCGGCGCCAACCGCAATGGCACCGGCATGCATGGTGTGGCCTTTGGTGCGGATCTCACCGCCGCCCGCGTGTTCGGTGACACCTACTACGAGTGGCGCCTGGACCCGGACAGGTTCTATCGTCCGCGCGCGGTGTACCGCACCGATCCGGATGATGCCGCCACGCTGGACATGTATGCGCAGATCCAGGCGCAGGGTGTACGCGCCATCAATCACAGCTGGGGCATTTCCACGCGCAACATGACCGCCGCCGCGCTGGACCAGCAGTACGCCAGCATCGGTGCCGACTACGGCGTATACGGCAGCATCTACGCCAACAACGGCGATGCCCCGGGTTCCACTCTCATCCAGGTGTGGTCGGCTGGCAACGGCAGCGGCGCGGTTGCCGGCATCACCGCCTCGATGCCACGCTGGAAGCCCGAACTGGAACCGTACTGGCTGGCGGTCGCCAATGTCCGCCGGCCCGACGCCGCCGCAGGTGAAACCGACTACGTGATCGATGGCAGTTCCAGCATCTGCGGGGTTGCCGCCAACTGGTGCATCTCGGCCCCCGGTACCGATATCGTCAGCACCATCGTCTCCGGCGATATCCAGGGCCGCATCGAGAACACCTCCGCCTACGTGCGGCTGATCATCGACAGCGAGAACACCAGCTACGTCTACGGCACCAAGACCGGCACGTCGATGGCCGCCCCCCATATCACCGGCGCCCTCGGCCTGCTGATGGAGCGCTTCCCGTACCTGGACAACGCCCAGGTCCGCGACGTGCTGCTGACCACCGCACGCGATCTCGGCGCGCCAGGCATCGATGCAATCTACGGCTGGGGCATGGTCGACCTGCGCAAGGCCATCGAAGGCTATGGCTCGCTGCGCGTGGACACCAACGTGGTGATGAACCAGAGGGCCGGCGGCCTGAAGGTCTGGGAAGGCGATGCGTGGGACAACTGGACCAACGACATCGGCGGCCCCGGCAAGCTGACCAAATCCGGTATCGGTTGGCTGCGCCTGAGCGGCAACAACAGCTTCAACGGCGCCGTGGTGCAGGACGGCATGCTGGAGTTGAACGGCGCCAACACGCTCACCTCGGCGGTCGAGGTCCAGGGTGGCCGGCTGCTGCTCAACGGCAGGCTGGTCTCCACCGCCCTGACCACCACCGGTGGCGTCAGCACGGTCAGCACCAGCGGCGTGCTGGATAACAGCAACCTGGTAGTCAACGGCGGCGTGGTGTCCTTCAACGGCACGCAGGCCGGTGGCACCACCACCGTCGGCGCCAATGGCCTGCTGAAGGGCGTCGGCACGCTCGGCAACACCCGCGTGGACGGCATCATCGCGCCGGGCAACTCGATCGGCACGCTGACCATCAACGGCAACTACGTGCAGGGCGCCACCGGCGTGTATGCGGCGGAGCTGGCACCGGGTAGTCGCAGTGACCAGCTGCACGTGACCGGCACCGCCACCCTCGGCGGCACCCTGGTCGCCCTGCCGGAACCGGGCGTGTATTACCTCGGCGAACAGTTCAACGTCCTGCGTGCCGACGGTGGCATCAGCGGCCAGTTCGCCAAGACCGACTTCAGTGCGTTCTCGCCCTTCCTGCAGTTCAGCCTGGCCTACGGCGCCAATGGCACGCGCATCGACGTTGCCCGTGGCGCTTCGCTGGCCACGGCTGCCAACACGCCCAACCAGCGTGCGGTGGCGGCCGCCGCCGACCTGCTGCCGATCGCCCAGGGCCTGCCCAAGCCGCTGACCCAGCTGTTCCCGCAGCAGGTCGGTGGCGTGCTCGATGGCCTCAGCGGCGAGCTGCATCCGGCCACGGCCATCGCCCTGGTCGAGGGCAGCCGCTACGTGCGCGATGCCGCGTTGTCACGCCGGGCCGGCGCCGCCGCACCCGGCAGCGACGTGGGTGATGCGACGGGCGCATGGGTGCAGGCCATCGGTGGCAACAGCAGGCTGGACGGTGACTTCAACACCGCCCGCACCGAGGCCAACAGCAACGGCCTGCTGGTCGGCATCGACCGCGAGTTCTCCGGCTGGCAGGTCGGCGTGCTGGCCGGTACCGGCCGTACCGACGTCAAGCAGCAGGACCGCCGCGCCAAGTCGAAGATCGACAACACGCACTTCGGTGCCTATGCCAGCCACACCTGGGGCGGCTTCGGCCTGCGCGGTGGTGTGGCGTGGAGCAAGCACGAGGTGAAGAGCACGCGTGAAGTCGCCTTCGCAGGTTTCAGTGACAGCCTGAGCGCGCGTTACGACGCCCGCACCCGCCAGGCCTTCATCGAAGCTGGTTATCGCTTCGGTGGCCCCGAAGCCGGGCTGGAGCCGTACCTGCAGGTGGCGCGCGTGGAAGTGGACCTCAAGCGCATCAGCGAACGCGGTGGAGCAGCGGCGCTGCAGGGCAAGGTGGACGACACCGGAACCACGATCGCCACCGCCGGCGTGCGCTTCGACAAGGGGCTGAAGGCTTCGTTCCAGCAGGACAGCTGGCTGCACCTGCGCGGGGGCGTCGGCTATCGTCGTGCCTCGGGGGATCGCAGCCAGGTCGCCAACCTTGCGTTTGCCAATGGCAGCTCCACGTTCGCGGTCAACGGCGCGCCGATCGCCGACAACGCGGTGGTGGCCGAACTGGGCCTGTCGGCGTGGCTCACCTCGCGCCAGCAGCTGGAGCTGGGCTACAGCGGCCAGTTCGGCAGTGAGAGCCGTGACCATGGTGCGAATGCACGCTGGTCCGTGCGTTTCTGATCTGTGCCTGCAGTGCGATGAAAACAGGAGGGGCGGCCCATCGGCCGCCCCTTCTGCTTGCGGGTGACGCTCTTTCAGCTCAGGCGCACAGCGCCTGCATGGCCTGTGCTGTGACCTCGACGATCTGCCCATCCACGATGTGGACGCTGCGACCCGCGCACGCCGCCAGCTCCTTGTCATGCGTCACCATGATGATGGTCATGCCGCCCTGGTTGAGCTCACGCAGAATCTCCATGACCCCCTGCGACATCTGCGAGTCCAGGTTTCCGGTCGGCTCGTCAGCCAGCAGCAGGGCCGGCGTACCCGCGATGGCGCGGGCGATCGCCGCGCGCTGCTGCTGCCCGCCCGACAGTTCGCCGGGATAGTGCGACATGCGGCTGCCCAGTCCGACCTGGGCCAGTGCCGAGGCCACACGCTGCCTGCATTCGGCTGCCGCCATGCCACGGTAGCGCAGGGGCACCTCCACATTGGCCTGGATGGTCAGATCCGGAATCAGGTTGAACGCCTGGAACACGAAGCCGATCTTCTCGTTGCGCAGCGCGCTGAGCGCCGCGTCGCGCATGCCGCCAACATCCACGCCACCGATCGCGTAGTGGCCGCCGGAAAAGCCCTCGAGCAGACCGAGGATGTTCAGCAGTGTGGACTTGCCGGAGCCGGAGGGGCCGGTAATCGACAGGAAATCGCCCTCCTGCACCGACAGGTCGATGGAGCGCAATGCATGGGTCATGACTTCACCCACCTGGAACACTTTGCTGACGCCTTGCATCCTGAGCATGGGAATTCTCGCTTGCAGATGGAAGCAGCGACCGGCCAAGGCCGCTGCGGGACTCACAACGAACGGATGGCCGACACCGGCGCGATGGCCGCGGCACGCAGCGCCGGCAGCAGTACCGCCGCCTGGCCCAGCAGCAGCAGGATCACCGCACTCACCGGCAGGTACAGCAGTGGCAGGCGCGGCAGTTCGTAGAAGCGCATCAGGGTCAGGTTCATCGCGTAGGCCAGCAGAGCCCCGGCCGCGATGCCGATGGAGACAATCAGCAGGTTCTCGATCTGGAAATAGCGCATCACATCGGTGCGCGTGGCCCCCAGCGCGCGGCGGATGCCGATCTGCTTGCGACGTTGCTCCACCCAGTAACTGGCCAGTCCGACAATGCCCAGGGCAGTGGCAGCCAGCAGTGCGATGATGACACCGCCCAGCAGCCCCATCATGACCCGGTCACCTTCGAAATGCCGCTCGCGCAGTTCGGAGATCCGGCGGCTGCCCTCGACATCGAACACCACGTCCGGCGCGACACGGCGGATTGCCTGCTGCGCATCGCGCATTACGTGGTTCATGTCGCCGGCCTCGGCGCGCACCAGATAGCGGCCGGTCAGGCGCGGCCCCTGCGATGCGGGCACGATCACCGACCAGTCCGAGCCCTTGGCTTCACCGCGGCCGGGGCGGGATACGGCCATGTGCTCGACCACGCCGATCACCCGCAGCCGGGTGTCCATCGCCCACAGGCTCTTGCCCACGGCGTTTTCGCCGGGCCAGTAGCGTTGGGCCAGCTCCTGGGTGACCAGCGCCGGGGGATTGGCCGGCACCAGTTCATCGGTCGGTGCGAACTCGTCCGCACCGGGCATGCGCCCCCCCACCAGGTGCAACTGCAGCGCGTCCAGGGCCACGGCATCGGCCAGGTAGAAATCCAGAACACCGCCGGGCACCTGCTGGTCCTCGTCCAGGTTGACGCCGGCGCGTATGCCCGGGCTGCCGAACGGCATGGCACTGACCAGCCCGGCCGCCGTCACGCCGCTCAGCCCCCGCAATGCACCAACGACCCGCGCGTTGACATCGTTGGCGCGCTCGGCATCGATGCCGTCGAGCTGGATCACCCCCAGCCGTGACTCGTCCAGGCCACTGACCAGCTGCATTGCAGCGCTCCGCTCGATCATCAGGAAGATCGCGTTGCACAGCACGGCGCAGGCCAATGCGATCTCCATCGCGATGAGGAAGGTCGCCAGGCGGTGCCGGCGCAGGGCCGAAAGTACGATGCCGATCTGCATGGTGGTTCCTCTACAGAAGCTTCAGTTGGGCGATGGGCTGGACCGCACTGGCACGGATCGCGGGAATCAGGCTCGCCAGCAGGCTGGCCAGCACCGACAGCGCCAGGGTGAACAGCAGCATGGTGGTATCAAGCCGCGCCAGGTCCGCATAGGCCACCGGCTGGCTGCGCACCGCGCTCAGGCCGAGCCAGGTCAGCAACAGGCCCAGCGTGCCACCCAGTGCCCCCACCAGCGCGGCCTCGACCACGCACTGCAGGAAGATCGCCGCGCGGCTTGCGCCCAGTGCGCGACGCAAGCCGATCTCGCCGCTGTAGCGCAGGAACTTCGCCAGCAGCAGACCGACCACATTGGCAATGCAGATCCCGAGGAAGGCGAAGGCCAGGATGGCCTGCAGCTTCACGTCGCTGGGTACCACCTGGTTGAAGTCGAGCCACTGCATCAATGAGCGCAGCCGCGTGTTGTCGGCGTGGCTGATCCGGCCCAGGGCCTTCTGCTCAGCGGCATAGTTCTGCAGGAACCGCTGATAGGCGGCCACCTTGGCGGCGCTGTCCAGCTTGACCCACAGGTGTACCCAGACACACGGCGCGGTCTGCAGCCGGCCGCGCTCCTCCGGCGTGGACCAGCAGGTGAACGGCACGAAGTCGCCGTCATTGATCTCCAGGCTGGAGGTCAGCGGCATGAACAGATCATCGGCCGAGGCGAAGAAGCCCGACGTGTTGCCGCCGCTAAAGCGGCCGCCCCGCACCTTGTAGAACAGCGGCGAGGGTCGCCAGGGCGCGAGCACGCCCACGATGCGCATCGCGGTGTCCTTGACCCGCAGTGTCTGCCCCACACTGTCGCCCCCACCGAACATCTGCTCGTTGAGCTCCGACGAGATCACCACCACACGTGCGCGCGCGTCATCCTCCTCGCGCGACCACCAGCGTCCATGCGCCAGCGGCACCGCGAACATCGTCGCGAAGTCGGTGGTGGTGGAGATCGATGAGCGGATGACCGGTGGCGCGCTGCCCTGATCGGGCCGCAGCTTGACCGGATTGGTAACCACCAGTGTCTGCTGGTCCGCGCGCCCGGACGACCACAGGTCGAAGGCCGAGCGATAGTCCAGCACGTCGTACGGCTCGCGGCCCTTCGAGTTCGGATTGGCATCCAGCTGGGGGTAGTAGAGGTCACCGCTGCGCCCGGGCAAGGGATCGCCGGACAGCAGGTAGACCACGGTCAAGGTGGTCATGCTGGCTCCAATTCCCACCGCGATGGCCAGCACCATCAGGGCGGTGATGGCCTTGCTCCGCAGTGTATTGTGCAGCGCCACCTGCGCGCAGTAGACCAGCCTGCGCATGCCCGCACCCTTTCCTGCACCCTGTATCGACTTCATGTCATGCCTCTCCCCGGACGTGCACGGGCGTGACCCGTGCCGGTTGCCACATGGACCTGCCAAGTTCGTGTACGTGATCGAATCGGGCGCGGTAGGCCTCGGCGCCGTGCATGATCATCACCAGCATGCGGCCATGGCTGCGTGCGAAGATCGCGTCCATCGCAATCTCGCGGCTGGCCGTATCGAGGTTGGCGACCGGCTCATCAAGAATGTAGAGGTCGGCGTCCTCGCCCAGCACCATCGCCAGGGCGATCTTCTGCTGCTGCCCTGCCGACAGGGTTTCCGGCAGGCTGTCGGCGATCCCGTCGCCGTCCATCCCCAGTCGCGCCAGCAGCACCGGATCGGCGCCGAGGTCGCGCACCTTCAGCGGAGGGAACTGCAGAGGAAGCGTGATGGCGCGGATACGCGCCGGTCGCAGCAGCTGGCCGGCGACGGGCTGGAAGTACCCGGCCAGGACGTTGGCCAGGGTCGTCTTGCCGCTGCCATTGTCGCCAATCACCAGTGCACGTTCACCGGGTGAAAGGGCCAGGGTAAAATCCGAAAACACGGGAGTGGCGCCGTACCCGTAGCCGATCGACGTCGCCAGCAGACCACCCTCGATGTGCGTGGCCGACGCCGCGGCTGCCGGCGCGGTCATGAACTCCGCCACCCGCACCACCACCACACCGTGGCTGTGCATCTCGGCAATGTTCTTGAAGATGCCGATGAGCGTCGTGGCGGAGCGCCAGAAGGCGTTCATGAAGGCGATGAACGAACCCAGTGTCATCTGTTGGCGGAACACGAACAGTGCGCCGACGAAGATCGAGCAGACATCCGAGATCACCATCGTCAGGTCGCTCGCACCCTGCAGGGTCCTCACCACCCTGAAGCGCTGGTAGGTCGAATCCAGCACCTCGCGCAGGCTGCGGTCATGGGCCTGCACCGTCCTGGGGCCCAGGCCGAACGTACAGACCATCTTGAAGGCAGACACGGCCCGGGTCAGCAAAGAAACCAGTTCGGCCTCGCGGTCACGCTCCACCACGGTCAGCTCGCGGATGCGTCGGCCGACCAGCACGCTGACCGTGGTGGCGATGGGGATGATGGCCATCAGCACCAGGAACGCACGCCAGGAGATGATCAGCAGGGCTGCGATCAAGGCGACGAATGTCACCGCCTGGGTCAGGGTGGTGCGTGCGACCGACAGCA
The DNA here is from genome assembly GCF_059370155.1 of Stenotrophomonas sp. YJH_SMC_73. Classification (NCBI taxonomy): domain Bacteria; kingdom Pseudomonadati; phylum Pseudomonadota; class Gammaproteobacteria; order Lysobacterales; family Lysobacteraceae; genus Stenotrophomonas; species Stenotrophomonas sp. YJH_SMC_73. The sequence goes on along the minus strand of NZ_JCAFTJ010000001.1, from coordinate 177,036 downwards.
TCGGCACCACGCCATCCTTCACGTCCGAGCGGATCCGCGCCACATAGTAGCCAGCCCCCTTCTGCACCACCTCGTCATAACTGCGGCCATAGTAGGCGGTCAGCAACGAGGTCCCGATCCGCTCCACGATGCGGTTATCCACGCGCTGCTGCCACAGCGCGCAGCTGTAGTTGCCCAGGTTGGTCACCAGGCACAGCAGCAGATATGCACCGGTAAGCAGCAGGAAGCGATTGAAATCCTGCCGGCTGGCGGCCTCGTCGAAGATCGCGCGGATCAGCAGCGGATGCAGCAGCCCGCCCAGTCCGCCGAACATCGCGGTGGTGGCGGCCACCGCAAGGTAGCGCCCGCGGAGGGGGCCGAGCAGGATCGCGAAGCTGGCGAGGATGGCGCGCACACTGTGCCGCTGCGCGGTCTGCTCGCGCTGAAGTGGCTGTCCGGCCGGGTGCGGGCGCGCATTCATGCAATCGCCGCCTGCCCCACCTCGGCTCCGTCCACTTCCCGTACCACCGCGCCATGCACATCGAGTGCATCCAGGAAGAACTCATCCGGCGCCAGCGTGTCGTACCGATGCAGGGCGCGGATCACTCCGGCGATGCCGGTACCGTGGTCGAAGGAAATGCGGAACAGATTCTCGCCCGGCACCGCCGCCATTCCCTCCTCCTCCTCGAACAGATACAGATCGACGATGCCCTGGTACGGTCGCTCCGCCATCTGCAGGTACCTAGGGTCACCGGAGTAGAGATGGGCGTCGACAAACACATCCAGCATGCCCGACAGGCCATACAACAGACCGCAGAAGCCGGAATACTTGCGATGGAAGTCATCCACCAGCCGATTCACGTCCTGCCACAGGCCGTAACGGATCGCGACCTTGGCGATGCCCGCAGTCCCCTGCTCCAGATAGGGTTCATAGGTGTTGACCTCTTCCGGTGAGCTGGGAAAGGTGGTCACCCCGGTCTCCAGCTCGAAGCCGTAGGAGAGATCGTGTCGCAGTGCCTGCTCGCCAAGCACGCGCCATGCCGGATCACCACTGAGCTGCGACAGCCTCAGCAGGAACAGCGCCACGCCGGCCTGGCCGTAACCCATGCCGATGCGGACGCCACCTTCGTCCTGCCAGTAGGCACCCCGCTCTCCGTGGTGGACGGTGTCTGCAAGCCGCCGCGCCAGCGACAGCGCCCTGTCGAGATGCCCGGGCAGGCCGGTCGCGTGATGCATGGCCAGGTGCGCCATTCCGATACCCGCCATGCCGTGATACAGCGAGTGATGCGCATGCAACAGGTCACTGCTGTCAGCGCTGTCGAGCAGGCTGCGGGCCAGTTCCACCTCGCCACGCAGCAGCGCCGACCAGGCGATGCCGGCAAGGCCGGTGAGGAACCCCGGCGGTAACGATGTGCGATCCAGGGCCTGCAGCTCCTGCGCATAGCGCTCCATCACCGCCGGCGACGGCTGATGACCCACCCCATGGAAGGCGTGGATCACACCGGTCGCCCCCAGACCAAGGCTCATCGTGTTGGTGGAGTGCGAGAACGGATCAAGTGGGAACAGCGTCCGCTCCGGCTGCAGCCGGCTGTGTGCATCCATGAACGCGAGCAGCCGCCGGATACACTGGCGCGGCGCCGGCAACGGGCGCTGCGGCGACGAGAACGGCGCCTGCAGGGTCGCCGGCTGCTGCAGCAGCTGTGCGGCCTCTTCCAGGCCGATACGGTCGTCCACCAGCGCCTGGATGACCTCGGCCACTGGCGTGTGTTGCCAGCCGATATCCTCCATCATCACCGGCAGCACCTTCTGGAACAGGTCGGTACGGATGTAGGCCATGGCCATCAGCGGGAACAGGCAGTAGAACATCACCACTGCGGTCGCGTAACGGTCATCCCTGAAACAGCTGGCGCGCTTGCGCCCCTTCATGATCCGGCGGAATCCGGGCGTGTGGATGTCATCCCACTCATCGCTGCCGTCCAGGAACGCGGCCTCCAGATCGATCAGGCGCACACGCATGTCGCTGCGGTCGACCATGATGTTGGACGGCGAGATGTCACCGATCACCACTCCCACCTTGTGTGCGCGGTCGACCGCGCGAAGCAGACCGGTGAAGATGGTCACGCACATGCCGTAGTAGTCACTACCATCGCGTGCGCTGGGACGGGCCTTCATCAGCGGCGAATGCTTGAGCATCAGCTCGCGAAGATCGAATGCATCCAGGCGCTCTTCCACCAGATAGCTGTTTTCCCAATCGGTGAATGCATCCAGGCAGCGCGGCGAGGCGCCCACCGGGCCCAGCAGTTCCAGATTGCGTCGTTCGCGTGCCAGGCGGCTGGTGGCGTCGAACCCTTCCCCGTGCATTTCCACATGGGGCCGCGCCTCCTTGATGACCACTTCCTCCCCGGTGACCTGATCCAACGCCAGGTAGACCCCGCCCGTGTTGGAGAACCCAAGCGCGGCCTGCACCTGATAGCGGCCCTCCTTCAACGTCATCTCGCCGGGATCATCCTCGCTGGGGAACGGGTCGGTTTCCCAGGCAGGCACCTCGAAATAGGGATTGCGCAGGTCGGGAACATGGCTGCCGTCGGGCGCGACCAGCATCGGCACCTTCTGGCCGATGAAATCAAGCCGGTACACCTGGCGCATGCCGCCATAGCGGTAATACAGGCAGCGGCAGTCCTTGTAGCGTCGATCGGACAGGATGTACGAGCCATCTTCGTCCTTCAGCGCCCCGTGCAGCTGCTCGATGAAGCGCGTGAAGACCGCAAGGTCCAGCGGATAGAGCGTGATGAACTTGCCCGAGCCACCGCGTGGCCAACGCTTGGAGCTCATCATGCGCATCGTGTTCATGTCATTGGCGAACTTGAACTTCACGCGCTCGGCCAGGGCCATCCGGGTGACGGTGCGCAGCACCCGCTGGCAGTTCTCCTGCGTGGCTGAAACGTGGATCTTCCAGCCTTGCGGCGGCAGGTTGCCGGCGACCGGGTCGCCATGCGTCGCCAGGTGCGACCAGACACCGATGCGATGGATCGTCCACGCCATGCCGGCCGCCTCGATCTCCGCTTCAACGATACTGCGGAAATCTTCGCTGGGCCGGTACTGGTTGTAGCTCAATTCGTAGAACCGCTCGTCGCCCCCCACATAGGCGGCCTTGTCCATGTGGCGTGCTTCACGCAGTGATCGTTGACGCGCTGACATCGTCTCTCCCTGGTCGGTTCCACGGCTCGTTTGCCCGGTGCACACATCCGCGAACGCCTCGCAACGCCTCGCACATGCGCGATGGATGCATTGCGGGCGCTCCAGCCTGCAGGCATCGCAAAATGCGGAATGCGGATTCCCTGCCTGCTTCATTCGTAAGCACGGCGTGAAATCCGCCGGCTATCGCTGCAATGCAGCCGCCCGGAATGTCCCTGCAGATCGATGATTGCCACCGTACCTTGCCGCTACATTGCGCAGGCGATTCTCATTCCACAATTGACTTGACTCATTCCAATCGGCAATGCCATTTTCCATCCGCCACGTATAGACCGGGGTTCTTCAGCAACTGCAACAGGGCTTTGAGATTGCGTGGTGCAATCGCGCAGTGAATCATTTCATTGCGTAACGCGTGGGAGGCACGCATGCCTCCCGATCCCATGTACGACTAAGGAGAGTTGATATGAATCGCGTCCTGAATCTGCAGCGCCTGATGATCGAAAACCAGCAGGAAAACCTGGGCAACAGCTGCAGCAGCTCCGACAGCAACTGCTGCAACGGCTAAGCCTCTCCGGCTTGCCTGAGGTGGTGGTGCGCGCCCACCACCTCGACATCTGCCACAGCGTGATGCACCGCCACGTGGCAGGTCTCCATACGACGTAGAGATCGCTTGGCAGGCAGCCGTCCGCTGCCCGCGCTGCGCGTCCTGCATCTGCCAATGCCAGGACAGGCATCCCGGGGGGGGGATGATCAGCCAGCTGCAGCACGTGCTGCAGCCGTGACCATTGCTCGGCCCCGCTGCGACCTCACCACCATGACGGACGCTACGCAGTGCGCCTGCACGCCCGCCGGATCCAGCAATCAGGAAAAGACGCAGCATGCGCATCCTCGTGGCCATGGACGACGCCGAACTTGCACAGGCGCTTCGCAACGTATTGCAGAGCCGCAACATGCTGGTGGACCTCGTGGCAACCTGGTCACTGGCCAAGGCCGCGGTACAGGCCGTGGAGTACCGCGCCCTCATTCTCGACCGCTGGCTGCCCGAAGGCGATTCACTGAAGCTGGTGCAGATCGTGCGCGGCTTGCGTACCTGGCTGCCCATTCTGCTGTTGGGGCGCCACAACCACGCTGCAGACTGCATCGCTTGCCTGGATGCCGGTGCCGATGACTACCTGCCCACGCCGTTCGAGTTCGACGAACTGGCCGCGCGGCTGCGCGCGATTACCCGGCGCCTCGACGCTGATGCCGGCCACATTCTGAGAATCGGCAATTTCACGTTCGATTTTTCCAACCGCATGGCATTGGTAGGCGGTGCGCCCCTGAGCCTGCCGCGCAGCCAGCTGCTGCTGCTGGAAGCCCTTTGCGCCCGCCAGGGCCGGATCGTCCGCCATGAAGTGCTGAGTGCTGCCGTGCACCTGGCCGGCGCCGACGGCGGTACCACCGTGTTGGATCCGCACGTATCACGCCTGCGCCGTGCCCTGCGCTCGGCCAGTGTCAGCATCGAGTCCAAGCGTGGGCTGGGCTACATGCTGAACGACGACGCGGCCTGATCAAAGGCCATCGGCGCGGGCCGCAAATGCAACAGCCGGGGCGGTAAACCGCCCCGGCTGCCAGTCCCGCTGATTGGGCCGACCGCTGCGGTCAGGCGGCCTTCATTGCTTGCTTTCGCGCACGCATGACGTTGTGGCACTCCTGCACTTCCGGCAGCAGCTGGGTCACTTCCTGGCGCACGGCCGGCGGCAGCTCGTTGTCCTGCAGCACATCCTTGAACGCGCCCAGCAGGCGGTCCTCGGATTCTTCAAGTTCAGCCACGTAGCCATAGTTGGTGTCACCGAAAGCGGCTCGAACCTTGCCGTAGAACTGCTGCATCGAACCGACCACGGTGCCATGTTCGGCCGGCTTGCCACCGCTGGCGGCCACTGAGCCGCTCAACGCTGCCACGATGCGGCCCTTGACGCCAGCGATGCGGGTGAACAGTGCCGACAGCTCGGCATCCTTGACCTTGGTGGCCGCTTCTTCATAGAACGACTTGCCATCGCGGGCGATTTCGATCAGGTCGTTGAGGCGATGTTCGATGGTGGACTGGGTGCTCATGGCGTCGCTCCTGTGTGCTCGAAAGTCAGTGGAGAATGGCAGTGCATCTGCATTGCCTTCGACCCAACTGTGTGCAATCGCGTGTGCCAACCAGGTGAGCACGAATTGATGCACGCATCACCATGCGAAACACCTGCTGACTTCGTCATTTCAAGCATCGTCGGCTTTCACGGAATCTGAGCGCGTTGCACGCGTTACCACGGTGCGGTGACGATGATCAGAGTGACCAGCAGCGCGATTGCCAGGATCACCAGCAGCACGTGCCATTGCTTCCAGGTGGGTCTCGGCTTTCCAGGCGTATTCATCGATGGGCTCCTGCGCGGGCGGGGAATGGGGTTGCCAGACTGAAGCGCAACGGCATCGCACAACGTCGACGTGAGGTGCACGTTTCGTGCAGACCTTGCTGGAATATCGGGCCGCATCGGCCTTCCGCACCCGTGCTTGGCGGCATATTCAGCAAGTACCACACCCGACACCGCCAGCAGGCTGCCACCCAGCACCCCATCCGCTGAGTGACTCACCCAGCAGCATCACCGCCAGTGCGGCGGTCACGATCGGCACCAGGTTGAAGAATCCCGAAACGCGCGCCGCGCCCAAGCGCGAAAGACCGGTCATCCAGCTGAGGGGCGCAAGGATCGATGCACACACCGCAGCGAAACCGAAACAGCCCACCGCGGTCAGGTTGTTCACTCCGGCAGCTGCACCGGCAGCAGGATCAGCGACGCCGCCGTGGCCTGCAGGAACAGTGACTCCAGCACCGTCAGCGGAATCTTCCGGCGCTGCATCAGCACGATGCAGGCGGCAAATGCACGGCCGAATCCGTGGCCGAGATCGCGCAGCGGCCTCACATGAGCGTGCGCACGCTGGAGCGCATGGCGCGCAGTGAACTGGGCATGTCACTCGGCGGCCGGCGTGGGCGTGTGAAGTTCGTGCGCGCCACCGAGGCGCTGTGCACACGCAAGCCGATCAGCCGCATCGCCGGGGAGCTGGGCTATTCAGGCGTCAGCGCGTTTGCCGAAATGTTCAAGCGGCACGCGCAGTGCACGCCCGATCAGTATCGGGAGCAGCATCGGGCCGGGTGAAGGCCCGCATCGAGGGCTGTCGATTTCCCGCCCCGTCGCTCGTCGGAACAGGAAAGGCAGGCCCATCGGCCTGCAGGAGCGCTCCAATGCCGCCGATCCTCACCGCCTTCGCCACCTCCCCCGACCGCGGCCAGGGCCTGGCCCGTGACATGCGCGTGCGCTGGGCGCTGGAGGAACTGGCCGTGGCCTATGACGTACAACTGCTCAGCTTCGCCGAGCTGAAGCAGCCCGCGCACCTGGCACGGAATCCGTTCGGGCAGATTCCCACGTGGCAGGAGGGCGACCGGACCCTGTTCGAATCCGGCGCCATCGCCCTGCACCTGGCCGAACAGCACCCCGGCCTGCTGCCGCGCGATCCGGACGCCCGCATGCGCGCGATCATGTGGGTGTTCGCTGCGCTGAACACGGTGGAGCCCCCCATCGTCGAGCGCTCCATGGCCTGGGTGCTTGAGCGCGAGCAACCCTGGTACGCGCAACGGCTGCCAATGCTCGATGAGCGGGTCCGGACGCGGCTGGCCCAACTATCGACGTGGTTGGCCAGGACAACGTGGCTGGACGGCGAATTCAGCGTGGGCGACCTGATGATGGTCTCGGTGCTGCTGCGCCTGAAGAGCAGCGGCCTGCTCGACCAGTACCCACAGGTCGCCACCTATGTGGCCCGGGCCACGCAGCGGCCGGCCTACCAGCGTGCGTTTGCTGCGCAGCTGGCGGTTTTCCAGGACGCCTAGCGCTGCGCCTCCTCCCAGGCAACAAGGGGCCAGCAGTCACGCAGGCCCCATGCGTTACTTCAATCGACGCGATCTCCAGTTCAGGTAACCCCGCCAGCCAAAGGGAGCACTAAAAAGCGCAACCGCGCCGCACGCCAGCAGGCCGTTGAACATCCAAGGGGTCAGCTCCGGGGAACCTGCCGACATGGATGGAAACACGAACCCGCATAGCAGTGCTCCCACAAAGGAAGTACCGAATATGACCGTGGAACCCAGGCCTGGTGAAACTCGCATCGATCTATTCCTCATCAGTTCCGGTTGCAGGTCACCTTGACCTCGGTCAGCCTGATCGTGCTGGTGCAGGTGACAGACTGATTGCCCGCCCCCGTCACCGGGACACCGATGTTGTTGAGCGCATTGACGAAGCTTCCCATATCGGTGGCATTCCCATTCGGGAATTCGAAGCGATGCGTAACGCCGCCTCGCCCCTCGCTCAACTGTGTAACGCTAAGCGGAATGGAGTTACCGAACCTGTCCTTGTAAAGGAGGGCGTTGGGCTCCCAGCGACGGTTGATCATGCTGTAGTTGTAGGAAGCGGTAGACCCGTCAGCATAGCGGATCTTCTGCGGCGCCCAGACATCGATGCCAAGCGAGTACGCGCCGGAAGCCAGGTAGATGTAAGTCTCGAAACGCTGCCCCAGATGCTGGCTGACCGCATCCCTTCTCTGCGGATTCTGGATGTCATCGTACACATTGGTCGGGTAGCCGGGCTCAGACAGGCTGATCACCGATTGAGCGACTATGCGCTTGAACTGAAGATAGTTGATCGCCGGTTGCTCGACCGGGAGCTCGTCGATGATGACGAAGGGTTCGCAATCCATCGCGCCGGGTTCCATTTTGTCGCAACGGATGCCGCCTTCACGATCACGCATGACGCTGAACTTTCGTGCCATGTTGCCCGATGGATTCAGTATGTAGAGGATCCTGTGCGACGGCATGCTCATGCCGTGCGCGAACGACTCCGCCATTCCCTGCATCTGCGGGTAACTGCAACCATCGCAGTCTCGAGCCACGACCTGCTGGGCATGCGCCTCCCCTGCTCCACCCAACCACGCCATCGCGATCAAAGCCGACGCACCAATCCATGTAGCCACGTTCTTTCCTGCCACTGCTTCATATCCCTGAAATCAAGTGAGTCCAGACAAGGTACGTGGAATTTCACAAATATGAAAGACACTTCGTGAGCATCGCGCGCCACACGCGATGTCACTACCGCTTTGAAGGATTGAGAGCGCTTGCCATACCCGGCACTTCTCCCGCAGCGACGACACTGTCAGTGCAACCTGCGCCGGCAGGCGGCCTGCACCAGCATCAGCTGCGCCACCAGGACCAGCATCGCGCAGCCCGACAGCAGCCACGGATCGATGTACCACTGTTCGTTGAAACTGAAGTCGCCGGCGGAAATGCGCTTCCAACCGTTGAAGTGCTGCATCGCCGCCACCACGAACGCGAAGGCGCCCGCGCTGTACGACAGCCAGGGCACCACGATGCCGCCCGGGCGCGCGAACAGCGCCAGCAGGCCCAGCACGCCGATGACCGTGCGCTGCACGCGGCAATATGGGCAGACATAGGCCATCCCGCTCCATTCCACCGCCCAGGCCAGCAGGCTGACCAGCACGGCCGCGGCCGCGGCGGTATACAGCATCGTGGGCGTGATCGTCCTGCCTGCATCGTGTGCCATCCCGCGCTCCTTCGTTCAAAGACCCCGGCAGGGTAGCAGCGTGGCAGGTTCAATCCTTCTTGAAGACCGTGCGCTTGCCGATCGGGCTGCCCTTGCGCGCCGTCGGTCGCGCCAACCCGGGAATCAGGAAGTCGGTGACCTTGTGGCCCTTCTGGATCCTGGAAGCGAGCCAACGCGGCATGCGCCCGCGGCCGGACCAGGTCAGCCGCTTGTATTCCGGGTCTCGGTATTTGGCGGCCACTTTGCCGGTTCTGCGCCGTGCCGGTTTCCGGCTGGGTGCGCCCGCTTCGATGGCTTCATCGCCAAAGAGTTCTTCGAGGGTATATCCCGCTTCCGCCGCGGCGGCTTTCAGCATACGCCGCACCGCGCTGGCAGGACGGCGGTTGGAAATCAGCTGCTTCCGCTGTTCAGCGGCAACCACCAAGGCGCCCAGCTCCCGCAGGCTGAGCGATTCAATATCGATCGTCATGCTGGAAAGGTCTACTGCCGCGCGGCGCCTGTCAAGGCGGCTCGCCCCCGCGTAGACACGGGCTTCACTGCGGGTGGGCTCCGATCGCCTTCGTCGGCCATCCCCGAGGACATCCCTGTGAGCACCTCATCGCATTCGCTTGCCTACCTGCTTGCGCGCATCCTGCTGATGGCGCTGTTCCTGGTCTCCGGGCTGGGCAAGCTCGGCGATCTCAGCGGCACCCAGGCCTATATGGAAGCCATGGGCGTGCCCGGCATCCTGCTGTGGCCAACGGTCGCCTTCGAGATCGGCAGTGGTCTGTGCATCCTGCTCGGCTTCCAGACCCGGCTGGTGTCGATCGTGCTGGTGGGCTTCACCCTGGTCACCGCTTTCATCTTCCACCACAACTTCGCCGACCAGACCCAGCAGATCATGTTCCTGAAGAACCTGGGGCTGGCCGGTGGGTTCCTGCTGCTGGCCTGCACCGGGGCCGGGCGCTACAGCATCGACGGGCGCGGTCGGCGCGGGTAAGCCTCGATTCGAGGTGTGCACGCGCTAGCGGCGAAGTTCGGCCTCTGGCGCCAGCGTGTGGATCACCTTGCCCTGTGCATCCAGAAACTCGATGGCACCGTAACCCTCGGCCGTGAGGGTCCGGCCACGTTGAAGGCGCGCTTGTACTGCAGGCCATCGATGATCGGCGCCGGCGTCTTGACCTGGGTGATTCGCCAGCGTCGGACGCGAATGCCCGAACGCATTGCGATGCAGCCAGAACGAAGGACGTACAAGCACTGCGCATCATGCGATCTCCTGTCGGGATCGGAATCAGCATCCGCACGCCCAGCATGCCTGTGGTCGACGACCCCGCGCGGTGACACCGGCATGCTGGCGATGGGTCGACACCATCCCGTCAACCACGCCCCCCGACGTCGGCCTTCCCCCTGTGCACGCCGCCGGATACGGAAATGATCCCGGCATGCGGACGGGGACATGCCGACAATGCCCTGGGACACCTTGCGGAAGGCGCTCACGTCGTCGTATCCAACTCTCACTCGCGCGGCGTTGGATTACCTGTCCCGCTGCGAGTCCGCACCGTCACTCGAATTCTTAACTCTTCAGAATTCAACCAAGCCACCTTTGTCCCAGATGGCCCACAAAACAGCATGATGGCGCCCTACGGATTCAGGGATTTCGTTCATCTTCATGCGTGACATCGGACAGTTCTACGTAATCAGCGTCGAGGGAGTGACGCGGGCAGACGGCACCCTGCTGCAGGTCACCCGAATCGATTGCTCCTGCATCAAGTGTTCCTGGCAGTTCAGGGCCATTCCCAACCATGGCCTTGTCGATCTCGACGGTGCGGCTGCCCTCAGTTGCCCAACCTGCGGCAATCACCAGTCAGTCAGCCGCGCGCGGCTTGAAGAGCTCAATCGACGCAGCGACGAATAGCCTGCACTTCAACCATCCATCAACACAGCACCGACACGACCGATACCCGGTGGGCCCTATCGTTCGTCAACAAGCACCCCCCGGCATTCCCATGAGTCATACCGGCATTTTTCAGATCACCGATCTCACCTACAAGGCTGGGGAGCAGGGCGACCTGGCCCGCGCACTGCAGATCGTCGCCACCTGCACCGCCTGCGGATCGACGAGCGTGTGGGACGAGCATGAGATGGAACACGTTGCCGGTGGAACCGTGCTGTCATGCCGTGGCTGTGGTGTCCGCCAGGCCATCAGCAACGCGCGCCTTTCTGGCTGCGCTTCCGACATCCGCCATCCGCGCCGCTGAGCGGCGCGCAGTTCGTACTGCGTAGCCGCCGGCAGGGGCAGTCGTTCACTCGGCTTTTACAACGCTGCGACGTTTCAAGCGACAACGCGCACTGATGCATCTGCCTGCATCCAAGGGCCGCGCCAGCGCGTATGTAGGATGCTCGCGCCTTGCGGGCATCCCATAGAGGAACGCGCCGTGAAAGCCCTTCAGCGGATAGCCGCCACAGTCAGCTTCGCCGTACTCGTCTCAGCCACTTCAATGAGCTTCGCCGCCAGTACCGTGGTGGTCGGCGGAGCGGAGATGTATCCCACCAGGACCATCGTCCAGAACGCCATCAACTCCAAGGACCACACGACCCTGGTCGCTGCGGTCAAGGCAGCGGGCCTGGTCGATACCCTCAATGGCGCCGGCCCCTTCACCGTCTTCGCGCCCACCAATGCAGCCTTCAGCAAGCTGCCCGCAGGTACGGTCGATACGCTGGTGAAACCTGAAAACAAGGCACAACTGACCAAGATCCTGACCTACCACGTGGTGCCAGGCAACTACAGTTCAGCGCAGCTGATGGCCGATGCCAGGAAGCACGGCGGCAAGGCGACGCTGAAGACCGTTGAAGGTGAATCCCTCACCGTCGCACTGCACGATGGCAAGCTTTGGGTCATCGATGCGAAGGGCGGCAAGGCGGGGATCAGCATTGCCGATGTCGGCCAGTCCAATGGCGTGATCCACGTGATCGACACGGTGTTGATGCCGAAGTAGTTGCAAGCAGCAGGACGTCCACATGAGCGGCAGCCGCATGGCGGCTGCCGCTGCCGCCTTCCTTGAACCAGAATCGCGGCTGCAGGGCAGATGACACGCCATCGCATCGCTCCTGAAGCACCCGGCAGCCTTGATATCCCTCATCCACCAGAAGCAGACCCTGGATTCCAGGTGATTACCTGGACGTCGTAGATCTCGCACTCGGTTTGGTCCATGGGCTCCCAATGGTCGCTCGCCAACTCAAAGAAGGCATCCGGCACATCCATGGAAAACGTTGGGCCTTTCTCGCGATTGCGCTGGCGGACGCGATCACGACGAACGTCACGTGGGGCATCCAGGAGATACACGGCCAGATCGTAGCCCGCCTCCCTGACCTGCGCGTAGAAGCTCTCGCGGCTGGCTCTCTCCACCAGACCCAGCTCGAGTACAACGTCGCGACCCGTATCGAGCACTTCGCAGGCTGTGATCCATATCTGCGCCATGCAACGCGCCTTCCTTGCGGCATACCATTCCATCAGGTTGGCGGCGGGACGGTCCGGGCTGTACAGCCGTACGAACCACGCGTCCAGAATGAATCCTGCAGCCGTGTGCAGACTTCGCAGCTCGGCAACAAACGTGGATTTGCCCGCACCGACGGGCCCTTCGACCAGGTGAATCGTTGCCATCGTGGTGGAGCCATCCATCATTGCATTCAGAGACAGACCGGCCATCAGAGACCAATCGCTGTTTCGGAGGTGATAGCAGAGGTGAGGGGTATGACCATGGACATCCGTGACACTGACGATCAGGCTCACCTGGACCGCTGGCAACCCCGCGCTCCTGCCCCACGTGAATTCTGCCCGCGGCACAAAAAAGAGCACCTGGGCGGAACCCAAGTGCCATTCCTGCGGTGGGCCCACCAGCACTCACACTACCCACATTTCGCGGGATTCGTGCATGACGGAGCGTCCATCCCGAGAATCCTACATGTCGCCACTCCCAAGACACGCTGGTAGGGCCGGGCCGCCATCATTCACGATTGCCTGCACTGGTCTCAGTTATGCCCCCGAAAACAGGCCGACAATTTGATGCTGATTGCGATGAAAGAGAGCAATGTCTCCACGATTGATCGTGTCGCAATCCACATGGCAGTAAGGAAGGGAGCCCCTGACATGTCATGCCGATTGCAGCACTGGTCAGGACGGGCCGATACATCCCCCCACCTACATCACTCCCCCGAACCTCACTTCGGTTTTCGTAGCGGCTGGATTCAGGCGGCCAAGTCAACTGGTGATGCAGGGGATCCAAGCGCACCCCCACCATTGTGTCGCCTTTCGTCTGCTTGGCGCTGACCTGCGTACACCGCAACGCCGAGGGTGACTATGTGAGATCAAAGCATTGCCACCATCTTCGATGCACCCCGCTCCACGCTCCACGCCGAAGGGGTTGACGCCATGCAAATACTTCCATAAAGAAATTGCATACAAGGATGGTGGCGGAGAAATTCGATGGGGGCATTTCCTGTTTTCGCGTGCGCTGCGATCAAGGACCAGCGGGGCTGGTCTAGGCCCGACGCCAATGGCGACAGATGCCCGGCTGGGGGGGGCATAGCCACCGGAGCCGATTGCGGACATCGCCTCATTTCGAGGCTGAGCGACATCGCGACTGTGCATCAATGGCGCGAGGTATGCCGTGGCAGATAACCTCTTTCGCAGAGAGGCTTCACCTGAAGATCAGCATAGTGGCCTCGGCGAGACCCTGCTTGCCGGACCACCTTCTCGCTGGCTATGGCTTTGCCTGATCCTTCTGCTAACGACTGCTATGGGCCTGTTCCTGGTCCTAGGCCAATACACCCGCCGAGAAACGGTGACGGGTCAACTGGTGCCCGCTAGCGGACTGATCAATATCACCGCTCTTAGCCCGGGAACAGTCGCGCGACTACATGTTGAAGATGGCCAATCCATACAGGCAGACGAAGTCCTGATGGAGATCTCAAGCGATCAGGACACGGTTCGACTTGGTGCAACCCGAGCATCAATTGATGAGCAGCTTGCGGAAAAGGAGGGGCGCTACAGGGCCGATCTCGTTTCCCAGGATTCTGTCGCCCGGCATCAGCGAGAGGCGCTGGTTGCTCGCGAATCGCTCATACGACGACAGCTGGACCAAGTCGGCGAACAGGTTGCATTGCAGGCTGAGGAAGTTGAAGGCTCGCAGGCGCTCTTGGAGCGGATCGAGCCTTTGGGAAAGGGTGGATACATTTCGGCATTTGAGATTCAGCGGCAGCAAGCGGTGGTACGTGCCGCACGCTCCCGGAAGGCAGAACTGCAGCGGCAGGGGCTCGAACTCCAGCAACAGCTTGCTGCCGCCCAGGAGTCCTTGGCGAAACTTCCGCTAGAGGACGCAACTCGCCGAAACGAAATCGTGCGAGAGCTTGCCGACGTAGCTCAATCGCAGGCCCAAAACGATCTACAACGCGGCACACTGTTTAGAGCGAGACAAGGAGGTGTCGTCGCAGCTCTACTTGTTAAGACCGGTCAAATGGTGAGTGCCGGTCAGCCCATGATAACGATACTGCCTGGCGACGCGAAGCTGCAGGCGCAGCTCCTTATTCCTAGTCGTGCAATTGGATTCATCGCTCCAGGCAATCGCGTCATCCTCCGCTATGAGGCATTTCCGTACCAGAAATTTGGTCAGCAGTACGGAAGGGTATCCATCGTCTCCCGAAGCGCACTGACGCCAGCGGAACATTCCGCTTTGACTGGCCGACTACCGCCAGCGGATCAAGGACCACTCTATCGAGTAGATGTAGAGCTGGACCGGCAGTACGTTTCCGCATATGGGATCAAGGAGTCGATCCGGCCTGGGATGGCGCTACAAGCAGATGTGCTTATAGAGCGGAGACGCCTTATCGAATGGTTGTTTGAGCCGCTTTTTGGCATCCAGAGACGTGTGTTCGAGGAAAACTCCAATGGCTGATGGCTCCGCATCGGCAGAGCGGAGGCGCCCCGATCGACATTCGCGAGCGGACGTCCGGGCCGAACTCCGTTTTGGGTGGCGTCGCGATACGCCATTGATTCTGCAGGCAGAGACCGCTGAATGTGGACTGGCCTGTCTAGCCATGGTCGCGGGGCATCACGGTCATCATGTGGATATGCTGGGAATGCGGGCGAAATTCGGATCGTCCCAGAAGGGCGTCACGCTGAGGCAGATGATGCATTTGGCGACGGCACTCGGCATGGAGGGGCGACCGCTGAAGCTCGATCTTGGCAACCTATCAAGATTGAAGCTGCCCTGTATCCTGCATTGGGGCATGAATCATCTCGTCGTGCTGTGCAAGATTGGCCCTCGATCGGCTGTAATTCACGATCCGGCACGAGGTGTCCGAAAGCTCGATCTTCTGGAGGTGTCAAGCCAGTTCACCGGTGTCGCTTTGGAGCTCATACCAGGCGCCGACTTCCGTCCAGCGCACAGATCCCCATCTATTTCACTTCGGCGACTGGCAGGTACCATCCAGGGACTCGTGCCGGCTTGCCTCCAAGTTCTGGGGCTTGCACTGGCGCTAGAGGCATTCATTCTCATTGGACCATTCTATCTCCAGTGGACGATGGATCAGGTCATCGTATCCGCTGATAGAGATCTTCTTTCGCTGCTGGCGATTGGTTTCGCAATTGTTGCGGTCTTCCAGGTTGTCATCACGGCACTACGCGCCTGGCTACTGAGCTGGATCAGTGCAACAACATCTGCGCAATGGATGAGCAACATGGTGGGGCATCTCCTCCGGCTGCCCTTGGCTTGGTTTGAGAAGCGGCAGGTGGGTGACATCGTCTCGCGACTTGGCTCAGTCCAGATCATCCAAAGTACGCTGACAGTCCAGTTCATCGGCTCACTGTTGGACGGGCTGATGTCACTTGTCGTTCTTTTGATAATGACCTTCTACAGCCCTGGATTGGCGGCGCTGGTAGCGGGCCTATTTCTACTTTACACGATGCTTCGATGGGTGTTCTTTGCTCCGTTGTGGAGGGCAAACGAAGATCAGATTGTTCATGCGGCACGCCAGCAGGGCGAAATCCTAGAATGCATCCGAGGAATTCTTCCGATCAAGCTGGCCAATCAGCAGAATGTGCGACGCGCACGCTATGCCAATGCTTCGGTTCAGGTAATAAACCGCGGAATCCGAATTCAGCAACTGAATATTTCTTTCGGAATTATCAACGGCCTTATCTTTGGCCTGGGCAGAGTCGCACTGATCTGGATAGCTGCTTCTCTGGTCATGGATGAGAAGTTCTCTGTTGGCATGATGGTTGCATTTGTCGCCTTCGCAGACATGTTTATTCATAGATCTACTTCTTTGGCGGATAAGTGGGTGGATTTCAGGATGCTTAGATTGCACGCGGAACGGTTGTCCGATATCGCCCTCAGCGAACAGGAGAGCGCCGACGGAGTCGACTCGTGCCACGTGCCGGACGATTCGAGTGTCGAATTCAAGAATGTCAGTTTCCGCTACTCCGACGGAGAGCCCTGGGTGTTGAGAAACTGTAGTTTTAAAGTGGAATCGGGTCGTTCAATCGCCATCACTGGAGTGTCAGGGAGCGGCAAGACGACACTCGCCAAGATCATGCTCGGCCTACTGAAGCCTAGCGAAGGAGAGGTGATCTTTGGAGGACAGAAAATTGATGATATGGGTCACGGACGATTCAGAGGCCTGGTCGGTGCAGTCATGCAGGAAGATCAGCTGTTCGCCGGAACGATCGGGGACAACATCAGTTTTGGTGATCAGGACTCAACCGATGAGCGCATCAGGGAGGCGGCGACGCTCGCTGCAGTGAGCGACGATATCGAGGCGATGCCAATGGGCTACAGAACTCTGGTAGGCGACATGGGTTCCAGCCTGTCTGGAGGGCAGAAGCAGCGAGTGATCCTCGCTCGAGCGCTATATCGCCGCCCCCGTCTGCTGGTCCTGGATGAGGCAACCAGCCATCTGGACCTCGAGTGTGAGCGGCGCGTCAATGCGGCCGTGAAGATGTCGAGCATGACCCGGGTGGTGATCGCCCATCGGCTGGAGACAATACAAAGTGCAGACGAACGGTTCGAGATAAAGCACCGGGAGTGCTGAGCAATGCTGAGTCTGAGGATTCAAGGAAGTGGCTGTGGACGGGGTGATATGCGCGTAACTGTCGGCAAAGCTTTCATTCGACTGGTGCCCATAGCTCCAAAGCCATGGGCGCTGTTGGCAACCTTGCTCATGTTGGCTCTGCCCACGGCAAACGCATGGGCAGGGAAGCGTGATTGCCTCGCGTCCGGCCTTGAGGTTGACACAGCCATGTCAAAGGCGACCTTGCGAGTGACCTCGCTGGGTACGCCCAAACTCAACCTGCAGGAGTGGCAAGCGTCGAAGAGCGCCCGCCCGGACGAACACGTCTATACCTTGGATATCAGCAGGAGCCGGCTTCCGGAGGGAAGAAAGTATCCGCTGATCATCAGGTTGGCGCCCTCCACTGTCATGATCAACCTACAGCCTCTGATCAATCCTGACGATCCGCAGTTTGAACGCCTATGTGGCGATATCGATCCAGGAGCCTCACAGCACCCAGCAAGCTCTCCAGTGACGGTGTTCGAAGGCTACGCATTCTTCAGCGATGGGCGGCCAGTACCCGTTCCAACGATGCTGGCCGATCAAGGCGTGCCACAGGTGTTCAGGAGCCAGTATAAGAATTGGCTGGAGAAGGCCCAGAAGTTCTATGGGCGTGCCCTCGGACCTGAGCAGCACAGCGTGAGCTCTGTAATCTTCTTGCTTGAGCAGGGCGCCAATACCCAGCAGGGCTGCCACTTCAGCGGAAGCTCATTGCCCGGACTGCTGCTGATTGGCCTTCGTGCGGGTTGCCTGGACATCTCAAAGGGCTTTCCAAAAGACTTATCTCACTTCATTGCCCATGAAGCATTTCATCAATGGAATCAAGATGTGCAAATGATGGAGTCACTCCCACAGCAAAGCAGAATGATGCTGCTCGAGGGCGGGGCAGAAATGGCAGCAAGCTTGTTTCTTTCGGAGGAGACTGGGAGCAAGGAGCAAGGGATCACGCGCGACGTGGGCGCAGCTGCAGAGTCATGTATCGACCAGGCAGAGTACAGGAAGCGACCATTGAACGACCTGATCAGTGAGGGCAAGTATCAACTCGCCTACTCCTGCGGGATGGTCTACACGTTCCTCAACCTCGTCCGGACAGATTCTGATCCAGCAGCTGCTCTGGGCACGTTCTGGAAAAGTACCCTGCAGGATAACTCCTCGTCTCGTTTCAATGAACGCACCGACTTCAATGAGGCATTCGGTGCGCGATCGTCGGTGCAGAACGCCATGATCGAACTTCTAGCCCAGAATGGCTACGCGCTTCGCGAAGCGATCAGCGGCTTGAGCAAGGACCAGCAGTTCCGCATTGCCGCCGAACTGATGCGAGAGGTTTCACGCAACGACTGCCAAGGGAACTACGGCCTGTTTACCGGTGGCGGGGTGATTGTGCTTGATCCCGAAGTGAAGACCTGCAGCTCTCTGAGGCCTGGGGGAAAACCCGCGGCAATAGATGGGTTTGATTTTAGAGAGCATGTGTTGGACGCTCGATCTGCATGGATTTCTGCTTGCCGGAATGGAGGAGCAGTGCGCATCGACTACTCCGACAGCTCTGCGAAACGGTCGATCGTGTCGTGCCAATCCCCCCCAAGATCCCTGTACACGCCGTTTCATCTTTCCCGAATCACGCCAAGGGGGCGACCATGATCGACGTACTCAACAGCGACACATCTTCCCCGATTCAGAAGCTACATGAGCTGCAGGTCATCATCAAGATCGCCGAGCGCTGCAACCTCGCTTGCAGCTACTGTTACTACTTCTTCATGGGCGATGATTCCTACAAGGGCCGTGATCCGATCATGAAGCCTGACAAATTCTCAGCCGTCGCTGATTACATCAAGCGTGGCGTCGAGGATCTAGGCATCAGGAATGTAAACATCGTCTTCCACGGCGGGGAGCCCACCCTCATGAGGGCTCGCGATTTCAGGGGACTGGTTTCTGCTCTGCGTGAGACGTTGACCCCCATATGCGGGTTGAGTCTTGGCATACAGACAAATGGATATCACCTTACGGCCGAGTGGGAAGATCTGATTTCAGAGTTCAGTATTTCCGTTGGCATCAGTCTTGATGGTCCGGCTGAGTACAACGATAGATTCCGGGTAACCCATAAGGGGAAGGGATCGCATGAGAAGATCGCGCGCACGGTTGGGCGACTTCACGAGTTGGAGGCCGAGCGAAAGATCAGTGCAATCGGCGTACTAAGTGTGCTTGGACGCGACATCCCGATTGAAGAAACATTTGATCACTTCGTTGAGGAGCTCAAGTTCCGTCATATGGGGTTCCTGTTGCCGGACAGGAGTCATGATGAACCATTCGTCGATGGAGAGACCCCAGACGAGTACGGAGATCTACTGATAGGCCTCTTCAATAAGTGGCTGAGCCACCAGGACATCTCTGTGAGGGAAGTAACGAAGGTAATTCGCTACTTTCAAGAGTATGCGCCTGCACGCGCCGCGGCCACGGACGTATTCGACAAACGAACCCATGTGGTGGTGATCCAGAGCACGGGCGAAGTGAGTTGCGATGACTCGTTGATTCCCGCATTGGAGTGGCGATCCTCGCAGCGTTCGTACTCAATCTTCGGTTCGTCGCTCTATAGCTTCGTCAATGACCCAGGCCTTGTGGTACTTGATCGGGCGCGAGCAAACCTCCCCGATGACTGTTTCAACTGCAGGTGGGTGAGAATATGCGGAGGGGGCGCACTAGAGAATCGCTTTAGCCGCACTCGACAGTTCGATAATCCAAGCGTCTATTGTGCTGGACTGAAGAAGTACTACTCACATGTAGTTGATTTTCTGATCGAGAACGGATATCCGGAGGCAGCGATTCAGGAGCGCCTGAAGGCTGACGAGGTCATGCAGCCCACCTTCGCCATCTAAGCAGTGTGCTGGACCTGAGCGGTGATTGCTTGGCAATCCTGCTCTCTCGCTTCACCGAGGCTCATGCCTGTTGTACCCGTCGATCCCGACCGCGGTCGACAGAAATCAAGGGAAGTGCGGTCAATTGTTGATCTACAATCAGAAGGGAGTTCGCGATGAATGCAAGCGACAAGAAGTCACAGGGTGAAGAATTGGTCGCGCGGCTGCTGACGCCGCAGGAGACCGATGCCGTCGCTGGTGGCGGGTTCGAAACCTATGCGCAGAATACAGGTGGGTATTGCAAATTCGACCAGAAAAGCGGCGGATATGACCAGAAGTGCGAGACGCCTAGCTTTTCCTGAGATATTCAACTTCTAATCTTGCTGCGTGACGGGGTGTCCTATGGCCACCCCGTCTTTACCGGTACTTTCATGCAATATCGATATCTTGGAAGGACGGGCTTGAGCGTGTCTGTACTCAGCCTTGGCACCTGGCTTAGTGTTGGTCAGCGGCTGAGTAATTCGGATGGCGCCAGGTTGCTATCGCAGGCTTACCATAGAGGAATCAATCTGTTTGATACCGCCCAGAATTATGGCTGGGGTGGGGCGCAGACGGAGCTGGGGCGTGCGATAAGAGATGCCGGCTGGCAGCGCGACACCTACTCCATCTGTAGCAAAGCATTCTACGGGGCAAAGCCGGACGACCAGCTCAAGCCGACTCAACGCGGTTTGGGCCGCAAGCACCTGGTGGAGGAGTGTGATGCTGCGCTGACACGGCTGGGCTTGGAGTACCTGGATATCTATCTTTGCCATTCACAAGATGCAAATGTGAGTGTTGGAGAGATCGTATGGACGATGCACTCGTTGATTGTGCAGGGCAAGGTGCTGCATTGGGGGACGTCGAAGTGGCCTGCTGGACTGGTGGCGGAGGCGCATGATTTCGCTCTTTCCAATCATCTGATTGGCCCGTCCGTC
The DNA here is from genome assembly GCF_059370155.1 of Stenotrophomonas sp. YJH_SMC_73. Taxonomy (NCBI): domain Bacteria; kingdom Pseudomonadati; phylum Pseudomonadota; class Gammaproteobacteria; order Lysobacterales; family Lysobacteraceae; genus Stenotrophomonas; species Stenotrophomonas sp. YJH_SMC_73. Next base: position 156,330 of record NZ_JCAFTJ010000001.1, on the reverse strand, counting down.
GAGCAGCCTGAGTACAACCTGGTCGCTACCAGAGCTGTGGAGGAAGATCTACCAGACCTGATTGATCGATATGGCATGGGGTTGCTCACTTGGTCGCCATTGAAGCAGGGCATACTCGCTGGTCGCTACGACCAGGGCATCCCGCCTGGCTCGAGACTGTCCTTCCGGGACTTCACGACGTTGAGGGATCATGCGGGTGAGGCACAATTCCTGCGATGGGTCGAAGCTGCAAAAGGCATCGAGAGAATTTCCAAGGCTCTGGGAGTATCTCGCGCCCAGCTTTCCATTGCGTGGTGCTTGCAAAACAGGCTCGTCAGTAGTGTCCTGCTCGGTTGTTCGGAGGGCACGCAACTAGCCGAATGTCTGAAATCAGTAGACGTCGCGAGCTCCATCACTCCAGAGTTGTGGCTGGAGTTGCACTCGCTGGGTCAGTGCTGATCTCATGCGCCAGCCGAGGGGTCGGGAGAGATCCGTCCGCCGTTGATACCAGAGCGACATCCAGCGTTGGATTCGCGCACGCAGGAGCGCTCTGCAGTGGACGCCCGAAGATGCAGGGCAACCCGCGGCCAACTGTGACAGCAGCGGAGCGTAAACGGTCACCGAGCGGTCACCGGGTCGCGCCGGCTTGACGAAGAAGGCGCTGCGGATGATTCTAAGTGCCTGATTCGATGGTGCCCACCAGCACCCACAAAGGTCACGTATCCATCTGATTTATATTGAATTTACACTGAGATTTACAATATTCGACTCGCAAAATGACTCACTTTACAGAATCTGCTAGCGTCGCCCCTCAGCCAGCTCGGACCACCAGCATCTTCTCAGTCGATCTTGAATAGGTACATGTTCACCGCCGCCACTCCAGTCGTCTGATCTGCGTAGATGACGGTAACTGGAATCGGGTCTCCAGTACTGCAGGTCCAGGGTGCAGGGGCGGAGTGCAGTACGGTTGCGACTCCGTTTGTCCCGATAGACATGCAGCCCTTAGGCCGGTAGATCAGTTTTGGCGAGCCTGTGACATCGGTTGTGTTTCCTGCCGGATCTACGAGCTTGATTCTCAGCTGGAAGGAGCTTCCCCTAGCCACACCTACCTGAGCAATGCCCGCCGCACTGAACACCTCATTGGCCGTTGCGGCGCCAGACAGAGTCGATAGCTCCCATTCGCCAACGAGATCAGTGGAAGGAGTTGATGCCTTCAGACTCCAGGTCGGCCTATCGTCGCTCTGCGCGCCCACAGAGAACGTCATGGCAGCGGCTGCAAGCACCGCTAGTATTACTGAGGTACTGCGCATACTTTCCCCGCGATGTCTGTGTTGATGTCCAACGATCCGCTAGGACGATTAGCTCTGCATTGCTGCCTCACTCTCTCACGGGCGTAATGTACAAACACTCCGCCCATTTCGTAGTAGGCCTGCGGGTAACCCGGCTGCGTCTCCCGGAGACAGGGCACAATTTGCTCCCCGACCAGATCCCAATCATTCTTTGATCCACAACCGTATTGGGTTAGCGCGTTCTTCAGATCGACCTGGACGTGATACCACCCCATGGTAGAAAAGCACTCTCTGTCCGCGATCCACTTACCAACGGCACCATGACCAGCCATGGCGGCGACCACGCCGGTGCAGGAGGCTTCAACCATGGGCCACAGATCCTCGCCCCCCAGGTAAGGATCGACAAATGCTGGAATTACACGCTCCATCCACTGGCAGTTGTCCATCTGACAACGCAGCTCGCATGACTTCCTTGCAATGCAAGTTTGTTGCGCGTGGAATAGGCGAGTTGGGTCAATCGGAGACTTAGCGGTCGCCTCAAGCTCCGCAACGCTCTTTCCGCAACCATAGCCACTGTTAGCAGGATAGCGATCGCAAGCATTGGGAACTCTGGAACATTGACCGGTCCCAAAGTTCATCGTAAATCCAGCTCGACAAACAGCCCTGAGTTGAATACTCCGAACGTACTGATACGGCGCTCCAGGCGGGGAGAGACCATCTGGCCGATAGCTTTGACAGGTATGTGTGAAATTCAGATGCCCGGACCACTGCTGTGGAAAAGGGTAGTACACCACTGGGTTCGTACTCACGTCGGCGGCACCGCAGCGAGTGTGCCATGGGGAACTTGGCTGCTGAATGTCCCAACCATTCTTTTCGAGGTAGTCCGCCTCCGCTTGAGCGGCGGCCGCCCCCTCATCAGAGTACATCTTGGTCTTGTACTCGTAAGGTCCTCGTCCACCCCCGGCATATATATCGCAAGGTCCTGTCACGCAGTGCGCGAAGTAGTCAAGATCCTTTTTTAGATCATCGGCATCGGCGGTGCCTGGAAGGAGTAGGCATACCCAAAGAGCAAGGCATAGCGACCATACGTACCAGCTGTACCCATGCAACTTCCATTGCATTGCAGTTGCTCCTACTCCGAAAGTTGATCTTGAACCGACAATCCCCGATGGATAGTTGATTATCAGGCAGCATGTCCACTGTCCATTCCCTAGGTGCGGGCCTGCGACGAAGTTCTCGAAATGCACACTCAATAGCTACAGCGCCGTTGTCAAGAAGTACACACGACAGGCTAAGCATCAGCGCCTGAAGTTGGATCGGCTGATCTCCGGGGTTACGACGTAGCCCGCACTGTGGCAGGGTGCAGGTAGGCACGCAGGAGCAGATCCAGATGGACACCCCTGAACCCGACGTCTCCCTACAGGACGAGATCAAAGCTCTCCGACAGCAGTTGGCTGCCCTACGTTTCGACATTCGAGGTAAAGACTGGCTCACCGTTGACGAGGCAGCCCATTACTGCGGCGTGTCGTCCCGCCAGTTTCGACGAAATGCCCCTGAACTCGGCCTTGTGCCCAGAAACTTCATGGGCAAGCAGCTCTATGAGAAGAATGAGCTGTACAAAGCAATCGAGAACTCCGGCAACTGGAGATCCCGGGGGACAGCGGGCGCCTCCCTGATCCCGACCTCCCCCCAGATGGAGGAGGCTCTTGCTCGGCTGAGGCGCTACGACCAGCGAAGGGGAAAGGGGTAATGGCTCCGACTGACAAGCTAATGACGCTCGCTCAGGCTGCGGAGCTTTGCGCCTGCCACCCACGAACCCTTCGCCGCGCCATAGGCATAGGCGAATTGGCCGCGTGTCGATTGGGCCAGGGCCCGAAATCAGACAGGATTCACCCCGTAGACCTGGCCGTTTGGCTGGGCAAGTGCAGGGCCAAGACTCTATGCCCATCACCAAGCGCGCCAATGGTCACTATCAAGTTACCGTCGGATACGGCGGAAGAACGCATCGCAAGACTTCTCGACTCTGGTCGTTCAAAGACGCGAAAGACTACGAACGCAGGTACATCTCAGCGCTCAAGGACATTGCGGCCGGTAGAGAGCCGGAACGAGTGATCGCCGATGCGGTCGAGCGCTGGCTGACGGACCACGTGCCGCGCCTGCGCTCGGCGACCAAGACAAAGGCCCATGTCCGGGCGCTGCTGCCCTACATCGCTGGTCGGAAACTGGAGGAGATTGCCCAGGTTTGGGCGGAGATAAAAGCGGCCGAGATCGGGAAGGCTCCTGCCACGGTCAACCACAAGGGGCGCATCCTGCGGCAGATCAGCCGGATGGCGTGGCGCGAGTGGGGGTGGCTGGAACGGCCTGCTGCGATTGGCTTATTGCCGGAGAAGCCTCGTGAGACGTTCCTGACGCTCGATCAGGTCGAGGCGCTGGCGAGGGCATGCCCGAACGCTGCGGCGGGCGACTATGTGCGGCTGGCAGCGTATACGGGAATCCGTCGCGGACACCTGCTGCGCTTGACCGCTCACGACGTGCGCGGCGGGTTCATCCATCTGGACCGCACCAGCAAGACGCGGACACTGCAACTGGTCCCGCTGCATCCCAAGGTGGCAGGGATCGCGGCTCGGCTTCCGCTGGGCGCCTCAGACGATCAGGTCCGGGATTCGTGGGCTAAGGCGCGCGAGGCGTGTGGCCTGCAGCACGTCCGTTGGCATGATCTACGGCACACGTGCGCCTCATGGCTTGTCCAGGCTGGCGTGCCCCTGCATACGGTGTCGGAGGTGCTTGGGCACAGCTCTATGGCGATGACCCGGCGCTATGCTCACCTGTCGCCGGAACACCTTTCAGACGCCATCAAAAAGATGGCCTAGCGCATCGGGGATGGGGTGCAATTTCTGCACCCCGAGGCAGTGCGAGCGCATCCGAAATCGATGCGAACGCATTGCGAACGCATCGCCCAAGCATGACGAACGCATTGGAGGACTACATATAACTCAAGCGGCGAATACACCAAAGGGCAGCACGCAAGCGCTAGTCAGAGGTGACGTCACTGCTACGTCACGGTGTAGGCTCGTTGCCCTCTATGCAGTAGACGAGCCAGTTGCCACACCCCTGTCCTGCTCGACAACTGCAAGAAGGTTGTGGGTAGCACGGATAACCTGCTCTACGCGATTGATCTGCCCCAAGGTGTCGGCAAAGGAAACGTCTTGACCAAGCCGATAGTCTGCGATGATCCGCTTAGCGCGCGCGGCATCCATAGCCCGCTGAGCTCGGGCCTTAATGTCGCGATAGCCCTTGAGCGCCGGACAGAGAGACTCCACTCGCCACTCGACCAAACGTTCGGTGACTTCAAAGTGATTTACATCCCTGCCAACCGCATTCGCAGACGGCGGGAGTTCCTGAACTAGAGGAAGTAGCGAATGAAAGGCGGCGTAGTACGAACGGCTCATCGACGCTCTCAACTGGCATTCGCTCGCATCTTCTGATGCAAGCGACTTTGCGTACGTGAGCAGGTCATCTTCCTTGATTGCCATAGCAGCTATGCTCCCTTTGAGTCGGTCGTAACACTGAAAACAATGCGCCTATCCAGCTCTAATGGGAAACCCTCCGCGTCTAGCCTGCCGTAAAGATCCCATTCAAGCTCGGAGGCGCGGTCAGGCGCCGCACTGACCTCAAGCTCGTACAACACAGCCGACGGCATCTTGTCCTCCGCCGGGACCACTGTGATGGCCACGCGCTGCAGGTTGACGCCTTCTTCAAACAAGAACCGCCGAACGAAGGCCACAACCGGCGCGGTGTCAGAATCAGTCACACCATCGCTATCGAACTGGGCGAGCAAATGCTCACCAGGAGCATAGGAGACCTCTTCTACAGTGGCGTTCATTTTTGCTAACTCCGCCCTCAGTTCGCCGGCCGCTTTTAAGTAACCATGACTGGCCAAGATCTGTCGCGCCTCCTTGGTCGCCGTTACGTTACCGGCAAAGGCGTGACGATGCTCAAAAAACACCTCAGCCACTTCGGCAGACAATCCTCGCTGCTGAAGGCCCTGCATGTATCGAAGTATCACGTTCGGAGAATTCGGGGAGAGGGCCAAGACCCGGTCCAAAAGCTCGCGCCCGGCCTCCAACTTATCCGAGAGGAGCGCGAGGTGCCCGCGAATCTCCATTGCCCAAACGGCATTCACACCTGCCAGTTGATCAGCCTTCACCTTCAATTGGCGAAGAGTGAATTCATTTGCGGAACTCTCTCCCAAGTAGAGAGATGCAAGCTCTTGCAGCAGGTCGTTGTAGATCGAGTCGGGAGCGGCTGAAGCTCTCATCTGTTCCTCATAGGAATGCCATCCAGTGCATTCAGGCAAAAGATCATAGCGCCACTAGGGTTCCCATGCGTTAACCAAGGGAGGACATAGTGGAGCCAACTTCCGAGCCCCCTGAACAAAATTCATATAAGTATTTGATTTTAAATAACTTCAAGTGAACTTCGAACATGGCCGCCGGGCTTGGATGGTGGCCGGCCCGGTGACTCTAGGCACATGCTAAGGCGGAATTACGCGCCGCCGCCAAGACCGTCTCATGCCATAGCTCTCCCTGTGCCCAACACCCTGATGTGCATACGCGTTGCGGACGCTGATACGCTACCTCTACCAAGCCAAGGATCTGGCTATGTCCAGACTACCGGTCGTCGGTCTTTTTCTTCTCGTCAACCTTCAGGGCTGCTCCAAACAGTCGGAGACATGGACTGCCTTCCTCTACCCGCCCGGGAAGTCCTTGGCTGCCGAAGACGCATCGAAGGCGATCTACGGTCACTACGAGTCCTTCGAGCAGTGCCAAGAGGCATCTATTGGCGCTCTGCGGCAATTGGCCTTCCAGCATCAGTCCGAGGACTTCGGGAGCTACGAGTGTGGCGTCGGCTGCCGGTACGAGAAGGAGTGGGAAATGTACGTCTGCAAGGAGACCCGGAAGTAGGGCTAGTGCAGCGTGAAGATGTCCTGGACCGAATGGAACATGTCGACCCCCGCTATCCAGCGTCCATTGCTGAAATAGCTCACCAACCCGCATTGGCAGTTGCCACCGCTCAGGGCGGGGCATCGCCCTTCATGTAGGTCGTACGCCCTCCAAGGGGCGCCAATTGCAGCGGCAGCCACTTGCATCCGGCCTTCGAAATCCTCAGGCAGGCATTGCCGCTCGGCAGCGAAGACCTCGTAGGTCACACCGTCCCAGGACTCTTGGGAGCTATCCGCTTCTAAAGTAGAGATTGCCTCTCGGTCATCAGCCACGAGCGCCCTCCGGCTCATTGTCAGCTGTCACAGGTACAAGTCGCACCGTTATGGCTCGGACCGGCTCCGAATCAGGATCTATCCCTACTGATTGGACTGGCTTGCCATAGCCGCGATCCAGCAGCGCCTCACTGGCCGCTTTGGCGAGGGCCGCGTTATCGCCCCGCATGATCGCCACCAGCTTCTCGATGGCCTCCCGGCCGTACTCTCTCGCCAACTGTCGAACCTCAAAATCCACTTTGGGCCGGCCACTCGGGTTGCCCGATTGCCCTGGCTTGAACGCCATAGCCTTCACCTATTGTTTTCAGTTGTTACCAATGTGAACCCGTGCTTTCGGAAGCTCTTGTCCGCTGTTTCCAGACCCACCTCCTCGACGTGTCGTAGGAGGAACCTCGCGGCGACCTCGGTGACGTCCAAGCCGCCTAGGTAGACACGTTGCCCGGCGTTGGCTCGAAGCATCACTGCAGCGATGCCCTTCACCGCTGAGGGTGACAAGGGAGCAGTCATGGCCGCTCTCCTATGCTTTCTTCGTTGTGATGAAACCGCGCTTGTAGTCCACTGGGTTACTGCCTGCGAATCGGCCGCCCACGATGCCCGGCATGCCGCCTCCGCTTGTCTGGCCGCTACCCCCGCCTGAGCCGCCCCCAATGAAGCCGCCCACGTTGTTGCCCAGCCCAAGGTTCGACCCTGTCGGAGCCGCCAGCTGCTGGCCCCATGCGCTATGAGGGTTCCAGTTCCCGATGCTTGCCATACCATTGCCAAACTGGGTGTTGCCGAAGCTGCCCATAGAGCCAGCTCCACCCGTGTAGCCGTACCAGCTGCCGCCCGGTCGCTGGGCGCCCAGGCCGAGGTTCTGCGTTGTCATCTGCGAAGGCGTGGGCGCAGTGAATGCTCGGCTCGACGAGGGAGCACCCGGGATATCAACCTGCTCCATGACTGGGCCACCGATACCGTAGTCAGCCCCTCGGTTCACCCAGCCGGATAGCCCTCGGTCCACCAGCAAACCCGTTCCGGGAACAAACGCGTTTGCGAGCAACTTGAGGCCGGTGGCGATGGCCGCCCTGCCGCCGTTGCCCATATAGTTGCCACGTGCGTCAAAGACGTTTCCCGGCACCGCCCCGTTAACAAAGCGATTGCGCGCCCCTACAAAGAATGCCGGAACTCTTGAACCTGCCATTACACACCCCTTGGGCACGTGCCGTGCCCGTTCATTTTCTTAAGTGATTAGCGGGGCCAGGTGTATCCTGACCCCACACCTCTCCGATGGACGGGAAATGGACGCCTGGAAAAAGACGAGCTACCCCCTGCCGCAGCCGCTGGAAAGCGACCGCTTTTCTGATGGACGGAAGGGCGGCCTATACGGCCTTGCCTTTGCCAGCTTGCTGATCGCAGTTCCCGTTCTACTGGCGGCCTTGGTAGTGCTCGCCTTTACGGGCTTCGCTGTGGCCTCGTAGCCTCAAGCCGATCTGCAAACGCATCCAGATCCGGGTTGTCTTCCCGCTCTGCAATTTCCCGCAGCAAACGCGCTTGCGGTATCAGCTCACCAACTGGCTTCTCGCCGTTCTGCGCAACCCAGCGCACGAAGCCGGGGCTGGTCATAAGGCGGGCCAATCCACTCAAGCCACCAGCCAGCGCCATCGAGCCAGAGACAATCCCCGCAGCCAGCAGCGGACTACCCGCCACCAATGCGCTACCGGCACTGCTCGCAGTGCCAGCCGACTGAGTTATCAGGGAGATCAGGCGAGCGGATCCTGAGGGATTGCGGAACACCGAACTTCCCTGCCGAATTCGATCCGTCATCCTGGCGATCCTGTCCATGTCCTGCCGGAAGCCGAGGCCATGCCGGTCAAACAACACCCGCTTTGCCTCAGGGCTCATGTTCGCCCAGTTGGTGAGGAACGTCTCCATACTGAAGACGTCACTGTCCGCATTCTGCTGACTGCCGGTGGCCCGACCCATGCGGCGAATGAAGGACGCCGATACTTCACGCTGGGCGTCCTTTGGCAACGACTGCATCACCGCTCGCAACGTGGTCGCACCCTCTCGGGTGTTGCCAAACGCCGCCTTGTAAACAGCCTCCGGTCCGCCGCTCTTTTCCACCACATGCGCCACGGCGTCGATTCGATTGCTACGCGCCGCGTAGTAGGCGTTTGCCCGACTCCAAGCCTGCCGCGCTTCGGGTGTCGTGGCGGCGGCCTCCATATCCTTCGTAAGTGCCCCATAGAGCGTTTTCCACTTGTCCCGGGGAACGCTGTCAGCCAAGGAGTAGTTATCGAGCTCCCGCCCAACCAGCGTGCGAAGCTTGGTAAGCGCCTGATACGGCAGTTGGTTGTCGGCCATTCCAGATACGGCGGCCACCACCTGCTCGTCGATCTGCTGAGGCGTCAGAACGGGAAGCGAGCCACGCATCCCCAGTGACTGAAGGCGCGCGTTCTCCGCAGCTGCCCGCTGCGCCTGCCCTTCAAGCTGCTGTTTCAGCTGCTCTGCTTGGCGCTGTACATCCGGGCGCTGCAGTGCCGCCTCCATCCCGCTGATGTCCTCGTCCAATGCACCGCCGATTCCTCGAATGCGGGCGTTCTGGAATAGACGCGCAACGTTGGGGGCACCCTCGATGGAGGCGTTCAGATCGGCCAGCGCCCTCTGCGTGTTCTCCACAGGCACCCGTGCATCCGGTGCAATTTGCTTCGAGACTCGACCGTAAAGCTCTTCCGCCCTTTTGGCTGACTTGGGGACGAAGGCGGCAGCGCTCTTCCCCTCAATTCCTTCTAGGATGGTACGTCCTGCCTGCTCTGGACTCATTGCTCGGCCGCGTGGAGAAAGTTCCGCCGCGTACTGACCAACCGCCGCGTTAGCGTTATCCGCCTGGTTGCGCGCAAGACGCGCAATCGGACCAGCACCGCCAGCAACGTTGCCCAACATGGTCTCTGTAGCCTGGGCAAACCGCCCGCCCGTTGCCTGGCCCACACTCGGCGAAGTACCTGCTGCCGCGAAATCGGAAATCGCCCTTTCCACGTCCTGGGCGGTCACGCGCTCACCCGAAGCATTGCGGCCCCTCAGCGCTCCACGGGTAGCATCCGCGACAACCTGAGGAACGATGCCGCTACGCATGCCAGGAAGCGCCGAAGCGACGCCCGGGGCGAAGCCACCAGCCAGCCCAGCGGCTACCTGTGCACCAGTACCACCACCCGCCTCACGAACGGCTGAGCTTGCGCCTGTGCCTGCCACAGTGGCAGCGGTCTGCAGGACAGGATTTGCGGCAAAGAACTCGCCGACAGTCTGGACAAGCCCCCTGCCACCGCTAGCCGCTGAGCCTGCGCCCAGGGTGAGCGCTGTCCCGGTCAGCCCTTCGCCAATGTCTGAAACAATGCGCTGCGCCTTCGTCTGGGGCCGCTGCATGCCCAACTCATCTGCAATCTGCTCGCCGACCTGGCGATACGGGGCAGTCGGAACGAAGATGTCCCGCCCCGTAGCGATATCCTCTTCCGTAGGTTCGTGCAGGCGGCGCCGAATCGGATCCACGACATAGTGGTTGAAGGCGTCGCCGCCAAGGGCACCGAGAAGGCCGCCAGCACCTTGAAGGACTTGGCGCCCGCCATACTGACCCAGCCACCGACCTAGGGCGTTGCCTGGCAACTCGGCGGTGCTATCCCAGCTGGACGCTACCTCGCTGAAATCGGGTTTGGCGGCCTGTACGGCAGGGAGCGTCACGATCTCATCGGGCTGGTCGAACTGGTCAAAGACGTTCTGCCCGGTTGAAGAAGCGCCCGATGGGGCATCAAACTGATCAAATGGATTTCTTTCCATTGGCTACCTCAGGTAGTCATCTGCGCTAACGCCGTACTTCTGCTCGAAGGCGGCACGCATGTTGGGGTTTTTCCGAAGGAAGTCCACCGCCGCTGGGGGAACTGCGGAGGCCCCACGTGCTGCTGCACCACCAGATGCAGTGGACCTACCCACTACACGCTCCGGCGCGTAGTTGTATTCCCGCGCCAAGCCCGAGTACTGCTCTCGATAGGCGTCGATCTGAGACTTCGCCTGGTCGTGCAGCCCCTTGGCGGAGTTAACAAAGCCAGTTCGCTGCTCAGGGTTCAGCCGCTGACCATCTCGGAGCCTGTTGTACTCGTTGCGGATGCGGTCCGGAACGCCAGCGGCGTTCTGAGCATTCGCGAACTCGCCCTCGCGAACCACCGAAGTGGGATCAAGCATGCGCATGTAAGAAAAGATCAGCGCAAGATCGTTCTGCGCAGACGGATTCTTGGCGGCCTGCGCGATCTGCTCGTAAGAGTTGACCACCGTCTGAGGGACCTTGATCTGAGCGATGAACTCTTTCCGCAGCGCCTGCTCCGCCTGAGCGAGATCGCCCGGGGCAGGATTGTTCTTTCGGTCTGCGGGGCCGCCAGGGATAGCCTCTAGCTGTGAGCCATCGGCACTAAAGCGGTAGCCAGACGGAGCTTGGCGCTCCGCCTGACGAGCCGAACGATCAGGTCTGAAACCAACCTCCAGACCAGCAGTTCTCGTCGGCCTCGCCTGGCCTGCCTGCGCAAGCACCTTCGGGACATAGGCGCGCGTCTCGGCCGGAGCAGATGCGAGCATGGCGTCTACGTTTCCGCCCGCTGCACGCAGGGCATTGTCGACATTGCCAGGACCCCAGTTGTAGGCGGCAAGCGCAGCACGCGGGTCTGCGTACTGGCGAAGCATGGCGCCAAGATAGTCCTTACCCACTCGCTCCTGCTCAGCCGGAGACTGGTCACGAGCCGGGGCAACTCCGTACCCCGGATCGCGCAGCGTCCCAGGCATCGTCTGCATGGTGCCTACCGCGCCCTTGCTCGACACGGCAGCCGGATTGCCGCCCGACTCAACCTGCATCACCGCCTGTTCCAAGCCTGGAATGAGGTCGGAACCCGGCAGTCCCCCGCTGGGCATTTGCAGCCGCGCTGCATCTCGCGACAGAAGGCCTGCACTCGGCAACTGCGGTGCAGCGGCTCCTGAGCCAAGCAGGCCTTCACTGATGATGTTGCCTTGCAGATCCCGATACTCTTGGGTTTCGGTGTTGCGGATGACATCCAGCAACCCCTCCTTACCCGTCTTCGGGTCGCGGTAGCCGATCTGGCCCGGCTCCCATTTCGCCTTCGGACTCACCTTCTGCCGGAACTCCTGGGCGCCAACGGGGTCGACACTTGCCCACTGACTCCATGAGCCCTCATTGAGCGATCCGTCAGGGTTAAGTACGCCTCGCTGAGCCTCTTCAATAGCCGCGTTCCGCAGCATGCCCTGGCGAGTCCGAGCGAGGATTTCGTCCTTGTACCGGGCGTTCTCGACATCGCTCACGCCTTGGTTCGCCGAGAGAAGTCCACCTTGGATGCCATTTGCCAATGCAGCGCCAAAGTTACCTCCGGTCGGCCGGAGCATGGCAAGTCCAGCGGATAGCAGGCTCTGGCGAGCAACCGCACCCTGGTCCTTCTCAGAGAGACCTTGCCATCTCGGCGTGACCCTGCCGAAGAAATTGTTAATGTAGGAGTTCATTTGCTTCCTGTGCTTCTAGGGCGTCTCATACGCCGGATGGGAATGGGCGGCGCCACCACTCGATGACGCCGCCCAGGAGCCCGCCCTTGGGTAGTAGAGCCCCTATTACTTGTGGCGTTTGGCGGGTGTAAATCGCTCCCGGGCAAATGCGCGCGGGACAAAGAACCCAGAGGAAAGGGCTGGGTTTACTGGTTAGCCACTCGCCGTCACATTCAAGATTCTTCCCACGCCAACATCCCATCCTGTGCTCTCTCCGAGCTCCTCCAGCAGGGCATAGCTGGCCCGTTCAAGCCAATCCCAGAGAATGGCCTCGACGGTTGACACTTGCTTCCGATAGGTAGCCTCTCGAACTCCGGAACTGCGCGCGCCGTCCTTGTAGCTGCGCCCGACGCCGAGAAGCTTGGCCGCCGCCGCCCTTGCCACTTCGGCTGTATGCCCCATTACGGTCAGATAGAGCTCAACCTTGGGCCATAGCTCCATCCTCTGTGCCGCGTAGACCATCAGCCATGCCTCAAGCGGGCCATCAAGCGACGCATCGGACAATGCCAGCAGCACTGGCTTCACCGGCCTCACAGTTGGGATGACCAAAGCTCCCGCAAAACGGTGGTTCTCCCAGCGCCGCACGCGTCGAACACGCGTGGCGCACGCGTCCGCACGCATGTTCGCAACTTGATCGAAGTCCTCAGCTGCTTGCCGGTCTTCAGCTCTGAAGGAGCGTAGAGCGGCTATCCGTGCCCGCGTACTTTTGGGCAGATATCCCCGAGCGTCCTGAACTACGCGCCCCCTGGTGTGAATGGCTAGCCCCGCTGGATCAACTGAGCCGTCTTCATCAGGCAGAACCTCCACCCAAGTAGCCTGCACTGGCAATGACATGCATGGGCCGCAACCGAAAGCAGCGGCAAGGGCCTTGGAAGCTCGATCCACGTTAATCGATCCTTCCAGCCAGGGCTTTGACAGCCCTGAAATTTCCGGCGCTCGTACCTGCTTTAGGCCGGCTTTGAACTGTGCTCGACCGTTCAAGGGGCGCCCTCCCTAGAGCAAGGCTTCAGAAGCACTGGAAGCAATGAAGAGCGCGCTCCGCTTGGTATATATCTAGAAGGGTGTACACATAGCGACCTCGAAGGGGTGTGGATAACCGCCTGACTGGCCTGCATTGCGACCTGGTAGGTCTCTATACGGGCCAACTCAGAGCGGGATTGGCCTGCATAGCGACCACATTGGCCCACATAGCGACTACCCATTGCGATTCCTCCACAGGTTCAGTGGAGTTACGGTCGCTGGCTCAAGGTGCTTTTCGGACTCATCGACGGCGTAATAGGTCAGCGCGTACAGGCTGCACATGTTCTTGCCGCCTTTGCGCGTCTCGATGATCCAACCTGCGGCAAGGAGCTCCAGCTTGGCGCCATGCACCGTAGCCTTACTCCTCCAGCCACGGGTCGAGAGCATTGACCACGGGATGCTCAAATCGCCGTTCTTGCCTGGTCGGTATTGGCGGGCCAGCTCCAGCAACAGCTTGACGGCATTACCGGACAGTTGACCAAACTCCGGCGAGTCGGAAATCCTGTGCTCAAGCATCAGGAATGGTGCGCCCTTTGACCGCCCTACGAGCTTCTGCCGTCGCCTTTCAGTGTTCTTCTTGGGTTGCGCCAGGCCATAGCTGGCGCCGCCCTCTGGAGACCGCTGCGCGCGGTCCTCACTTGTGCTGTGCATACACCCCCCAAGGGCATAGGTATGAGCCCGACTAGGGCTTCTTGCGACGTGCCTTCGCGGCGCGCTTCCCCGGCAGGTGCGCCCAGGTCTGTCCGCTACGAACTTGGTTCACCGTGCGAAGAGATATTCCGAGTCGCTTGACCCAAACCTTTGACGGAATGCTCTCCGTGCTGTCGCGTATTGCGCTGACTTGGTCAGGCGACAATTTGCAGTACGGTGATCTACAGCCGTACAGCGCCAGACTCCTATTAGCCTGCCTGGCGCGGTTCTCCTGGGGGGTCACCAAATCTAGATTGGACAGCGCGTTGTTGCCCGCATTGGAGTCGAGATGATCGATCTGCATGCCCTCAGGGATGGGTCCGTGAGCGGCTTCCCAAACCAGTCGGTGCGCGTACCAGGTCACGGGGGTACGGGCTTCTGACTGGCGACGTATCACCCTCACATAGGTGTCCGAAGTCTGGATCCCTACCTCTAATCCATCCGGCTCAAAGATCCTTCCGGTGGAAAGACTGACAAGGAGGCCAGATGACACGTGTGGCACAAGCTGACCAATAGCCTGCTCCGTCATAGCTGCCCCTCCTCCCGGTCGTCTGGCTCAATCTCCTGTTCCCTTGAGCCGCTCAATGTCTGCCAGGCGCGCTGAACGTCTTGCGGGACGTAGTACTCGACCACCTTGTATGATCCGTGGTCGTCCTCATGCGTGGCGGGGTAAGCCTCAATGAGCCCACGCTCTACCAGCTCCCTGACGGCGCGCCGCGTAGGGGCTGGACGAGCGCAGCCGGCCGTCCACCCAGCCGCATCCAGAAGAGCCGACTGCTCCCGATTAAGGCAGGAAAAATTGAACCCGTTCACGCTGCGACCTCCGTGGAGGCCGCAGCGAGCCGTGCGGGTAGTGTGTAAAGGCTATCGAGGTAGACGAATCGACGTGTGCCGATGCTGACTGTCTCAAGCAGACCGGCCTTTGCCAGCTCGTAAGCCTTAGAGCGGCCGATACCTACCTTCGCGCATTCCGGAATGAAGGGCCGGAAGTCCCGATGTCCATACGTATCCATTGACTGCACCGTGTGGCCGCTGTGCGCGGCGGGTGAGTCGAAATTTATGGATGCGGGGCCTAATGAAACATGCCGTCAAACCTGCGATCTACTGATTTGGCTCAGCTGAATCAGAATCAGGAATTCCTGATTCTGATTCAGTGCCGCCGACCTACGCTCTCTTCGAGACAGGAGCCAGCTTGGAAATAGCAGCCTCGTCCAAGTCCTCAGTGCTAAAGAACACCGAGGTTAGCGCGAGCACCAGCGCTCTGTGTGGCGTACCAAACTCCCTCATGAACTTGCTAGTCACTCGCCGGATAAAGCGCAGCCTCCTTACGTTGGGGTCGTTCGGCTTCTTTACCTCGCTTTCCAATTCAGCCAGTCGAAGAGCGCCATTGTGGATCGCATCAAAGACAAGCCCTAGGTCCATCTTGATCCCGTGATAGATGGCGAACCGAATTCGGTTGAACGAGTCCTCTCTTTCATCTTCGTCAAGAGCTTCGAAATCATCCGGATGGGCAGCCTGGTAGTTGATCGCGCTGTTGAGCGCAGCCAGGTCCAGATCGGGCTGAAAGGGCCAATCTAGGCCACTCTTCTCGTCGTAGAACGGTATGAGCAGTTCCCTGAGAGCCTCGCAATGGACGACCATCTTCTTTGAGGCTTCCTGCCTCTGTTTGGATGTCATCTTTTCGAATGGCTCCAGTTCTGCGAGACCGTGCATCACCGCACCGCCAATCCAATCCTCCAGCGTCCCCGCCCACATCCCGGGCCTGCGATCTTTTCCCTTCAGGGATTCCAAGCACAACGCATACTCCGCAGATGCCGTCAGCTTCCGCCAAGCAGCTTCTGCCCCCTGATTCATGAAATATCGGGTCGTACTCATACGCCGCTCCGATGTGGTCTCCAGCCTGGGAGTTCCCGAGGTTCCGACATCCTACCTAGGGCCACTCAGGTGGGCGATAGTGTCGTTTACTAGATCGCGAGCCGCGCACCTCGCCTGGGCCATTGTTCTAAGCTCAGGGCCATCGGCAGGTGGATTACGCAGCAGGTCTTCCGCAAGCCTCTCGAGACTTCGCCTTGCCTTCTCCCGCGCCCGCTTGGCAGTCTCCTGCTGTGTACGCTTGAAGCGTCTATCCGCTGCCGCATCGCGCCGTCGCTGCCGCTCTCGGCCCGCTATCAGCGCGACCTCAGGAAAGCCAAGGGGAAGCATTTCGTCAGTGTCATCGTAAGCACTCGCATACCAGTGAATGCCTCGCCGAAGATTGTACGAAGCCTCTTCGAATAGGTGGCAACCCGCACCAGGTCCCATCGGGTCCTCGACGGGCCGCCAACCGATCTCCTGCGCACGAGTGAGAAGCTGGTCGGCGCCAACCATTTCCGTCACGACTGCGCCTGCGCTGTCGTAGTAGCACAAGCAGAACCTGTCTCGACGGTGCACGGCCAGCCAGTCCATGCAAACGAGTTGGTGAGAGATGAGCAAGCGGGGAGCCACCCCCATTGCCAAGAGTTCGTCAATCGGGTCACGGTCCTGAATGGCCGGCTCACCCGTGACGGGATCTTTATGCGTGCTCCCGGAGGCAGCATTTATACTCACGCTATCCATGATCGACTCTCCAATAGTCGTTTGTGGTAGGCCGAGCCAGGGGTTGCCGCCCCTTCCTCGGCCGCTTTGTTTATGCGGCTGTGCTTCTTTGACCGGCCCTCCCTAATGGCCTTTCTCTGGCGGTCAGGCGCGCTTGGCTGTAAAGGCCAACACGTTCGGTTCTGCAACCCGCAGTTGGTCGAGGTAGTCGGACCAGGCCTGCATCATCTTCCTGCGCTCCGGCAGGTGGGTCGCTCGGTTGTAGGCACGCCCAAGTGGGTCCTTCACGGCGTGCGCCAACTGATGCTCGATGTAGTCCGGGCGATAGCCAAGCACTTCATCCAGCACCGTTCTTGCCATCGCTCGGAAGCCATGGCCCACCATCGTGTCTGAGTCGTATCCAAGATTTCGCAGCGCCGCGTTCAGCGTGTTCTCGCTCATGGGTTTTTGGGCGCTACGGACCCCCGGAAACACGAACTCGCTGCGCTTGGTATAGGGATACAGGTCCCTGAGCACCTCCACGGCTTGGCTCGAGAGCGGGACGATGTGCGGAGTCTTGGTCTTGCTGGTGACGTAGCGCCACTCCGCCGCATCGAGGTCGATGTCAGCCCACTTCGCCTGCCTCAACTCCCCTGGACGGACAAATAGCATCGGAGCCAGCTTTAGCGCGGCCTGTGTGACCAATGCCCCCTGGTAGCCCCACAGCGCGCGCAGGAGGCTACCTATAACGGCGGGGTCGGTCACGCTGGCAAAGTGCTTGGTCTGAGGCTGCTCAAGCGCTCCTGTGAGGTCCTGAGCGGGATTCCGATCAGCACGACCCGTAGCGATGGCGTAGCGGAAGATTCGGCCGGCGTGGGCTCTAGCCCGATGTGCAGTCTCGACTACGCCCCGCTGTTCCAGCTTCCTAAGCGCAGCTAGCAGAACCGGCGCGGTGATGTCGCCAACAGGCAGATCCGCCAATCCAGCCAGATCCTTCTCGATCAGCCGACGCTCGCGCACAACGGATCCAGGGGAAAGACCTTCCTTTGTCCGCTTGGCGAGCAACTCCAGGCCGATGGCACCGAAGGTGTTCGCTGCCCTTTCTCCTTGCGCAGCCTTCTCGGCCCTTGCCACCTGAGCGGGATTTGCTCCGCCGCGCAGCAGCGCACGAAGACGGTCACGTTCGACGCGAGCAGCCTGCAGCGACATTGAGGGGTATTCGTCGAGGGTGACGATGCTCGCCCTACCGGCGTACCTATAGCGGTACCGCCAAGCCTTCGACCCCGTTGGACGCACCTCGATGCATAGCCCATTTGAGTCAGCGATCCGGTAGGCCGCTGACTTGGGCTTCAGTGTGCGAACTTTGGTGTCGGTGAGCATGTGAGTCATCCGCCAGTGAGTCGGGGTCGGGAATTACCTACCCTCGACTCACAGCCTGACTCACTTTTTTTGCGGATGCAAGTGGATGCCAACGGATGCCGACGGACGGTCAAGCAGCCTAAAAGACCCATTTCTCTAGCATTCTTGGACATCCCCGGACTTCGCTGGACGTCAATGTGGTGGGCCCACCAGGATTCGAACCTGGAACCAAGGGATTATGAGTCCCCTGCTCTAACCGTTGAGCTATAGGCCCTGCGCAGCCTCACAGTGTAGTGGAGGCCGCGCTCGATCGGCTACCCGGTAGCATCAAGAGTCTCAGCAACGCGCCCCAATCGCTTCTCCGCCACTTCCGCGAACCACTCCAGTCGCCGCAAGTGGGCGTGGAACAGCGCCACCGTCCTCCTGGCCTCTTCCAGCCCAATCTGGTTGCCGCCGCCGAAGCCAGCAAGCAGTCCGGCACCCGACTGTGTCAGCAATGCCAATGTCGCTCGTCGGGCGAACCCCAGTGGATCCTCGCGTTCATCACGCAGCACATCGTCCCAGTCCAACAACGGGGGGAAGTCGCAACCACGCGTACCCGAGCCACCCCAGCCACACCCACCGTCAATCTCCGTCAGCCCCATACTCACTCTCCTACGATTCGTCGAACCTCTTCCGCCTCCTGTTGAGAGAGGCGACCGGGTGCTTCAACACGGTCGTAGGGCCGCCCGCAGCTTTCCCCTTGCAGGGTCTTGTATGGCTGCGCGCCACCCGGCCAGAAACCCTTGGGCTCACCGGAATGGCGAGAGTTGCGGTTTGACCTTGGATTGCCTGCTGTTGCGGCAGACAGTCCGCCTACGACGGTGTGTTGAGCACCTGAGGAGGACTGTGTGGAAGGAAGGCTAGAGGCTTCAATTGGTGAATGCGACATTGCGTGCGCTTATCACTCACATGCGGCTACTCATTTCATTGAGGCACTTGGGGTTTCGGCTGAATGACCACTTCCCCCGGCAGCGAATCGCAGCGAAGTCCTCAAGAATCCTCAGGCCAGTTACGTCACAAGGTGCGGCAAGCAACCGACACCCGTTGAGAAGACCCGTCGAATACGTCATCGCGAACAGCAGCCGAGCATGGCTCGGCTCTACAGAAAGCACGCCCAAAAAAGAAAAACCCCGCACCAGGCGGGGTTTCTCTCAACGCTTCACCAGCCGCTGGAAATCAATCGATATCCAGGAAGCTGCGCAGCTGCTCCGAGCGGCTCGGGTGACGCAGCTTGCGCAGCGCCTTCGCTTCGATCTGGCGGATGCGCTCGCGGGTCACGTCGAACTGCTTGCCGACTTCTTCCAGCGTGTGGTCGGTGTTCATGTCGATGCCGAAGCGCATGCGCAGCACCTTGGCTTCCCTCGGGGTGAGGCCGGCCAGCACGTCGCGCACGGTTTCAGACAGGTTGATGTTGGTGGTGTTCTCGATCGGGGACTCCACGTTGGTGTCCTCGATGAAGTCGCCCAGATGGGAATCCTCGTCGTCGCCGATCGGGGTTTCCATCGAGATCGGCTCCTTGGCGATCTTCATCACCTTGCGGATCTTGTCTTCCGGCATGTCCATTTCCTTGGCCAGCTCCTCCGGCGTAGCCTCGCGGCCGTACTGCTGGAGCATCTGGCGGGAAATGCGGTTCAACTTGTTGATCGTCTCGATCATGTGCACCGGGATACGGATGGTGCGCGCCTGGTCGGCAATCGAGCGGGTGATCGCCTGGCGGATCCACCAGGTGGCGTAGGTCGAGAACTTGTAACCGCGGCGGTACTCGAACTTGTCCACGGCCTTCATCAGGCCGATGTTGCCTTCCTGGATCAGGTCGAGGAACTGCAGGCCACGGTTGGTGTACTTCTTGGCGATCGAGATCACCAGGCGCAGGTTGGCCTCGACCATTTCCTTCTTGGCCTTGCGCGCCTTGGCTTCACCGTAGGCCATGGCACGGCTGATTTCCTTCAGCTCTTCCAGGTCCAGCTGGGTCAGCTTCTCGATGTCGATCGTCGCCTGCTGTTCGGCGATGATCTGGTCCTTCACTTCGCGCAGGGCCGACGACCACTTCTGCTTGCGCTTCAGTGCGTCTTCCACCCACTCCAGGTTGGTCTGGTTGCCTTCCCAGGAGCGGATGAAGTCCTTGCGCGGCATGCGCGCGGTGACGGTGGCCAGGTTCAGCACGCGTCGCTCATGGGCCTTGATCGACGCCATGGTGTCGCGCAGCTGCTTGGTCAGCACGTCGGTCAGCGGCAGCGGCAGCTTCAGGGTGACGAACACCGCCGACATCTCTTCGCGCAGGCGCGGCAGGTTCTTCTTGTCGCCCTTGGTCGCCGCCTTCTTGAAGGCATTGAAAGCATCGCTCAGCGCCTGCATGCGCGCAGCGACTTCCTCCGGATCCGGACCGGTCGGTGCGGCTTCTTCCTCGCCACCCTCGACGTCATCGTCCTCGTCCTCGTCGCCTTCTGCGTCGGCATCGCTGCTGTCATCGGCAGCGACCGCCGGCGGCGCCGGCTCTTCGTCGGCCAGGTCGTTGAAGCCGACGATCACTTCGGCCAGGCGCTTCTTGCCTTCCTTGTGGGCCTCGTAGTCGGTCAGCAGCGATTCGACCGAAACCGGGAACTGCCCCAGGGCGGCCTGGACCTGCGAAAGGCCTTCCTCGATGCGCTTGGCGATGGCGATTTCGCCTTCGCGGGTCAGCAGCTCGACCGTGCCCATTTCGCGCATGTACATGCGCACCGGGTCGGTGGTACGGCCACCTTCGGTGTCGAGCGCGCTCAGCGCGGCGGCAGCTTCTTCGGCCGCGGTGTCATCGACTTCGCGGTTACCGGTGTTGCCGTCGTTGAGAAGCAGGGTTTCCACATCCGGCGCAACTTCATGGACATCGATGCCCATGCCGTTGATCATGCCGATGATGTCTTCGATCTGTTCCGGGTCGACCATGTCGTCCGGCAGATGGTCATTGACTTCGGCGTAGGTCAGGTAGCCCTGTTCCAGGCCCTTGCTGATCAGTTGCTTGATTTCGGATTGGGCAGGACGTTCGTTGGCCATGTAGTGCTCGCGCCACCGGCTAGGGAGAAATAGGGAACGTAGCATTATACCAGCCCGGGGCCCTGCCTGCCGGGCGGTGGTCCCGGCGGCCTAGGGCCTGAGAAGGAAGGTCACGGGACCGTCGTTGACCAGGCTGACGACCATATGGGCACCAAACCGGCCCGTTTCCACCCCTGGCGCATGATTTTCACGGCAGATGTCGACAAATCGATTGAACCCGCGTTCAGCCTCGTCCGGCGGTGCGGCGCTGGTGAAACTCGGCCGCATGCCCGAACGGGTATCGGCCGCCAGGGTGAACTGGCTGACCAGCAGCAGGCCGCCACCGGTGTCGCGCAGCGACCGGTTCATCTTCCCGGCCTCGTCGGCGAACACCCGGTAACCCAGCAGGCGTTCGGCCATCCGCCGCAGCTGGGCCTCGCTATCCCCCGGTTCCATGCCGACCAGGGCCAGCAAGCCGGGGCCGATCTGCCCCACCACCTCCTCGTCGACATGGACGGCGGCCTGGCTGACACGCTGGATCAGGACGAGCATCGTGGGCTTCCAATGAACGGGGCCAGCCACGATAGCAGCGCCCTTGGCTAAACTGGCGCCGATGAATCCGCAACGCAAAGCCCGGCTGGTCTACCGCGCCACCACCCTGTTCGCCCGCCTGCCCTGGCCGCTGCTGCGGGGGGTCGCACACGCCCTGGCGTGGACGTGGGTTCGTGTCAATGCCCGTGAGAGCCGCGTTACCCGGCGCAACCTCGAACTGGCCTACCCGGAGCTGGACGGTCCTGCACGCGACCGCCTGCACCGCGAACTGCTGCGCTCCACTGCGCTGCAGGCCATCGAGACCCTGCGTTTGTGGAGCCGGCAGCCGGCCGACAACCTGCGGCTACACCTGAAGCAGCGCCACGGCGAAGCCCTGTACGACGCGGCCCTGGCCAGCGGCAAGGGCGTGATCGTGGCCGCACCGCACTTCGGCAACTGGGAGCTGCTGAACCAGTGGCTGGCCTCGCGCGGGCAGATCGCCATCGTCTACAAGCCGCCGGAAGACGAGGCCAGCGACGCCTTCCTGCAGCTGGTGCGCGGCGGCCAGAACGTGCAGCAGGTACGCGCCGAGGGTCCGGCCGTGCGCCAGCTGTTCAAGGTGCTCAA
Organism: Stenotrophomonas sp. YJH_SMC_73; assembly: GCF_059370155.1. NCBI lineage: Bacteria > Pseudomonadati > Pseudomonadota > Gammaproteobacteria > Lysobacterales > Lysobacteraceae > Stenotrophomonas > Stenotrophomonas sp. YJH_SMC_73. Next base: position 134,394 of record NZ_JCAFTJ010000001.1, on the reverse strand, counting down.
GGACGGCGGCGCCACCGGCATCCTGCCCGACCAGCAGCCCAAGGCCGGCGATGGCGTGTTCGTGCCGTTCTTCGGCGTGCAGGCGCTGACCATGACCCTGGTCAACCGGCTGGCCGAGCGCACCGGCGCCACCGTGCTGTATGGCTGGTGCGAGCGCATCGGGCCGGACATGGAATTCGCCCTGCACATCGAGCCGACCGACCCGGCCGTGGCCGATCCGGACCCGCAGGTGGCCGCCACCGCGCTCAATGCCGGCATCGAGCGCATCGCCCGCCGCGACCCGTCGCAGTACCAGTGGACCTACAAGCGCTATACGCTGCGGCCACCGGGCAGCGGCGAGGAAGATCCGTATGCGACCGAAGAGCATCCGCACTGACGGCCCCCACGCCCAGGCCCATCCGGCCCCTGCGACCGGCGGCCGCACCACGTTGAATACGACGCCGGCGCCCCCATAGAGACTGCGATGTCCGCCTCCCCCGGTCCCGCCATGCCTGCTGCCTCTTCCCTGTTCGGCGACCCCGCCGCGATCCGCTGCGAACGCGCGGTGGCCGAACTGCGTGCCGGTCGCCCGGTACTGCTCCACGATGGGCAGGGCCAGCGCCTGGCGGTGATTGCACTGGACAGCGCCACTGCCAGCAGCTTCGCTGCCTTCGCCGCTGCCGCACGCGAGCGCCATTACCTGTTCCTGACCGCCACCCGCGCCCGCGTGCTCGGCGTGGAGGCACCGGCAGGCGCGCGCCTGCCGCTGGCAGGGGTTGCCTTCGATGCCCTGCCCTCGCTGGGCTACCTGCGCGAGCCCGGCCCGATGCCGGACGACTGGACGGCCGGCGACGCCTTCGATGCCGGCGCGGTGGAGCTGGCCCGCCTGGGCCTGCTGCTGCCGGCCATGGTGGCCGTGCGCCTGGACGCAGCTGACCGCACCTTCGAGGGTGCTGCTGAAGTGGCGCTCTGCGATCTGGCCGAAGGCGCGGCACACGCCGCCCACGATTACGAACTGGTCGCCCGTTCGCCGGTACCGCTGCGCGACGTCGGCATGACCACCTTCGCGGTGTTCCGCGGCGGCGTGGCCCAGCGTGACCAGGTCGCGATCATCGTCGGCGAACCGGACCTGTCGGCGGTGGTGCCGGTACGCGTGCACTCCTCGTGCCTGACCGGCGACCTGTTCGGCTCACTCAAGTGCGACTGCGGCGACCAGCTGCGGCGCGGCCTGCGCAAGCTGAAGGAACTGGGCGGCGGCGTGCTGCTGTACCTGGACCAGGAAGGCCGCGGCACCGGCATCGCCGCCAAGATGCGCGCCTACGGCTACCAGCACGACGGCCTGGACACCATCGATGCCGATGCACAGCTGGGCTTCGGTGCCGACGAGCGCCGCTACGGCAGTGCGGTGGCGATGCTGCATGGACTGGGCATTTCGCGCGTGGCCCTGCTCAGCAACAACCCGACCAAGGCACAGCGTCTGCGCAACGCCGGCATCGAGGTGCTGGACTGCATTCCGGTCACCGGCGAGATCACTGCCGAGAACGAACACTACCTGCGCACCAAGGCCGATCGTGCCGGCCACATGCTGGATGTGGACGCGCTGATCCAGGCTGCCCAGTAGCGCGGTCGACCTGCTACCGTCTGCGCGGTGCGGCCCCCGCCGCCACCGCCCGCCCTGCCACCTGACGGAGCCTGCGTGATTGACGTTCCCCTGACCTCCCCGCCTGCCGATGCCTGGCAGTCGCTGCCGCAGCGCGCCGCCCGCCTGGCCGCACTGGAAGGCGCCTTCGGCGGACTGTTCGTGCCGGGCCTGCCGCTGGCCGCGGCCGCGTGGTTCTTCGAGCTGCCCGGCGGCCTGTGGACGGCCGCCCTTGGGCTGCTGATCGGCATCGTCTTCGGCGCGTGGCTTGGCCACCGGCGCTTGACCCGCACCCGCTGGCGGCTGGATACCCAAGGGCTGGGCCTGCGCCGCGACCTGATGTGGCAGCTGGAAACGCGCATCCCCATTTCGCGCGTGCAGCACCTGGACCTGCGCCGCGGCCCGCTGGAACGCCGTGCCGGCCTGGCCACGCTGATCGTGCACACCGCCGGGACCCGCATGAGCGCAGTGACCGTGAACGGCCTGGACGAGGCCGACGCCGAGCGCCTGCGTGACACCCTGTCCCATCAGCTCGACCAGGACGCCGACGCCCTGTGAGCCTGCCGCCACCCCTGCCCGCATCGCTGCCTGCCGGTGGCGAGGACCATCGCCTGCACCCATGGTCGTGGCTGTTCGTGCTGCTGATGCAGCTGCGCCACTACTTCCTGCCGCTGGTGGCGCTGCTGGTGTTCGGCCAGCGCGGTGACCGCGACCCGATGTGGGCGCAGCTGATTCCGCTGTCGGCGATTGCCGCGCTGGTGCTGGTCTCGGTGCTGCAGTACCTCAGCTACCGCTACCGCATCGGCAGCGACGCGATCACCGTGCGCAGCGGACTGCTGGCGCGCAACCGCCGCGAGATCCCGTTCGCCCGCATCCACAACGTGGAAGTGCGGCAGAACCCGCTGCACCGCCTGTTCGGCGTGGCCGAGCTGCGCCTTGAATCGGCCGGCGGCGTGCGTCCGGAGGCCGAAATGCGCGTGCTGAAGCTGGACCAGGCGTTGGCGCTGGAACGACTGGTGCGCCAGCGTGGGCAGGCACCGCAGGCCGCCGACGTCGTGGCCGCCCCCTCGATCACCGACGCCGACACCGAACAGGTGCTGCTGCGCCTGTCGAGCTGGGATGTGGTGCGCATGGGCCTGCTGTCCAACCGCGGCTGGGCATTGGCGATCGCCGCTTTCGGCGTGCTGTTCCAGACCGTGCCGCGGCCGGTGATGGACGCGGCCATCCAGCGTGGCGGCCGGGAAGCCTTCGGCTACGCAAGCCACCTGCATCCCGGCGTGGCCGGCGCCTTCCTGCTGCTGGCCGCAGCCTTGCTGCTGGGCTGGCTGGCGCTGCGTGCGCTGTCGGTGGTGCTGACCCTGCTGCGCTATCACGGCTTCACCCTCAGCGAGCAGGACCGCCGCCTGACCGTCTCGGCCGGCCTGCTCAGCCGCACACGCAGCAGTGTCGCGCGTCGCCGCATCCAGGCCTGGACGCTGCGCGAAACCACCCTGCATCGCTGGTTCGGCCTGCGCCAGCTGCGCATCGACAGCGCTGCCGGCGGGCCCTCGCGCGACGAGGACCGCGCCCTGCGCGAGCTGGCACCGCTGGCACCGGCAATGCGCTGCGAGCAGCTGGTGCAGCACCTGTTGCCTCAACTGCGGTGGCCGCCAGCGCAATGGCAGTCCATTCCGCAGCGTGGCTGGTGGCGGCTGTGCCTGGGCGCGCTGCTGCTGGTGCCGTTGCTGGCAGCGGCCGCGTACTGGCGCTGGGGATCATGGGGCCTGATCGTGCTGGCCTGGCTGCCGGTGGCGCTGCTGGTGGCACATCGGCAGATGGCGCGCATGGGCTGGTATCTGGATGCCCATTACGTGGCCGTGCGCGGCGGCTGGTGGACGCGCTGGTGGCGCTGGGCCGAGCTGGACAAGGTGCAGGGCCTGCGCCTGCAGCGTTCACCGCTGGACAAGCTGCTCGGCACCAGCAGCCTGCAGCTGGATACGGCCGGTGCGCACGGTGATGTGGCGTTGACCCTGCGCCACCTGCCGCAGGCGCAGGCGCAACACGTGATGGAGCAGCTGGCCGCGGCGCTGGCGCGGCGCAAGTTGCGCTGGTAAGCAACACCGGTAGTGCCGCCCGCTGGCCGGCAACCGCAGACATTCCCGAGGTTGCCGGCCAGCGGCCGGCACTACCGCGAGCGGGGTCGGCGAGGCATCAGCGCTGCGACGGCCCCCAATATCCCAGATCCTTGCGGATCTGCAGGTCGCGCACCCAGCTGCCGAAGGGCTTGCGCCGCAGCACGCCCATTTCACCGGACAGGAAATCCTCGGTGGCGGCGATCACCCTCTCGCTGGACAGGCCATCGCGGTACGGATGGATGGCGTCGGCGTAGCGCACGATCTCCGCCTGCAGCGCGGCGTCGGGATGCAGCGCGCGCTGCAGCATCGCCGGCAGCTGCGCCGGGTCATCGAAGTCGATCATGTGCGGCTTGGGCACGCGGTTGCGGAAGGTCACCACCGGCTTGTGCTGGACGATGAACTCCGAAACGATCGACGAGGTGTCCGACACCAGCACATCGGCGGCGCGCTGCGCGGCCATCACCTGCTCCGGCTCGATGAAGCGGGCATGGGCACCGGCCAGCGCGCGGTAGCGCTCGAACAGTTCCGGTGGGCACTTCGGGTGCAGGGTCAGCAGCCAGTAGCGCTCACCGCCAGCGATATCGGCGGCGATCTGCGCATGCAGGTGGGGCGCTGCGCTCAGGCGCTCGGTGAAGGTCGAACCGAACAGGATCACCGGGCGCCCGCCCGCCGCTGCGCGCAGCGCGGCGCTCTCGCCACCGTCGTCGCGGAACAGCGGGTCGAGCTTCGGCCAGCCGGTCTCGGCTACGGCGAAGTGGCCCTGCAGGGCGGCGATCTCACGGAACGGCGCGGTGGTGGCCGGCCCCTGCGTGCAGTACAGGTCGAACATGCCGCGCACCCGGAAGTGGCCGCGCGCACTGTCGCGCTTCTCCACGTTGAAGCCATGGAACAGCTGTACCTTGGCGCCGGACAGGAAGGTCGGCACCCAGTTGGCGGCGCTGAACACGGCACGCGGCCGCATCGCCAGGGCCTGTTTCAGTCCGATGTTGGGCACGCCCGGCAGGCTGCTGGCGGCCGCGCCGTCCTCGAACCAGGCCGCCACCTCCTGCCCGGAGGCGTGCAAGGCCTGCGCCAACGGGGCGAGAATAGGCAGCGCATAGCGCTCCGTCGCAAACAACAGGTACCCGGCCATCATGTCCTCCACGACCGCTCCCATCGAACGGCCTCGCATCTCGGCCTGCATTATCGCGTTCAACGAGGCCGGCCGCATCGGCGACTGCCTGGCCTCGCTGGCCTTCTGCGACGAAATCATCGTCGTGGACTCGTACTCCACCGATGCCACCCTGGCCATCGCCGAGGCCGCAGGCGCCCGCGTGCTGCAGCGCGCGTTCGATGGCTTCCGTAGCCAGAAGGCCTACTGCGTCGAGCAGGCAAGCCACGACTGGGTGCTGTGCCTGGACGCCGATGAGCGGATCAGCCCGGAACTGCGCGCAGCCATCGAACGGGCCCGCGACGGTGGCTTCGCCGGCCATGCCGGCTATCGCTTCGCGCGCCTGTCGGAGTACTTCGGCAGGTTCCTGCGCCATGGCAACGCCTACCCGGACCGGGTGATGCGCCTGTTCGACCGCCGCCGCGGCGGCTGGCGCGGCAAGCGCGAGATCCACGAGGCGGCCAGCGTCGACGGCAGCGTCGGCACCCTGCGCGGCGACCTGGTCCATTACCCGTACCGCTCCCTGCAGCAGCAGCTGGCCAAGACCGAGAAGTACGCGCGGATGATGGCCGAGCACGAGTTCGCACGCGGCAAGCGGGCCACGCTGGGCAAGCTGGTACTGGCGCCGGCCTGGCGGTTCTGGCGCGGCTTCGTGTTCCGTGGCGGCTTCCGCGACGGCTGGCACGGCCTGGTCTACGCCTACGTGCGCGCCAACTACGTGCGACAGAAGACCATCATGCTGTGGATGCTGGGCAACGGCCAGCCCGTGGCCGACCCGCCGAACCCCTGATCGCCGGGGCCCGCCCGGCGCGCCGACGCATCACGAGCCGGTGATCGCCCGGTGGCGCGCGCCTTCGACGATCGACAGGCCGGTCAGCAGGCCGACCAGGGTCACGTAGAAACTGGCCGTCATCTGGTGCGCGAACATCGACTGGGTCAGCCCGCACAACGCGTAGGTGATCACCAGCATGACGCCGGCAGCGGCCGGCCCGCGGAAGGTCGCCCGTCCGCTGCGGCGATGCAGGCGCACGAACAACCACAGCGGGATGCCATACACCGCCAGCAACAGCAGCAGGCCCGGTACACCCTGGGTCGCCGCCCATTCGGCCACGTCGTTGTGGGCATGCCCCAGGTGGCAGCGCAACTCTTCCGGGTTCTCCCGGCAGACCGGCACGCGCTGCATCGCGCTGTCGAAATGACCGATGCCAACACCCACCAGCGGATGATCGAGGAAGGTCTGCCAGGCTACCTGCAGGCGCTCGACGCGGGCACCGGCGGAAGAATCACTGTCGCCCAGCTCCATCCGCTGCACGTCGCTGTGCAGCTCGCTCAGGCGGACCTGGTGGCGCAGCTCCGGTACCGACAGCAGCAGCGTCGCACCGATCGCCAGCATCCCGGCCAGCACCGACAGGCGCGCCGCACCGGTACGCCAGCGCAGGCTCAGCGCCAGCACCACCAGCAGCGCCAGCAAGGCGGCGAACACACCGCGGCTGCCGGTCAGCACGATGGTGCCGCAGCCGGCGGCCATGCCGAGGATCACCAGCGACCAGCGCCGCGACGGGCGGCAGAACACCAGCAGCACCATCAACACCATCACGATGTCGGCCAGCACGATGGCGTTGGTGAACAGCTCCGCGCGCGGGGCGCCGCCCAGCACCTGCCACAGCGACATCACGAAGGTGGCGAGCAGGCCGGTCAACGAGCCGTACCAGAGCCACCGCAGGCTGGGACGCAGCGCGCAGATCCACAGCGCGATCCATGGGATCACCACGAACCGCGAACGGTTGTCGACGTCACGCAGGCCCTGTTCGAACAGCACCACCGACAGTACGCCGAGCGCCAGCACCGCCAGCATCAGCCAGACCAGCACTTTCACCGGCTGGCCGGCCATGCCCCGCGCGCGCCACAGCAGCTCCGGCGCCAGCAGGGTGCTGAGCAGCAGCAGAAGACCATACGGCAACAGGTTGATCGGCACGGTCAGCACCAGTGCCGGCAGGCAGAACAGCCCCAGCTGGGCCAGCCCGTGTGCAACCCCGTGACGCCCACCGACGGGAACGCCCAGCGGGTCGCCGGCCATGAGGTTCAGGTTGTCCGGTGAAGCTGGCACGTCGGGAAGTATCGCTGCAATCTGCTGGAAGAATGGGACGGGCCAACGCGGCCCGTCCCAGCCTGCTGTTTTACTGCCTTTGGACCCGCTTGGGCAGACTGGACAAGCGGAAATCGTGCTGGCTAGTCATGTTCCTGCAAACGCCGTTCACGTTCCCGCTCCTCGGCAGTGACCACGCACGGCACCGTCACCGCCGCCGCCGGCACCAGCCACCAGCGCCGCCGGTTGGCCACGCCGGCCAGTTCGGAGCGGTTGCGGTCGACGCACGACAGCATCGCGTACTCGTGGACCAGCAGCCAACGGCGTCCGGGCGCCAGCCGCTGCCAGCGCGTGGCCGCCACCAGCTGCTCGTCCCAGTCAGTCTCGAAACCGAAGGTCGCTGCGGGACGGTCGGCCAGCAGCAGGTGCTGTTCCTTCCAGGCCACCAGCCCCAGCTCGGCATCGGGGCCCAGGCGGGTACCGACCGCGCGCATCAGGCCACGGGCCGAACTGGAATCGTTCAGCAGCGGGTAGCCGACCAGGCTGTACAGCACCCAGACCACCGCCAGGGTCGACACCAGCGCAAGCTGCCGGCGACGGCCACAGGCCAGCAGGCTCAATCCGCCCCACAGGCCCATCGCCAGGATCGTCCACGCCAGCGCGTCGACGGCCCCGGGGGCGAGCCCGCGGCTATGGGTCAGGCGCAGCTCGAAGGCCGGGTCACCCAGCACCGCCATCGCGCCAGCCACGGCCAGGCCCAATGACAGCAGGCCGGTGAACAGCCCCACCACGGCCTGCACATCGCGTCGCTTCAGCAACCCCGGCAACAGCGGTGCCAGCACCAGGCAGAACATCGGCAGCGCCGGCAGGATGTAGACGTCGCGCTTGCCGGCGGGAATCGAGAAGAACAGCACCACCATCAGCCACCAGGCCAGCGGCAGCAGATAGCGCGCGTCGCGGCGTTGCAGTCGGCGGCGCCAGGCCGGAATCGCCCAGGGCAGGGCCAGGAATGCCGGGATCCACATCAGCGGCATCGTCGCCAGGAAGTACCAGGCGGGCTGGTGGTGATCCCAGGAATGGGTGTAGCGCCGCGCCGTCTGCTGGAACAGGATATCGTCCATGTAGGCGCGATATTCGTCCGAGCCGGTGGCAAAGCCGGCCAGCAGCATCGGCGCCAGCCACAACGACACCGCCAGCAGGAAGGCCAGCGGCGCCAGCCAGAAGCGCGCCTCGCGCGCGTGCAGGCCCACCCGTGGCCACCGCAGCGCCGTGGCGATTGCCGCGGGCACGATCATCAGCAGCGCCAGCATGCCCACGCCCTTGGTGATCACGCCGATGCCGGCGAAGAACCAGCCCAGCCACCACCAGCGCCAGGCAGGCCCCAGCAGCAGGTGGCGCAGCAGGCCGTAGTTGGCCAGGGTGATGAACAGCAGCAGCAGGGGATCGATCTGCGCCTTCTTCGCCTGGAAGGTGAACTGCAGCGCGAACAGCAGCGCCCAGCCGGCATACAGCCCCACCCGCCGCGTCCACAGCCGCCGGCCCAGGTCGACCACGCACCACAGCGTGCCCAGTGCCGCCAGCAGCGACGGCAGCAGGAAGGCCACGCGCCACTGCCCGACCAGGCTGTACAGCGTGGCCTGCCACCACATCAGCATCGGCGGCTTGTCCGAGTACAGCTCGGTCCCGCGGTGCGGGAACAGCCAGTGGCCGCTGTCGAACATCTGCTTGGCCACCAGCGCGAAGCGCGGCTCGTCCGACGGCCACGGATCACGAAGGCCCAGCCCGGCCCCCAGCACCAGCAGGGCCATCACCACGAACAACCACGTCTCGCGCGACGCGCGGGATTTCAGCATGGGACTCGCAACGTCAGCGGGGGGTCAGGCCGTTTTTAGCAGACGCGCGTAAAAGAAACCGTCAGCATCGCTGTCACCCGGCAGTCGCTGGCGCGCGATCCCCTCGCAGTCCAGGCCGAATCTGTCATCCAGCGGCTGTGCCACCGCGTCCGGATGCCACTTCAGGAAGGCCCGCACCTGATCGATGTTCTCGGCGCGCAGGATCGAACAGGTGGCGTACAGCAGCACGCCGCCCGGGCGCAGCATCGACCAGCAGGCCTCCAGCAGGCGGGCCTGCACGCCGACCAGCGCATCGATATCCTCGGCGCGGCGGTGGAACATCACGTCCGGCTGGCGGCGGATCACGCCGGTGGCCGAACACGGCGCATCCAGCAGGATGGCGTCGAACGGTGTGCCATCCCACCACGCACCGGGGTCGCTGGCATCGGCCACCCGGGTCTGCGCGCCCTCACCTACACCGGTGCGGGTGTAGGTATCGCGGGCACGCGCCAGGCGACGCGCATCGATATCCAGCGCCAGCAGGCGCAGGCTCGGGTCACGCTCCAGCAGGTGCGCCGACTTGCCACCCGGTGCCGCGCAGGCGTCCAGAACGCGGGCGCCGGACGCCGGTGCCAGCGCGTCCGCCGCACATTGCGCCGACAGGTCCTGCACCGACAGCGCACCGTCGGCGAACCCCGGCAACTGGTTCACCGCGATGGGCGCCACCAGGCGCAGCGCGTCGGCGCTGAGCGGGCTGGCTTCGGCAGCAATGCCGGCCTCGGCCAGCGTGGCCAGCGCCTTGTCACGCCCCCCCTGCTGGCGGTTGGCACGCAGCCACAGCGGCGCCGGCTGCAGGCTGGCAGCAAAGATCGCCTGGGCCTGGGACGGCCAGTCGCGCTCGACGGCATCGGCCAGCCACGCCGGAAAGGCGTCACGCGCAGGCTGCTCCGGGAACCCCTCGCGCTGCGCGCGGCGCAGGATCGCGTTGACCAGCCCGGCCTGGCGCTCACGGCCCAGCGCGCGGGCGGCGTCGACCGTGGCCGACAGGGCCGCATGCGCCGGCAGTTCCAGCACGTCCAGCTGCGCGAAGCCCACCATCAGCAGCGTGCGCAGGTCGGCATCACGCGCCGACAGTGGCTTCTGCATCCACGACTGCAAGGCAGCGTCGTAGGTACTGCGGCGGCGCAGGACTGCAAAGCACAGCGCTTCCAGCAAGGCCCGATCACGACTGTCGGCCAGCTTGGGCAGTGCCCAGGCCAGTTCCGCCTTCAGCGAGCGGCCACGGGTGAACACCTGCGCCAGTACGCGTGCGGCCAGCATGCGGGTGGCCGCGCCCGGCGCCGCCTTGGCGACGGAGAAATCATTCTGCTTCGACACCGCTTATGCCCCCACGTGCAGGTCGCGGCGGGCATTGAGGTAGTCGGCGGCGGTGATCGCCTTGCCGCCTTCGCGCTGCAGCGTGCGCAGGCGCAGCGCGCCCTGGCCGCAGGCGATGTCGATACCATCGCGGCCGGCCGCCAGCACCGCTCCCGGCGCCTGGCCGTGGGCCAGGTCAAGAGCGACCGCGCCGTGGATGCGCACGCGCTCGCCGGCCAGCGTGGCCTCGGCGATCGGCCACGGATTGAAGGCGCGCACGGTGCGCGCCAGTGCATCGGCGTCCTGCGCCCAGTCCAGGCGGGCTTCGGCCTTGTCCAGCTTGTGCGCGTAGGTCACGCCCTGCTCGGGCTGCGGCCGCGCGATCGGCTTGATGCCGGCACGCAGCAGGCCCAGGCCGTCGGACAGCACCTGTGCGCCCAGTTCGGCCAGCTTGTCATGCAGCTGGCCGCCGGTATCGGTGGCCGCGATCGGCAGCTCCTGGTGCAGCAGCACCGGGCCGGTATCCAGGCCGGCTTCCATCTGCATCAGGCACACGCCGGTCTTTGCGTCACCGGCCTGGATCGCGCGCTGGATCGGCGCGGCACCGCGCCAGCGCGGCAGCAGCGAGGCATGCACGTTCCAGCAGCCGTGGGTCGGGATCGCCAGTACCGCCCTGGGCAGGATCAGGCCGTAGGCGACCACCACCATCAGGTCCGGCTGCAGGTCGCGCAGCTGCCGCTGGGCAGCTTCATCCTTCAGTGATTCGGGCTGGTAGACCGGAATGCCACGGGCCACGGCTTCGAGCTTGACCGGCGACGGTGCCAGGCCACGGCCGCGCCCGGCCGGGCGATCAGGCTGGGTATAGACGGCCACGACCTCGTGGTGGCGCGCCGCGGCGCGCAGCGACGACACCGCGAATTCCGGCGTACCGGCAAAGACAATCCTCATGGCTACCCCACTTGCAGGATGGATTCGTGCAGGAAAGAAAACGGCGCCGTCGGCCGGCGCCGTACAGCCCGCGCGCGTCGCGCAGGCACGGGCCACCCGGAGGGCGGCCCGGATTGGCGATCACGCCACGTGCTTGCGCTGCTTGGCCAGCTTCTTGCGGACCATCTCGCGCTTGAGCGGCGACAGATAGTCGATGAACAGCTTGCCGTCCAGGTGGTCCATCTCGTGCTGGATGCAGGTGGCCAGCACTTCACCGGCCTCCAGCTGCTGCTCCTGGCCGTTGCGGTCCAGGTACTTCACGGTGATGGTGTCAGCGCGGGTCACGTCGGCGAAGATGCCCGGGACCGACAGGCAGCCCTCCTGGTACACCCGGCCCCCGTCCTTGGCGACGATTTCCGGGTTGATGAACACATGCGGTTCATTCTTCTCTTCGCTGACATCGATGACCATGAAGCGCTTGTGCACGTCCACCTGGGTGGCGGCCAGGCCGATGCCCGGGGCGTCGTACATGGTCAGGAACATGTTGTCGATCAGTTCCTGGAAGGCCGGCGTGGTGACTTCGGCGGCGTCGATCAACGCAGCCTTGGTACGCAGGCGCGGATCGGGGAACTCGAGAATGGGGAGAAGGGCCATGGCTGTTTCCGGGTAGGGGGCCGGCACGCCGGCATACGTCGCAGATTCTAGCTCCAACGCTTGCCTTGCGCCCCGGTTTCTGGACTATAGTGCGTGGACCTGTTGGGGAATCAGGGCTTCACACCTATGTTGCTTCGTTTTCGTACGGTCGTCGCCGCGGCGATGCTGACCGTGGCTGCCTATGCTACCGCCGTGGAAGTGAATGGCGGGCACCCGGACACCTATGTGGTCCGAAAAGGGGATACGTTGTGGGATATCGCCGCACGTTTCCTGCAGAAGCCTTGGCTGTGGCCGGAGATCTGGCAAGCCAATCCGCAGATCGCCAACCCGCACCTGATCTATCCAGGTGACGTGCTGAGCCTGGCCTACCTGGACCGGGTGACCGTGTCCCAGGCCGGTCCGCGCCAGGAGGCCCCGATCGACGCCATTCCGCTGGCCCAGGTCGAGCCGTTCCTGAAGCAGCTGAGCGTTGTCGACAGCGTCAAGCAGCTGCCCTACGTCGTCGGCCTGGAGGACAGCCGCCTGCGCGTGTCCGGTGGCGACACCGTCTACGTGCGCCTGGCGGATGCCCAGGTGGGCCAGCGCTGGGCCGTGGTACGCCCGACCGTGCGTTACGCCCAGCCCAAGCCGACCGAGGACCTGACCGCCAACGGCGACGTCACCCCGGGCAGCGGCAACCTGTGGAAGGCCTACAACGCACCCAACGCACGTCGTGGCGTGCTCGGCTACGAACTGGCCCAGGTCGCCACCGGCACCATCACCCAGATCGCCGGCGGCAAGGTCGAGGCCTCCACGCTGGTGCTGGACAAGAACGTCGGCGGCCGCGAAGTGCGCGCCGGCGACCGCCTGGTGCCGGTCGAAGCCCGGCCGTACGACCTGCAGTTCGTGCCCCACGTACCCGCTGCGGGTGTCGAGGGCGTGGACGTGCGCGTGCTGGCGGTCACCGACATGTTCACCGCCGGTGGCCCACGCGACGTGATCGCGATTTCGGCCGGCCGTGCCCAGGGCGTGGACAACGGCACCGTGTTCTCGCTGTGGCGCCCGGGCCGCCATGTAGCGCACCGCATGAAGTACCCGACCTCCTCGCGCATGGACGACTCGCTCAGCACCGGCGCAGGCCGGGTCTCGCTGCCGGATGAATATGCCGCGCATGCGATGGTGTTCCGCACCTTCGACAACGTCAGCTACGCGCTGGTGATGCAGGGCGTGAAGCCGGTGCAGGTGGGCTACAACGCGCTGCACCCAGACGCGAAGTAACGGTTGCCGGACTGCCCCGGCCACCACTGGAGTGCCGGCCGCGGGCCGGCAGGCACCTCCGGCAAAACCTGACAGCCACATGCGAAGGCGCCCTAGGGCGCCTTTGTTGTGTGCGGCCGATAGTGGGGGATGACCACACATGCATACGAGGCGCTGCTGCGCCTGTTGATGGCGGGAGGCGCACTGGCGTCCCGACGGGCCCTGCTGCAGGCCGCGGGCGATGCGGAAACCGCCATCGCGCAAGGCACTGCGACCTGGCGTGCGCACGGTTGCACGCCGGAGCAGTGCGCCGCCCTGGAACGCCCCGATACCCGGGCTTGGACATCCGCCCGGCGCTGGCTGGAACAGGACAACCATCACCTGCTGCCGTGTACCGATCCGGCCTTTCCGCCATCACTGCTGGAGGTACCCAACCCGCCGCTGGCGCTGTTCGTGGCCGGTGATCCCTGCCTGGCCTGGCGCCCTTCGGTGGCGCTGGTCGGCAGCCGCTCGCCCACCCCGGGCGGGCGTGCACTGGCCGCGCGTTTTGCCGGCTGCTTCGTCGAGGCCGGCCTGGCGGTGACCAGCGGCCTGGCCGCAGGCATCGATGCGGCCGCGCACCAGGCTGCGCTGGAGGCCGGCGGCTGCACCATGGCAGTGATCGGCACCGGCCCTGACCGGGCCTATCCGGACAGCCACGCGCGGCTGCAGGCGCGGATCGCCGCCGAAGGCGTGGTGCTCAGCGAGTACCTGCCGGGCACGGCTGCCCGTCCCAGCCACTTCCCTGCGCGCAACCGGCTGGTGGCCGGACTGGCGCTGGCCACCGTGGTGGTCGAGGCCGCGCAGCGCTCGGGCGCGCTGATCACCGCGCGCCTGGCCGCCGAGGCAGGCCGCGAGGTCTGTGCCCTGCCCGGGTCGGTGCTCAACCCGCGCGCGACCGGCTGCCATCGCCTGATCCGCGAGGGCGCGGCGCTGGTCGAGCGCCCCGAGGAGGTCCTGGAACTGCTCGCCCCCGCCCTTCGCCAGCAGCTGCCGGGCTTGCAATCGCGGTTGGCCACCCCCACTGAACAGGCACCGCCGGCGCTCCTGCCGGCGCGCTGGGCCGACGACCCTGACTACCAGTGCTTGTGGCGGGCGCTGGACCACAACCCAAGCGGTATGGATTCACTGATCACGCGTTGTGGATTGACGGCGTCACAGGTGTCCTCCATGCTGCTGGCCATGGAACTGGCGGGAATCGTGGTGTGCGTACACGGCCGCTACTGTCGAACTCCCTAGTTTCTTCACCTCCACAGCGTCGCGCGACGCAGGCCGAGGGGCAATGAAAGAGAGCATCCTGGATGTACTGCTGTACCTGTTTGAACACTATTTCAGCGAAGATGCGGACCTGATCCGTGACCGCGATTCGCTCCAGAACGGCCTGATCCAGGCCGGTTTCAGCCCCACCGAGATCAACAAGGCGTTCGACTGGCTCGATGCCCTGGCCGCGCAGCGGCCGAGCGTGGCCCAGGCGCGGGTCGATGGCCCCGTGCGCATCTACCACGGCCCCGAGCTGGACAAGCTGGACGTGGAATGCCGCGGCTTCCTGCTGTACCTGGAACAGCACGGCATCCTCGACGCCGACCAGCGCGAGCTGGTGCTGGACCGGGCGATGGCCCTGGACCAGGACGAACTGGACCTGGACGACCTGAAGTGGGTCGTGCTGATGGTGCTGTTCAACCAGCCCGGCTCCGAAGCGGCCTACGCCTGGATGGAGACGCAGATGTTCATGGACGAGCCAGAACCCCTGCACTGACCGTACACTTGGGGGCATAGCGCATTCAGGAGCGTCCCCGTGAGCGAGTGGTTCCACGCAGAAGGCAACCGGCAGCAAGGCCCGCTGCCGGCGGAACAGTTGGTCGAGTTGTTCCGCAACAACCAGATCTCCCTGGACACCCTGGTCTGGCGCGACGGCCTGCCGCAATGGCAGCCGTTGCGCAGCGTGGTCGATGAGCTGGGCCTGATCGTGCCGGCGCTGGACGTCGCCGCGCCGGCCGTGGAACCCGAGCCGGAGCCCGAACCGGAACCGGTTGCGCCGCCGCCGCCGCAACCACCGGTGCTGCCACCGTCCACGCCCTATGCCACGCAGACCCCGGCCGGGGTGCTGCCGCCGCCGAAAAAGAAGCTCTCCGGCTGCGCCCTGACCGCGATCATCGGCGGCGGCCTGCTGCTGGTGCTGGTGCCGGTCATGGCCATCCTCGCGGCGATCGCCCTGCCTGCCTACAACGACTACACCGTGCGTGCCAAGGTTGCCACCGCGGTCAATGCCCTGCAGCCGCTGAAACAGCAGGTGCAGCACTTCGCCGACGACGAAGGCCGCTGCCCCGGTGCCAACGATGCCGGTTTCCCGGCGCCGGGTGATTTCACCCAGGCCGGCCTGTCGGCGGTGAACATCGGCCGCTTCAACAACGGCCACTGCGGCATCGAAGCAACGCTGGCCGTGCCCGGCAAGAGCCTCGATGGCGACCTGCTGTGGCTGGAATATGATCGCGACAGCGGCCGCTGGGAATGCAGCGGTGAAAGCGACGACAAGTACCTGCCGCCGTCGTGCCGCGGCTGAGCCACGTGCACGGCAGCACCTCCAAGGACGATCCAACAGGGAACATGCAATGACCGAGTGGTACTACGCCGAAGGACAGCAACGCCAGGGCCCGCTGCCGGTCCAGGAAATCCGCCAGCGCTTCCAGCGGGGCGAACTGAACCTGGACACCCTGGTCTGGCGCGAAGGCATGGCCCAGTGGGCTGCACTGCGCCAGGTGGTCGATGAGCTCGGCCTGCAGACACTGGCCGATGCCAGCACGGCCACCGCCAGCGGCGGCTTCGACCTGCGCGGCGACTACGCCGCCATCGACAACGGCACTGCACCGCTGCCTGGCACGGGCGCGCTCAGCAGCTCGCCCTACAGCGCCCCGGCCGCTTCCGGTGCCGGTGGCCCGCAGCCGGTGATCGGCGGCGAGGTGGTCTACGCAGGCTTCTGGAAGCGCGTAGCGGCGTACATGATCGACTACTTCGTGCTGGCCATTCCGGGCGGCATCATCGGCGCCATCATCGGCGTGGTGCTTGGCGCCAGCATGGGCGCGGTGGGCAGCGGCGAGACCTCCATCGAAATCGTCGCGCAGGTGGCCAGCGCGCTGATCAACATGGCCATCGGCGTTGCCTACTACACCTGGTTCCATTCCTCGCAGGGTGGCGCTACGCTGGGCAAGATGGCGGTCGGCATCAAGGTCGTGCGCAGCAACGGCGATCGCCTGACCAAGGGCCGCGCCTTCGGCCGCTACTGGGCCATGCTGCTGAGCAGCTTCACCCTCGGCATCGGCTTCCTGATGGCCGCCTTCACCGAGCGCAAGCAGGGCCTGCACGACATGATCTGCGACACCCTGGTGGTCGACCGCTGGGCCTACACCGACCAGCCGCACCTGCAGCGCCATGAGCTGGGCACGGTCACCATCGTGATCCTGGTGCTCACCGGCCTGCTGGTGCTGGCGGGCCTGGTGCTGCTGGTGGCCGCGGTCGGCTTCATCGCCAAGATGGCCTCATGAACGGCCATCCTCACGTCTGGCTGCTTGACAGGGGCTGGCCGGGCGTGATTCCTCTAATAAGGTGAAACCTGAACGCCCGGCACACTACCGGGCGTTCAGCGTATTGATTTGTCCGTGGCCGCTTCACTAATGCGGCCGTTTGCTCCACCCTAGCGGCCCCTCCCCTGCGGCTCGCCCCACAGACACTGCTGCCATGCCCAAGCACCTGCTCATCGTCGAATCGCCGGCCAAGGCCAAGACGATCAACAAATACCTCGGCAAGGACTACACCGTCCTGGCCTCGTATGGGCATGTGCGTGACCTGATTCCGAAGGAAGGCGCGGTCGACCCGGACAACGGGTTCGCCATGCACTACGACGTGATCGACAAGAACGAAAAACATGTCGACGCGATCGCCAAGGCCGCCAAGGGCGCCGACGACATCCTGCTGGCGACCGACCCGGATCGCGAAGGTGAAGCGATCAGCTGGCATATCGCCGAGATCCTGAAGGAACGCGGGCTGGTCAAGGACAAGCCGATGCAGCGCGTGGTGTTCACCGAGATCACCCCGCGCGCCATCAAGGAAGCGATCAGCCAGCCACGCGCGATCGCCAGCGACCTGGTCGATGCCCAGCAGGCGCGCCGCGCGCTGGACTACCTGGTCGGCTTCAACCTGTCGCCGGTGCTGTGGCGCAAGGTCCAGCGCGGCCTGTCCGCCGGCCGCGTGCAGAGCCCGGCGCTGCGCATGATCGTCGAGCGCGAGGAAGAGATCGAAGCCTTCATCGCCCGCGAGTACTGGTCGATCGCCGCCGAGTGCGCACACCCGTCGCAGCACTTCAACGCCAAGCTGATCAAGCTGGACGGGCAGAAATTCGAGCAGTTCACCATCACCGACGGCGACACCGCCGAAGCCGCCCGCCTGCGCATCCAGCAGGCCGCGCAGGGCTCGCTGCATGTCACCGACGTGGCCAGCAAGGAGCGCAAGCGCCGCCCGGCGCCGCCGTTCACCACCTCCACCCTGCAGCAGGAAGCCTCGCGCAAGCTCGGTTTCACCACCCGCAAGACCATGCAGGTGGCGCAGAAGCTGTATGAAGGCGTGGCGATCGGTGACGAAGGCACCGTCGGCTTGATCTCGTACATGCGTACCGACTCGGTGAACCTGTCGCAGGACGCGCTGGCCGAAATCCGCGACGTGATCGCCCGTGATTACGGCATCGCCTCGCTGCCCGACCAGCCGAACACCTACCAGACCAAGTCCAAGAACGCCCAGGAAGCGCACGAGGCGGTGCGCCCGACCTCGGCCCTGCGCACCCCGGCCCAGGTGGCGCGCTTCCTGACCGACGACGAGCGCCGCCTGTACGAACTGATCTGGAAGCGCGCCGTCGCCTGCCAGATGATCCCGGCCACGCTCAACACGGTCAGCGTCGACCTGTCCGCTGGCAGCGAGCACGTGTTCCGTGCCAGCGGTACCACCGTGGTGGTGCCCGGCTTCCTGGCCGTGTACGAGGAAGGCAAGGACAACAAGAGCGCCGAAGACGAGGACGAAGGCCGCAAGCTGCCGGCGATGAAGCCGGGCGACCGCGTGCCGCTGGAACGCATCCAGGCCGAGCAGCATTTCACCCAGCCGCCGCCGCGCTACACCGAAGCGGCGCTGGTGAAGGCGCTGGAAGAGTACGGCATCGGCCGTCCGTCGACCTACGCCTCGATCATCCAGACCCTGCTGTTCCGCAAGTACGTGGAAATGGAAGGCCGCAGCTTCCGCCCGTCCGACGTCGGCCGCGCGGTGTCCAAGTTCCTGTCCAGCCACTTCACCCAGTACGTGGACTACGACTTCACCGCCAAGCTCGAAGACGAGCTCGACGCCGTCTCGCGTGGCGAAGAAGAGTGGATCCCGCTGATGGCCCGCTTCTGGGAGCCGTTCAAGGAGCTGGTGGAAGACAAGAAGGAATCGGTGGACCGCGCCGAGGCCAGTGGCGCGCGCGAGCTCGGCACCGACCCGAAGACCGGCAAGCCGGTCAGCGTGCGCCTCGGCCGCTTCGGGCCTTACGCCGCCATCGGCAGCACCGCCGAGGACGCCGAGGAGAAGCCGAAATTCGCCTCGCTGCGCCCCGGCCAGTCGATGCACACCATATCCTTGGAAGACGCGCTGGAACTGTTCCTGATGCCACGCGCGCTGGGCGAGGACAACGGCGAGCCGGTCAGCGTCGGCATCGGCCGCTTCGGCCCGTTCGCCAAGCGCGGCAGCACCTATGCCTCGCTGAAGAAGGAAGACGACCCGTACACCATCGACCTGGCCCGCGCCGTGTTCCTGATCGAAGAGAAGGAAGAGATCGCGCGCAACCGGATCATCAAGGAGTTCGAGGGCAGCGACATCCAGGTGCTGAACGGCCGCTTCGGCCCGTACATCAGCGACGGCAGGATGAACGGCAAGATCCCCAAGGATCGCGAGCCGGCATCGCTGACCCTGGCCGAAGTGCAGCAGCTGATGGAAGAAACCGGCAAGCCCGTGCGCAAGGGCTTCGGCGCCAAGAAGGCTGCCGCGAAGAAGGCACCGGCCAAGAAGGCGGCGGTGAAGAAGGAAGCGGCGCCGAAGAAGGCCGCAGCCAAGAAAGCGCCTGCCAAGAAGGCGGCGAAGAAGGCCGTGGTAAAGAAGGCCGCTGCAAAGAAGGCACCGGCGAAGAAGGCCGTCAAGAAAGCCGCGAAGTAGATTCACGCCATGCGTGGATAAGGGGTAGTGCCGGCCGCTGGCCGGCAACATCCAGAAGCACCCGATGCCGGCCAGCGGCCGGCACTACCGGGCCAGGGTCCACCCCTTCTGCACGCCGCAGGGGGATAATGGGGGCCCACGTCGGGCCGGTCGCCGCCATGAAAGAACTCACCCTGGACTCTGCTGTCGCCACGCTCCGCGCCGGCGGCGTGATCGCCTATCCGACCGAAGCGGTCTGGGGCCTGGGCTGTGATCCCTCGCATGAGGCGGCGGTGCACATGGTGCTGCGGCTGAAGCAGCGCCCGATCGAGAAGGGCATGATCCTGGTCGCCGCCGAATTGTCGCAGCTGGAGGGCTGGGTGCGCCTGCAGGCGTTGCCCGATGCCCGCCAGCGCGCGGTGCTGGCCAGCTGGCCGGGTGCCAACACCTGGATCCTGCCGGCCGGTCCGCGCGCCCAGCCCTGGATTACCGGCGAGCACAGCGGCATCGCCGTGCGCATCAGCGCGCACCCGCTGGTCGCCGCCCTGTGCCGCGCCTGGGGGGGGCCCCTCGTCTCCACCAGCGCCAACCTGGCCGGTGAACCACCGGCACGCAGCCGTGCCGAGCTGGATCCACGCCTGCTGCGCCTGCTCGATGGCATCCTCGATGGCGAAACCGGCGGCCTGGCCCAGCCCACCCCGATCCGCGACGCGCTCAGCGGCAACGTGCTGCGCTCCTGAGCGGACGATTGCACTGCCACGCACAATCACGCACCCTGCCGCCATGAACCTGCTGCGCACCGCCCTGGGCCTGTGCCTGCTGCTGCCATGGACCGCACCGGCCGCCGAGGACGTGCGCGTCTACCGCTGCGTCGCCAGCAATGGCGCCGTGGCCCTGCAGGACAGGCCCTGCAGCAGCGGCCGGCAGGAGGTGCGTGACCTGCAGCGCCCGCGCGATCCGGCACCCCGGGTGGTGCGCAGTGACGCCCCTCCCGCGGCGCCCAGCGAGGTTCCGGTGATGCGCGATCGCGAAGTCCGCCACGTCTACATCCAGCCGCCACAACCGTTGTACGAGTGCGTGAGCGACGACGGTCGCCGCTACACCAGCGACAGCAACGAGGGCAATCCGCGCTGGGTCCCGTTGTGGACCAGCGTGTGGCTCCCGCACGGGCACCACGGCGCGGTCCATCCCGGTCCACGCCCGGGCTTCGGCACGCCGGTCGGTGCGCCGATCGGTGAAGGCACAGGCTACCGGCCGCCTGCGGTGGGCGTCGGCGTGCAGGTGCCGGCCGGCAGCGTGCTGGTCCGTGACAGCTGCCATGCGCTGCCGCCGCAGGACGTCTGTGCGCGCCTGCGTGACCGCCGCTGGGAACTGGACCGCCGTTACAACAGCGCGCTGCAGAGTGAGCGCACCGCCATCAGCAATGAACAGCGTGGCATCGACGCGCGCCTGTCGCGGGACTGCGAACGCTGAGCGCGATGCCTGCCGGGGCATGTACGCTGTGCGCATGAAGAACCTGATCTGGCTGGCCCTGGGCCTGTTCGCCGGCAACGCGTTGGCCGACGACGGGGTGATCTACCGTTGTACCTCCAGCAGCAGCGATGTGCCCACCCTGCAACGCACGCCCTGCCCTGCCGGCAGCAAGCAGCAGGTGGTGAGGGTGCCGGCCAGTGCTCCGCCGGCGCCGGCGTCAGCGGCACCCGTGCCGGCCGCGCCCGGACCGGCCGCGGCCACTGCGCCGTCCGTTCCCGCACCCGCGCCTCGTCGCCCCGGCGAAGGACGCACGATCATGGAAGCTGGCATGGTCGAACGCGAAGGCGGCGATCTGATACTCGACAGTGCATCGCTGCCACGCCAGGCCGATGCCGCGCCGGACAGCAATGCGCCGCCGAAGCCGCCGCTGCCACCGATCTTCCAGTGCACCGACAGCCAGGGCGGTGGCTACCTGCACGAATACGAAGCCGCCCCCGGGCGCTGCGAACTGATGACCGTGCAGGGACTGGGCGGCGCCACGCCGGTCAATGCCGCCGGCTGCGAAGTGGTGCGCGACCGCTGCGAGGAACTGCCGGACGCGCAGCGCTGCAGCAGCTGGCAGCAACGCTTCCGCGACGCACGTGGCCGTGAGCGGTTCGCCTCGCCGGAAAACCGCGACAACGCCCGTGGGGAACGCGAACGGCTGCAGGGCGTGCTGGAGGCCAGCAACTGCCCGGTACCGGGGTGACAGCCACCCGGTAGTGCCGGCCGCTGGCCGGCAATCGCAGGATCTTCAAATGATTCCAGTTGCCGGCCAGCGGCCGGCACTACCCTTTGGAAGATCAGAACCCGTAGCGCAGGAAGCCGCCATCCACCGCGATGCATTCGCCGGTGACATAGCTGGCCGCCGGCAGGCACAGGAAGCCAACGGCTGCGGCCACTTCCTCCGGCTCGCCGATGCGGCGCATCGGCGTGCGGTTGATCACTTCCTCGTAGTAGTCCGGGTCCGACAACGGACCGGACGTGCGCCGCGTGCGGATGTACCAGGGCGCCACCGCGTTGACCCGGATGCCATCCTCCGCCCACTCGACGGCCAGGTTGCGGGTCATCTGGTGCATCGCCGCCTTGGTCATGCCATAGACCACGCCACTGCGCACATGGGTCAGCCCGGACACGCTGCCGACATTGACGATCGACGACGACGCGTGCCGGGCCAGCAGCGGATGCGCGTAGCGCGACAGCTCGAAGGCCGAGAACAGGTTGGTCTCGAAGATCTTGCGCCATTCGTCCTCGGAATATTCCGTGGCCGCCTTGGTGACGTTGCCACCGGCATTGTTGACCAGGATGTGCAGGCCATCGCTGTGATCTTCCACCCAGTCCAGGATCTGCCGACGGTCCTCGTCATCGGAGACATCGGCCGCCAGCGCGTGCACCTGGTGCTGCGGATAGACATCCAGCAGTTCGTCGCGCGCCGTTTCCAGCATGTCGATGTCGCGGCCGACGATCATCAGGTCGGCGCCGAGGCCCGCCAGTTCGTGCGCAATGGCCAGGCCAATACCGGCGCTGGCACCCGTGATCAGGGCCGTCTGGCCGTCCAGGCGCCACCGTTGCTGGGTCATGAGTCCTCCGGGGCCGCGCCCGCTGTGTTTCGATGCCGCAAGGATACGCGCTCACGGCAGCGCTCGGCCGGGGATGCGACACTTGCCCATACGCCCACCGCGGAGAGCCGCCATGCGTATCCTGATCCAGTCCACGTCGCTGCTGGCCAGCCTGCTGCTGGCGGCCTGCCAGCGGCCGCCCACGCCGAACCCGGAGAAGCCACCGGTGCCACGAGCGATGTCGCGTGCGATCAACGACCCGCTGGACCGCGCCAAGGACGTGCAGAAAACCGTCGATGATGCCGCTGCGCGTGAGCGCAAGGCCGAAGCCGACGCGACGCAATGACCTGTGGGGTCAGAGACCTTTGTGCTGCCAAGGAATCCGACCCCATGAACGAAAACGCCCGGCCAGAGCCGGGCGTTTTCATTCGGTACCGTTGCCGATCAGAATCCGCAGAAGCAGTACGCCAGCGCCTTCACCGGAGCGCCATTGCCCTTCTCGCGGGCCGCGTTCTCGACGAAGCGCAACTGAGTGTCCACTTCCGGCATCGTGCGTGCCAGCATCATCCGCGCCATCCCCGAATCGGACAGCATCCAGGCACCGGCGCGGCTGCCGGCGAAACCGCTGACGAACTGCGCGAACGGCGTGGCCGCCTTCTCGATGTAGCGCACGCGATAGGCATCGGCCTTGCCCAGCTTGGCGCGGCTGGCCGCATCGGCCACCGCGTCCTTCAGGCCACCGAAGGCGTCGACCAGGCCGCGTTCCTTGGCCTGTGCACCGCTCCACACGCGGCCACGGGCGACCTCGTCCACTGCCTCGACCGGCTTCTTGCGGGCGTCGGCGACACGGCCGGTGAAGTCCGCGTAGCCCTTGTTGATCACCGTCTGGATGACCTGGCCGACGGCCGGGTCCATCGGGCGGGTGACATCGAAGGCGCCGGCGAAGCGGGTGGTGCCGACACCGTCGGTGTGCACGCCGATCTTGTCCAGCGCGCGGCTGAAGTTCGGCACCATGCCGAAGATGCCGATCGAACCGGTGATGGTCGACGGATCGGCATAGATGCGATCGGCGTTCATGCTGATCCAGTAGCCACCGGAAGCGGCCAGATCCCCCATCGACACCACGACCGGCTTGCCAGCGGCCTGCAGGGCTACCACTTCACGACGGATCTGCTCGGAGGCGAACACTTCACCGCCCGGCGAATCCACCCGCAGCACCACCGACTTCACGTTGTCGTCGTCGCGCGCGGCACGCAGCAGCGCCGAGGTCGACTCGCCACCGATGCGGCCGGCCGGCAGGTCACCGCCACTGATTTCGCCGGCGGCCACCACCACGGCCACCTGCGGACGCGAGTCCACCGGGTTGCGGCGCGCGTCGAGCAGGGCCAGGTAGCGGCCGAAGTCAACGTTGCGGAAACCACCGTCGGCATCCTCGTCGGCCACGCCGCGCTCGATCATCAGATCCTCGAATTCCTCGCGGGTCTTCAGCGCGGTCACCAGCTTCTGCTGCAGGGCGAACTTGGCTAGGTCACCACCGGCGGCAGCGATGCCTTCCGGCAGGGTGTCGATGCCGGCGGCCAGCTGTGCCGGATCCAGGCGGCGGGCCTTGGCGATGTCGCCCAGGTAGCGCTGCCACACGTCGTTCATCCAGAACAGGTCGGCTTCCTTGGAGGCCGGCGACGCCGCGTCGAGCACGTACGGCTCGGCCGCGGACTTGTACTCGCCCACCTTGAACAGGTGCACGTCCACGCCCAGCTTGTCCTGCAGGCCGGTGCGGAAGTACTGGCGGTAGCGGCCGAGGCCTTCGAGCACGACCGAACCCATCGGGTCCAGGTAGACCTCGTCGGCCTGCGCGGCCAGCAGGTACTGCGACTGGCCCATGCTCTCGCTGTAGGCCACCAGCTGCTTGCCGGAGGCGCGCAGGTCCTGCAGCGCGGCGGCCACCTCACGCAGCGAGGCGAAACCGGACGGCTGCAGCTTGTCCAGCTCCAGCACCACGCGTTCGATCTTCTTGTCTTCCTTGGCCGACTCGATCACCCGCAGCAGATCGCGCAGCTGGATCTCCTCGGCGCCGTTGTCACCCACCGCCTTGGCCAGCGCGCGGCTGACCGGGTCGGCGCTGAACTGCTCGACCAGGCGGCCTTCCGGCGCGATCACCAGCGTCGTGCGGTCCTGCAGCGACTTGCTGGCACCGGCGCCCATGCCGGCGGCGATGACGAACATCACCAGCAGCAGGAACAGCAGGCCGAAGAACACCAGGTTGAGGATCAACCGGCGGGTGAAGTTCATGACGTCCCACAGCCCGATGAAGAAACTGGCGACGGGGTTGCGACGCGCCGGGGGCAGCGGGGGCACGGGTTGATTCATGGAACGCTCCGGATGGCTTCTTGCCGTGGTACCAGCATAGCCGGTGCCGCGTGATGCAGCATCGGACACAAGTCAGGGGATCGCCCGTCACGGGTGAACGTGGCGGGCGGGAAGATCAGGACAGCGCGGATTGCCCGATGCGCTGGCTGCTGCGGCGCAGGCGCCAGCCCATCAGGATGGCAGCGGCGGTCAAGCCGACGATCAGGCCGATCCACATGCCCTGCGGGCCCATGCCCAGCCCCAGGCCGAGCCCGGCGCCGAGCGGCATGCCCAGGCCCCAGTACGCGAACATGGCGATGAACATCGGCACGCGGGTGTCCTTCAGGCCGCGCAGCGCGCCGGCCGACAGCACCTGGATGCCGTCCGGGAACTGGAAGGTGGCCGCGTACAGCAGCAGGGTCGAGGCCAGGCCGGCCACTGCCAGGTCGTTGGTGTACACACCGACGATGGCATCGTGGCCGAACAGCAGCACCGCCGCCGACAACGTCTGCGTGCCCATGATGATCGCGTAACCGGCCCAGGCCGCACGCCGCACGCCGAAGCCGTCACCACGGCCGACCGCATGGCCGACGCGCACGGTGGTGGCCTCGGCCACGCCCATCGGGATCATGAAGCACAGCTGCGCGACATTGATCGCGATCTGGTGCGCAGCGGCTTCGTTGGCACCAAGGCGGCCGATCAGCAACGCGGTGACGATGAACAGGCCGCCCTCCATCAGCACGGTGATGCCGATCGGCAGGCCGGTGCGCAGCAAGTCCCAGATCGCCTTCCAGCGCGGCCCTTCGAAATGCGAGAACAGCTGCAGATGGGCGAAGCGCCTGGTGAACCACAGGTAGGTGGCGAAGGCGATTGCCTGCAGCCACATCATCACCGCCGAGGCGATGCCCAGGCCTTCGGCGCCCATTTCCGGGAAGCCGAGCTTGCCGTTGGCCAGCACATAGCCCATCGGTGCCAGCACCAGCAGGCCACCGAAGCCGAGCAGCATGGTCGGCAGCGTCCAGTGCATGCCTTCACTGAGATAGCGCATGCAGAAGTACAGGGTCAGCGCAGGTCCGCCCCAGCGCACCGCATGCAGGAACGCGGTCGCCCCCGGCACGATGTCCGGCGCGATGCCGAACGACGGCAGCAGCGGCGGCACCACGGTGAGGAAGGTGAACATGATCAGGCCCAGCCCCAAGGCCAGCCACAGTGCCTGGCGGAACAGCGGGCCGATCTCGCGCTCGCGGCCGGCGCCATGCAGCTGCGACACCGAGGCGGTGAGCGAGATCAGGGTGCCGATCGGAATCAGCATCGGCAGCCACAGCAGTGCCGTACCGATGGTGACGGCGGCCAGTGTGGCCGTGGCGTGGTGGCCGGCAATCACGTTGTCGACGAAGGAGATCAGACCGGTGGACACATGGCCCAGCACAAGCGGCAGGGCGAGCAGACCGGTGGCGCCGACTTCCTTGCTGAAGCGCGGCGTGGAGGTTGCAGTAGACATAAGGTGCTTGACGCGAACTGCGGTTGCGCGCGAAGGGCACAGGCACCGGGTTGCGGGCGCCCATCTTACGCGGGCGGCGCCAGCATTCCCATGACATGGCGTGAATGCTGGGTTTCAGCCGCCCCACACAAAAAGGGGACGGAGGGGATTAAGTCGTTTCAGGCCCGCTAGTGCCGGATGCGACTTAATCCCCTCCGTCCCCTTTTTTACTGGCCGGCCTGGCGCTTGAGCCAGCTGTCGCGCTCGGCGGCGGGCACGGCGAGGAAGGCGCTGCGCACTGCGTCGCGTTCCTGCGGTGGCGTGCGCTGCGCGACCAGAGTCAGCTGGGCCAGCTGCGCCGGGCTGAGCTGGCGCAGTACGGCCAGCGCGGTCTCGCGCTGTTCCGGCGGCACGAAGCCGAACAAGCCATGCAGCTTGGGGAATTCCAGGCCCAGTTGCGGGCCCAGCCGCCACCCGTCGCGGAACGCCTGGTCCTGGTCGCGGAACTGTTGGCGCAGGCGCTGCTGCTGGTCCGCAGGCAGCGCATTGAATCGCGCAGCCGCCTGGCGGATGCGCTCGCGCTCTCCTTCCGGCAGCGCGCGCCAGGCGGCGTAGTCGGCGCGGCGCTGGCGCTGCTGCTGCGCATCGAGCTGGGCGAAGCCAGAGGGTGCTGCCGTCGACGGTGCTGGCGGAGCCACCGGGGTGGCCGGCGACGTCGGTGGCGGCAACGGCACGTTCAACGATTGCGGCGCGGCAGACAGCGACAACGGCAGGGCCAGCAGCAGGCTGGCGAACACGGACTTATTCATCGGCAGCAGCGGTTTCCAGCGTGGCACTGGCCGGCTCCGGCCGGCTCGGCCTGGATTGCGATTCATCCACCGGCAGCGGGCCGCCCGCGGCAGTCCACGCGTACAGGTCGGCATCGGCAACCAGCGGGTAGTCACGATCGGCCAGCATCGCTGCGTCGTCCGTGGCCTGGGCCGTGGTCGCATCCGGCGTGGCGTTGACCTTGCTGGGTGGCAGGGCTTCCACCGTCACCGGACCGGCTTCGCCCACCACCCCCTCCGGCAGCGGTGCATCACTGCCGAAGGAATGCCCCTGCCAGTGGCGCCAGCCCAGCGCTGCGGCCAACAGTATCGCCACGGTCGCCAGCAGGATCAGCGGACCGCGCCAACGTGGCTTGGCGTTCGTGCGACGGCGCTTGCCATTGGCGGCCGCCCGCTCATCGCGCTGCGGTGCGCGCCAGCTCGGGGTCGGGGCTTCATTGTGGGCGGTCGCGGCGGCGGGTTGCTGCAGCTGCTGCAGGCGCGCGGCCGGCAACTCACGGATACGCGCCTGCACCTGTTCGGCCAACTGGCGCCAGGCCGAGGCATCCGGCTGGCCGTGGGCATCACGCGGGCAGGCGTCGGCCAGCAGGTGCTGGTAGCCCGCCTCGTCCTGGTCGAGCACGCGCATGGCGATGCCCTCGTCCAGGCTGCCACCCACCCGCAGCAGCAGCGCAAGGCGCGGCAGCGGCGGCATCGCGCCCAGTACGGCCAACGGCGGCAGCCACTGCCCGCCCACCGGCTCGCGCAGCGCCTGGCGCTGGCCCAGAAGGGTCCAGAAGCGGGTCGGCCACTGCGCCATCGGCAGGTCGCTGGCCACTGCGGCAAAGGCGCGCATCACCGCCACCAGGGTCTGCTCGGCACGCGCGGCATCGCCGCACTGCAGTTCAGCGACCACCAGGGCACGGCGCTCGACGCCACGCAGGAACGCCGACAGCGCGCCGGCCGCGGTCGAGGAAACAGGGGCGGGCACAGCCGTCATCGGTCACTCCAAAGGTCTGCCGGCATGATAACGGCAGGCCATCGACGCCCGTAGGACTTGCGCCCACAGGCACTTCGTGCTGCAGGTTGTGCACAGCACCACGCCCCCTCCGGCGAAAACTGTGGCTTCGGGCTGAATTCACTCTGTTTCAGCATTGTTTCACACTTAAGATATTGATTTTATTGTCTTTTGTTGTGTGGCGATTTTTTGACCAACCCAAGCGTGAGGCCGTCGCCATCGGCCTTCTACGTTTCCGATGGCCGTTAACGCACAACGTTATCCACAGAACATGTGGATAAGACTGAATCTCCAATGGACACCGATATTTAGGTGACATTTATGATTCAACGGGCGCCGCCCCGCCGCTCCCGCTGCTGCCGTTCGCGCGCGCATGGCCCGTTACACTGGCCCGATGCTTTCACCGATTCCGACCCTGCAGGTCGCCCTGCCTGTCCCCCTGTCCCGCCTGTTCGACTACCTGTCGCCGGAGGGCGATGCACCGGCGGTCGCGGTCGGCTGCCGCCTGAAGGTGCCGTTCGGCAACCGGGAGCTGGTCGGTGTGGTGGTGGGGCACGGCCAGACCGACGACGGCCAGGGACTGCGCCAGGCCCTGGCCTGGTGCGACCCGCAGCCGCTGCTGCAGGGGGAGCTGTGGCAGAGCCTGCAATGGCTGGCGCGCTACACCCATGCGCCACTGGGCGAGGTGCTGAGCACCGCCCTGCCCGGCCCGCTGCGCCATGGCGAGGTCCTGCCCGACACACACCACTGGGGTTGGCAGCTGACCACCGAAGGCCACGCCCAGCGTGAAAAGCTGCGCGCCGGCAGCCGTCCACGGCAACTGGCCGAGCTGCTGGCCGAAGCCATCGTGGATGAGGACGTGCTGGGCGAACGCATGCAGGACTGGCGCACCGCCGCGCGCAGCCTGGCCAAGCGCGGGCTGGCCGAGCGGGTTGCGCTGAGCGTGGCCCCCCAACACGCGCAGCCACTGCCCGGTCCCACGCTCAACCCGGACCAGGCCGAGGCGGTGGCCGCGATCACTGCCGCCGACGGCTTCCAGCCGTTCCTGCTGGATGGCGTGACCGGCAGCGGCAAGACCGAGGTCTACCTGCAGGCGATCATCCATTGCCTGGCGCAGGGCAGGCAGGCGCTGGTGCTGGTGCCGGAAATCGGCCTGACCCCGCAGACCCTGGCACGCTTCCGTGGCCGCCTCGGCATCGCCGTGCATGCGCTGCACTCGGGGTTGAACGACAACGAGCGCGCGCGCGTCTGGGCAGCGGCCTCACGCGGCGAAGCGCGCGTCATCGTCGGCACCCGCTCAGCGGTGTTCACGCCGCTGCCCCAGGCCGGCCTGCTGATCGTCGACGAGGAACACGATGGCAGCTACAAGCAGCAGGACGGCATCCGTTACCACGCGCGCGATTTCGCCCTGGTCCGGGCCAAGTCGCTGGGCGTTCCGGTGTTGCTGGGCAGTGCCACGCCCTCGCTGGAAACCCTGCACAACGCCTACGCCGGGCGTTACACCCACCTGCGCCTGAAACAGCGCGCCGGCGATGCGCGGCCACCGCGCGTGCGCATCCTCGATGTACGCAAGCGCCCGCTGCATGACGGCCTCTCGGCCGATGTGCTGGCCGGCATCGGGGAGCATCTGCAGCGTGGCCAGCAGGTGCTGGTGTTCAAGAACCGCCGCGGCTACGCACCGGTGCTGCTGTGCCACGACTGCGGCTGGACCGCGCCATGCCAGCGCTGCGATGCGCCGATGACCGTGCATGGTGGCGGTCGTCGCCTGCAGTGCCACCACTGCGGCGCGCGGCAACCGGCGCCGCTGGCATGTCCGGCCTGCGGCAGCCTGGCACTGCAACCGCAGGGCATCGGTACCGAACGCCTGGAAGAACATCTCACTGCGGCCTTCGCCGACTTCCCGGTGGTGCGCATCGACCGCGGCACCACCTCACGGCGCGACGCGCTGGAACAGCAGCTGGCGAAACTGGGCGACCAGCCCGGCATCCTGGTCGGCACGCAGATCCTGGCCAAGGGCCACGACCTGCCCAAGCTGACCCTGGTGGTGGTGGTGGGTATCGATGAGGGCCTGTTCTCAGCCGACTTCCGCGCCAGCGAAAAACTGGCGCAGCAGCTGATCCAGGTGGCCGGTCGCGCGGGACGTGCGCGCGACCCGGGCGAGGTCTGGCTGCAGACCCATCACCCCGGGCACCCGCTGCTGGAAACCCTGGTGAGCGGTGGCTACCATCCGTTCGCGCAAGCCGAGTTGAACCAGCGCCAGGCGGCCGGATTCCCGCCCTTCGCGCATCTGGCGCTGATGCGCGCCGAAGCGCAGCAGGTGGAGCATGCCAATGCATTCCTGCTGGCAGCCCGGCACCTGCTGGGCGAACAGAACGTGGTCGAGGCCTACGGGCCGATGCCGGCGCCGATGCCGCGGCGGGCCGGTTACCAGCGCACGCAGCTGCTGCTGTCTGCGGTGCAGCGGCCGCCGCTGCATGGCGTGCTTTCGCAACTGGTTCCGCAGCTGTACGCGCTGCCGGAAGCACGCAAGGTGCGCTGGTCGCTGGATGTGGATCCAACGGATCTTTATTGAGGGGTCAGAGCCCACCCGTCGGGTGGGATCCGACCCCGATGCCCTGGGGTCGGATCCCTTTTCGCAGAAAAGGGCTCTGACCCCGGACGCCTTCGCTTACGTCAGCGGCGACATCACGCCGCGCTGGTAGGCCGGTCGCTCACGCAGGCGCGCATACCACTCGGCCAGGTGCGGCAGGTCCGGGCGCTGGATCGGCAGTTCATACCAGGCGTACACCAGCGAGCCGAGCGGAATGTCGCCCATCGCGAACGTCCCGCCCGACAGCCATGGCTGCGTGGCCAGGGTGGCATCGGCCATCGCCAGGTAGTCACCGGCACGGACGATGGCCGCGCTGATGCGCGCTTCGTCACGGTCGGCCGGCGCGGTGCGCATGATGCCCCAGACCAGGTCGCTGTACAGCGGCGCCATCCGCGAGGTGCTCCAGTCCATCCACTTTTCGGCCTGCGCGCGCTCCATCGGGTCCTCGGCGTACAGCGTGCCCAGCGCATAGCGCGCGCTCAGGTAACGCACGATGGTGTTCGATTCCCACAGCGGCAGGCCGTGGTCCTCGATCACCGGCACCAGGCCGTTGGGATTCATCGCCTGGTACTCCGGCGTCTGCGTGCCGCCATGGCTGCCGCCGACTTCGATGGATTCGTACGGCAGGCCGATCTCCTCGGCACACCACAGCACCTTGCGGACGTTGCTGGAATTGCGGCGGCCCCAGATCTTCAACATGCGGGTTTTCCTTGCTGGCAATGCGAGCGGCAACGATACGCCTGATTGGAGTGGAGATGTGCGTGCAGGATGCGGGATCGGGCGCCTGCGCGCTGCCGGCCGGCGGCCGGCACTACCGGTTCTTTTTTGGCAGCGCGCGCACGTAGGACGACTTGCCGTCCTTCTTCAGCTCGAACAGGCCGATCGCCGCCAGCAGATCGCTGAGTTTGCCGTAGCCATAGTTGCGCGGATCGAACGAGGCCTGGTTGCCGATCTGGCTGCCTACCGGCCCCAGGTGCGACCAGCCATCCTCGCCCTCGGCCGAGGACACCGCGCGGCGCAGCATCTTCACCAGCCGGGTGTCGCTGCGCATCTCCGCCCCGCTCTTGCGCGGGCGTGCATCATCATTGGCGACGGGCTCGTTCGATGCCTGTTCGCTCGATGCCTGCTCGGCATCCGGCACGCTGGCGTGGGTCTGGCCCAGCGCTTCCAGGTAGGTGAACTTCGAGCACGCGTTGACGAACGGTTCCGGCGTCTTCTTTTCGCCGAAGCCATACACCTTCACGCCGTCGGTCAGCAGGCGCATCACCATCGGGGTGAAATCGGCATCGCTCGACACGATGGCGAAGCCATCAAGGTTGCGCGCGTACAGCAGGTCCATGGCATCGATCACCATCGCCATGTCCGACGCATTCTTGCCCTTGCTGTAGGCGAACTGCTGGATCGGGCGGATCGCGTATTCGTGCAGCACCGCTTCCCAGCCCTTCAACCGCGGGCTCTTCCAGTTGCCGTAGGCACGGCGCACGTTGGCCACGCCATAGCGGGCGACTTCGGCCAGGACCTCGTCGATCTTCGAGGCCGGCGCATTGTCGGCATCGATCAACAGGGCGATGCGCTTTTCCGGTTCGCTCATGGATTCCTCGCGGGCGGTTGCCTGAACCCGAGTATCGCCGATCCACCCAGGCGCTGACGTGACAGGTGGCCGCCGTGCGAAGATGCCAGGCGCTTCCCCCAATGCCCCCACTGGAGTGAGTCGATGAGTCGCGAGCGCGTTCCCCACCTGGTCGTTGTCGGCGGCGGTTTTGCCGGTCTCTGGGCCACCCGTGCCCTGGCCCGCGAGCGCATACGCATCACCCTGGTCGACCGCCGCAACCATCACCTGTTCCAGCCGCTGCTGTACCAGGTGGCCACCGCCGGCCTGTCCGCGCCGGATATCGCCGCACCGCTGCGCCACATCCTCGGCCACCAGCGCAACGTGGAAGTCCGCCTCGGCGAAGTGGTCGCCATCGACAAGCAGGCACGGCAGATCGGCATGGCCGATGGCAGCACGCTGGACTACGACAGCCTGCTGCTGGCCACCGGCGCTACCCACGCCTACTTCGGCAACGACCAGTGGGCCGATGATGCCCCTGGCCTGAAAACGCTGGACGATGCCATTGCACTGCGCCGCAAGCTGCTGCTGGCGTTCGAACGCGCCGAGGCCGAACCGGACCCGGCCAGGAAGGCGGCGTGGCTGAGTTTCGCCATCGTCGGTGGTGGTCCCACCGGCGTCGAACTGGCCGGCACGCTGGCCGAGATCGCGCGCCACACGCTGCGCAACGAATTCCGCCACATCGATCCGGCCAGCGCCAAGGTGCGGCTGGTCGAGGCTGGGCCGCGCGTGCTGTCCTCGTTCCCGGAAGTGCTTTCGCTGAAGGCGCGCCGCCAGCTGGAAAAGCTGGGCGTGGAAGTGCTGACCGGTACCCCGGTGAGCGACATCGACAGCCAGGGCTTCAAGCTCGGTGAGCAGTTCGTGCCGGCCCGCACCGTCGTCTGGGCCGCCGGCGTGGCCGCTTCACCACTGGCGCGCACGCTGGACGTGCCGCTGGACCGCGCCGGCCGCGTGCAGGTGCAGCCGGACCTGACCCTGCCCGATCACCCGGAGCTGTTCGTGGCCGGCGACCTGGCCGCACTGAGCCAGGCCGACGGCAAGCCGGTTCCCGGCGTGGCGCCCGCGGCCAAGCAGATGGGCAAGTACGTGGCCGAGGTGGTCCGTGCACGCCTGCACGGCAAGCCCGAGCCCGGTCCGTTCAAGTACGCCGACTACGGCAACCTGGCCACCATTGGCCGCATGGCCGCGATCGTGCACCTGGGCCGGCTGCAGCTCTCCGGCGTGCTGGCCTGGTGGTTCTGGCTGGCCGCGCACGTGTTCTTCCTGATCGGCTTCCGCAACCGCATCGTGGTGCTGCTGAACTGGGCGGTCGCGTACTGGAGCTACCAGCGCAGCGCGCGCATCATCTTCGGTGATGATCAGGACGACCGGCGGCCGAAGCGGTAAGGCCGCACGCAACAGGGGTCGGATCCCTTTCCGCGGGAAAGGGCTCTGACCCCGTCAACAAACATGGAGCGCCATCCACGCATGACGTGGATCTACTTCCGGCAGAAGTCCTCCTTCCTCGCGGTGTCGGCAATCTGCGCGGTACTCCAATGCCGGGTGATCCAGATCGCCAACGCGGTGCTGCTGAGATGCCAGCGCAGCATGCCGCGCCGAGGTTGCCGCCACAGGTGGCGCCGGGCAATCCAGAAGGCCTCCCGCTCCACTTCAGGCACCTTGTTCTTCATCCCGTCCTTGTCGAAGAACTGGGCGGTGAAGCGCCAGGGGTTCATCGGCTGGTATCCCGCCCGTGGCTCACCGCTGCACGCAGCCACGCCACTGGGCGCGCGGTCGGCCGGCTTCGGCCGACCGTCCACCAATGCCAGCCCGAGCAGATACAGCAGGCCAGGCAGCAGCGCGATGCCGGCGACCAGCACGACGACGGAGATCCATGCGTTGCCGGCGGCACGCATCGCTCAGTGCGCCTTCGGTTTCGGGTACCACAGTGCGTTGACGATGACCCAGCGCTGGTCGAAACGCCCCATGTGGAAGTAGTCGACGAACCACGGGGTTTCCAGCCGCACCGAGGCCGCGTTGCCGGTCACGTCCAGCACCGTGCAGCGGCGATCCCATTGATCCTTCGGGGTCTTCAGCGCGCCCTGTTTCGTCAACGAGACCAGCTCTTCCTTCGACATCCGGCGCAGGCCCAGGCGCTCGTCGGGTGTATCGCCGAGGACCGCGCGCTTGGCCAGGTCCGGGTGCAGCGAACGGGCGACGCGCTGCGGGTCGGCCTCCAGCTGGCCATCGACGTAGTCGTGGCAGGTGGCTTCGATGGCCGCGATCGTGGCGGGGTCGGCGGCAGGGCTCGTTGCTGCGGAGAGAGCGAACAGCAGGGCGATCGTGGACATCCGGGTCTCCAGCTCTGGGCGCGGGGCGATCATCGCATGGACCGGGTAGCCCATCCACGCAGGGCGTGGATCTACTGTAGAGCCGAGCCCGTGCTCGGCTCCCGCATCGGGCAGACGGAACAACAGCCGAGCGTGGGCTCGGCTCTACAGAAGCGCAGGATCCGTTGCCTGCAGCCAGGCCAGCTTGCGTTCGCGGGGCTGCTGCTTGAGTTGCCACTCGGCCCGCGAGGCCGCGGCCCGGTCCGGGTACTCGCGCACGGCCAGCACGCGCAGCGGCGGCCGGGCCCGGGTGTAGCGCGCGCCCTTGCCGGCCTGGTGGGCGGCGAAACGCGCCTCCACATCGGTGCTGATGCCGGCGTAATAGCTGCCATCGCGGCATTCGAGCAGGTACAGGAACCACGGGCGGACGGACGAGGCCATGCCTGGATTATGCCGTGCTGCACTGCAGCGGATATACTGGCGCCCGAATGCAGGAGAGAGGCGCCGCGCTGGCGCCCGCCGAAGGCGCAGGCTCCCATGATCGCTCAGGCCGGTGGGCTGGAATCCCACCAACCATGCATTCGACTCGCCGAGCTGGAGAGAGGTCACCGGGCATGCCCGGGACGATCCGCCGAAGGGGCACGCGGCCCATGCCGCTGAACTCTCAGGCAAAAGGACAGCGGGAGCGGCACCGGTCATCGTCATCCCGTCATTGCGCAGGCAGTGGCGGTGGTCGCGCATGGCCGGCCCCACCGCGCCCGGAGCCTGTCCCATGCTGCTGTCCATCATCTACCTGATCGCCATTTCCGCCGAAGCCATGACCGGCGCACTGTCCGCCGGCCGCCGCCGCATGGACCTGTTCGGCGTGGTCATGATCGCCTGCGTCACCGCCCTCGGTGGCGGCTCGCTGCGCGACATCCTGCTCGGCCACTATCCGCTGGGCTGGGTGAAGCATCCCGAGTACCTGGGCTTCACCGTATGCGCGGCGCTGATCGCCACCTGGGTGGCGCGCTGGATGCACCACTTCCGCCGCACCTTCCTGGTGCTCGATGGCCTGGGCCTGATCGCCTTCACCCTGATCGGCTGCTCGATCGCGCGCGAAGCCGGCCATGCAATGCCGATCGTGCTGATCGCCGGCATGCTGACCGGCGCGTTCGGCGGGGTGCTGCGCGACATCCTCTGCAACGAGGTACCACTCATCTTCCAGAAGGAGCTGTACGCGATCATCGCGCTGCTGACCGGCGCGGCCTATCTGTTGCTGCTGCACTGGGGCGTGGCCGATGCCACCGCGATCCTGTGCTGCCTCGGCGGCGGCTTCGCGTTGCGCCTGCTGGCGATCCACTACCGCTGGGAAATGCCGAAGTTCGTCTACCACGACGAAGTGCATTGAGCCTCTTCGTAAAGTCGAGCCATGCTCGACTGCTCTTTGCAGGAAACCAACGCGCTTCGCGCGCAGGTCGGGCATGGCTCGACGCTACAGGAAGCGGTATCACCACCCCGGCGATGTACCTGGCGCTGTCGCTCATGCGCAGCGCCAGGCGCATCGCCGGTGCAGATGGGCCGGCCTCCAACTCCGACCGGCCCTGATCGCGGCCGCACCCCCGCAGGCGCTGGCCGCCATCCACACACGTGCCGCACTCGGGCGGCTTCCATCAGGCTGCTTCGGACACCTTCACGTCGCGACGGGCGCGCACGGCCGCAGCCAGACGCTCCAGCACCGTCACGGTGGTGTCCCAGTCGATGCAGCCATCGGTGATGCTCTGCCCGTAGACCAGCGGCTGGCCTTCCACCAGTTCCTGGCGGCCACCGACCAGATGGCTCTCGATCATCACGCCAACGATGCGCTGTTCGCCGTCTTCCAGCTGAACAGCGATGTCCTCGATCACCTTCGGCTGGTTCTCGGGGTTTTTCAGGCTGTTGGCGTGGCTGGCGTCGATCATCAGGCGCGTCGGCAGCTTGGCCTTGGCCAGCACCTGGCAGGCGTCGGCGACGCTGCCGGCGTCGTAGTTCGGCTGCTTGCCGCCCCGCAGGATCACATGGCAATCCGGATTGCCGGTGGTCGACACGATGGCGGTGCCGCCCTGCTTGGTGACCGACAGGAAGTGATGCGGGTTGGACGCCGCACCCACCGCGTCAGCGGCGATCTTGACGTTGCCATCGGTGCCGTTCTTGAAGCCGACCGGGCACGACAGCCCCGAGGCCAGCTCACGATGCACCTGGCTTTCGGTGGTACGCGCGCCGATCGCGCCCCACGCCACCAGGTCGGCGATGTACTGCGGCGAGATC
Source organism: Stenotrophomonas sp. YJH_SMC_73 (assembly GCF_059370155.1). Classification (NCBI taxonomy): domain Bacteria; kingdom Pseudomonadati; phylum Pseudomonadota; class Gammaproteobacteria; order Lysobacterales; family Lysobacteraceae; genus Stenotrophomonas; species Stenotrophomonas sp. YJH_SMC_73. The sequence continues at coordinate 97,663 of NZ_JCAFTJ010000001.1, read as the reverse complement.
ACATCGAGGAATTCGACACCGGCCGGCAGGCCGAGCTTGTTGATGTCGCGCAGCAGACCGCGGGCAATGCGCAGGCCCTTGTCGATCCTGAAGCTGCCGTCCAGGTCCGGGTCGTTGATCAGGCCCTTCCAGCCCACCGTGGTGCGCGGCTTCTCGAAGTACACACGCATGACGATTTCCAGTTCGCCGGCCAGCGCGTCGCGCAGCGGCTTCAGGCGCTGGGCGTATTCGATGGCGGCCTTCGGGTCGTGGATCGAGCACGGGCCCACCACCACTGCCAGGCGGTCGTCACGGCCGTGCAGGATCTGGTGCAGGGCCGCGCGCGAGGCGCTGACGGTGTCGGAGGCTTCATCGTCACAGGGCAGCATCGCCAGCAGCTGGGCAGGCGGTGTCAGCGGTTCGATGGTGCGGATACGCAGGTCGTCGGTGTGCGGGGGCATTGCAGGAGATCTCCGGAACGTTGGGGTCCCCAGCGTGGCGGCATGAAAAAAGCCGCCAGGTTCGCTGGCGGCTTTCGGGAATGCGTCTGAAGCTTTCTTCAGGGTGAGCGCAGTCCTTCCTCCGCCAGTGGCTTCGGAAAGTAATACCAGTAAAAGCGGGTGGCGGCTGCGTTCATGGGGTGTATTGATAGCACAGCTTTTGCGCAGTGCAAAATGTTTCATCCGCAACCGCGGGTGCGGTTCAGCGAGGCGCGCGCCGGCGCTGCCCACGCGGCAGCAGCCACGCAAAGCCGCTCATTTGCCATGCACTTCCACGTCCAGCAACAGGCCTTCGTGGATGTCGGCCCAGCGCTCCAGCACGCGGTCCAGCTCCTGCCTGGCCTCGTCCAGCTGCTCGGGATTGAGCAGGGAACGGGTGGTGTAGAGGTCGGAAACCAACCGCCGCAGGGCCGCCTCCGGGATGGCCACCGACGGCCCTTCCCGCCCCGGCAACTGCAATGCCGGGCTGTCGCCAAGCGGGCCGAACAGCGTGACCTGGAGCGTGCTCTGCATGATCAACTTCCCTGCGGATGGACATGGGCAATGTCCTGTTTACCGCGTCCGGGTGACAGGCGCATGTGCCATGCGCGTCCGGAGACGCTGCTACAAGGCGGCCAGGTCGGCAAGGTGCTGCCCCATCCCATCGTCTGCGCCGACGGCGTTGATGGTGGCGAAGTACTGATGCCAACCGGTGGCGGCAATGCCGGCCACCAGCGCATCGGCGTCCGCGCGGCTTGCACAGCGCCAGACCGCATAGAACTGCTCATCGCTGCCGTGCTGTACGCCCCTGGCAATGCGGCCCATCGCCAGCAGTGTGATGCGGACTGGATCGAACTGCTGCATGCCTGCACCGATACGGGCGAAGAAGGCATTCCGCTGCTCGGGCTGGAGCGTGGTCCAGGCGGGGGTGGCGGTGTAGAGCTCGATGAAGGTGTGCGACATGCTGCTTCTTCCTTGAAGGTTTGGGGGGTTGCCGGCCAGCGGCCGGCACTACCGGAGCGAGCGCATGGCGCGTTTGCGGATGTAGGCATTGGCATCACCAGGGTGCTGCTGTTGCCAGCGCGCGCACAGCGCACGCAGCCACTGCGGCTGTGTCTTGCCGGCATCATTGAGCCAGTTGCCGACCGAGTCCTGCACATAGCGCTCCGGGTCGTCGGCGAGTGCTTCCAGCATCGCCTCTGCAAGTTCCGGCTGCCGCTTGAACAGCGCGACATGTGTGGCCCACACGCCGCGCGGGCGCAGCGCTTCGCAGGCGAAGCGGCGCAGGTACGGCGATCCTTCCTGCGTCCATGATTGCAGGTACTCCAGCGCCTGCAGTGGTGCGGCAACAATGTCGGCACGCAGCGCCAGCCACGCCCATTCGCGCACGCCGAAGTGCGGGTCGTCAGCCAGTGGCCGCATCGCCTGCAGCTTGGCCGGCAGCGTCGCGTCGGCGTCGCCGCCGATCAGGTAGCAGGCCCAGCCACGCACCGTGTCTGACGTATGCGCCTGCCAGCGCGCAGGCTCCCCCTGTCCGGCTTCGTGCAGCAACCGCGCCGCCAGCGCCATGCGCTGGGTGATGCCCTTGCCAGAGGCGTCGCGCATGCATTGCAGCGATTCCGGCTCAAGGGCAGGCGCCACCACCTGCAGCAGCGCGGTGAAATCCACGGCCAGGCATTCGGCCAGATGGGTGGCAGCAGCGCTGCCACTGTTGAGTGCATGCAGCCTTTGCGCAGGAACGGGCGTGCTCATGCTGCCGATTCCCGCCCGCCGTCCGTGTGCTGCCAGACCTTGTGCAGCAGCTGCGACAGCTGCTGCTGTTCACCCGCATCCAGGCCGTCGAACAGGCCGCTGATCCATTGCGTGTGCTGCTCGAACAACGACTCGGCCAAGCGCTTTCCCGGTGCGGTCAATACGATCTGCAGACGGCGGCCATCCCCGTCATCGCTGCGACGCTGCAGCAGGCCTTCACGCTGCAGGCCATCGAGCAGGCCGCTGATGGTGGCACGGGTCACGCCGGCACGCTCGGCCAGCAGGTGCGGCGGCAGCGTGCCACCGGCCCCGTGCAGCAGGAACAGCACGATGAAGCGGCCCTCGCTGAGCCCATGCGGTGCCAGCCGCGCGGCGCAGTCGCGATCGATCGACGAGGACAACGAGAGCAGCTGGAAGCACAGGCGCAGTTGCGCGATGTTGGCGTGGCCGCGTCGCTGCGATTCCTCCAGCAGGGCCTGATGCTTGGCTTCGATCATCTCACTAACACGATATGGTTAGGAGCCTAATCATATAACCGGATAGCCGCCATGTGTAAACCACAGCCGATATCAGCGGAGCTTTCCCAGCAGCAGGCGCGCGATCAGCCCGCCGCCCTCGCGGTGCAGCAGCTGCAGTTCGCCTGCGTGACGCCTGGCCACGTTGGCGGCCATGGCCAGTCCCAGCCCGGTCCCACCGGTAGCGCGACTGCGCGAGCTTTCGCTGCGCTGGAATGGTTGCAGCAGGCGGACACGATCAGCTTCGGCGATACCCGGCCCGCGATCCATCACATCCAGCTGCACCCCATGTCCCCACACGGCGACATGCAGCTCCACGGCGCCCGCGTAACGCTCGGCGTTGTCGATGAGATTGTCGACCGCGCGCCGGAGCAGCAGCGCATCGCCATGCCACGGCAGCGTATCCGGGCACTGAAGCGAAATGTCGACCCCGCGCAGCAGCGCCCCTTGCAGGCATTCCTGCAGCAGGTCAGCCAGATCCAGCGAGCGCATCTGCAAGGGCTGCAGCTCGCCGCGTGCATAGTCCAGCACCTGCTCGATCATCGCGTCCATGCGTTCGATGTCCGCCACCATCCGGGCGGCCTGTGGTGCGGGAGCGAACTCGGCGCGCAGGCGCAGGCCGGTCAGGGGCGTGCGCAGGTCATGCGCCACTGCCGCCAGCATATGGGTCATGTCCTGTGCCTGGACCCGCAGGCGTTCGCGACCGGTGCTGATCGCGGCGGCCAGCATCTGCACTTCGCGTGGGCCATCGTCGGGCAATGGCGACTCGGCCTGCAGGTCGACGCGTGCGCTCGCTTCGGCCAGGCGCCGCAGCGGGCGCCCCAACCGGATCGACGCCCACGCCGCCAACGGCGCCAGCAGGATCGCACCGCCCAACAGGGCGAGCATCACCTGGCGGCGCCAGGCCGCCAGGTCACTATGGTCGCTGCCGACCACCCGCCAGCGGCCGTCGGCCTGGCGCATCCCCAGTTCAAACGGCGGCCACTGCATCGCGGTCAGCAGCGCGGCCTGTGATTTCAGCACGCCAGCACGACCGGAGGCGTCCAGTACCGCGCCACCCTCGATGACCTGCACATCGGGCGCCCTGCCCTGCCCCGTCCATGCCAGGCGTACATCCTCGGCCGGCATGCCCATCTGCGCGGCCGCCAGCTGCGCGAGCCAGTCGCTGGCGCTACCTTGGGGGGGCGCGTCCTGCGTCGCCCTGCGCAATCCCAGTGGCGCCGGCGCCTGTTCCCCACGCAGTACCTGCATCGCATGGTCCAGCCGCATCGGTGGCGGCGCGGGCCGGGGCATCCAACCCACCACTGCAACACTGACCAGGGTTGCCAGCAGCAGGCTGGCCAGCGCCAGCATCGCGATCCAGCGTGTGGTCGACCACCGGCTGCTCACAGCACCTGTACCTCAGCGTCGAAGCGATACCCTTCCCCGCGCAGTGTCTGCACGAGGGCTTCTGCCCCGGACGCGGCCTGCCCGAGCTTGCGGCGCAGGCGGCTGATCGCGAGGTCGATGGCACGGTCCACGCTGTCACTGGCTTCTCCGCGACTCAACTGCAGCAGCTGCTCACGCCCCAGCACCCGCCCGGGACGTTCGGCCAGCGCCAGCAACAGGGAAAACTCGCCACGACTCAGCACCAGCTCGGCACCGTCCGGTGCGAACAGGCGACGCTGGTCGGGCAGCAATCGCCAGCCATCAAACCGCAGCTCGCTGGCCACCTGCGTGCGCAGCTTGTCCTGACGGCGCAGCAGTGCGCGTACCCGCGCCAGCAGTTCACGCGGATCAAAGGGTTTGGCCAGGTAGTCGTCCGCGCCCATCTCCAGGCCGATCACGCGGTCCGGTGCAGCCCCCATCGCCGACAGCATCAGGATCGGGATCGCCCTCGCCTGCAGCCTGCGGCAGACCGACAGCCCATCCTCACCGGGCATCATCCAGTCGAGGATGATCAGGTCCGGTCGTTCGGCCTGCAGCAGCACGTCCAGTGCCGCCGCATCCGCCGCCAGGCGTACCTGGTAGCCGTGCAGCAGCAGGTGGTCGGCGATGGCGTCGCGGATGCTGGCATCGTCGTCGACGACGATGACACGGATGGGAGTACTCATTCGGACAGTATCCAGCACCTGTGTATCAGGACGGTATCAGCGCCGATATTCCGGCGATACGCCGCCGTGCGCCAATGGTCACCCACGATCACTGCGGAGTCTTCCCTTGCGCCTCTTCCTGTTGCCCCTGTTCGCCGCTCCCTTGCCTGCGCTCGCCTCCAACGCCGCCGCGCACATCCTGCCGATGTGGATGCAGGGCGGTCATCCGGCGGTGGCCGTCTCGCTGGACGGGCGCGCCGAACCGCTGCGCTTCGTGGTCGACAGTGCCGCCGGGGCAACGCTGGTCGATGCCCGCGTCGTGCGGCGCTATGGCCTGGAGGATGCGGATGCAGAGGTATCACAGGCGCAAGGGGCGAGTGCAGCTTCGGCGCGGTTGCAGCGCATGCGCAGCACGTCCTGGCAGCTGGGCAGCTGGCAGCTGCAGGCCCAAGCCATGAACGTGGATCTGTCATCGTTGCCGAAGGATGATGATCCAGCCATCGACGGCTTGATCGGCAACGATCTGACCGGGCGCTGGGACACCCGTTGGGACTTCGGCCGCAATCAACTGGCGCTGTGGACACCCGGCGGATTGAACCTGGAAGGACCGGGTTGCCAGCCCAATGCGCTGCCCGGCCGCACTGGCGGCCTGCGCCAGTTCGGCTTCATCACGCTTGTACTGGGCGCGCCTGCGGTGGACGCCATCGCCGTGGTCGACACCGGTGCCGCACAGACCGTCCTCAACGCCGAAGCCGCCCGCGCACTGGGGCTGCGCACCGACGGCAGCGACGCGCGGGTGCGGGTGCGTGAAAAGGGCACCGAAGGCCTGGGCGGCGGCAAGCAGGCAACCTGGCTGTACACCCTGCCCGGCATGACCGGCGGCGGCTGGCAGCACCCGTCGATGGAGGTCCGCATCAGCGAACTGCCGGTGTTCAAGGCGATCGGCCTGGAGGGCCGGCCGGCGCTGATCCTCGGTGCCGATGCAATGCGCGGCGGCCAGGTGGACATCGGTGCCGGCGCGGCGCGGATCTGCCTGCGCCGGCCGCAGGCCAGCTGACATCTGGCGATGACGCCAGCGGCAGCCCGGCGTAGCATCACCGTGCGCCCCACCAGGAGTTCCACGCATGTGCCGTGCCACCCTGATGTTGCTGACGCTGCTCCCGCTGGCGGTACTGGCCGCGCCGCCACCCGTGCCCTCGCCCACTCGCATCGATGCCGAAGCACGGCGGCTGATGCAGGCGGCCCATGCGCGCGGGATGGCGCTGGCGGTGATCGATGACGGCAAGGTGGTGCATGTGGCCGCCTACGGTGAACGCAACGCCGCAGGCGAGCCGCTGCGCACCGACACCGTGATGTATGCCGCATCGCTCACCAAGATGGCCTTCGGCCACCTGGTCGCACAGCTGGCGCAGGACGGGGTGATCGATCTGGATGCCAGCATCGCCACAGCTCTGGACGTGCCGCTGCCAGACTACCCGCCCGAACCGAAAAAGTACGCCGACTACAGCGTGCTGGCGAGTGATGCACGCTGGCGCCGGCTCACGCCGCGAAAGCTGCTGAATCACGCCAGCGGCTTTGCCAACTTCGGCTTTCTCGAACCGGATGGCCGGTTGAAGTTCCACTTCGAGCCCGGCAGCCGCTACGGCTATTCCGGCGAGGGCCTGATCCTGCTGCAGTTCGTGATCGAACGTGGGCGACTGGGCGAGGATGTGGGTGCGTTGATGCAGCAGCGCGTGTTCGATCGCTTCGGCATGGCGCGCACCAGCATGTCGTGGCGCGCGGATTTCGCCGGCAACCTGGCCGATGGCTGGACCGTCGAAGGCAATACAGAGCCGCACGATCAACGCAGCCGTGTGCGGGCGGCAGGATCGATGGATACCACCATCACCGACATGGCCCACTTCGCCGCCGGTTATGTGCGCGGCGATGGGCTGTCTGCGGCAATGCGCAGGGAACTGGTGCGGCCGCAGCTGCCGATCACCACCGCCAGCCAGTTCCCAACGCTGCAGCCGGAGCTGCCCGTTGCGCAGCAGCACCGGGATCTGGCCGCGGGCCTGGGCGTGGTGACCTTCCGTGGCCCCCAGGGTGCAGGCTTCTACAAGGGCGGCCACGACGATGCGGTCGGCAACACCCTGGTGTGCATCAAGCGGCACAAACGCTGCGTGGTAATCCTGGGCAACGATGTACGGGCCGAGGCCACCTTCCCGGCACTGGTGGCGTTCGTGCTGGGTGATACCGGCGTGCCATGGCAGTGGGAGTACGGCGCGGCGAAGGCCTTCGTCGAATGAAGGCGCGATGATCCCTGGGCGGGGAGTGCGGAGGGATGGGAGCAACCATGCATGGCGTGTGGATCCACCTCACGCGTGGATGCCTGCTCCGCTCAGCGCGCCTGCTCGAAGAACATCAGGTACACCAGCCGGCCATTCTCCGGGCGGTCGCCGAACGCTGGCCCGGCGGTATGCCAGAACCAGGGCCGCAGCAGCACCAGCCGGTTGAAACGCATCGGGATGCGCATGGTCATTTCCCACTGGCTGTCGTCGTTGCTGTCGCGCTCGATGATGTCACGATGCATGTCGCCGCCGTTGGCATAGCCCAATGCGGCCAGCTCCGCTGCATCCAGGGCCATGCGCTCGGTGCCGGTACGGCGGTGGCGGAAGAACTCGGTGCCGCCCTCGCAGTGCTCCGGTGCACTCAGGTAGAGGATGCCCGACCAGTGCGAGTGATCGGCGTGCACCTTGGCGCGGCCGGTGTCACCGGCCAGGGTAAGGCGGAACTTGCCGTGCGACTGCAGTGGGTTGACCGGCCGCAGCGGTTCGTTGACCAGCCGCGAGACCGCGCCGGACAGCCCATCCAGTTCCAGCCGCTGCTGCGAATTGCGGCCGGGGAATGCACCCTCCTGCACCGGATAGGTCAGGCCCAGCGCCGCCTGGCGCAGCCCCTGCGCATCGGCAGGAGAAAGGAAGTCGTCGACGACGATGAAGGAGGTAGGCATGGCCACCGAGCGTAGCGATGCGCTGCTGCGGCGGCAACCGGGCAACGAAAAACCCCGCCTTGCGGCGGGGTTCTTCCTTGCATCGGGAGGGCGTGCCGACCAGGGTCGGCAACGACCGCCGGGGGACGTGGACTTAGAAGTCCATGCCGCCCATGCCACCCATGCCGCCCATGCCACCGGCGCCACCCATGGCCGGCTCGTCCTTCTTCGGAGCTTCGGCAACCATGGCTTCGGTGGTGATCATCAGGCCAGCGATCGAGGCGGCGTTCTGCAGCGCCGAACGGGTCACCTTGGTCGGGTCCAGGATGCCGAACTGCAGCATGTCGCCGAACTCGCCGGTGGCGGCGTTGTAACCGAAGCTGCCGGTGCCTTCCTTGACCTTGTTGATGATGACCGACGGCTCGTCACCGGCGTTGGCCACGATCTCGCGCAGCGGGGCTTCCATCGCGCGCAGGGCGATCTGGATGCCGTGGTTCTGGTCTTCGTTGGCGCCCTTCAGGCCGGCCAGCGCGGTGATCGCGCGGACCAGGGCAACGCCGCCGCCCGGAACCACGCCTTCTTCAACGGCCGCACGGGTCGCGTGCAGGGCGTCGTCGACGCGATCCTTCTTTTCCTTCATTTCGATTTCGGTCGAGGCGCCGACCTTGATCACGGCAACACCGCCGGCCAGCTTGGCCACGCGTTCCTGCAGCTTCTCGCGGTCGTAATCCGAGGAGGTGTCCTGGATCTGGGTCTTGATCTGCGCCACGCGTGCATCAACGTTGGCCTTGTCGCCGACGCCGTCGATGATGGTGGTGTTCTCCTTGGAGACCTGCACCTTCTTGGCGCGGCCCAGGTCCTTGATGGTGGCCTTCTCCAGCGACAGGCCGACTTCTTCGGAGATCACGGTGCCGCCGGTCAGCACGGCCATGTCTTCCAGCATCGCCTTGCGACGGTCGCCGAAGCCCGGGGCCTTGACGGCCACGACCTTGACGATGCCACGGATGGTGTTGACCACCAGGGTGGCCAGCGCTTCGCCTTCGACTTCCTCGGCCACGATCAGCAGCGGCTTGCCGGCCTTGGCGACGCCTTCCAGCACCGGCAGCAGGTCACGGACGTTGGAGATCTTCTTGTCGTGCAGCAGGATGAACGGGTCATCCAGGTCAGCGGTCTGCGACTGCTGGTTGTTGATGAAGTACGGCGACAGGTAGCCGCGGTCGAACTGCATGCCCTTGACCACGTCCAGCTCGTTGTCCAGGCCCGAGCCTTCTTCAACGGTGATGACGCCTTCCTTGCCGACTTCCTTCATCGCGTCAGCGATGATCTGGCCGATCGACTCGTCCGAGTTGGCCGAGATGGTACCGACCTGGGCGATCGCCTTGTCGTCGGCGGTCGGCTTGGAGATGTTCTTCAGCTCGGCGACGGCGGCCGAGACGGCCTTGTCGATACCGCGCTTGAGGTCCATCGGGTTCATGCCGGCGGCAACGGCCTTGGCGCCTTCGCGGATCAGGGCCTGGGCCAGCACGGTGGCGGTGGTGGTGCCGTCGCCGGCATCATCGTTGGTGCGCGAAGCAACTTCCTTCACCATCTGCGCGCCCATGTTCTCGAACTTGTCAGCCAGTTCGATCTCCTTGGCGACGGAGACGCCGTCCTTGGTGATGGTCGGCGCGCCGAAGCTCTTTTCCAGCACGACGTTGCGGCCCTTCGGGCCCAGGGTGGCCTTGACGGCATTGGCGAGAACGTTGACGCCGCGCACCATGCGCGAACGGGCGTCTTCACCGAAACGAATATCCTTGGCAGCCATTGCATTTACCTCATTGGTAGCGCCGGACGATGCCCGGCGGCTGGGAGTTTGGGATCAGGTTGAAACAGGTCGCGCCGGGGCTCAGCCGATGACGGCGAGCACGTCGTCTTCGCGCAGGACCTTGTATTCGACGCCTTCGCTCTTGTACGAGCTGCCGGCGTACTGGCCGTAGATGACCTTGTCGCCGACCTTCAGCGACGGCGCGCGCACGTTGCCGTTGTCCAGCGGCTTGCCGGGGCCGACGGCCACGACCTCACCCTTGGTGGACTTTTCCTTGGCCGAGTCGGGGATGACGATGCCACCGGCGGAGATTTCGTCGGCTTCGATCGGCTTGACCACAACGCGGTCGTGCAGCGGCTTGATGCTCATAGGAGACCTCTTAAGTGATTGATTGGTCTAAAAAAGTCCGGCGATGTTAGCACTCACCCCAAGCGAGTGCCAGAACCGCACGTGAAGAAACCCGACAACGTCGGGAGCAGGGCAGAGATGGAGCCCCGCCGCCCCCTTTCAAGGGCGGAATGAAAAAATTTTTCCGCCCGCGCGCCTCGGCCAAGGCGTCGGTCTTGGACAATTTCGGTGACAAGCGTCGCACTGTCAGATATCTGACGTTCATTTACGACAAAGTGTCACTGGATCGGCCTTAGGCTCGGTCAGGCATTCCCAATCACAAGGAGTAGTCGATGCGATTGCTGTCCCCGCTTGCCGCCGCCTGCCTGCTGGCACTGGCCGCCGCGCCGGCCCAGGCCGAGGTTTTCATCAACGAACTGCACTACGACGACAGCACCGCCGCCGGTGACGTCGGCGAAGCCATCGAAGTGGTCGCCACCGCCGGCGAGGACCTGTCCGGCTACCGCCTCTACCTCTACAACGGCAGCAATCCTTCGGCGGCCGCGGTCTACGCCAACAACCCGGTCCCGGCCGGCACCGCCGCCGGCTGCGGCAGCGCGACCATCGCCGTGGTCAACTACCCGACCAACGGCATCCAGAACGGCCCCAACGACGGCATCGCCCTGGTTGATGCCAGCGGCAAGGTGGTCCAGTTCCTCAGCTACGAGGGCGCCATCACCGCCTCCGGTGGCCCTGCCGCCGGCATGACCAGCCAGAACATCCCGGTGGCCGAGACCAACAGCACGGCCGCGGGCACCTCGCTGCAGCTGACCGGCAGCGGCAGCCAGTACACCCACTTCACCTGGGCCGAGTCGGCCAGGCAGACCTTCGGCAGCTGCAACAACGGCCAGACCTTCAGTGGCGGCGGAACCCCGGGCCCGAACACACCGCCGTCGGTCTCCACCACCACCCCGGCGCAGGGCAGCAGCACCTTCCCGGCCGCCGCCGACCTGGAAGTGGTGTTCAGCGAGACGGTGAACCTGGCCAGTGGCGCCTTCGCCCTGAGCTGCGGCACCTCCGGCAGCGTGCCGTTGACCTTCCCGGCCAGCGGCCGCAGCGTGAAGCTGTCCACCAACACTGCGCTGGTGGCCGGTGAGGCCTGCCGCTTCGACATCCGCGCCGCGCGCATCACCGACCTGCAGGGCGCGCACCCGGCCGCCGACAGCCGCATCGCCTTCACCGTGGCCAGCACCGGCGGCAATCCGGACCCGGGCAACCCGGGCGTGCCGGCCGGCTATTACTCCAAGGTCAACACCAGCAGCCCCAGCCAGCTGCGCTGCTCGCTGCATGCCACCATCAAGGGCCACACCGCCTACCCTTACAGCGGCTCGGGCACCAGTACCTGGACCATTCTGGAAATCGCCGACGAGGATCCGAACAATTCCGGCAGGATCCTCGATGCATATCGCAACCACAGCTACGCCAAGGTGACCGATCGCGCCGGCAGTGGCAGTGGCCTGAAGTACAACCGCGAGCACACCTGGCCGAACTCGCTGGGCTTTGCCACCACCACCGGTGACAAGGGCCTGCCGTACGCGCCGTATACCGACACCCACATGCTGTACCTGACCGACGCGCAGTGGAACGCCGACCGTGGCAACAAGCCGTTCGGCAAGTGCGACGCCAACTGCGGCGAGCGCGCCACCGAGGCCAACAACGGCCAGGGCGGCGGCAGCGGCGGCTATCCGGGCAACTCCAACTGGGTGCGCACGCCGGACGGCAACACCGGCACCTTCGAGGTGTGGGGCAAGCGCAAGGGCGACATGGCGCGTGCGGTGATGTACATGGCGATCCGTTACGAGGGCGGCAAGGATGCGGCCACCGGCCAGTCCGAGCCGGACCTGGAGCTGACCGACGACCGCAGCAAAATCGTCAAGACCAGCAGTTCGCCGGCCTACATGGGCCTGCTGTCCACGCTGATCGACTGGCACCTGTCCGATCCGCCGGATGATGCCGAGCGTGCGCGCAATGACGTGATCTACAGCTTCCAGGGCAACCGCAACCCGTTCATCGACCACCCCGAGTGGGCAACCCCGGCCCTGTTCACCTCGGCCAAGCCGGCCACCTGCCAGCTGGCCAACTGACCGCGCAACGCAGCGGTCCACTGCCGCCGCCGGGCCCTGACCCGGCGGCGGCCCTATACTCGGCGGTCATGTCGACCGTCGATCCCGTCCTGCTGCTGTTGACCACCTGCCCGGACCGGGCCAGTGCCGAGCGCATCGCGCACGCGCTGGTCGGCGAGCGCCTGGCGGCATGCGTGACCCGCCTCGATGGCGCGCAGTCGACCTACCGCTGGCAGGGGGAGGTGACCACCGACGCCGAACTGCAGCTGCTGGTGAAAACCACCGCGAGCCGCGTCGATGACGCAATTGCCCGGATCGTCGCACTGCATCCGTATGAACTCCCGGAGTGCATCGCGGTCGAAACCCGGGCCGGCCTGCCGGCGTATCTGGACTGGATCCGGGCACAGACCCGGGAGGACACTGATTGAAGACTCTGTTTGCGCGCGGCGCCGCCTTGTGCGCCCTGTTGTGGCTCTCGCTGCCGGCCTTCGCGCTGGATGAGAAGGACCTGCTGCCGGTGGACCAGGCGTTCGCGCTGACCGCCAGTGCCCCCGAACGGGGCCAGGTGCAACTGCAGTTCAAGATCGCACCGGGCTATTACCTATATCGCCACCGCACCAGCGTCAAGGCCGACCCGGCCTTCAATGCCGGCGCGCTGCAGATGCCCAAGGGCGACAAGCACCACGACGATTTCTTCGGCGAAGTCGAGACCTATCGCGAGCGCCTGCAGGCCACCCTGCCCGGCACGCCGTCCGAGGCTGCCGGCACCATCAGCCTGGAAGTGCGTTACCAGGGCTGCGCCGATGCCGGTGTCTGCTACCCGCCGCAGAAGCGCGTGGTGCAGGTCACCCTGCCGGGCGCCGGTGCGGCGGCGGCGGTGCCTGCCGCGCGTGCCGGTGCGGCCAGCCCGTTCAACAACCCGCTGGCCGGTGCCGGCAACAGCGGTGGCCTGCGCCTGCCGGGCGCGGCCAACAACAGCCAGGCCCTGCCGCTGCCGTCGGAACAGGCGTTCGGCTTCGATGCCATCGCCAGTGACGGCAACACCCTGCTGCTGCGCTTCAGCCCAGCGCCCGGCTATTACCTGTATCGCGACCGCACCTCGCTGAAGCTGGAAGGCAGCGCCGGCGTGCTGGCCGGCAAGCCGCGCTGGCCAGCCGCGCAATCGCATCGCGACGAGCACTTCGGCGATGTCTCGGTCTACTTCAACCAGGTGGAAGTGCCGCTGCCGCTGCGCCGCACTGTCACTGATGCCGTCGACAGCACCCTGGTGGTGACCTTCCAGGGCTGCCAGACCGATGGCATCTGCTACCCGCCGATGACCCGCCGGGTGAAGCTGTCGATTCCCGCTGGCAAGCTGTCCGCCAGCATTGACCAGGCGCCAGCGCGCAACGAGGTGATCAGCCCGCTGCCCGCCGCCGGCGTGCCACGTGAATCCGCCAACGGCGCACCGTTGCGCCTGCTGCCGACCGTCCCCAACGACGGCATTGCCACTCCCGCCGCCAGCGGCAGTGAGGGTGCGCGCAATGAGTTCGCCGCCGACGCGCGCGATGGCAACGCACTGCGCACGCGCCCACCGGCGACAACCCCGAACCCGGACCGTTCGTTCGTCTGGGTGCTGCTGCTGGCGCTGGCCGGTGGCCTGGTGCTGAACCTGATGCCCTGCGTGCTGCCGATCCTGTCGCTGAAGGTGCTGAGCCTGGCGCAGAGTGGCGAAAGCCCTGAGCGGGCACGCAGCCATGCCCTCTGGTACACGCTGGGCGTGCTGGTCGCGTTCGCGGTGATCGGCGCGCTGATGGTGGGCCTGCGCGCGATCGGCAACGCCGTCGGCATCGGCTTCCAGCTGCAGCACCCGGGCGTGGTGGCGGCGCTGGCCTACATCATGTTCGCGGTGGGCCTGAGCCTGTCCGGCGTGTTTACCCTCGGCGGTGGCATCGGCAACCTCGGCCAGTCGCTGGCCAGCCGCAGCGGGCCGGCCGGCGATTTCTTCACCGGTGCGTTGGCCTGCCTGGTCGGCAGCGCCTGCGTCGGCCCGTTCATGGGCGGGGCGATCGCCTACGCGTTCATTGCCCCGCCGCTGAAGGCGATGACCGTATTCCTGTTCCTCGGCCTGGGCCTGGCGCTGCCGTTCCTGCTGATCGGCTTCGTGCCGGCGCTGGCACGCCGCCTGCCCAAGCCCGGCCCGTGGATGGAAACGCTCAAGCACGTGCTGGCCTTCCCGATGTATGCCACCGCACTGTGGCTGCTGTGGGTGCTGGGCAAACAGCGCGGCGTGGACGGCATGGCACTGGTGCTGGGTGGCCTGCTGCTGTTCGCCTTCGGCCTGTGGCTGTTCGAGCGCAATCGCTGGACCGGCTCGCGTGCGGTGACCCTGCTCGGCGTGCTGCTGGCGATCGGCGCGCTGGTTCCTGCCTGGGGCGTGACCCAGCTGGCACCACCGGCGCGGGCCGCACAGGCCGCCAGCGAGAACGTGGTCGAGTATTCGCCGCAGTTGCTGGACCGCCTGCGTGCGGACAACCGCGTGGTGTTCGTCAACATGACTGCCGACTGGTGCGTGAGCTGCAAGGCCAATGAACGTGCCGTGCTGTCGCGGCCGGAGTTCAAGGAACTGCTCAAGCGCACCAACGCGGTGTACATGCGCGGTGACTACACCAACGTCGACCCGCAGATCACCACGTTCCTTGAAGAGCACAAGGCCGTGGGCGTGCCGCTGTACGTGGTGTACGGCCCGGGTGCGCCGCCGACCGTGCTGCCGACCCTGTTGACCCAGGCGGTGGTCGAGGAAGCGCTGCTGCGCACCGCACGATGAAGTGGCAACGGCCAGCGCTGCTGTGGACAGCGGTGCTGGCCGCCGGCCTCGGCCTGTGGGCCGGGCATCGATTCTCACCCGGCCCGTCTGCACCGGCCGCGCCAACGACGGCTTCCACAGCGACGGCCGTGAAGCCTGCCCTGCAGGTGGGTGATCCCTTGCCGGCGCTGATCCTGCCGGACCTGGCGGAACAACCGCTGGACCTGCGCGCCCGCTTCGCCGGCCGGCCGCTGCTGATCAATGTCTGGGCCAGCTGGTGTGCGCCCTGCGTGGAAGAGATGCCCGAACTGGCCCGCTTCGCCGAAGCCCAGGGCGACAACGGTGTGCAGGTGCTGGGCATTGCGCTGGATGCCCCGGACGACGTGCGCGCTTTCCTGCTGCGGGTACCGGTGGACTACCCGATCGTGGTCGAGACGCCGGGGCCAGGCGATGCCAGCGTGCAACTGGGCAATACGCAGGGCCTGCTGCCCTACAGCGTGCTGTTCGATGCACAGGGGCGGCGGGTGAAGGCAAAGCTGGGGCCGTTCGCCCACGGCGAGATCGACGGCTGGGTGAAGTGAGGGTGTTTTTGCAGGGCTTGGAGCCCTGCACCCTGCTCAATGCAACGGCAACAGCCAAAGCGGGCTTTCCGTGGGATGGCGGGGCGCTGTGGCTGTGCAGGACACGCCGTAAACCCGTCCGTGGGGGCTCGATGGCGCCATCCATGGCGCCAACGGTCCTGCACAGCCACACCGCCCCACCTTCGACAGATTCCGGCGGCTGTTGGTAGGTGTCGACCTTGGTCGACACATCTGTCAGATATCGATATTCAGAACGGAATCAGACCCCGTGCCGACCAACGGTCGGCACCCACCAAAGCAGAACGCCGTTCCGACAGATCGCAGGAAACTGTCGAAGGCGGGGTGGGTCCGGTTGAGGGGGCGTGAGCGCCATGGATGGCGCGACCGAGCCTCCATGGACGGGTTCATGGCGTCCCCCGCAACCGGACCCACCCCGCCTACCTGCTAAAAATCCACTGTTTGTGCTGTTGCCGGCCAGCGGCCGGCACTACCGCGGGTGCCGGGCGCAGCCCGGCCGGCAACCCCTGCTTGACCGCAGCCGGGGCGCCGCGGAGAATTCCGCGACTAATTCTCATTTGCTGTTGCGCAGGATGCGGGCGGCAGCCTCCCGGGCCCCTCTCCTTCGATGTTCAAGAACGTCCTGTTCCAACTGCATTGGCTGCTGGGCATTACCGCCGGTGCCGTCCTGGCCCTGATGGGCCTCAGCGGCGCCATGCTGTCCTTCGAGGACGAGCTGCTGCGCGCGGCCAATCCTGGCTTCGCTGAGATCGCCGAGCACCATGCGGACGGCCAGCATCCCCTTGCACTCAGCGAACTGGTGCCGTTGCTGCAGGCTGGCAGCGAGCGCCCCCTGCAACGCCTGCGCGTGGATGCGACCGGACAGCGGCCGTCGGTCGCGCGCTTTGCCGGCGGCAAGGAACACTGGGTGTACTTCGATCCGTACAGCGGCGAGCGCTTCAGCGCCCTGCGCGGGCAGGCATTCTTCGACGTCGTCGAGGACCTGCATCGCCACCTCGCTGCCGGTGAGCGCGGCAAGTGGATCACCGGCAGCTGTGCAATCGCGCTGCTGTTCTTCACCCTGTCCGGTCTCTACCTGCGCTGGCCACGACGCTGGTGGCACTGGCGCAGCTGGCTGGCGGTGGAGTGGACGCGCAGCGGCCGAGGCTTCCTGTGGAGCCTGCACTCGGTGGTCGGCACCTGGGTGCTGCTGATCTACCTGATGAGTGCGCTGACCGGCCTGTGGTGGTCGTTTGACTGGTACCGCAACGCGGCCAACACGCTGCTCGGTGTGGCGCCGGCGGCAAAGCACACGGTTGCCGCCGACGCGGCACTGGACGTCCATCGCATCGAGGCCACGCTGTACGCGCTACCCGGCGTGCGCACCGGCTTCATCGACCTGCGCCTGCCGGAGAAGCCGGGGCAGGCGCTGAACGTGCGGGTGATGGCCGGTGATCCGTCGCAGCGCGGCGGCCACCACGACCGTGCGCATGACCTGCTGCAGCTCGATCCGGCCAGCGGCGCGGTTCTCGATGCCCGCCCGTACGCACGCCAGGGCGCGGGCGGACAGCTGGCCACCAGCGTGTTCGCGCTGCATTCGGGCAGCTACTTCGGTGTGCCCGGGCGCGTGGTGGTGATGCTCAGCAGCCTGGGCATGAGCCTGTTCTTCATCACCGGCTGGATGCTGTACCTGGACCGCCGCCGCAGCCAGCGTGCAGCGCGAGGGCTGCGCCGCGCGCTGCCGGCCACGACCACCGATGGCCGTAGTCCGCCGTGGCTGGTGGTGCATGCCAGCCAGAGCGGACTGGGCGAACAACTGGCGTGGCGTGCGGCCGCGCAGCTGCAGGCGTCCGGTCATGCGGTGCAGGTGCTATCGCTGGCCCGCGTCGGTGCCGCGACGCTGCAGGCCACCTCCCAGGCGCTGCTCGTGCTGAGCACGTTCGGCGACGGCGAGCCACCGGATGCCACGCGCCGCGCGGCGCGGCTGCTGCTCGCACAACGCCTGGACCTGTCGCGCCTGCAGTTCGGCCTGCTCGCGCTGGGCGACCGCCAGTACCCGCATTACTGCGGCTTCGGCCGCCAGTTCGATGGCTGGCTGATCGGCAACGGCGCGCGCCCGCTGTTCGAGCGCATCGATGTCGATGCCGCTTCGGTGCCGGCATTGCGCCAATGGCAGCAGCAGCTGGGTACGCTCACCGGCATCGTCACCGATGACAGCGTGCTGCCTGCGGCTACGCAGATGCATGAGTGGCGCCTGCTCGGCCGCGACCACCTCAACCCGGGCAGCGTCGGCGGAGCCATCTGGCGTATCCGTCTTGCCGCACCGGCCGACGTGCAGTGGCAGGCGGGTGACATCCTGCACATCGCACCCCGCCACAACGCGCGGCATGCCGGTGCCGTGCTGAAGGGACACGGTCTGGATCCGCTGCAGCCCCTGCTGGTCGATGGCCATCCGCGCACGCTGCTGGCACTGGCCAGTGAACGCGAGCTGCCCGAGGCCGATGCCGCGCTGGCGGTGCAGGATGCCTGCCTGTGGCTGGCCGGGCTGCCGCTGCTGCCCAGCCGCGAGTATTCGATCGCCTCCTGCACGGATGACGGCGTGGTGGAGCTGGTGGTGCGGCTGGTGCATGACGCCTCCGGTCGCGCCGGGTTGGGCTCGGGCTGGCTGTCGTTGCATGCACCGATCGGTGCCGGCATCGTCGCCCGCGTGCATCGCAACCCCGGTTTCCATCGCGTCAGCGGCGCGCCGATGGTGCTGATCGGCAACGGCACCGGCATCGCCGGGCTGCGCAGCCTGTTGCGCGAAGCTGCCCACGCAGGCGAGCGCGGGCACTGGCTGCTGTTCGGTGAACGCCAGCGCGCACACGACTTCCTGTTCGCCGACGAGATCGAAGCCTGGCAGGCCAATGGCCATCTCACGCGGGTGGACCTGGCGTTCTCGCGCGATGGCGAGGGTGGTTACGTGCAGGATCGCCTGCGTGCGGCCGTCGATGCGCTGCGCGACTGGATGCAGCGCGGTGCGGTGATCCATGTCTGTGGGTCGTTGCAGGGCATGGCCGAAGGCGTGGACCAGGTGCTGCGTACTGCGCTGGGTGATGAAGCGGTGGAAACGCTGCTGGAAAACGGGCGCTACCGCCGCGACGTGTATTGATTCCTGCCGCCGAACGCTGGTGTGAGCCGAGCATGGGCTCGGCTCTACAGTGTTCGTGCAGCCGATGTAGCGCCGAGCCCACGCTCGGCTGACTAGGCCGCCGCGCGCGCCTGCGGCATCGACTGCAAGCGGAACGCGCCCACGGCTTCTGCCAAAGCACGCACCTGCGCCTGCATCTGCGCAGTCGAGGCCCCCGCCTCTTCCACCAGGCTGGCGTTGCGCTGGGTGCTGGCTTCCATCTGCACGATGGTCTGGTTCACCTGAGCGATGCCCGCATGCTGGTCCTGCGACGCACTGCGGATACCTGCCAGCAGCTCGGCCAGCTGCTGCACGCTGCCGACGATCTCGCCCATCGTGGTGCCGGCCTGCGCGGCCTGCTGGTTGCCCTGGCCGACACGCGCCACCGAATCCTCGATCAGCCCCTTGATCTGCTTGGCCGCCTCGGCACTGCGCTGCGCCAGCAGGCGCACTTCGGCGGCCACCACGGCGAAGCTGCGGCCCTGCTCGCCGGCACGCGCCGCTTCCACCGCCGCATTGAGGGCAAGGATGTTGGTCTGGAAGGCGATGCCGTCGATCAACTGGGTGATGTCGCCGATCCGTCGCGAGGCTTCGCTGATGCCATGCATGGTCGCGACCACCTGGCCGACCGCCTCGCCACCCCGCTGGGCCACCGCCGCCGCGCCCTGCACCAGTGCATCGGCGCGGCCTGCGGCATCGGCGTTGCGGCCGACGGTATCGGTCAGCTCCTGCATCGACGCCGCGGTCTCTTCCAGGTTGGCGGCCTGCTGCTCGGTGCGCCGCGACAGATCGTGATGGCCGGCGACGATCTCGCCAACGCCGGTATCCAGGCCGGAGGTGGCCTGCTGGATGCGGGTGACGATGCGGCCCAGCTGCGCGACGGTGGCATTGGCATCGTCGCGCATGCGCGCGAACACGCCCTGCAGGTCCCCCTCCATGCGCACGCTGAGGTCGCCGCGGGCCAGCGCAGCCAGCAGTGCCTGCAGGTCACCAAGGTTGGTTTCAAAGGTGGCCAGCAGGCGGTTGATGCTGGTCGACAAGGTGCGCACGAAGCCCTGCTTGCCCTCCAGCACGATACGGCCATGCAGGTCGCCGCGTGCTGCAGCATCGACCAGGGCAGCGACCTCGGTTTCCAGCAGCGTCTCCAGCGCACGACTGCGCCACTCCACCGCTACGCCGAGGAACTGCCCTTCGTCGATGATGGGGTTGGCAATCAGCTGGTAGCGCACGCCGGCATGGCCGATCTCGCGCTCCTCGCGCTGGCGCGCGGCGGCCAGGCTGGCCAGCGCCGGATGCAGGCCCACGGCATCGCTGCCCACCAGATCTTCGGCCTCGCGCTCGAGTTGCTGCAGCAGTGCCGGATTGACGTAGGCCACCTGGCCCTCGGCATCGATCACCATCAGCCCGGTCTGCGCACTGTCCAATGCCTGCCGCACACGGGTGTTGCCGCGCGCCACGGCACGCTCGGCCTCGATGCGCGCGCGCAGGCGCTGCTGCATGTCGACCAGGCGCTGCGCCAGCTGGCCGATTTCATCGTTGGCGTTGTAGACACGCAGGGTGGTGTCGAGTCGGTCGTCGGCGACGTCGCTGGCGAAGCGCAGGGTGTCCTGGATCGGCTGGCGCACCGCACGCCGCACCAGCACCAGGCTGGTGATCAACACACCGGCGACCAGCAGCAGGGTCACCGCGAACAGCACGCTCATGGTGCGTGCGCCGGCCTGCTGGCGCGCCTGTGCCTTGGCCAGCGCCGCCACCTGGGCCTGCTGGAAGGCGGCCAGCGCCGGCGCCACGCCGGCGGCGGTATCCAGCAGCGATTGCGCCTCTACATCCAGGCCCACGCGGGCGGCGGTATAGCCCAGCAATGCGGCCTGATAGGCCTCCATGCCGTTACGAAGGGCATCCTGCGCATCGGTCGGCAGGCCCACCAGTGCGAGATCGAACGGCAGCTTTTCTTCGCTCGCACGGTCGGCATGGGTGGAGTCGCCATCGAGCAGCAGCAGTGCCTCCTGTCGGCGCATCTTCTGCAGGGACAACGCCAACGAAGGCCGCTGCAACGCATCCACCTGCGCCTGCAGGGCGTCGGCGGCCTGCTGCAATTGCGCGGCGAGGCCGGCATCGCCACGACCCATCTCATCGACGCGTTCGAACAGGGCGGCCACACCCTGCGAGAACGCGCCGGCGGCTTCGGTCAGTGCCTGCAGCGCCTCGCGCCGGCCGGGATCCATCGGCATCGCGCGCAGCGCCTGAAGATCGGCCTGGAGCGCCTTCTGCGTCGCCAGCAGCTGCGCGCGGTCGGCATCGTCGAAACTACGTGCATACTGGGTCTGCAGACGACGCGCCTCGGCCACCCGCGTGGCCACGCTCGCGGCCAGATCGCTGCCGTGCTGGTAGCTGGCCTGGCTGCGCGCCGCCTGCGTGCTGGCATGGCCGGTCCAGGCGTAGACGGCGGCGATCGCGATCAGGCCCAGCCCACAGACCCACAGGGTCGCCTTGAGCTTGCTGGCCACACTGAGCCGATGCGGCTGCAGCCACAGCAGCAGGCCGGGGGACGCCGAGCGCAGTGCGGCAAGCCGCATGCGCAGGGACCGGAGGTGGGGGACGACGGCCGACATGACAGGCTCCAGGCGGAAGGACGCACCTGTATCGGCGGGAAATGGCGCGACTTTAGGGCGCTCCTGGTTCACTCCCACCGATTGCTGGCGGACGCGGCCTTTGTACCCGGCACAGGCGACGGGGGGATGACACCCGCGCAATGCTTGACCTCAACCCCGGTTGGGAGAGCACAGTAGATCTCCCTCCCCCGCCCGGCGCGCGCATGACGACGCTCGATGTCCCCCGCTACCTGCAACGCCTGAAGCTGGATGCACCGCCACCGCTGACGCTGGCGGGCCTGACCCTGCTGCAGCAGCGCCACAACGCACTGCTTCCGTTCGAAACCCTCAGCTGCCTGCTGCGCGATGCAGTACCGATCGACCTGGACAGCGTGCAGCGCAAGCTGCTCGACGACCGTCGTGGCGGCTACTGCTTCGAACTCAACGGCGGCCTGCTGGCACTGCTGCAGGCGCTGGGCTTCGATGCACAGCCGTTGAGCGCGCGCGTGCTGCTGGCCGCCCAGGACGGCGAACTGACCGCACGCACCCACCTGCTGCTGCGCGTGCAGGTGGACGGCGATGACTGGCTGGTGGATGCCGGTTTCGGCAGCCTGACCCCGACCGTGCCGCTGCGGCTGCATGATCCGCAGCCGCAGGCCACGCCCCACGAGCGCTTCCTGTTGCAGCGCCTGCCCGGCGAGGGGGATTTCGTGCTGTCCGCCGAGTCCGGCGATGGCTGGCGGGCGATGTATCGCTTCGACCTGCACGCGCCGGCACCGATCGACAACGTCGTGGGCAACTGGTACGTGTGCACCCATCCCGATTCCAGTTTCCCCGGCCAGCTGCGCGCATCCCTGACCGGGCCGGACTGGCGACGCACCATCGGCAGTGGCAACTACACCGAGTACCGTTCCGGCCAGGCACCGGACAAGCGTCCGCTGCGCGATGTGGGCGACGTGCGCGAGGTGTTGCAGCAGCGCTTCGGCATGCAGCTGCCGGACGACCCACGGCTGGACCCGGCGATCAACGACTGGCTGCAGCGCTCGCGCGCCGCGCCCTTGTAGAGCCGAGCCCATGCTCGGCTGCTGTTGGCCCAGCCGCTCCAGCTCAGCCGAGCATGGGCTCGGCCCTACAGAATCACGCGCGCCTGCAGCGCAATGCGATTGCCTTCGCTGTCGGCGATCTCGGCCACGCGCCAGTCACCGGCATCGGCCGGGCCGAAGCGCAGCTCGGCCCCGGCCTGCAGTGCACGCTCGAGGCTGGCATCCAGGTCATCAACCCCGATGTAGATGCGCGCACCGTGGACGGAGGGCAGATAGTCGGCCCCCCGCACCAGCGCCATGCTGGCACCGGTGGCCTCATCGGCAAACGGCAGGTAGGCCATCCTGCAGTCGTGCAGCAGGATCGGTTCGTCCACCGCCACCTGCAGCCAGTGCTGGTAGAACGTGATGGCCCGGCCCAGGTCAGTGACCGGTATCTCGACGTGCAGGATGGGGTTCATGTCCGCAGGATAACCGGATGCTGACACTGCCTTGCAGGTCCGTACTGGCATGCTGGACCGCCCTTTCCCCGCGGAGTCCTGCATGTCCCTGGCCGATCATCGTGGTGCGCTGGCACCGCTGGGCTTCCTGCGCGTGGCCATCAACCTGGGCAATCCAGTACTGGCGCAGGGGGACGCGCGCTCACCGCGCGGGCCGTCACTGGAACTGGCCACGGCATTGGCGCAGCGCATGGGCGTGCAGGCACGCTTCACCTGCCACGACGCCGCGGCCGCGGTGGTCGCTGCAGCCAGCAAGGAGGCCTGGGACCTGGCCTTCCTGGCCATCGATCCGGCGCGCGCCGACCGCATCGCCTTCAGCGCCCCCTATGTGGAGATCGAAGGCACCTACCTGGTGCGCGAGGACAGCCCTGCGCAGCAGGTGGCCGACCTGGACCGCGATGGCCTGCGCATCGCGGTCGGTCGTGGCGCCGCCTACGACCTGTTCCTCAGCCGCGAACTGCGCCACGCCATGATCGAGCGGGCCGAGACGTCGGCCGCTGCCATCACCCTGTTCGATCTGCAGCGCCTGGATGCCGCCGCCGGCGTGCGCCAGCCGCTGGCCGCCTGGGCGCAGGCGCATCCCGGCCACCGCGTGCTGGCCGACCGTTTCACCGTGATCCAGCAGGCGGTCGCGGCGCCGGCCTCGCGCCCGGCCGATGCATTGCAGGCGCTGTTCGAGGAAGTGGAGGCGATCAAGGCAGGCTCGTTGCTGGGCGAAGCCTTCGCCCGTGCCGGGCAGACGGTTACGTTGGTACGGTGACTGCCGGACACACGCAGTCGAGCATGGCTCGACGCTATAAATGCGCGTCTGCCATGTGCCGGACGTGCTCGGCCGCCTGAGCGTGCAGCCAGTCGCGGAAGGCCAGGAAGCCGCGATGGCGGGCCGAGCGCTGCGGGTAGACCAGCCAATGCGGCCAGGCGGTTTTCAGTCGCAGGCTGGACAGCGCCACCAGTTGGCCGGAATCCAGCAGCAGGCGCGCCCGCGTCACCCGTCCCAGCGCTACGCCCACCCCGTCCAGCGCCGCACGGTGATGCGCCTCCGAATCATCCAGCACCGCCACGAAGCGCGGCGGCGGGTTCTGCCCACTCAGCGCGAACCAGGCGCCCCACGCGCCATCGGGATCCCCCAGCAGCGGCCACTGGTTCAGCGGCACGCGGTCGATCCCTCCCATGCGTTCGATCAGCGCCGGGCTGGCCATCGGCAGCAGCCACTCGTCGAACAGCGGCTCCACCACCAGGCCCGGCCACTGCCCGCTGCCCAGCCGCAGCGCGGCGTCGAACTGGCGCTGTCGCTCGAAGTCAATCAGGCGTTCACTCGACTGCAGGTTGATCTCGATCTGTGGATGCTCGGCAACGAAGTGCCCCAAGCGCGGCACCAGCCACGCCGACGCCATCGACGGTACCGCGCTGATCGTCAGCACGTGCTCGGCGCGTGCGGCATAGGGCTGGAAGGCCTCGTTGATCGCATCCAGATGCGGGCCGACCTGGTCGAGCAGGCGCTGCCCTTCCAGGGTGAGGGTGACGCCGCGTGGCTGGCGGACCAGCAGTGGCTGCCCCAGCCGCTCTTCCAGCTGGCGCATCTGATGGCTGAGCGCACTGACGGTCAGGTTCATCGACGCCGCTGCGCGTGACAGGTTGCCCAGCCGCGCGGCGGCCACGAAACCCTGCAGGACGTGAAGGGGCGGACGGGACATCAGGCTTGAATTCCTCTCAAGGCATGCTTGCGGAAATGTCGCTTTTTCCCGGTCAATGCTGCCCGTATCGTGCAATCCACTCAAGTGGAGGGACGCTCATGAACATCTACGGCAGCCTGTTGTTCCTGCAGGGCCACGTGGCCAACGCCGAACTGGCCCGGCAGCTGGCCTGCCCGTCCACCGGCTCCCCCACGGGTGCGCCGCAACCGGCCGCGCCGGTTCAGAAACCGCGTGGCCGTTGAACACGGCTCAACCTGCATACCAACGCTGGACGTGTTCAGGCAGCCATGGCATTGGGTCGATATCCAGCACCCGGCAACCGTCGAGGGTGTCACGCAGCACGCGCTCGCCGGGGCCACCGGGCATGCGCAGGCCATCCTCTTCCGGAAGCTGCACCGCCGCCCAGTCGTGCAGCCGGTCCATGCGCAGGCGCTGGGCGGCCTGCAGCCAAGCCTTGAGCTGGAAACAGCGATAGCCCTGTGCGCCCAACGCATCAACCGCGAGCGACAACGCCTGGTTGGCACCACGCACCCATTCGGTGCGACCTCCGGCCTTGTCCTGGACCGTCATCGGCGCCGGCGCGCGGTGCGCCTTGAACGGCGAACGCAGCTGCAGCTCCAGATCACGCGCATCGCGCTCGCTCTCCGCTTCCACCAGCGTACCGGCATCAAGGTCGAAGAACTCGAACCAGCGCCGGTGCAATGCGCTGATGCGCCCGAGCGGATCGCGTGAAAAGCCGATCTTCGCGTAGTCCTCCCACGCACAGGGGAAGACGTAGGCGAAGACACGACCGTCGATGCGGATATGCGACTGCATGTGCGCAGGCTGCCTCCACTGCAGCCCGGGCGCAACCGGGCGTTGCCGTGGGCGCCGCAGGGCTTTGGCAGTACAGCTTCATGCAGCCGCTTCGGACTATCCTTGCTGGCTGTCGCTGTCATCACCGCCACCATGCCTGCTCCTGCGCCTGCCCACCTGCCGGTCTCGTCCATCACCCTGGACGCGGCAACCTTCGCGGTGGTCCACCAGCACAACGCGGACATCGCGCGGCAACCGGCCTCGCTGACCAAGCTGATGACCGCCTACGCCGCTTACGGATGCGTCGAAGAGAACGGTGGCACGTGGGACCAGGCGGTCACCATCGCCGCCGAGGATGTGCTTGCCGTAGCCGATGATGAAACACGCATGGGCCTGGTGCCCGGCGAAACGGTCACGCTGGCGCGCCTGCTGGAAGGGTTGATGATCGTCTCCGGCAATGATGCGGCGCTGGCCATCGCACGCCATCTGGACGGATCACAGCCTGCGTTCCTGGGCCGCATGAACTGGCACGCGCGCCAGCTTGGCCTGCGCAGCACGCGGTTCGCCAGCGTGTCCGGCATCACCACCCCGCACCATGCCTCCAGCGCGCGCGACATGGCGGTACTCGCCGCCTGCCTGCTGAATGACCATCCGCAGATCCTGGCAATCACCGCGCAGCGCACGTTCGCGCATGGCCGCTTCAGCCGCAGCAACCAGAACGCACTGCTTGGCGAAGACGGCGTGGATGGATTGAAGACCGGTTACACCCAGGCCGCAGGCTTCTGCCTGGCCGCCACTGCCTGCCGGGCTGTGCCCGGGCGGAACCTGCCGGTACGCCTGATCACCGTGGTGCTGGGCGCTGAAAGCCGCGACGCACGCGATGCCCTTGTGCGCGAGCGGCTGGCCGCCGGGTTTGCGGCGCTGGCCGACACCACCGTCGACGCCTGAGCGGATCAGCGTCGCTTGACCGTCGCCACGATCAAGCGCTGCAGCTCGGCCTCGGCGCCGGCCTTGTCCAGCGCGCCTGCCGCCACGGCTTCGGACAGGGCTTCGGCCGCACCGAGAATCGCCCAGCGTCCGGCCAGGGGGACCGTGCCATCGGCCGCAAACGGGCCCAGCCAGGTGTCGCAGTTGTCGATGAAGTCCTGCTGGTAGCGCCGACGCACTTCATGGAGTTCCGGCGCGCCCACCAGCGCAGCGAGGATGCCCTGCACTTCACTGCCCTGGCTGAGGACGCAGTCGATGTAGCCGGAGGCGATGGCCGCTGCACGATCGGCCAGCTGCGCCCTGGCACGGCCGATACGCTCGTGGAAGACCACCGTCTGCCGCCCGTCATAGTCATCGTAGAGCGCGGCCAGCAGCCCGTTGCGGGTCACGAAGTGATCATAGGCCACCGGTTTGGTCACACCGGCCGCCTCGGCCAGCCGCCCCAGCGTCAATGCGTCGGTGCCTTCGTCGCCGACCAGCGCCCAGGCCACGTCCAGCAACTGGCGGGCGCGTTGCTCGCGGGTCAATCGGCGGCGCGTGGGAGCGGCGTTGGCAGGCATCGGTGGAGCACGGCGGTCAGCGCATCGGAGCACCGATTTTACGGCCGATCGCCAGCGCGGTCTGCAGATGCGCTTCGGCTGCACCGGAATCGGCGTCCAGCAGCAGGTCGGACGACAGCACGCGCGCGCCGCAGTAGTCGAAGATGCCCATGTCGATCTGGGTCTTCATCGCCGCACCGTAGCCGCGCCGTTCGATCATGTCCGCGCCAGCCCCGCCGATGCCGACCAGATGCACGCCCAACCGCTGCAGCTTTTTCTGCACCTTGCCATCGGCGCCGTCCTGGTAGGCCCAGCCCTGGGTGAACACACGATCGATCCAGCCCTTCAGCAGCGCGGGGAAGGACCACCAGTACAGGGGATAGACCAGTACCAGCGTGTCGGCAGCCTGCAGCCGCGCCTGCTCGGCGGCGACGTCAGCCGGAGTTGCGCCGGTGCCACGGAACAGCGCCTGGTCCTGCATGTTGAAGCGCGGATCGAAGCCTTCAGCCATCAGATCGGCGTGGGTCACGCTGTTGGCGGCATCCGACGCGGTGATGGCTTCGCCGATGCGCCTGGCGATGGCATGGGTCAACGCGCCGGGTTCAGGGTGGGCGGTAACGATGAGGGTGTGCATGGGGCATGTCCGGAGTTCACTAACTACCAATAGTAAGTAGTGTCGCCCGGGATACCAGCGCCATGCGTGGGACGCTGTTTCCGCATCCACCGTATAGTGCGGCAGTTCCCACTGAGCTGCCCGACGATGCACCGGTATCTGCTTGCCCTTCTGCTGGCCCTGCCGATGGCAATGGACGTTACGCCCGCGCTGGCCGGTGAACTCAGTCCGGAAGACTCGGCCGCATTGCGCAATGAGGTGCAGGCGATGATGGGCGCCTTCGCCCGTGGCGATACCGAGCTGATCATCGCGCGTACCCATCCCAGCCTGAAGCAGCTGGCCGGTGGCGACGAGGCCTATGCGCGGGCGACCCGCGACACCGTGAAGGCGCTGCGCAAGGCCGGCGTCACGATCATCAGCGACGAGGCAGGCGTGCCGGGCCGCACCTATGCGGCCGGTGACGAGGAAGTCTGCTTCGTACCGCGCCAGTCACTGCTGCGCGTGCGCGAAGCGCCGATGCGCAGCACGTCATTCATGGTTGCTGTGCGACGCGTCGGTACAACGCAATGGCGCTATCTGGACGGCGCGGCGATGCTGGACAACCCGGCACTGCTGCGGCAACTGCTGCCGGCGCTGGAGCCGGGCGTGACGCTGCCCAGGGGCGGGATGGAAGCGCTGTAGTCGCAGGCGCGCGTCCATCCACGCCCGGGGTGGTCCATTGCAGGCCTGGGCATGTGTCAGCGGAACAGCGCGTTCAACGCCGCGCCCGAAGCCGCCTGCTGCAGGCCATCGAAGCGACCGTCCTGCATGATCGGCTCGATGGCCTGCATCAGCCCACCCCACGCAGCTCGCGCCAGCGCACCGCCCAGGCTGACCCGTCGCACGCCGAGTGCGGCGATGTCCTGCAGGCTCAGCGGTGTCGGTCCCCCCACCAGCAGGTTCACCGGCTTCGCCCCTGCAGCGGCAACCACCGCGCTGATCTGTTCGGGCGTGCTGATGCCCGGTGCATACAGCACATCGGCGCCGGCCTCGGCATAGGCGCGCAGGCGCTGCAGGGTGTCCTGCAGATCCGGCACGCCAACGAAGAAATTCTCGGCCCGCGCGACCAGCAGCACATCGCCCCCCGCGCGGTCGATGGCCGCACGTGCCGCACACAGTCGCTCGACCGCCTGCCCGATCGGCCGCAGCGGCGCATCGGCCACGCCGCTGGCGTCCTCGATCGACAGCGCCGCGATACCGGTGTCGATGGCCGCCGCCACCGCCTCGCCCACTGCCTGTGGCGTGGCGCCGAAGCCATCACCGAAATCGGCGTTCAACGGCAGCGGTGTCGCGGCCGCCATCAGCCGCAGATGTTCCAGTGTGGCCTGCAGCGAAACCGCCCCATCCGGCCGCCCTTCACTCCAGGCGCAGCCGGCACTGGTCGTGGCCAGTGCCTGGAAGCCCTGCCGCTGCAGGTAGCGGGCGCTGCCCACGTCCCACGGATTGGGCAGCACGAAACAACCGCGCGCATGCAGCTGGCGGAAACGCGCGCGCTTGCGCTGGGTGTCGGCATCAAGCGGGGTCATGGCGGGTTCCCGGGCGGCGGACCTGCACCCTAGCCCACGCTGCGGCGGCACTCAATCACGGCGTGGGCCAGCGTGCATGAGGTGATGCCGGCTGCTTATTGGACACCACCGTGCACGCTGCCCGAGCGTGCTTGCCTGCCACACAGTGCCCCACGGAGCCCCAGATGCACCCGGACCCGCAGACCCTGATCGACGCCGGCGACGATGACGCCCATTGGGCCGACCTGCTTTCACCCGCGCGCCGTCGCCTGATCGCGTCGGCCGGGCTGGCCGCTGGCGGCCTGGCCAGCGCGTCGGCTGCCACCGCAGCCGCGCGCAGCGACAACGCCGTGAACACCACCGAACCCGGGCGACCCGGCTTCCGCGCCATCGTTCCGCCGGCGCCCGAGGGCCGCAGCCCTTGGGGCCAGGCCACGGCCAGCGAGCCTACCCCGCGGCCGGCCAGCGTGCGCCCCGGCGAGGCCACGCTGCCCACCCGGCCACGTGCCTACACCGCCATCAAGAGCTACCACGCCCACATCTACTTCGACGAGGACAGCTTCGAGAAGGCCGCGCTGCTGCGGCGCTGGGCCGCCGAGCGCTTCCCTGTGGAGCTGGGCAACTGGAACCTTGAGCCACGCGGGCCGCACGTCACCCCGTCGTTCTATTTCGGCTTCACCAACGACCTGCTGCCGGTGCTGGTGCCCTGGCTGCAGCTCAACAGCCTGGGCCTGACCATCCTGATCCACCCCAATACCGGCGATGGCCGCGCTGACCATCTGCATTACGCGTTGTGGGTGAACCGCGCGCAGCCGGTCAATGCCTACAACTGGCCGGCGCCGAAGCCCGGGCAGCCGGAACCGCTGGAAGAGGTGTTCCCGAACGTGGTGCCGACGGTGCCGCTGGAGATCTGAGCGGCCGGGTGCCGGACAGCTCCATGTGGAGGCGCAGTGTGCTGCCCACCGAACCCCGTCCTCCCCGCATGGCGTGGATGCCGGCATCGTCGGCCTACGTGCACGCATCCCCGTCCAGCACCACGTTCAGCGCGCCTTGATCCAGCGCCCGCCATACGGCCGCAAGCGCTCCGGCAGATTTCAAACATACGATTGAAACGCTGCAAACTTCGCCGAACTGGACAGCATCCGCCGGTTCCGCCAGACTGCCGCCCTTTCCCGTCTTCCGGATCCCATGGCGAAGCTGCTGGTCCTGCACGGCCCCAACCTCAACCTGCTCGGCACCCGCGAGCCGGAGGTCTACGGCCACACCACGCTGGCCGACATCGACCAGGCCCTGGCTGCCCAGGCATCGGCCGCCGGACACACCGTGGAACGGCTGCAGTCCAACGCCGAGCATGTGCTGGTGGACCGCGTGCAGGCTGCGCGCAGCGACGGAACCGCTTTCATCCTGATCAACCCCGCCGCCTTCACCCACACCTCGGTCGCCCTGCGCGATGCGCTGGCGGCGGTGGCGGTGCCGTTCATCGAGATCCACCTGTCCAACCCGCATACCCGTGAGCCGTTCCGCCAGCACAGCTACTTCAGTGACAAGGCAGTGGGCGTGGTATGCGGTTTCGGTGCCGACAGCTACCGCTACGCGATGGACGCGGCGCTGCTGCGCGTGCAGGCGGCCAGCGCGTGAAGATGCCGCCGCGCGTGCTTGCCGGCATCCTGCTGTGGGCCGGTCTGTGCGGCGCCAGTGTCGCTGCCGAGCGCGCGGCCGCGGGCATCGACTGCGCACAGGCAAGCGGCGGCTACGAGCGCGACATGTGCGATTCCGATCGCCTGGATGATGCCGACAGCGCATTGAACGCCGTCTACGCGCAGGCGCGTGGCGAACTGAAGGCGCAGGCAACCGATGGCAGCTGCAGCCGCTGCGCGGCGGCCGAACAACAGCTGGTGAAGGCCCAGCGCATCTGGATCACCTTGCGCGATGCAGATTGCGAGGCGGTGTATGCCTTCAATGCAGACGGCACCTCGCGCAACCCCGCGAAGATGCAATGCCTGATCACCCAGACGCGCGACCGTACGCGGCAGCTGCGCGAGTTCTACGAACTGCTTTGAACCGAGTGCAACCGCACTCTCCACCACACTGACATCACGAGCAAAGAGGCCACCATGGATCTCCGCAAAATCAAGAAGCTGATCGACCTGCTGGAAGAGTCGAACCTGGCTGAAATCGAAATCAAGGAAGGCGAAGAGTCGGTGCGCCTGTCGCGCGCCCCGGTGGCCGGCTATGCCGCCCCGGTCGCCGCGCCGGTGTATGCCGCTCCGGCCGCCCCGGCGCCGCAGGCGATGCCGATGCAGTCGCCGACCGAAGCCTCCACCGGCGGCAGCGCCAAGCCGGGCCCGGCACTGCCGGAAGGCCACGTGCTGCGCTCGCCGATGGTCGGCACCTTCTACGCCTCGTCCGCCCCGGACAAGCCGGCCTTCGTCACCGTGGGCCAGCAGGTCAAGGAAGGCGAAACCCTGGCCATCATCGAAGCGATGAAGATGTTCAACCCGATCGAAGCCGACACCTCCGGCACCATCGTTGCCATCCTCGGCGAGAACGGCCAGCCGGTGGAATTCGACCAGCCGCTGTTCGTGATCGGCTGAGGGGCGCGCCATGCTCGACAAAGTCGTCATCGCCAACCGAGGGGAGATCGCGCTGCGCATCCTGCGCGCGTGCCATACCCTCGGCATCCGCACGGTGGCCGTGCACTCCACGGTCGACCGCAACCTCAAGCACGTGGCCATGGCCGACGAGTCGGTCTGCATCGGTCCGGCGCCGTCGCCGCAGAGCTACCTCAACATCCCGGCCCTGATCGCGGCGGCGGAAGTCACCGACGCCCAGGCCATCCACCCGGGCTACGGCTTCCTGTCGGAGAACGCCGACTTCGCCGAACGCGTGGAAGAATCCGGCTTCATCTTCATCGGCCCCAAGGCCGACACCATCCGCATGATGGGTGACAAGGTCGAAGCCATCCGCGCGATGAAGGCCGCGGGCGTACCGTGCGTGCCCGGCTCGGGCGGCCCGCTCGGCGAGGACATCGTCGCCAACACCAAGATCGCCCGCGAGATCGGTTATCCGGTCATCATCAAGGCGGCCGGCGGTGGCGGTGGTCGCGGCATGCGCGTGGTGCACGCCGAAGCGTCGCTGAAGACCTCGATCGAAACCACCAAGAGCGAGGCCAAGGCCGCGTTCGGCAATGGCGAGGTCTACATGGAGAAGTTCCTGGAGAATCCGCGCCACGTGGAAATCCAGGTGCTGGCCGACGGACAGGGCAACGCCATCCACCTCGGTGAGCGCGACTGCTCGATGCAGCGCCGCCACCAGAAGGTGGTGGAAGAGGCACCGGCGCCGGGCATCACCGCCGAGCAGCGCGAGCAGATCGGCAAGGTCTGCGTGGAAGCCTGCATCCGCATCGGCTACCGCGGCGCGGGCACGTTCGAGTTCCTGTACGAGGACGGCCGCTTCTACTTCATCGAGATGAACACCCGCATCCAGGTGGAGCATCCGGTCACCGAAATGGTCACCGGCATCGACCTGGTGGCCGAGCAGCTGAAGATCGCCGCCGGCCAGAAGCTGTCGATCAAGCAGAGCGACGTGGTGCTGACCGGCCATGCCATCGAGTGCCGCATCAACGCTGAAGATGCTGAAACCTTCGTGCCGAGCCCGGGCACCATCACCGGCTTCCATCCGCCGGGTGGCCCCGGCGTGCGCGTGGACACCCACATCTACAGTGGCTACCGCGTGCCGTCGAACTACGACTCGATGATCGGCAAGCTGATCGTGCACGGCCCGGACCGCGAAACCGCCATTGCCCGCATGCGGGTGGCACTGAGCGAAATGGTGGTCGATGGCATCAAGACCAACATCGCCCTGCAGCAGCGGATCATGCGTGACAAGGGCTTCCAGGCCGGTGGCCAGAACATCCACTACCTGGAAAAGCGCCTGGCCGAGCGCAAGAACAAGCCGATCGCATTGACCTGATCGGCGCCAGGTGCTGGACATGAAAAGGGCGGGGATCTCCCCGCCCTTTTCTGTTCCTGTAGAGCCGGGCCCATGCTCGGCTCCACAGCGAGCACGTCAGCGCTTGTCGGCCACGTCGGCCGGAATCTGCGAATGGGCCAGCGGCCGCACGCCATTGGGCGAGGTCGGATCGACGATCACCATGGTTTCGGTCGAACCATCGGGCCACACCACCTGGAAGGTGCTGCCGGCCGGCAGTGAAGCGAATGGCATGCCACTCTGCGCGCGGTAGACCGCAGCGACCTGGCTGGCACCGGCGCGGCGCACGTCTTCCTGCGCCTTCACCGTGGTCAGCTCCACCTTCGACAGATGCCGGTAGCGGTCCTCGTAGGTATCGATCATCAGCAGGCCAACCGCCCCAGCCGAGTAGGCCACGAACAGCGCCACCCAGAACCAGAACTTGGCCCCATGCAGGAATCGACGGTAATTCATCGCCCGTCCCTCTTTCCAACCAATCGCTTGATCCATTCCTTCATTTTCCCAGCACCTTGCCGCGATACCGCAGCGTCATACACGAAATCCCGGAAATCCTGCGCTCCATCCTGCGAACAGATCCCTCCGTTCGCACAAAAATTGTTGACCAGCACGCTGTCCGCTCCACAGGCCAGGCCGAGTTCACAGGCCGCAAGCCGCCATGCAAGTTCACTGAGCTGCTCGCCCGCCACCAGCCCGTCAAGCGCGCGGTCACCGGCCGCACGCACGCCCATGCCTGGCGCGATGGCCATGTAGGCCTCGGGGTCGCGCGAGGTGCGCACGCGCTCGACCAGGTCGCGGCGGTACTCGGCACTGTCATGCAAGGGCTCGCCCTCGGCGAACAGCGACGCTTCCGCGGCCAGGTTGCCCTGCGCGGCCGCCTTGCGGCGTTCGGCCAGCACCAGCGCCGCGCCCAGCTTGTCGCCCGGCACGAAACCGCCACACCGCTGTGCCACGCGCTCGCGTGCCTCGATCATCGCCGGCGCCGCAGTCAGGCCCAACCCGCTCAGTACGTTGTTGTCCAGGCGGTAGCCACCCGGATCCAGTGCGTACTGCGCGCAATAGTCATAGACGCGGCTGAGCATCCAGCGCGCCTCGTGATTGCCGGTGTCGGCCTGTGCGCGCAGACGCTGGGCGTAGGCATACAGGTCGCTGGCGTCTTCGATGTCGGCGCGCAGGTCCAGCGGCAGGCCCGACGGCAGCGTGTTGCCGCGCTCGAAAGCCGCCAGCCGCCGCGCCAGGGCTTCCGGCACCACCGGCAGCGGCGCTCCGCCGTCACGGCTGGCCATGGCCAGCGGCAGGTCCGGCGACGCCGACGTCGACGCCACGCCCGCAGCATGGCCGCTGGCCCGATACCCGGCCACGCCCAGCACGGCCACCGCCGGCAGCACGAGCAACCAAGTTTTCAGGGTCGGAGCGAAGGCCATCGGCGGTGGTGAGCGTTCACGGCACACAGGAAAGCGCCGAGTTTAGCAAGGCCCGGCAGGCCTGTCTGAACTGCCCCCATTCATCTCAGAGCGGCATCTCAGGCAATACGGAGACGCCCCGATGGTCTAGCATTGCCCCCTTTCCCGCGACTGTCCCCACCGCCATGCCGTTCCTGGAACTGACCCTGCGCTGCACCGAAGCCACCCAGCCCCGCTATGAAAATGCGCTGGAGGACGTCGGCGCACTGGCCGTGACCCTGCTTGATGCCGAAGCCGACACCAGCAACGAACAGGCCATCCTCGAACCCGGCGTGGGGGAAACGCCGCTGTGGGACACCCTGGTGCTGAGCGCGCTGTTCCCCGCCGACAGCAATGCGCTGCTGCTGCTGGCCGCCCTGGAAT
Organism: Stenotrophomonas sp. YJH_SMC_73; assembly: GCF_059370155.1. Taxonomy (NCBI): domain Bacteria; kingdom Pseudomonadati; phylum Pseudomonadota; class Gammaproteobacteria; order Lysobacterales; family Lysobacteraceae; genus Stenotrophomonas; species Stenotrophomonas sp. YJH_SMC_73. The sequence goes on along the minus strand of NZ_JCAFTJ010000001.1, from coordinate 62,993 downwards.
CCTTCGACCCGGAACTGGACTGGAGCAATGGCAGCTTCCGCGCGGTCGAAGACGAAGACTGGGAGCGCGCATGGCTGGACCAGTTCCAGCCGATGGATTTCGGCAGCCGCACCTGGATCGTGCCGTGGAACCATGAACTGCCGGACGCTGCACAGGCCGCCGATGCCGCCGTGGTGCGGCTGGACCCGGGCCTGGCCTTCGGCTCGGGCACCCACCCGACCACTGCCCTGTGCCTGCGCTGGCTGGACCAGCTGGCCGTGGACGGCCAGCTGCAGGGCCAGCGCGTGCTCGACTTCGGCTGCGGCTCGGGCATCCTCGCGCTGGCCGCGCTGAAGCTGGGCGCCGCCGAAGCGATCGGCGTGGACAACGACCCGCAGGCGCTGGTCGCCACCGCCGACAATGCCGAGCGCAATGGCGAGCAGGCCCGCATGCAGGTGTACCTGCCGCAGGACGAACCGGTCGCCACCTACCCGATCGTGGTCGCCAACATCCTTGCCTCGGCGCTGGATGCGCTGGCCGAGCTGCTGGCCGCACGCGTCGCCGCCGGCGGTCGCATCGCCCTGTCGGGCATCCTGCAGGGCCAGGAAGGCGAACTGCTGCAGCGTTATGCCGCGTGGTTCAACGATCTGCAGGCCACCCAGGATGGCGACTGGATGCGCATCACCGGCACGCGCCGCGCCTGATCGTGATTGAATGACCGCTGGATCCGAGCCCGCGCCCTGAGCATGTCCGAGCCGAACCCGCCGCGCCGCCCTTTGGCCACCTTCCTGCGCCCCGCGTCGGAAGGCGAGGCCGCACCTGCGACCGACGCGCGCACGCCCGACCCGTCGGCGCATGACATCCCTGCCGCGAAGTCCGGGGACCCGGTCGACGCGGCGCTGCCGCCGATGGCGGAGACGCGACAGCTCGATGACACCGTCATCCTCGACGAAGCGACCGTGATCGAACCCGTCCTTGCCGTCCCGGCCGCGCAGGCGGTGGCCGGCGATGCGCCGAGCTTCCTGGGCACTTCGCGGCCGCGCGCGCTGCCGACGCCGCGCTGGCACTGGGTGCTGGTCGCCGGGCTGGCACTGCTGCTGGTACTGCAGAGCGTGCTGGCCGATCGTGCGCGACTGGCCGCCGACGCCGGCAACCGCACCTGGCTGGGCGCACTGTGCGGCGTGCTGCGCTGCAGCCTGCCGGCCTGGCACGAGCCGACCGCGTTCACCATGACCAGCCGCGAGATCCGCCCCCTGCCCGGCCAGGCCGGTGTGCTGCAGGTGCAGGCCAGCATCCGCAACGATGCGCGCTGGGCACAGGCCTGGCCGGACCTGCGCCTGTCACTGTCCGATGCCGATGGCCGGGTGATCGGCAGCGGCGTGTTCACGCCCGCGCAATACCTTGGCGAAAGCCCGGCCACGACCGTGCTGGAACCGGGCCAGAGTGCGCGCATCGCGTTCCGCGTGCAGGAACCCGCCGCGTCCACCGTCGCATTCACCTTCGACTTCCTCTGACCAGGGTAGAGGCGACCAGCCGTGGCAGGTCGGGCACGCTCGCGCTAGACTGGCCGCCACCACCTCGTCCGGCCGCGCGCTCCGCGCGCACGGGCCAACCGAATCGGGAACCCCCTTGAACGCTGTCCTCTCTCGTCCTGACAACAGTCGTGGCGCTCCCCGGCCACCGCTGCGTGAACACGTCGCCCAGTCCGTGCGCCGCTACCTGCGTGATCTTGATGGCTGCGACGCGGACGATGTCTACGAGATCGTGCTGCGCGAGATGGAAATCCCGCTGTTCGTGGAAGTGCTCAACCACTGCGAAGGCAACCAGAGCCGCGCCGCCGCGATGCTGGGCATCCACCGCGCCACCCTGCGCAAGAAGCTGAAGGAATACGGCATCAGCGCCTGAGCGCGCGCGGGTAGTGCCGGCCGCTCGCCGGCAACCCCATGAACGATGGCAGGATGTCGCAGTTGCCGGCCAGCGGCCGGCACTACCGGTAGATCCACGCCATGCGTGGATGCAGCCCCGGCGGGATCACCCGCCGCCGCCCGCCTTCCAGTAGTACCGCACCACATGGAAGAACACCGGCGCGGCGAAGCACACCGAATCTAGCCGGTCGAGCATGCCGCCATGGCCCTCGATCATGTGGCCCCAGTCCTTGATCCCACGGTCGCGCTTGATCGCCGACATCACCAGGCCGCCCCAGAATCCCATCAGGTTGATCAGCAGCGACAGGCCGAACGCCTGCAGCGGCGTGAACGGGGTGATCCACCACAGCGCCGCCCCAAGCGCGCTGGCGCTCAGCACGCCACCCACGAAGCCCTCCACCGTCTTCGACGGCGACAGCTTCGGCGCGATCAGGTGCCGGCCCAGCAGCTTGCCCCAGATGTACTGCAACACGTCCGAGGATTGCACCACGATCACCAGGAAGGCGAACAGCAGCACGTTGCGCGAGGGGTCGTGACCGGGCACGTGCAGGTTCAGCAGCAGCGGCACGTGCGAGATGCAGAACACGCAGATCATCAACCCCCACTGCACCTTCGCGGTGCGCTCCAGGTAGTGCGTGGTATCGCCACCGATGGTCGACAGGATCGGCAGGAACAGGAACGCATAGACCGGGATCAGCAGCGTGTACATGCCGTACCAGTCGATCCACACCAGGTAGTACTGCCACGGCAGCACGATGTAGAACGCAGCCAGCAGCGCGTAGTAGTCGCCTGAACGGGTCGGCGCCAGGGTGATGAACTCGCGCAGCGCGAACAACGAAATGATCGCGAACAGCACGATCACCCCGGCGCGGCCGAAGAACAGCGCCAGCCCGACCACGATCGCCATCACCCACCATGCACGGATACGCGACACCAGGTTGGCGATCACCGCGCTGGGCTGACCGCGCTGGCGCCAGCGCAGGGTCTCGGCCACCAGCGTGGCCAGCACCAGCACCGCGCCGACGCCGGCAAACAGCAGGCCGGTCTGCTGGCCGACACTCTGCGTTGCCAGATCGCCAGATACATCCAGCACGAAACTCATGCACGACCTCCATTCGGCGCCAGGTCCAGCAGCGCCTGCCGGCTGCGGGCCAGGAATGCGGCCTTGTCCTCGTCGGCCTGCAGCCGCAGCGGCATGCCGAAGGTGGCCGTGCACAGCAGCGGCAACGGCAGGAACCGCCCCTTCGGCATCACCCGCTTCAGGTTGTCGATCCATACCGGCACGAACTCCAGCTCCGGCCGTTGCCGCGCCAGGTGGTAGATGCCGCTCTTGAACGGCAACAGCGGTTCATCGCCGATATTGCGCGTGCCTTCCGGGAACAGGATCAGCGAGCAGTCTTCGTCCACCGCATCGCGCAGTACCTGCAACGGGTCCTGCTGGCGATGGCCGGCCTCGCGCTCGACCAGAACACCGTTGAACACCGCATCGATCAGGTAGCGACGCAGGCCATCACGCTGCCAGTACTCGGCCGCGGCCACCGGGCGCACCTGGCGCCGCAGTGCCGGTGGCATCGATGACCAGATCAGCACGAAGTCACCATGGCTGGCGTGGTTGCCGTAGTACACGCGGCGCTCGCTGGACGGCGCGCAACCGATCCACAGCGCGCGTGCGCCGGTCACCACATGGATCGCGCCACTGCAGGCGCGGGCAATCAGTTCGGCAAACATCGGTCACTCCCATTCACGTCTGCGGCCACACCACGGCCAGCACCAGCAGTGCGAACTGCACTGCGGTCAGCAGGTACTGGCGCAGCAGCAGGCGGCGCATGCCGGACCAGCGCGCATCCCAGCCACGCAGTGGCGCATCGGGCGACGCGCGGCGCAGGCCACTGTCGTGCAGCAGCTGATCGATGCGGCGTGCGGCGGCTTCGCCCTCCAGTCCTTCATCGCGCAGCAGCTGCAGCAGGCTGGCATCCAGCCCCACCCGCCACGCGTGGTAGGCCTGTGCGATGCCCGCGGCAACACTGAGCAGCAACAGGCCGGCAGCGATCATCGCCAGCCCCGGCTCGGTGCCGAGCAGCAGCAGTGCCACCAGCAACATGCCCAGCGACAGCAGCGCCGGCCAACGCCCCTGGCGCAGCAGCAGGTGCATGGTCACCAGATCGGGAACCGTGCTCATGCGCGCGCTCCTGCCGCAGCAGTGATGGCATGCAGATGCGCCGCGTGCAGCACGATGCCGGGGCGTGCAGCCCGCACGATCGCCACTGCCGCGTTCGCATCGGCGGCACGACCACTGCGCAGCAGCCAGGTGGCGACGCTGGCGGCGCTGCGCGAATAGCCCAGCGCGCAGCACGCCAGCAGCGGCCCCTGCACGCGCAGACGCTCGATGGCATCGGCCGCCTCGCGCAGCTGTTCCGGCGTGGGCACCACCAGGTCCAGCATCGGCACGCTGGCATACGCCGCGCCCGGCGCGCGGCAGGACAGTTCAGCACAGGTATCGACCACGCCGACCAGCGGTGTTGGCAACGCAGCACAGGGAATGCGTCCCAGCCACACGTCATCCATCACCGGCACCGGCTGCGGCGCACGCCGCGTCCACAGCCGCGAATTGACCCAGGCTGCGCCCAGGTACGGCGCCAGCAGCCAGCGTGCCGCCATGGTCAGGCGACCATCGGCGCGCTTCTGGAACACCGCGGTACCCAGCCCGGCATAGGCCAGCGCCAGCAGCAGCAGCGACACCACCGGCCACAGCAGCCACAACGCGGCGCCACGCAGAAGCACCACCGGCACCAGCAGTACAGCGGCCCCCAGCAGGTACACCCCTGCCAGGCGCCAGCGCTTGGCATCACGTGCCGTGCGCCATGCACGCAGCGGTGGCGTGCCCTGCTCCGGCCACAGCCACACGCACAACCAGCCGGCCAGCAGGCCGGTCGGGATATCGATGAAGTGATGCTGGAACGTGGTCAGCACCGAGACGCCGATCAACAGCGCCCACGCGTGCAGCACCCAGCGCCACACCCCGTGCAGGTACTGTGCGAACTTCACCCACAGCACGATCAGCAACACGATGTGCAGCGACGGTGCCTGGTTGAACGGCTTGTCGAAGCCCAGCAGCACATCGAACAGCCAGCCGAACACACCGCCGATCTGCGGACGCTCGAAGCTGAAGCGCAGCGGCCACAGCAGGAAGCAGCTCACGGCGATCAGCTGTGCGCTGAACAGCCGCAATGCGTGCCGGTCCAGCTCCAGCCGTTGCCGGCACAGGAAGAACGAGACCGCGTAGAACAGGTCGATCGACCAGTACGGCACGATGGTCCATGGCACGAACGGGATGCGGGTCTCCCAGCCGAACGCCATCACCGGCAGGGTGGCGTGGCGGCCGGCCATCCAGTTGGCGAAGCCATAACTGGCGAAGAAGAACGGACCCAGCAGGGCCAGCCACAACAGGGCGCGCCGCCAGGGGCGCCCCTCTGCGGCCAGTGGGGATGCGGCGAGCGTCGCCATCACGCGGTCCGGCGCGCCAGCGATACGGTGAAGATGCCGAAGTCGTCGATACGCTGCGCCACCTTTTCGAACCCGGCCAGGCGCACCAGCTCGTCCATCTCCTGCTGGGTACGGCGGCGCATCACCCACGCCGCGCCACCGCGGTGGCTGGTCAAGGCACGGGCAATGAATTCCAGCTGCGGGTGCCAAGGCTGGCCGGTATAGGCCAGGTAGCCACCCACTGGCACCGCTGCGGCAATGCCCTGCAGCGAGCGCAGCACGGCGTCGTTGTCGGGGAACAGTTCGTACAGGCCCGAGACTACCGCCAGCGTCGGCGCTGGATCGACCTTGGCCAGCTGTGCCGGGTCGAACGCATCACCCTGCTCGAAGCGCGCGATGTCGGCCGCGCCCAGGCGCTGGATCAACGCCTGGCCCTGGGGCACGTTCAGATCGCTGAAGTCGCGCAGCACGATGCGGTCGGCGCGCTGCTCGCCCTGGCCCAGTGCTTCCAGCACATAGCGGCCATGGCCGGCGGCCACGTCCAGCACCCGCACCGGCGTGCCCTGCCCGCGCAGGCGCTGTGCGGCGTCGCGCAGCAGTTCCTGCAGGTGCTGGCCACGCACGCGGATGCCACGCCAGCCGATCGCATCCAGGTAGTTGCGGTCGACCATCCGCCCCAATGGACCCTTGCCGCGCGCCTCATTCCGGTAGATGTAGTCCAGCGTGCTACCGGAATCGAAACCGGTCTGCAGGCCCAGCGCGATGCCTTCGGACAGCGTGCCGCCGAAGCGCAGGCCGCCACGTACCACGCGCCAGCGCAGGTCGGCCAGGCTGTTGCGTTCCGGTGGCCAGGCCAGGATCTCCGACTCTTCGAAGGTCGGCCCATGGCGGTGCGCGTCGCGCCGTGACAGCTCGCGCAACGGTTCGGCGAAACGCGCCTGGATGAAGCTGCGGATGCGCGCCAGTGCCGGTGCCCGATCGCGCTCGCCCAGCGTGTCGTGGAAGAAGCCCGGCAGGTGCACCCGCTCCTTGATCGGGCTGGACAGGCGCTCATAGAAGCGATCCTGCGGGCCACGGTGCACCACGAAATCCGAGCCGGACACCAGCAGCTGCACCGGCACGCTGATCGCCTGCGCATCGGCCACGATGCGGTCGGCCGCTTCGTACAGGCCCAGCAGCACGCGCACCGAGATCGGCCGGGTGATCAGCGGATCGGTACGGTAGCTTTCCACCCGCGCCGGGTCATGGGTCAGCCACTGCGGCTTGACGTAGCTGTTGACGAAGAAGTTGCCGCGCAGCTTCTGCATCAAGGCCAGGCCCGGCCGCGCGAACGGCACGTACAGCTTCACCTTGAACGCCGGTGAAGCCATCACCAGCGCACGCAGGCGTGGCGCGTAATCGTGCACCCAGGTCGCGGCGACCACCGCCCCTACGCTCTGCGCGATCACCACGATGTCTTCCACCGCAATGCCGTGCTCGGCGCCGATGTGGGCGATGAAGCTGTCCAGGTCGCGCACCAGCGCCGGGAAGCCCGGTGCATCGCCACGCGCACCCGGCGAACGGCCATTGCCGCGCGCATCCCAGGCGAAGAAGGCGGTGTCGGGCAGGTCCAGCTCATCGACCAGGTGGGTGACGCGCCCGGAGTGCTCGTGGCCGCGGTGCAGCAGCACGATGGCCTGGGTGGCCGGGGTTGCGGTGGTGCCCGCCCAGTACCGGTAGAACAGCGGTACCTGGTCGAAGCTGTGGAATTCCCGTTCCTGCGCCTGACGCATGCAATCTCCTGATTGTCTTTTTGTATCTGCTTGATTAATTCGACGAAACCGCCGTTTCCCGCAGTCCGCGACGGACGCGGTTGATCATGGTCAGCATGCACAGCACCGCCATGGCCGCAGCCACGCCAGTGACCGTCATCGCGCCAACCCACTCAGACGCCAGCAGCAGACCCAGCACGCCGACGACGAAGGCGCGGTCACTCTTGCCCATCGGGCCGTCATAGCGGCGGCTGGCACCGACCATCAGCCCCAGCACCCCGGCGTACTCGCTCAGCGCCGCCGTCCAGGCCAGCAGCCACAGCACTTCCGGGCGCACGCCCGGCACGCTGAGCAGGCTCAGGTACAGCGCCGCGTCGGCGATCACATCGCACAGCTCGTTCAGATAGGCGCCCAGCCGCGACTGCTGGCCGAACTCGCGGGCCAACATGCCGTCCACGGCGTTGAGCGCCATGCGCAGCAGCATCCACAGCGGCAGCAGCAGGTACAGCAGGGGCTGGGCCGGCGCGCAGCACCAGACGGCGGCAGCCACCAGCAGCGAGACCGCGGCCGCGGTCACGGTCACCGCATTGGCGGTGATCCCCATGCGGTACAGACCGCGTACGGCCGGACGCAACAGGTCCTGAAAACGTCCTTTCAATGCATAGATCGACACGATCCGAACCCGCTGATCCTTGGCAGTTCCGGCACAGCCTACCCGATTGGAGCAGCGCGCCCCATCGAATTGCTTGCGGACCGCCCCCGGCCAGGCTGTGCTGAAGGCGGCCACAGGCCGTGGGTGCGGGTCGATTTTCCCCGCCGGCGCCCGCCACCGGCCCCCACCGCCTACAATATCGGCCCCGCTCCGCTGCCGATTCTGTCCCATGACTGCTGATCTGTTGCCCGTCCGCCGGGCCCTCCTCTCCGTTTCCGACAAGACCGGCCTGGTCGAGCTGGCCACTGCGCTGGCGGCACGCGGCGTGGAGCTGTTGTCCACCGGCGGCACCGCCAAGGCGATCCGCGATGCGGGCCTGGCCGTGAAGGACGTGGCCGAGGTTACCGGCTTCCCGGAAATGATGGACGGCCGGGTCAAGACCCTGCACCCGATGGTGCACGGCGGCCTGCTGGGCCGTTCCGGCCTGGATGATGCGGTGATGGCCGAGCACGGCATCGGTGCCATCGACCTGCTGGTGCTGAACCTGTACCCGTTCGAATCGGTCACCGCCCAGGCCGACTGCACCCTGGCCGACGCGGTCGAGAACATCGACATCGGCGGCCCGGCCATGCTGCGCTCGGCTGCCAAGAACTTCGCCCGCGTGGCGGTGGCCACCGATCCGTCGCAGTACGCCGAGCTGCTGGCCTCGCTGGAGGCCAACAACGGCCAGCTGACGGCGGCCACCCGCTTCGCATTCTCGGTGGCCGCGTTCAACCGCGTCGCCCAGTACGATGCGGCGATCAGCAACTACCTGTCGGCGGTCACCGCCACTGACGCCGCCGTGCCGGCCCGTGCCGAGTACCCGGCGCAGATGAACTCCACCTTCGTGAAGGTGATGGACCTGCGCTATGGCGAGAACCCGCACCAGAGCGGCGCGTTCTACCGCGACCTGTACCCGGTGCCGGGCACGCTGGCCACCTTCCAGCAGCTGCAGGGCAAGGAGCTGAGCTACAACAACCTGGCCGACGCCGATGCGGCGTGGGAATGCGTGCGCCAGTTCGATGCGCCGGCCTGCGTCATCGTCAAGCACGCCAACCCGTGCGGCGTGGCCGTCGGTGCCGGCAACGGCGATGCCTACGAGCTGGCCTACGCCACCGACCCGACCAGCGCCTTCGGCGGCATCATCGCCTTCAACAAGCCGCTGGATGCCGCCACCGCCAAGGTGATCCTCGATCGCCAGTTCGTCGAAGTGCTGATCGCCCCGGACTACGAGCCGGCCGCGCTGGAGTACGCGCAGAAGAAGGCCAACGTGCGCGTACTGCGCATCCCGCACGGCGACGGCCTGAACAACTTCGACAGCAAGCGCGTCGGCTCGGGCCTGCTGCTGCAGTCCTCGGACAACCGCGGCATGACCCGCGACGAACTGAAGGTGGTCAGCAGGCTGGCGCCGACCGACAAGCAGTTCACCGACCTGCTGTTTGCCTGGAAGGTCGCCAAGTTCGTGAAGTCCAACGCGATCGTCTACGCCAAGGACAACCGCACCATCGGTGTCGGTGCCGGCCAGATGAGCCGCGTGTACTCGGCCCGCATCGCCGGCATCAAGGCCGCCGATGCGAACCTGGTGGTCGAGGGCTCGGTGATGGCCTCCGACGCCTTCTTCCCGTTCCGCGATGGCATCGATGCCGCTGCAGCCGCCGGCATCAAGGCGGTCATCCAGCCGGGCGGTTCGATGCGCGATGCCGAAGTGATCGCCGCCGCCGACGAACATGGGCTGGCCATGGTGTTCACCGGCGTGCGCCACTTCCGCCACTGATCCGCATCACCAAGCCGGGCCCTGCCCGGCTTTTCTCTTCCGTACCCGAGAACCCTGTCCCATGAAGATCCTCGTCATCGGCTCTGGCGGCCGCGAACACGCCCTGGCATGGAAGCTGGCCCAGTCCTCCCGTGTCACCGAAGTGATCGTGGCGCCCGGCAACGCCGGTACCGCCAGCGAAGACACGTGCCGCAACGTGGCAGTCAAGGTGACCGATATCGACGGCCTGCTGGCGTTGGCCCAGGCCGAAGGCGTAGCGCTGACCGTGGTCGGCCCGGAAGTACCGCTGGTGGCCGGCGTGGTCGACCGCTTCCGCGCCGCCGGCCTGCGCATCTTCGGGCCAACCGCCGCCGCCGCGCAGCTGGAAGGCAGCAAGGCCTACGCCAAGGACTTCCTGGCGCGCCACAACATCCCCACCGCGTACTACGCCGTGCACAGCGACGTGGACGCCGCGCTGGCGTATGTGCGCGAGAAGGGCGCACCGATCGTGGTCAAGGCCGATGGCCTGGCCGCCGGCAAGGGCGTGATCGTGGCGATGAGCCTGACCGAGGCCGAGGACGCGGTGCGTGACATGCTGTCCGGCAACGCGTTTGGCGATGCCGGTGCGCGCGTGGTCATCGAGGAATTCCTCGACGGTGAGGAAGCCAGCTTCATTTCGATGGTGGACGGCGTGCATGCGCTGCCGATGGCCACCTCGCAGGACCACAAGCGCGTCGGCGACGGCGACACCGGCCCGAATACCGGCGGCATGGGCGCCTATTCGCCGGCCCCGGTGGTGACGCCGGAGGTGCATGCACGGGTGATGCGCGAGGTGGTGAACCCCACCGTGCAGGGCATGATCGCCGACGGCATCCCGTTCACCGGTTTCCTCTACGCCGGCCTGATGATCGATGCCAGCGGCGCACCGAAGGTGATCGAATTCAACGTGCGCTTTGGCGACCCGGAAACCCAGCCAGTGATGCTGCGCCTGCAGTCGGACCTGGTCGAGCTGGTGGAAGCGGCTATCGATGGTCGCCTGGATGAGGTCGAAGCGCAGTGGGACGCGCGCCCGTCGCTGGGCGTGGTGCTGGCGGCCAGGCCGTACCCGGAAGCGCCGATCACCGGTGACGTGATTTCCGGCCTGGACGACGTGCCGGCCAGTGCCAAGGTGTTCCATGCCGGTACGGCATTGGATGCGCAGGGCCACGTGGTCAGTGCGGGCGGTCGCGTGCTGTGCGTGGCCGCACTGGGCGACAGCGTGCGCGACGCGCAGGCCAATGCCTATGCCGGCGTGGCCAAGGTGAGCTGGGCCAACGCGTTCCACCGCAACGACATCGGTTGGCGCGCGATCGCACGCGAGGGGTGAGGCACACCCCCGCTTCCATGCATGGCGCGGATTGAATACCACAGTAAAGCAAAGGCCCGGCATTGCCGGGCCTTTGCTTTACAGGACTGCTTCGAGACCCTTCCGATCAATCAGGTTCAAAAGCTTCAGCGACGGCCCGCTCGGCTTCTTCCCGCCCTGTTCCCAGCTACGGACTGTCGAAACGCTGGTGTTGAGCACACCTGCGAACACCGGCTGGCTAAGTTCCAACGACGTGCGAAGTGCACGGATCTGGGCGCTGCTGTATTCGGGCACAGGCCTCAGACAAAGCGCCTCGTACATGCTCATGCGCCGCTTGTCGATGAAGCCGCTGGCGTAAAGGCCCGCCGCGCCTTCATGCACCGCATCGAGGATCGCACTCTTTGCACGTCCATGTTCAACCGTCTTTGTCATGGCAAATCTCCTGCAGTTCTCCGCAGATAACTGCCCTGTCCAACTGTTCAGGGCTCATTCTCAAGAACTCAGACGCATACAGCTGAAGGGCGTCCCGTTCCGCACTACTGATGGTCGCGCGCGCGTTCTTCTCGTAGCAGAAGAGAAAGAACCAGTAGTGCCCCACCCTAGTTGCGACAATAACGCGGGCGCTACCGCGCTTTCCGCGGCCCGGCAGCGCCACCCGCTTTTTGAGAAGGCCGCCCCCTATATCTGCATCAATCAGTCCTTGACGCATTTCCACCACCGCGCGGCACAAGGCTCTATCGGTCAGTGAAGAACGTCGTGTACTGCGGTTGAAGCTTCGAGTGCGGAAGACACGTGACATGATCATACCGTGCCACCGAGTGGTACGGCGTGAAAATCAGCGTCCAGCGCATGCTCCGGTCGGCGCAGCTGCCACCCTGGCGTCAGGATTGATCCATGCCATGCGTGGATGCGCTCCAGAAACAAAAAGGCCCGGCATCTCCGCCGGGCCTTTCTTCAATCCAACGCCACCCCGCTTACGCGGTGAACAGCGCCTTCATCTTCTTCAGCGCGTTCGCTTCAACCTGGCGGATGCGCTCGGCCGACACGCCGTACTCGTCGGCCAGTTCCTGCAGCGTCACCTTGCTGTCCGCGTCCAGCCAGCGGCGGCGGATGATGTCGCGCGAGCGGGCATCCAGTTCCGCCAGGCCTTCGCGCAGCAGCTGCATCTGGTTATCTTCGCTGTCCTCGCGCTCGTAGGCCATCGACGGGTCTTCGTCATCGGCAACCAGGAACGCAGCCGGCGACGGCGGCGCGTGCTCGTTGTCCTCGTCGGTCGGCGCATCGAACCCGATATCGCGACCCGACAGGCGCGACTCCATTTCCATGACCTCGCGCTCGGACACGTTCAGGTCCTTGGCCACCGCGCTCACTTCCGCCGCGTTCATCCAGCCCAGGCGCGTCTTCGACTTGCGCAGGTTGAAGAACAGCTTGCGCTGCGCCTTGGTGGTGGCGACCTTCACGATGCGCCAGTTCTTCAGGATGAACTCGTGCATCTCGGCACGGATCCAGTGCACCGCGAAGGAGACCAGGCGCACGCCCATGTCGGGGTCGAAGCGCTTGACCGCCTTCATCAGGCCGATGTTGCCTTCCTGGATCAGGTCGCCCAGGGCAAGGCCGTAGCCGTTGTAGCCGCGGGCCACGTGCACCACGAAGCGCAGGTGCGAATGCACCAGCTCGCGGGCAGCGTCCAGATCGTTGCCGTCGCGGAAGCGACGGGCCAGGTCCTGTTCGTCATCGACCGACAGCACCGGGATCTGGTGCACGGCACCGATGTAGGCGTCCAGCGAACCGAGCGCACTGGGAATCGGGAGATTGTTTGCCACAAGGGCAGTAGAGGTGTTCTGGCTCATAGGCACCCATCTTAGCAGTCCGGGATTTGGACTGCTAAAGGAGGAAAAAGTTCCAGCATCCCATCGATGCAACACTGGTCCCAAACAGAGCCCTACCGTAGCGCGATTTGATGACAGTGGCGAGCATGCTTTTCGGGATTCACAATCCCTTGGAATTCAAGCAATTACCTGCCGGGAACCGGCCGATTCCGGTCAAGCGGAGCTGAACGGGCCGTTCTGGAGGCCCATTCAGGCCAGGGAACGTTGTCCGGCGTTCAGGCCCGGCCGCCAGCCGGCGCTCAGAGCACCGAGCGCGGCGGCAGCGACCAGTCGATCGGGGCCTGGCCGCGGCGCTGCAGGTACTCGTTGGCCATCGAGAAATGACGACAGCCGAGGAAGCCCCGATGGGCCGAAAGCGGCGACGGATGCGGCGACTTCAGCACGCGATGGCGGCGGGTGTCGATCACCTTGCCCTTCTGCTGCGCATAGGCGCCCCAGAGCATGAACACCAGCCCTTCGCGCTCGCGGTTGAGCACATCCACCACGTGGTCGGTGAAGCCTTCCCAGCCACGACCCTGGTGCGCACCGGCCTTGCCCTCTTCCACCGTCAGTACCGCATTGAGCAGCAGCACGCCACGCTGCGCCCACGGAATCAGGCAACCGTGGTCCGGACGCGGGATACCGAGATCGCTCTCGATCTCCTTGTAGATGTTCAGCAGCGACGGCGGCACCGGCACGCCCGGCGGCACCGAGAAACTCAGGCCATGTGCCTGGCCGCGACCGTGGTACGGGTCCTGCCCGAGGATCACCACCTTCACCTGCTCGAACGGCGTGGCGTCGAACGCGGCGAAGATCTGCGGGCCGGGCGGGAACACCGCCGCGCCACTGGCCTTGCGCTGGCGCAGGAAGCTGGACAGCTCGCGCATCTGCGGCTGCAACAGGTAATCGCCGACATGCTGCTTCCAGCTCGGTTCCAGCTGGATCGTCGGGGTGTCGGCTACTTCATCCATCATCGCAACAGAGGTCCATCGTTCAATCGGGCCAGCCTCAGCTGGAACAGCACCTTGGTGACCAGCAGCCGTTCTTCGATCGGCTTGAGCACCAGGTCGTTGGCACCGGACTGCAGCAGCCCGGTCTGGTTGTGCGGGTTGCCATCGCCGGTCATCACCAGCACCGGCAGGCGGCGCTTGCCGTAGCCGAAATCCACGCGCACGCGCTGCACCACGTCGCGACCGCTCAGTTCGCCCTTCAGGGTGACGTCGGTCAGCACCAGGTCGATGCGGTGGCGACTGCGGCCCAGCGACTCGGCGGTGAGCAGGGTGAACGCTTCTTCGGCGCTGACCACGTGCAGCACGTTCAACTGCTGGCGTTCCAGCATGCGCTTGGTGGCCTCGGCCACCACGCGGCTGTCCTCGATATAGAGGATGGTGGCGCCGGGGATGGTCTGCGGCTGCACGTAGCCGCGGATGAAGGTCGCCAGTGCTTCATGGCCGAGCGATTTGTCGAAATAGTCGGTGACGTACTCGGTGAAGCGGCGCTGCTCCAGGTGCTGCTGGGCATCGCCGGAGACCACGATCACCGGCACATAGGCCTGGCCGGCCGCTTCGCGCACCATCCGCGCCAGCGCCAGGCCGTCGCCATCGCGCAGGGTCAGCGAGGTCGTCACCAGGTCCACCGGCCCCTGTGCCAGCGCCTGCTGTGCGTCCTCGATGCTGTTGCAGCCGATCACCTCCACGCCCGGCAGGTCACGCTGCAGGACGTCGGCGATCAGCTTGCGCACCAGCTTCGAGCCATCGACCACCATCACCCGCGTCGCGGGCCCTTCAAGGTGTTTCAGCGCTTGCGGTTGCATGCCGGTCTCAGGTGTCGGTCGGGCGGGTCTGGCGGAGGAAGTGGCCGGTGACCAGCCAGGCGCCCAGCCAACCCAGCAGCAGCGTGCCGAGCAGGACCAGGCCGCCGTGCAGCAGGTCCAGGCCGTGCAGTACGAACGGGCTGCCGTAGCTGCGCGAAAGTTCGGCCAGCGGCATGCGCAGGGCGGCACCTGCAGCGCCGATCAGGGCCAGCGCCACCGCGCCGGCGCCCAGGCCGTACCACGCGCCCAGGTACAGGAACGGGCGGCGGATGAAGCCATCGCTGGCGCCGAGCAGCTGCAGCACGCCGATCTCTTCGCGGCGGGCCTGGATGTCCAGGCGCACCGTGTTGCCGACCACCAGCGCGGCACCTGCGCCGAGCAGGACCGACAGCACCTGCACCAGCCGCGCACCGAAGGCAAGCCAGGCATCCAGGCGCTGGCGCCACAGCGCATCGTGCTGCACCAGATCGGCCTCGGGCAGGCTTTCCAGCGCGCGCGCCAGGCGTGCGTCGTCCTTGCCCTGGCCGGGAGTGATCACCAGCAGCGAAGGCAGCGGATTGTCGTTGAGTGCGTCGATCGCCTCACCCAGGCCGGCATCGCGCAGTTCCTGCAGTCCCTGCTCGGGCGTGCGCACGTTCACTTCGGCCACGTCGTCGCGGTCGCGCAGCTGGCCGGCCAGGCGCAGCGCGCCGGGTGCATCGACGTTGCCCTTCAGGAACACGTTGATGTCGCGCGACTGCTGCACGCTGCCGGCGAACTGCTTGAGGTTGTCCAGCGCGATCGACAGGCCCAGCGGCAGCGCCAGCGCCAGCGCCATGACCATCACCGTCAGCAGGGTCGCCCATGGCTTGCGGCAGGCGCGGCCCAGGCTGAACACCACGCTGTGCACGTGGTGCTGGAACCAGACGCCCACGCGCGAGGGGGCGGCGGCTTCGCTGTTTTCGTTCTTCGCCATCGGTTACTCCGCCAGGTCCTGCGGCGAGATGTCATCCACCAGCCGGCCATGGTCGAGGATCAGCACGCGCTTGCGCATGCGGCGCAGCAGCGGCAGGTCGTGGCTGACCACCAGCACGCTGGTGCCGCGCGAGGGCAGCTCGGCGAACAGGGCCATGATCTCCGCCGCCAGGGTCGGGTCGAGGTTGCCGGTCGGCTCATCGGCCACCAGCAGCTTGGGCTCGCCGACGATGGCGCGGGCGATGCCCACGCGCTGCTGCTCGCCGGCCGACAGCTGCGAGGGCAGCGCCTTCTCGCGATGGCCCAGGCCCATCCGCTCCAGCACCGAGCGCACGCGCTTGCTGATGTCGCCACGGCGGGTGCCGCGCAGGATCAGCGGCAGCGCCACGTTCTCGGCGATCGAGCGGTCCATCAGCAGCCGGTGGTCCTGGTAGACCGCGCCCACCGCGCGTCGGTGGCGGGGCACGTCGCCGCCGCGCACCTTCAGCAGGTTGCGCTCGTCGAACACCACCGCGCCGCGGCTGGGCCGCTCGTCGAGGTGGATCAACTTGAGCAGGGTGCTCTTGCCCGCACCGGAATGGCCGGTGACGAACAGCATCTCGCCCGGCGCGACCTCGAAGCTGACATCGATCAGCGCCTCGTGGCCACCGGCGTACTGTTTGCTGACATTGTCGAAGCGCAGGACACTCATGCCCCGATTATGCAGGAGCGGCGCGACCTCGTGGAGACGGTGGCGCCGATCGGTAGTGCCGGCCGCTGGCCGGCAGCCATGTGGGTTGCCGGCCAGCGGCCGGCACTACCGTTCAAAGCCACCCGACCAGCGGTCGGGGGCTTCCCGCTGATCGGCAGCGCCGATCAGCTGCCCGACAGCATCCGGCGGATCTTGCGGCCGATGCGGGTCAGGAACGAATCGCCGCTGTCGGCCGCCGTGCGCACCGGCTTGGCCACCACCTGCACCGGGGTCACCGGGCTGGCGCCGTTGCCGGCGTTGGCCTGCACGCCCTCGCCACCCTCGACCGGACGGCCGTGGCGACGACGACGGCGCTTGCGCGGCTTGCGCTCGCCATCCACGGCACCTTCCGGCGCGCCCTCGGCGCGGGGCGGGCGCGGCGGACGCGGAGCCTGGGCGACAGCGGCTTCAGCACCTTCGGCCGGGGCAGCTGCAACCTGCTCGCCTTCCACGCGCGGCTTGCGCGGGCCACGCGAACGGCGCTCGCCGCTGCGCTCACCGTCGCGACGCTCGCCACGGCCACCGCCGGAGCGGCCCCCACTGCGACCACCACCACGGCGCTCTTCTTCAGCGGCGCGGGCTTCGCGCGCTTCACGGAAGATCTGGCCGACGCTCTCGTTCTCCTCACCTTCCTCGCCAGCAGCCGGGGCCGGGCGTTCCGGGCGCGGCAGCGGCGTCAACAGTTCCTTGGTGACCGGCTCGGACGGGATCTTCTGCTCGATGTAGGCCTCGATGTCCGGCAGGCCCATCGCGTAGCGTTCGCAGGCGAAGCTGATCGCATCACCCTCTTCGCCCAGGCGCGCGGTACGACCGATGCGGTGCACGTAGTCTTCGGCGTCGAACGGCAGGTCGTAGTTGTAGACGTACTTGATGCCGTCGATGTGCAGGCCACGCGCGGCCACGTCGGTGGCCACCAGGATTTCCAGCTGGCCCTTCTGGAAGCGGTTGAGCAGGCTCTCACGCTTCTTCTGCGGCACGTCGCCGGACAGCACGCCGACGCGGTAGCCGGCCTTTTCCAGCGAGCGGGCGACGCGCTCGACGAACACCTTGGTATTGACGAACACCATGGTGCGCGCGCCTTCACTGCGCGACAGCAGGCCCAGCAGCAGCGGGATCTTCTCGTCGTCGGCCGGGAAATAGATGCGCTGGCGCACGCGCGCAGCGGTGATGGTCTCGGCTTCGACCACCAGCTTCTGCGGCTCGTTCATGTGCTCGTAGGCCAGCTCCAGCACGCGATGGCTGAGGGTGGCACTGAACAGCAGGGTCTGGCGGATGGTGCGTTCCGGCATGCGGCGCAGCAGGAAGCGGATGTCCTTGATGAAACCCAGATCGAACATGCGATCGGCTTCGTCCAGCACGCAGATCTCGCAGGCATGCAGCGAGACCACCTTGTGCTGCTTGACGTAGTCGATCAGGCGGCCCGGGGTGGCGATGATCACGTCCACGCCCTGCTGCAGCAGCTCACGCTGCTTGTCGTAATCCACGCCACCGTAGACCAGCGCGAAACGCAGACCCAGGTCGGAACCGAACTTCACCGCATCCTTGTGGATCTGGATGGCCAGTTCGCGGGTCGGGGCAAGGATCAGCGCACGCGGATCCTCCGGCTTGCGGTCGGCCAGCGCCGGGCGGGTCAGCAGGCGGTTCACGACAGCGACCAGGAAGGCCAGGGTCTTGCCGGTGCCGGTCTGGGCCTGGCCGGCAACATCACCGCCGGGCAGCGCGACCGGCAGGGTCAGCGCCTGGATCGGGGTGCAGCGGGTGAATCCGGCTCCTTCAAGGCCGGCCTGCAGGGCCGGATGCAGCTCGAAGGAGGAGAAGGTCAAATCGGTCAGCGGTTTGTCGCTCATGAGTCCGTCTTGGTATGGCCGCCGGCCCGTGGGGCGGCTGGCACTTCATCGTCTAGGGGCACCGTCGCAAACTGCGGCCCCTGCGGCGGGTTGGCAGGCTGGGACCACCGGTCCGCGCGCCGCACAATGCCCCAGTTTACCGCACTCGGGCAGGCAAACCGGAATGCGGCGTCTCATGGCGTCCAGAGACGCCACCTTCACCCAGCCACACCGGACTTGAACGGCCTGCCCGGGTTCGCTGGTGTCGCCCACTGCCAGCCCCATGTACAGGAAGACAGTGAAATCCGACACATACCGGCCATCGAAGCGATCACGATACGCTGGGTTCCAACCGGCGCCTGTCCCTGCCCTGCGATAGGGGTACACTGCCGGCCGTGAGCGTCCAGGCATCCCGCCGAACGCACCGCGGCAGTGCGCCGCGAGGCAACGACGAGGGTCGCGCCACCGGGCATGGCCCAGTTCACCCACCTCCGGCATGGCCGGGTGCAATCCAAGACGAGAAACCAAGATGAGCGACAAGGTTGTACATGTCGGCGACGCCGACTTCGATAGCGCAGTGCTGAATTCCAAGGAACCGGTGCTGGTCGATTTCTGGGCCGAGTGGTGTGGCCCCTGCAAGATGATCGCCCCGGCGCTGGACGAACTGGCCGATGCCTACCAGGGCCGCGCCAAGATCGCCAAGGTCAACGTCGACCACAACCGCGCACTGGCCGCCAAGTACCACGTGCGTTCGATTCCGTACCTGGTCGTGTTCAAGGACGGCGAGAAGGTCGGCGAGCAGATCGGTGCGGTGGGCAAGGCCCAGCTGGCCGGCCTGCTGGACAAGGCCCTGGCCTGATCCTGCTGTTCCCGGCAGCCGCTGCCCGCGGCTGCCGGCGGGCGCCCCGCGTCCATCATGAATGCTGTTCCCGGCGACCCTTGCATGCCGCCGCAGGCCGATGATAGTGTCGGCATATCCGGCCGCGCTCGCGTGCCGCACCCTCTGGACGCAGTTTCTTCCAGACCCATTCCCAACGTTCGCCGCCCCAGCCGGGCGCTCGCACCTTCAAGCGAGGAATAACGCTCTTGTCCGATAACACTTCCGAAACCGGCAGCGCCGATGCGCCCGCCGAAAAGCGCGTGCGCAAGCCCCGCGTGAGCAAGGCCGCCGCCCCGGCAGCCGCCGAAACCAGCGCCGCTCCGGCGCAACCGACCCTGCCGCTGGCAGCCGCGCCCGAAGCGCCGGCACCGGCTGCAGCCGCCCCCGCGCCGAGCGCGCCTGCCACTGAAGCCCCCGCCTCCGGCGGCGGTGAGGGTGGCGAAGGCCGCGAATCCGGACAGCGCCAGCAGAACCACCAGGGCGGTGGGCAGCACCAGGGCCAGGGTCAGAACAACAACCCCTACAACCAGAACGGCCAGCAGGGCCAGGGCAATCGCCGCGACCGTTTCCGCAACCGTCGCGACCGCGACCGCAACCGCGGTGGCCGCGATGACGGCATGCCGCAGGACGGCGGCGAGCAGCAGCCCTTCGTGCCGCGCCCGCACGCCAACGTGCCCGAGGGCTTCCCGGTCTACTCGCTGAGCGACCTCAAGCGCATGCCGGCACAGAAGCTGCTGGAGATCGCCGAGCAGCTGCAGATCTCCGAAGGCGTGGCCCGTGCCCGCAAGCAGGACGTGATCTTCGCCCTGCTCAAGGTGCTGACCCGCCACGGCGACGGCGTTGCCGCCGATGGCGTGCTGGAAATCCTGCCGGACGGCTTCGGCTTCCTGCGCGCGGCCGAAGCCAGCTACCTGGCCGGCCCGGACGACACCTACATCTCGCCCAGCCAGATCCGCCGCTTCAACCTGCGCACCGGCGACCACATCTCCGGCCGCATCCGCTTCCCGAAGGACGGCGAGCGCTACTTCGCGCTGAACATCGTCGACACCATCAACGGTGAGCCGATCGAAGCGTCGAAGAACAAGGTGCTGTTCGAGAACCTGACCGCGCTGTTCCCGCGCCGCCGCTTCACCCTGGAGCGTGGCAACGGTTCGTCGGAAGACATCACCGGCCGCATCCTCGACCTGATGGCGCCGCAGGGCAAGGGCCAGCGCTCGCTCATCGTGTCCCAGCCGAAGGCCGGCAAGACGATGATGATGCAGCAGGTCGCCACTGCCATCACCACCAACCATCCGGACGTGCACCTGATCGTGCTGCTGATCGACGAACGCCCGGAAGAAGTGACCGAAATGCAGCGCACCGTGCGCGGCGAGGTCATCAGCTCGACCTTCGACGAGCCGGCCGCGCGCCACGTGCAGGTGGCCGAAATGGTCATCGAGCGCGCCAAGCGCCTGGTCGAGCACAAGAAGGACGTGGTGATCCTGCTCGACTCGATCACCCGCCTGGCCCGCGCCTACAACAACGTGGTGCCGAGCTCGGGCAAGGTGCTGACCGGTGGCGTGGACGCCAACGCCCTGCACCGCCCGAAGCGCTTCTTCGGTGCCGCGCGCAACGTGGAGGAAGGCGGCAGCCTGACCATCATCGCCACCGCGCTGGTCGACACCGGCTCGAAGATGGACGAGGTGATCTACGAAGAGTTCAAGGGCACCGGCAACAGCGAAGTGCACCTGAGCCGCCGTATCGCTGAAAAGCGCGTGTTCCCGGCCATCGACATCAACCGTTCCGGCACCCGCCGCGAAGACCTGCTGATCGAGCCGGAACTGCTGCAGAAGATCTGGATCCTGCGCAAGCTGCTGCATCCGATGGATGAAATGGCCGCGATGGAGTTCCTGCTGGACAAGATGAAGAACACCAAGTCCAACGACGAGTTCTTCGGCTCGATGAAGCGCTGATCCACGGCATTGCATCGAAAGGAACCTGCCGCTCGCTGCGGCAGGTTTTTTTTTGCCTGCAGGGCGACCCACTTCACTTTGCCGCCGCCGACTTTTGGCGATAATCCGCCCGATACCCTGCCCGGCCCTGCGGGCGTGGCCACCGATTCCGCTGTCGCCCCTTCCGGAGAACCGGTCGGGTCCAGCCTCCTGCCGGATCCGTCGACGCATGCGAACGCTGTCTCCCCGCCTCAACCTGGGCAAGCTGATCCTCGCCCTGGCCCTGCTCAGCGCCATCATCGCCCTGGCCAATACACTGCTGGCCAGCTACCGCGTGCAGCGCGACCAGCTGGTCGGCAATACCCTGGAAGCCAACCGCGTCTATGCCACCAAGCTGGCCGAGACCACCCAGAACTTCCTGTTGGCCGCGCAGCAGGAGCTGGCCTACGCCGCCACCCGGCTCGGCCAGAGTGACCTCGATCCGGCACAGGCGCAGGACGAGGCCAGCCGCCTGCAGCTGCAGACCAACAGCTTCAATTCCTCGCTGGTGGTGGACGCCGACGGCCTGGTGATCGCCACCTCGCCGCAGACCCTGCAGCTGCAGGGCGAGATCCTGCACAGCGTCGGCAACAATGCCGCATTGGCTGCACGCCAGCCGATGATCAGCGACCCGTACCAGTCGACCACAGGCAAGCTGCTGGTCTCGCTGTCGCACCCGATCTTCGACCGCCAGGGCCACTATCGCGGCTACGTCAGCGGCACCCTGTACCTGCGCCAGCGCAGCGCGCTGCATACGCTGCTGGGCAAGCACTACTACCGCGACGGCTCCTACCTGTACGTGGTCGACCGCCATGGCCGCCTGCTGTACCACGCCGACGGCAAGCGGGTCGGCGACTACGTGGTCGGCAACCCGGCGGTGAAGGCGGTGGTGCGCGGTGAGCGCGGCGCGCAGCAGGTCCGTAACAACCTGGGCGTGTCGATGCTGGCCGGTTACGCGCCGGTACCGGCCACCGGCTGGGGCATCATCGCCCAGCGGCCGACCGAGGCCACATTGCAGCCGTTGTCACGGTTGATGACCGCGGTGATCTGGAACGCGATCCCGCTCGGCCTGCTGTCACTGCTGATCACCTGGTGGTTCGCCCGGCGCATCTCGATGCCGCTGTGGCAGCTGGCGCGCAACGTGCAGGGTGGCGAGGACACCGGCAGCGCGATCAACCACGTCAGCGGCATCCGCGCATGGTACTTCGAGGTTGCCCAGCTCAAGCAAGCGGTCCTGCACAGCTTCAACGCCCTGCAGGACCGCATTGGCACACTCAACCGCGCCAACCGTACCGATCCGCTGACCGGCCTGCTCAATCGCCGCGGCCTGCAGCAGGCGCTGGATGCGCTGCAGGTGCAGGGCATTCCGTTCGCGATCCTGGCGCTGGACATCGATCGCTTCAAATCGATCAACGACAGCCACGGCCATGACGTCGGTGACGCCGCCATCGTCCATATCGCCGACCAGATGCGCCGCTACTCGCGCGACAGCGACATCCTCTGCCGTGCCGGTGGCGAGGAATTCCTGCTGCTGCTGCCGGGCATCAGTACCGACTCGGCGCGCCAGGCCGGCGAGCGCCTGCGCCAGCACATCGCCGATCATCCGTTCGAGCCGGTCGGCACCATCACCGTGTCGCTGGGCGTGGCCCACTTCCCCAGCTTCCATGTCGATGCCGAGCAGGCGCTGCGGCTGGCCGACAAGGCCCTGTACATGGCCAAGGAACAGGGCCGCAACCGCGTGGTGGTCTACCCGTACGCGGACTGAAAAGCGGCCGGCCTGGCCGACCGCTCCATCGCACCGGGCTCAGCGCTGCGCCAGCGGCGTCAGCAGGCGCAGGCCGCGCTGGGTGCCATCGACCATGTACACGCCGCCGGCCGGCAGCAGATCACTTCCCGCCTGTCCGGCGCCATCCGGCGTGCGCCAGGGTGCGGCCTGGCGCGGGCCGGGGATGAAGGCACGCCAGCGGCCGTAGCGTTCCGGCTGGCCGTTGTCGCTGTTGTTCAGGGCGAAAGTGACCGGCACGCGCACGGTCCATGAATCCCGCGTGCTGTCCTCGCCGGTGGTCGGCGGCGAGAAGGTCCACTTGCGGGCCGCACTGATACTGGCCTTGGCGAAGATGTCGCGCATCCTGGCCATGGTCCGTTCCGGTGCGACCACGGTCATGTTCACCTGCTCGGCAATGACATCGGCCACGGTGCCGTCGCGTGCGACCTTGACCAGCAGCAGTACGTCACCCTGCCCGCCATTGCGGAAGGCCTCTTCGGGGTAGCGCGGCGGCGGCATGCGCTTCTGGGTGATCGAATCGGTAGCCTTCGGATCATATTCACTGAAGTCGACGCTGGTCATGCTGATCTGGTAGTTGCCGTCTTCCTGCTGCTTGCCACGCAGGCGTACGCGCAGCGGTGCGTGGACGGCCACCGGCGTACCATCACGCAGCGTCGGTTCGAACTGCCAGCCGCGGATGGCGCCTTCCACGAACGACACGATGCCGGGTGCGAGCATGGCACGCTGGTCCAGGACCAGCGTGCTGACCGAACCATCGGCTGCCACGTCGATACTGCCTGACAGCACCATGCTCATCTCGGCAGTGGCGCGCACGGCGCGCGCGTTCTGGGCCACGGCATCGGCCGGCAGCAGGGGCGCACCGGCGGCGAACGCCAGGGCCAGCGCAAGGAACAGGGGGGAACGCATCATTGCCGGATCCATGGTGATGAGGTGAACCCCGAGCGTACCGCAGTCCGAGCGGGACCGGCAGGCAGTCCACGCCACGCCGTTCAGGCCAGGCGATGGACCGCCGCATAGGGCGGCGTATCCGGATAATCACCGCTGGCGAAGCGCGCCTGCAGGCCCTGCCACCACGCGGGATCAAACAGGTGCCGGTAATGTTCGCGCACCGCCGCCAGCTCACCCGCCGGCAGGCCCATGAACGGGCCGAAGCGCTCGGGAAACACGTCGCGTGGCCCGACATGGAACCAGGGTTCGTCGGCCATGGCTTCCTCCGGCGTGCGCGGCTGCGGCCAGGCGCGGAACACGCAGTCGCTGACCAGGCACAGCTCGTCATAGTCGTAGAAGACTGCCCGGCCATGCCGCGATACGCCGAAGTTCTTCGGCAGCATGTCGCCGGGGAAGATGTTGTTGCGCGCCATGTCGGTGATCGCCTGCGCGTAGTCGAGTACCGCCGCACGCACCGCGTCGCCGCCCTGCTCGCGCAGGTAAAGGTTCAATGGACGGAAGCGACGCTGCACGTAGCACAGTGCGACTTCCACCTGATCGCCATCGACGCGCACGCTCTGCGCGCACTGCGCAAGCAGCTCCTGCAGCAAGGCCGGTGCGAAGCGGTCGCGCGGGAAACGCAGATGGCGGTACGGCTGCGCATCAAGCAGGCGACCGACACGGTCGAGGTTGAACACCAGCGCATACTTCTCTTCCACCTGCTGCCGCGACATCGACTTCGGCCACGCGAAGCGGTCGCGGATCAGCTTGAACACCAGCGGATAGCTGGGCAGGGTGAACACCGCCATGACCATGCCCGGCGTGCCTTCGGCATGCACCAGCCGCTCCTGCGGATGTTCGTTGAAGTGGCGGAAGAAGGTACGGTAGCGCTCGGTCTTGCCCTGCTTGGCGCGGCCCAACACCGTATAGATCTCATCAATGGGCTTGCCCGGCAACAGGCTGCGCAGGAACACCACCGCATCGCCCACCGTGGCCAGGTCGGCCTGGAAATAGCTGCGCGACACGCCGAACAGATGGGCGACATCGCGACGCCGGGTCAGCACCGCATCTGCACGCAGGCCCTGCCCATCGTTGACCAGGGCGATCACGCACGGTGAGAAGCGGTGTTCGCCGAACACGCGACCCACCAGGTAGGCGCGGCGCTCCCGGTAGAACACGGTGTCGAGCAGCTCGATGCTGCGCACCGGCGTATCACCCCAGTGGGCCAGATCATCCTGCAGGCGCACAGCGATGGTCGCCGCGCAGCGCAGCTGGTGCGCATACGGAATGTCGAAGCGGTAATCGGCCAGCACGCGCTGGAGAGCCTCCACCGGCCGCGTCGGCGAGACCGCATAGGTATGCCGTGCGACCGGGTGGGTGATCGCATCGGACGGCTCGACATCGAAGGCGATGAACTCCAGCGCCGGGTCCACGCCACGGGTGGAGAACAAGCGCCGCGACAGCGTGTTGTAGAAGGTCTTGTACAGCTCGGCGTCGATCAGCCCCCGCAGCAGTGCGCTATAGCGCGCATGCACCTGCAGCCACAGCGCGCGTTCCCCGATCGCTTCGCCGGCGAGACGCCGCAGCGCATCCATCTGTTCGGCGATGCACAGGTCGTACAACGCGATGCGCTCGACTGCATCCCGGCGCGCGCCCACCCAGTCGCGCTGCTCGAAACGCTGCCGCGCACGGGCGGTGATCGCCGCAAAGCGGGCGTGATACTGCTCGAAGCCGGCGTGAATGGCGCCGGCGATGCGCGACGCCAAGTCGGCAACGGTGTCAGGCTCGGACATGCAGGGTTCACCCGGGAGGACCTGCCTCACCATACGCTGGCGTGGGGTGGCTTGTGTAGGGCCACTGCATGCCGCGACAAACGCAACGATTCCTACAGACCTGATGCCTCCCTGCTGCCTACCCTTTCAGGCCCAACAACGGCACGAGGTGACGCATGCAGCAAATGACCTTTATTCCGCGCGTGGAGGAAGGCAACGTCATCCCGCAGCGCGCCCGCGACGGCTACATCAGCGCGACCGCCCTGTGCCAGTCCGTCGGCAAGCGCTGGTCCGACTACCGGGCACTGAAATCGACGGAGGAGTTCCTGCAGGAGCTCATGGCGCAGACGAAGCTGTCCGAGAATGAGCTGATCCACGTGGTATCCGGTGGGAACCCGGCCATGCAGGGCACCTGGATCCACCCGTACCTCGCCATCCACCTCGGCCAGTGGCTGTCGCGCAGGTTCGCAGTGAAGGTCTCGCAGTGGGTGGTGGAATGGCAGCAGGGTCGCGCCAATGCGTTGCTGCCCGTGCACATCGACCGCTACATGCAGAACCGTGCCAAGGTGCCGTACACCCATTTCTCGATGCTCAACGAGCTGACGTTGAACCTGATCGCACCGCTGGAGCAGGCGGGCTATACGCTCCCGCAGGCGCTGGTGCCGGACATCTCCGAAGGCCGCCTGTTCTGCAAATGGCTGAGGGATCATCGCGGCGTCGACACCGATGCGCTGCCCACGTATGACCACGCCTATCCGGACGGCCGCACGGTGCAGGCCAAGCTGTATCCCAACGAGTTCTACGAGGACTTCCGCCGCCACTTCAACGAAGTGTGGCTGCCAGATCATGCGCCCAGGTACTTCGCCGCACGCGACAGCAAGGCTCTCTCGTTCGTCTCTGCACTGCTGCTTCCAGCAGCCTGAAGGCAGCGCCGAACGTGCTCGGCTGCTTCGGCTGGAAGCAGCCGAGCATGGTCCGGCGCTACGGAGGCGGCCGCTCAGATCGCCAGTTCGGCCTCCACGTCCTGCACCTTGCGCCGGGCCAATGCCAGGTTGGACTTGGTACGGTCCAGCACGATGTAGAAGAACAGGCCCTTCTTCTTCGCCACCGGGCGCATGATGTGGTACGCCTTGCCCAGCGAGATCAGGATGTCCTCGATGCTGTCGTTGAGGTTCAGCGATGCGGCGGTCTTCATCTTCGCGCGGATCACTTCGGTATTGCCGGCGGCGGCCACTTCCATGTCCATGCCGGCACCGGCTTCGCCCAGCAGCATGCCGCTTTCGTAATCGACCAGCGCCACTGCCTGCGCGCCGTCGATGCCCATCAGTGCGTTCAACGAATCATTCAATCCAGCCACGTCGCACCCCTTGTCGATGTTGGTCCGAGCCCCTTGTTCCCCTGCGGCCGGGCTCACGATCCGCCGAGTTCGGCCAGGATCGCCTGGCCACATTCCCTGCTCTGCCACAGCACCTGGCCGATCACGCTGCGCTGGTCGCAGGCCGCCATCAGCAGCAACGGTGCGCGCCCTTCGGCCTGGATCGCCAGCATCAGCACCTTTCCGCCCGCCGCTTCCAGCATCAGTGTCTGCAGATCGCCCAGCACCAGTTCGCGCCCGACCGCCGCAGCCAGCGCCAGCATCGCGCTGGTCATCGCCGCCAGCCGTTCGCCGCGCCCTTCGGCGCCGGCGCTGACCAGGGCAAAGCCATCGACGCTGGCCAGCACGACCGTGCGCACGCCTTCGACCCGCTGCTGCAGGTCCTGCAGCAGGGGCTGCAGGCGCTCACGCTGACCGGCGTCGGGCAGTACCGCCAGCTGCCCGTCAGCCATGTGCAGCCACCAGTGCGTGCGCTTCCATTTCGCTCATCAGTACATCCATCAGCAGCAGTCCCTGTCCTCGGTCACGGGCATCCACGGCCAGCAGCGGCAGCGGCTGGTCGTCAAGGCAGGCACGGATGGCCCAGTCATCCAGTGCGGCCTGCGGTGCCTGGTCCAGGTGGGTGACCGCCACGACCAGTGCCAAGGATGATGCGAACGGCTGCAGCACCTGCAGATAGCCTTCCAGCTCGCTGGCCAGGCCGGCGCGGCGCGCATCCAGCAGCAGCACCGCGCCACGCGCGCCCTGCAGCAGGATCGGCCACAGGAAATCGAAACGCTGCTGGCCGGGTGTGCCGTAGAGACGCAGGCGTTCGCCGTTGGGCAGGTCGATGTCTGCATAGTCCAGCGCCACGGTGGTGGAGGCCTTGTCGGCGCCGAGGCGATCACTGTTGGCCACATCCGTGTCGACCACCGCGCCAGCCGCGATGCTGCGTACCAGCGTCGACTTGCCGCTGCCCATGCCGCCCAGCACGACCACCTTGTGCTCACGCATTGCGCTCGCTCCCGCGCAGGTGCCGCCACAGGCGGGCGAGCAGTCCGTTGTCGGTGCGGGTGCCACCTGCCGCCATCATCAGCGTCGCCGGGGCGGCCTGCAGCTGCGCGTAGCCACACAGATAGGCGGCATGGATGAAATCGCGAACGGCCGCCGCCGGCAGTTCGAGCAGCATCGTGCATTCCTCAACCGTACACGCACGCTTGAGCAGCAGCGAGCACAGGCGGAAGCCATCGTGGTCATGGCCCAGTACGCGGAAGTCCGGCCAGCGCAGCAGCTTCACCGAGGCGCCGCGCAGGCGCTCGTCCAGCGCCTGCCAATGGCGGCTGCGTTGCGCCCATTGCCACAGCAGTGGCCGCAGCGGCTGGCGTGGCCGCTCGCCGGCCAGGGCCTGCAGGCGCGCCGGTGTCAGCGCGTCCAGCTGCAGGCGCTCAAAGGCATCGGCCAGCCGCTCCACCAGCGCCGCAGCCGGCTCCTGCAACAGCACGGCCTGATCGTGCTCCA
This sequence comes from Stenotrophomonas sp. YJH_SMC_73, assembly GCF_059370155.1. Lineage (NCBI taxonomy): Bacteria > Pseudomonadati > Pseudomonadota > Gammaproteobacteria > Lysobacterales > Lysobacteraceae > Stenotrophomonas > Stenotrophomonas sp. YJH_SMC_73. The sequence continues at coordinate 34,668 of NZ_JCAFTJ010000001.1, read as the reverse complement.
GATCCATCAGCAGCAGAGGCTCGCCTGCATCACCCAGCAGTGCCTGGCCCTGTCGCAGCGGCAGCCGCTCGCGCAGCAGGCGGGTGATGGCGTGCGCGCCATCTGCCAGGCGGATCGGCGCAGGTGTCTGCATGACCAGGGGCTCCGGTGCCAACTGCATGCGACGCAACGCGCGACCGATGGCACCGTCATCAAGCACGTCCTGATGCCCGTCGCCATCACGCAGCTGGCCGCCGATGTCCTCGATCCAGCACTGCAGGCGCGGACGTTGCTGTCGCATGCGCTGGGCGGCGTTGCGCAGCGCCGGGGTATCGCGGATGACCAGCAGATCACAATCGTCCAGATCCTGGCTGCGGCGGACCTGGCCATCCGGCAGCGCCGAGGCCAGGCGCAGCCTTTGCAGCAGGGCCTGCTCGCCCTGGATATCGGTTCCCACTACCAGCACGCGTGCCATCCGTGTTCCCCGTGCGGCCACCTCCCCGGTGGCCTCGCGTCGCCAAGGCTAGGGCATCGCCAGCGGCGGCCGTCGTGATCGATTGCTCAGATTCAAGGCGACTGCGAAACGGCGCCGATCCATTCTGCGACCGCCATCGCGGGCAAGTTTCATGCCCCGTTGACGGCATTCCGACGACCGACGGATGTCACGGTTCTGGACACGGGTCGAATGGGGTCAGATCCCTTTTGCTTGCAAAAGGGATCTGACCCCAGCGCCATAAAAAGAAACCCGCGCCGAAGCGCGGGTTCCGGTGTCACGGCCGAACGGCAGTGGATCAGCCGCGCAGCTGCTCCAGCGCGGCGTTGAAGGTCGCGCTCGGGCGCATCGCCTTGCTGGCCTTGGCCACGTCCGGGCGGTAGTAGCCACCGATGTCCACGGCCTTGCCCTGCACTGCGATCAGCTCTTCGACGATCTTCTGCTCGTTGTCGGTCAGCGTCTTGGCCAGCGGGGCGAAGCGCGCCTTCAGGGCGGCGTCCTCGTCCTGCGCGGCCAGGGCCTGGGCCCAGTACAGCGCGATGTAGAAGTGGCTGCCACGGTTGTCGATGCCACCCAGCTTGCGCGATGGCGACTTGTCGTTGTCCAGGAACTGGCCGTTGGCTTCGTCCAGCGCCTTGGCCAGCACACGGGCAGCGGCGTTGTCGTAGCGGTTGCCCAGGTGTTCCAGCGACGCGGCCAAGGCCAGGAACTCACCCAGCGAATCCCAACGCAGGTAGTCCTCTTCAACGAACTGCTGCACGTGCTTCGGGGCCGATCCACCGGCACCGGTCTCGAACAGGCCGCCACCGGCCATCAGCGGCACGATCGACAGCATCTTGGCGCTGGTGCCCAGTTCCATGATCGGGAACAGGTCGGTCAGGTAGTCACGCAGCACGTTGCCGGTCACCGAGATGGTGTCCTCGCCCTTGCGGATGCGGTCCAGCGAGAACGCGGTGGCTTCCACCGGCGGCAGGATGCGGATGTCCAGGCCGGTGGTGTCGTGGTCCTTCAGGTACTGCTCGACCTTGGCGATGACCTGCGCGTCGTGGGCGCGGGCGGCGTCCAGCCAGAACACGGCCGGGGTGCTGCTCAGGCGGGCGCGCTCGACGGCCAGCTTGACCCAGTCCTGGATCGGCGCGTCCTTGGTCTGGCACATGCGCCAGATGTCACCAGCTTCCACGGCGTGCTCGAACACCACGGCGCCGGCATCATCGGTGACCTTGACCACGCCATCGGCGGCGATCTGGAAGGTCTTGTCGTGCGAGCCGTACTCCTCGGCCTTCTGCGCCATCAGGCCGACGTTCGGCACCGAGCCCATGGTGGCCGGGTCGAAGGCACCGTGCGCCTTGCAGTCGTCGATGACGGCCTGGTACACGCCGGCGTAGCAGCGGTCCGGAATGACCGCCTTGGTGTCCTGCAGCTTGCCTTCGGCATTCCACATCTTGCCCGAGTCGCGGATCATCGCCGGCATCGAGGCGTCGACGATCACGTCGCTCGGCACGTGCAGGTTGGTGATGCCCTTGTCCGAATTGACCATGGCCACGCCCGGGCGCTGCGCGTACTCGGCGGCCAGGTCGGCCTCGATCGCGGCGCGGGTGGCTTCAGGCAGCGACGGCAGGCGCGCAGCCAGGTCACCAATGCCGTTGTTGGCATCGAAACCGGCCTGCTTCAGCACGTCGGCGTGCTTGGTCAGTACGTCCTTGTAGAACTCGTTCACCGCCACGCCGAACATGATCGGGTCGGAGACCTTCATCATGGTCGCCTTCAGGTGCAGCGAGAACAGCACGCCCTGGGCCTTGGCATCGGCAATCTGCTCGCCGATGAACGCGGCCAGTGCCTTGCGGCTCATGACGGCGGCATCGACGATCTCGCCCGCCTTCACTGCGGTCTTTTCCTTCAGCACGACGGCGCTGCCGTCCTTGCCGTGGAAGGTGATCTTCAGCGAACCGGCGTTGGCCAGGGTGGCCGACTTCTCGCTGCCGTAGAAGTCACCGGCGGCCATGTGCGCGACGTGCGACTTCGAATCCGACGCCCAGGCGCCCATGCGGTGCGGATGCTTGCGCGCGTAGTTCTTCACCGACAGCGGTGCACGGCGGTCGGAGTTGCCTTCGCGCAGCACCGGGTTCACCGCACTGCCCTTGACCTTGTCGTAGCGCGCCTTGTAGTCGCGCTGCTGGTCGTCGGCCGGGGTTTCCGGGTAATCCGGCAGCGGATAGCCCTGGTCCTGCAGTTCCTTGATGGCCGCCTTCAGCTGCGGCACCGAGGCGGAGATGTTCGGCAGCTTGATGATGTTGGCGTCCGGGGTGGTCGCCAGCTGGCCCAGCTCGGCCAGGTCGTCGCTGACCTTCTGCGCGTCGCTGAGCAGTTCAGGGAACAGCGACAGGATGCGGCCGGACAGCGAGATGTCACGGGTTTCCACCACGATGCCTGCGGTGGCGGTGTAGGCGCCGACGATCGGCAGCAGCGACTGGGTGGCCAGGAACGGTGCTTCGTCGGTCAGCGTGTAGAGGATCTTGGACATGGGGGACTTGGACTCTGTAGCAATGCTCAGGGGAAGGCCGGCGCCAGCGCCGGGCCACGTGCAACCGTGTCGCGCGCGGGGCCGGGCCCCACGCTTTCCCCCGTCGCCGTCAGGGTGGGCGCGCGGCGGGGAAACCCCTGCATTGTCGCGTTTTCAGCCGCGCGGGGCAAAGCTGTGCCATACGCGGCGGTACTGCACGGCGGCAACGCTGTGATCCATCCGCGCCAGGATGAAGCCCCCCACCGCATCAGCAGATCCACGCCATGCGTGGATGAAGCCAGCCATCGCCCAACAAAAAAGGACGCAGCCTCGCGGCTGCGTCCATCGTGAGCCCTGCCGGGAGAGAGTCGGCAGGACTTACTTGACCTCGAACTCCTGCGGCGTTCCGGCCGCCTTGCCATCGACGGTGACCTCGGCGCGGTACTTGCCGGCCGGCCAGCCCTTTGCATTCTTGAACGTGACGTTGGTGGTTTCCGCACCACTGGTGTTCAGGGTGGCGTTCTGTTCGCCGGCTACCTGGCCGTCCTGATAGGTCAGCTTGGCGCCAACGGTGACGTTGTTTGCAGCGCCGTCGGTCTTGACCGAGACGATGATGTCATCCTTCGGTGCGAACAAAGCCGTCGTCGCAACCGACTTGTCGGCGGCGGCGGTCTTGCCGACGGTGACCGACGAGACGTTGACCGCAGCGGCTTCGGCCATCGGCGGCGGTGCGCCGGTCATCGGCGCGGGAGCAGCGGGTTCGGCCGGGGCGGTCGCTGCCGGAGCGGCGTTGCTGTCGGTCGACTCTTCCTTCTTCTTGCAACCGACCAGGGCAACGCTGCCCAGCAGGGCGGCGATCAGGGCGGTCTGTAGCGGGGTGGTCTTGATCATTCGGGGTTCCTCCCAGGGATTGTCGGACGGCGTTCGATGGCCGGCTTACTTCGGCGGCAGTTTCAGGGTCTGGCCCGGGAAGATCTTGTCCGGGTCATCAAGCACATCGCGGTTGGCTTCGAAGATCTTTTTCCAGGCATTGGCGTCGCCCAGATGCTGCTTGGCGATCTTCGACAGCGAGTCACCCTTCTGCACGGTATAGGTGCCGCCGCTGACAACGTCTGCGGTGCTGTCCACCGAAGCGCTGACGCCGGAGAAGTCCGCCTTCGGCACCTGCTCGGCGGTACTGTCGACACTGCCACTGACGCCGGAGAAATCGGCTTTCTTCTCGGTACTCATCCACAACTCCCGTCTGCATGACTACGTGATTCGCACGGTGCCATGGAGGTTGTTAAATGGGGATGGTGCAGATGTGAAGCCGCCCCCCGGGGCGGCTGAACAATCGGGGGAATGGACGCCCGGTAGTGCCGGCCGCTGGCCGGCTGTGCCAGGGGGATCCGGCCTTGGCCGATTGCCGGCCAGCGGCCGGCTCCACCCGTAACCACCTGCGAATCATGGTAGTGCCGGCCGCTGGCCGGCGCTCGCCGGGCATGGCCCGGCGCAACGGGCAACCGCCTGTGGCGGTTACTGCCGCAGTTCGCGGTAGGTCGCGGCCGGGGCGGCGATGCCCGGGCTGGCACGCCAGGGGTTGATATCCAGGCCGCCACGACGGGTGTAGCGGGCCTCCACTTCCAGCCACTGCGGCTGGCAGCGCGCAGACACCTCGCTGAAGATCCGTTCAACACACTGCTCGTGGAACTCGGCGTGCTCGCGGTAGCTGACCAGGTAACGCAGCAGGCCGGCGCGGTCGATCTTCGGCCCGCGGTAGCGCAGGCTGACCGTGGCCCAGTCCGGCTGGCCGGTAACCGGGCAGTTGGACTTCAGCAGCGCCGAGACCAGGGTTTCCTCCACCACCTCGCCGGCATCAGCGGCGAGGAAGTCTGCCTGCGGCGGGCCGTAGCAGTCGATCTCCAGGTCCAGCCCATCGATGGATTCGCCGAGCGGCGTCTCACGCAGGCCCGGCAGGCCGAATTCGACCTCCACCGGCGCACCGGCGCAGGCCGACAGATCCGCCACGATGCGCGCGCGCAGTGCCTCGGCGCTGTCGATACGGGTGCTGTTGAGGGAGTTCAGGTACAGCTTGAACGACTTCGATTCGATCAACCGCGGCGAGGTGCACGGCACCTGCACGGTGGCGACGGCGACCTGCGGCTTGCCACGCGCGTCGAGCCAGCTCAGCTCGAAGGCATGCCAGCGGTCGTGGCCGACGAACGGCAGCGCGGCGTCATCGAGGCCGATCTCGGCGCGGGCGCCGCTGCGGGGGATGGGAAACAGCAGGCCGGGATCGTACTGCGACGGGTAACTGACCTCGCGACCGAGGCTGGAATCCTGTGGGGTGTTCATGGGCGCCATTGTATCGCGCGGGCGGCGGGCCTTCGGCCGGGCCGGCCAACGGCGGAGCCCCTCCGTGGTGGTTGTGTTGCCGGATACAAGAGCTGGCCGGGAGGGTGGGTTGGCCGGGGGACGCCGTGAATCCATCCATGGAGGCTCGGTCGCCGCATCCATGCGGCTCACGCCCCCAGCCAACCCACCCTCCCGGCCACGGACAATTTCCCGCGCCACCACGGGAAAGATCAGGAAAATCAGAATCCGATCCTTCAGACGTTCATGACGTCCGCCGTGCCGACCAACGGTCGGCACCCACCAACAGCAGCGGGCACCAACAGCCGCGGGAAACTGTCGAAGGCGGGGTGGGTCCGGTTGAGGGGGTGTCCGCGGCATGGATGCCGCGGCCAAGCCCCCAGGGACGGGTTTACGGCGTCCCCCTCAACCGGACCCACCCCGCCAGCCCACGGAATGCCCGCTGTTGACGTTGACGTTGCCGTTGATCCAAGCGGGTGCAGGGCTGCAAGCCCTGCGGAAACCCTCACCCCGCCGGGGTACCGGCACCGTGCAGGTAATCCAGGCTCACCTGCAGCAGCGCGCGGAACCCGACATCCAGCGCCTTCTCATCCAGCAGGAACTTCGGCGAATGGTTCGCCGGCGCCGTTGCCGGATCGATGCCCGCGCTGGTGGAGCCGACGAAGAAGAACATGCCCGGCACTTCCTTGGCGTACAGCGAGAAATCTTCCGCACCCATCTGCAGCGGTGGCTCGTATACGTTGTCCTTGCCCACCACCGCCTGCAGGCTCGGCAGCATCTTCGCGGTCAATGCCGGGTTGTTCACCGTGGCCGGGTTGCCGTCGGCTTCGTAGATCTCGGTTACCGCCTTGGCACCATGCGCGGCGGCGGTGTGCTCGGCCACGTTGCGCAGGTCGGCGAAGATCTGCTGGCGCATGCCTTCGTCGAAGGTGCGGATGGTGCCGACCATCTCCACTTCATCGGGAATGATGTTGTAGCGGATGCCGCCGTTGATCGCGCCGAAGGTCAGCACTGCCGGCTGCTTGGACAGGTTGGCGCGGCGGCTGACGATGGTCTGCGCGGTGCCCACCAGGTCGGCGGTGGCGACGATCGGATCAACCCCGTTCCACGGCGCCGAGCCATGCGTCTGGCGGCCGATCACCTTGATCCCGAACCGGTCCGAGGCCGCCATCAACGGGCCACCGCGCACCGCGATCTGACCCACCTGCACGCTGGAGAACACATGCAGGCCGAACACCGCTTCCGGCTTGAAATCGGCGAACAGGCCTTCCTTCAGCATGAGTGCCGCACCACCCTCTTCCGGCGGCGGTGCGCCCTCCTCGGCCGGCTGGAAGATCAGCATCACCTGGCCCGGCAGGTCCTTCTTCATCGACACCAGTGCTTCGGCCACGCCGAGCAGGGTCGCGGTGTGCGCGTCATGGCCACAGGCATGCATCACGCCCACGGTCTGCCCGCGGTACTGGTCAGTGGCCTTGGAGGCGAACGGCAGGCCGGTCTGCTCGGTCACCGGCAGCGCGTCCATGTCGGCGCGCAGGGCGATCTTCGGCCCCGGCTTGCCGCCCTCGATGATCGCAACCACGCCGTGGTGGGCGATGCCGGTCTTCGGCTTCAGGCCCATCGCACGCAGGCGCTTGGCGACCTCGGCCGAGGTGCGCGCCTCGCGGTTGGACAACTCCGGATGCTGGTGGAAATCTCGGCGCCATTCGACCACCTTGGCCTGCAGCCGCTGCGCGGCGGCGGTCACTTCCGGGCGCTGCCCGTCCTGGGCGTGGGCAAATGCCGGCAGGGCCAGCAGCAGGGCGGACAGCAGCAGCGAACGGCGCATCACAATCTCCACAGCAGAAGGGTTCCAGCTGAATGTAGGGCAACACCGCCGCCACGGGAACCTCCGGCGCTCGATCCGGTCTTAGCGCCCGTCCCATCCGTCATGCAGGAAACGTGATGTGGCACAGGTATGCTTTGCGCATTGCCCCGGCGTCCCGCCTGGTCCAGCCCTCTCGGAGTCCTCGTAATGTCACGTGTTTGGAAGATCGTGCTGCTGGTCGTGGCAGTGCTGGTGCTGGCCGTGGTCGGCCTGCGCGTCATGGGCGGGGGCAAGGACAAGGCCGGTGGTGCAGCTGCGGGGGCGCGCCAGGGCGGCGAGGATCCGAATGCCGGTCCAGTACCGGTGACCGTGGTGGAGGCCACGCGCCAGGACGTGCCGGTGTATGCCAGCGCGCTGGGCACGGTGACTGCGATGAACACCGTTACCGTCAGCCCGCAGGTCGGCGGCCAGCTGATGAGCCTGAATTTCCGCGAAGGCCAGGAAGTGAAGCAGGGTGACGTGCTGGCGGTGATCGATCCGCGCACGGCCCAGGCCAGCTATGACCAGGCCGCCGCAGCCAAGCGCCAGAACGAAGCCCTGTTGGCCACTGCGCGCTCCAACTTCCAGCGCTCGAACGCGCCTGAGTATCGCCAGTACGTCGCCAAGACCGATCTGGATACACAGCGAAACCAAGTGGCACAGTACGAAAGCGCCGTGGCCGCCAACGAGGCCAGCATGCGTTCGGCGCAGGTGCAGCTGCAGTACACCAAGGTCACCGCACCGATCTCCGGCATCGCCGGCATCCGCGCGGTCGACGCGGGCAACGTGGTCAACGCCGGCACCGCGCTGGTCACGCTGACCCAGATCCATCCGATCCACGTGCTGTTCAACCTGCCCGAGCGCCAGCTCGGCGACGTGCGCCAGGCGCAGGCCGCCGGCACGGTGCCGGTGGCCGCGCTGGACCGTGCCGATTCGCATGTGTTGTCCGGCGACGGCAAGCTCGACGTGGTCGACAACCTGATCAGTGCCGACAGCGGCACGTTCAAGGCGCGTGCGATTTTCGACAACACCGACAACGGCCTGTGGCCGGGCCAGTTCGTCAACGTGCGCATGCAGCTGCGCACGATCGCCGGTGGTGTGGTCATCCCCACCCAGGCGGTGCTGCGTGGCCCGGATGGCGAGTACGTCTACATCGTGCAGGGCGACAACACGGTAAAGATGCAGACGGTGCGCAGCGGCGTGGAAGTGGGCGACAGCCAGGTGCAGATCGCCGAAGGCCTGAAGGGCGGCGAGCGGGTGGTCAGTGAAGGCCAGTTCCGCCTGAAGCCGGGCAGCAAGGTCACCGCGCTGAAGCCGGGCGAGACCCCGGCCGCACCGACCGAGGCCGAACTGAAGGCGGCCGAGCAGAAGAACGCAGGCGGCGGTGGCCGTCGCGGTGGTGGCCCGCGCTGAGCGCAGGCCACTGATCTCCCTCGCGCCGGCATACCCGCCGGCGCCGACATTGAAGTGCCAGCAAGGATCAGTCCGTGGGCTTTTCGACGATCTTCATCCGCCGCCCGATCGCCACCTCGCTGTTGATGGCGGGCCTGTTGCTGCTGGGCATCCTCGGTTACCGCAAGCTGCCGGTGTCGGCGCTGCCGGAAATCGATGCGCCCAGCCTGGTGGTCACCACCCAGTACCCCGGTGCCAACGCCACCACCATGGCCTCGCTGGTCACTACCCCGCTGGAGCGCCAGTTCGGGCAGATTTCCGGGTTGGAGCTGATGACCTCCGACTCGTCGGCCGGTTTGTCGACGATCATCCTGCAGTTCTCGATGGACCGCGACATCGACATCGCCGCGCAGGACGTGCAGGCGGCGATCCGCCAGGCCACCCTGCCCTCGTCGCTTCCCTACCAGCCGGTCTACAACCGGGTGAATCCGGCCGACGCGGCCATCGTCACCCTGAAGCTGACCTCCGACACGCGCCCGCTGCGCGACGTCAACAATTACGCCGACTCGATCCTGGCCCAGCGCCTGTCGCAGGTGCAGGGCGTGGGACTGGTGTCGATCGCCGGCAACGTGCGCCCTGCCGTGCGCATCCAAGTCAATCCGGCGCAGTTGTCGAACATGGGCCTGACCCTGGAGCAGCTGCGCAGCGCACTGACCCAGGCCAACGTCAATGCGCCCAAGGGCTCGTTGAACGGCAAGACGCAGTCCTACAGCATCGGCACCAACGACCAGCTGGCCAGCGCCGCCGAGTACCGCGACACCATCATCAGCTACAAGAACGGCCGCCCGGTGCGGCTGTCGGACGTGGCCGAGGTGATCGATGGCGTGGAGAACGACCAGCTGGCCGCCTGGGCCGATGGAAAGCCGGCGGTGCTGCTGGAAGTCCGGCGCCAGCCTGGTGCCAACATCGTGCAGACCGTCGAGCGCATCCGCGCGATCCTGCCGCAGCTGCAGGGCGTGCTGCCGGCCGACGTGCACCTGGAGATCTTCAACGACCGTACCGAGACCATCCGCGCCTCGGTGCATGAAGTGCAGTTCACCCTGATCCTCACCATCGGCCTGGTGGTGGCGGTGATCTTCGTGTTCCTGCGCCGGTTGTGGGCCACGATCATCCCGTCGGTGGCAGTGCCGTTGTCGCTGGCCGGCACCTTCGCGGTGATGGCGTTCGCCGGCATGTCGCTGGACAACCTCTCGCTGATGGCGCTGGTGGTGGCCACCGGCTTCGTGGTCGACGATGCGATCGTGATGATCGAGAACATCGTGCGCTACATTGAGCAGGGCAAGAGTGGCAAGGAAGCGGCCGAGATCGGCGCGCGCCAGATCGGCTTCACCGTGCTGTCGCTGACCGTCTCGCTGGTGGCGGTGTTCCTGCCGCTGCTGCTGATGCCCGGCGTCACCGGACGCCTGTTCCACGAGTTCGCGTGGGTGCTGAGCATCGCGGTGGTGCTGTCGATGCTGATCTCGCTGACGCTCACCCCGATGATGTGTGCCTACCTGCTCAAGCCCGACGCCCTGCCCGAGGGCGAGGACGCGCATGAGCGCGCGGCAGCGGCCGGCAAGCAGAACCTGTGGACGCGCACCGTCGGCCTGTACGAGCACAGCCTGGACTGGGTGCTGGGCCACCAGCGCCTGACCCTGGCCGTGGCCGGTGGTGCACTGGTGCTGACCGTGCTGCTGTATGTGCTGATTCCCAAGGGCCTGCTGCCCGAACAGGACACCGGCCTGATCACCGGCGTGGTGCAGGCCGACCAGAACATCGCCTTCCCGCAGATGGAACAGCGCACCCGGCAGGTCGCCGAAGCACTGCGCCACGATCCGGATGTGACCGGCGTATCGGCGTTCATTGGTGCCGGCAGCATGAACCCCACGCTCAACCAGGGCCAGCTGTCGATCGTGCTGAAGGAGCGCAGCCAGCGCGATGGCCTGGACGAGATCCTGCCGCGCCTGCAGAAGGCGGTGGCCGGCATTCCCGGCGTGGCGCTGTACCTGAAGCCGGTGCAGGACGTGACCCTGGATACCCGCGTGGCCGCTACCGAGTACCAGTACTCGCTGTCGGACGTCGATTCGGCAACGGTGGCCACCCAGGCCACGCACCTGACCGAAGCGCTGCGCAAGCGCCCGGAACTGGCTGACGTGGACAACAACCTGTCCAACCAGGGCCGCGCCCTGGAGCTGAACATCGACCGCGACAAGGCCAGTGTCCTGGGCGTGCCGATGCAGACCATCGACGACACGCTCTACGATGCGTTCGGCCAGCGCCAGATCTCCACCATCTTCACCGAGCTCAACCAGTATCGCGTGGTGCTGGAAGTGGCGCCGGAGTTCCGCACCAGCACCGCGTTGATGGAGCAGCTGGCGGTGGCCTCCAACGGCGCCGGCGCGCTGACCGGCACCAATGCCACCAGCTTCGGCCAGGTCACCTCGTCCAACTCGTCGACCGCCACCGGCATCGGCGCGCAGAACACCGGCATCACCGTCGGCGCAGGCAACATCATCCCGCTGTCGGCGCTGGCCGAAGGCAAGGTGAGCAGCGCGCCACTGGTGGTCAGCCACCAGCAGCAGCTGCCGGCGGTGACGGTCTCGTTCAACGTGGCGCCGGGCTATTCGCTGTCCGAAGCGGTGCGTGCAATCCAGGAGACCAAGGACAGCCTGGACATGCCCACCCACCTGCATGCCGAGTTCATCGGCAAGGCCGCCGAGTTCACTGGCAGCCAGACGGACGTGGTGTGGCTGCTGCTGGCCTCGCTGGTGGTGATCTACATCGTGCTGGGCGTGCTGTACGAGAGCTACATCCACCCGATCACGATCATCTCCACGCTGCCGCCGGCCGGTGTCGGCGCGCTGCTGGCGCTGATGCTGTGCGGCCTGAGCCTGTCGGTGGATGGCATCGTCGGCATCGTGCTGCTGATCGGCATCGTCAAGAAGAACGGCATCATGATGGTGGACTTCGCGATCGAGGCCCGCCGCGCCGGTGCCAACGCGCACGAAGCGATCCGCCGTGCCTGCCTGCTGCGCTTCCGCCCGATCATGATGACCACCGCCGCGGCCATGCTGGGCGCGCTGCCGCTGGCCCTGGGCACCGGGATCGGCTCGGAGCTGCGCCGCCCGCTGGGCATCGCCATCGTCGGCGGCCTGCTGCTGTCGCAGCTGGTCACGCTGTACACCACGCCGGTGATCTACCTGTACATGGAGCGCTTCTCCGAGTGGCTTGCCCGCCACCGCGAGCAGCGTGCGTTGCGCGACGGTTCGCTGCAGGAGCCGCAGGCATGATCCACGCCCCGCTGCTGCAAGGGGCCGCACGATGAACCTGTCCGGCCCCTTCATCCGCCGCCCGATCGGCACCGCGCTGCTGGCCATCGGCCTGTTCATGGTCGGCCTGATCTGCTACCTGCGCCTGGGCGTATCGGCACTGCCGAACATCGAGATCCCGGTGATCTTCGTGCATGCCAGCCAGTCCGGCGCCGATGCGGCGACCATGGCCTCCACGGTTACCGCGCCGCTGGAACGCCATCTCGGCCAGCTGCCGGGCATCGACCGCATGCGCTCGTCGAGCTCGGAAGGCAGCTCGCTGGTGTTCATGATCTTCCAGAGCGGCCACAACATCGATTCGGCCGCGCTGGACGTACAGACCGCGATCAACTCGGCGCAGGCCGACCTGCCCTCGGGCATGGGCTCGCCGATGTACCAGAAGGCGAACCCGAACGACGACCCGGTCATCGCCATCGCGCTGACCTCGCAGACGCAGTCGGCCGACGAACTGTACAACGTCGCCGATTCACTGCTGGCGCAGCGCATCCGCCAGATCAGCGGCGTTGCCTCGGTCGACATCGCCGGTGCCTCCACGCCAGCGGTGCGGGTGGACGTCAACCTGCGCCTGATGAACGCGATGGGACTCACTGCCGACGACCTGCGCAACGCGGTGCGCGCGGCCAACGTGACCTCGCCCACCGGCTTCCTCAGCGACGGCAACACCACCACCGCGATCATCGCCAACGATTCGGTGGCGCGTGCGGCCGACTTCGCCGATCTGGTGGTCAAGACCCAGGGCGATGGCCGGGTGATCCGCCTGAAGGACATCGCCAACGTCTACGACGGCCAGCAGGATGCCTACCAGGCCGCGTGGTTCGACCACAAGCCGGCGGTGGTGATGTACGTGTTCACCCGTGCCGGCGCCAACATCGTGGAGACCGTGGACCGGGTCAAGGCGCAGATCCCGACCCTGCGCGACTACCTGCAGCCCGGCACCACGATGACGCCGTACTTCGACCGTACGCCGACCATCCGCTCGTCGCTGCATGAAGTGCAGATCACGTTGCTGATCAGCCTGGCGATGGTGGTGCTGACCATGGCGCTGTTCCTGCGCCGGCTGGCACCGACGCTGATCGCCGCAGTGACCGTACCGCTGTCGCTGGCCGGTGCCGCGTTGGTGATGTACGTGATGGGCTTCACCCTGAACAACCTGAGCCTGCTGGCGCTGGTGATCGCGATCGGCTTCGTCGTGGACGATGCGATCGTGGTGATCGAGAACATCATGCGCCACCTCGATGAGGGCATGCCGCGCATGCAGGCGGCGCTGACCGGTGCGCGCGAGATCGGCTTCACCATCGTCTCGATCACCGCCTCGCTGGTCGCGGTGTTCATCCCGCTGCTGTTCGCCAGCGGCATGATGGGCGCGTTCTTCCGCGAGTTCACCGTCACCCTGGTGGCGGCCATCGTGGTCTCGATGATCGTTTCGCTGACGTTGACCCCGGCGCTGTGCAGCCGCTTCCTCAGCGCCCATGACCACAGCGCGCCGCCGTCGCGCTTCGGACGCTGTCTGGATGCCGGCCACGAGCGCATGCTGCGCATCTACACCGTGTTCCTGGACTTCTCGCTGCGCCACGCGCTGCTGCTGTCGCTGACGCCGCTGATCCTGATCGGCGCCACCATCTTCCTGTTCGGGGCGGTGAAGAAGGGCGCGTTCCCGCCGCAGGACACCGGCCTGATCTGGGGCCGCGCCAATTCCAGCGCCACCGTCTCCTTCGAGGACATGGTCGCCCGCCAGCGTCGCATCACCGACATGCTGATGGCCGACCCGGCAGTGAAAACCGTGGGTGTGCGCCTCGGCAGCGGCCGTCAGGGCTCCAGTGCACAGTTCAACATCGAGCTGAAGTCACGCAGCGACGGTCGCCGCGAAACCACCGCACATGCGTTGGCGCGACTCAGTGCCAAGGCCGATCGCTACCCCGACCTGCAGTTGCGCCTGCGCGCGATCCAGGACCTGCCCAGCAACGATGGCGGCGGTTCCAGCCAGGGCGCGCAGTACCGCATTTCCCTGCAGGGCAACGACCTGGCTGCTTTGCAGGAATGGCTGCCCAAGCTGCAGGCGGAACTGAAGAAGAACCCGAAGCTGCGTGACGTCGGCACCGACGTGGACAATGCCGGACTGCGCCAGAACATCCAGATCGACCGCGCCAAGGCCGCGCGCCTGGGCATCACTGTCGGCGCCATCGACGGCGCGCTGTACGGTGCGTTCGGCCAGCGCCAGATCTCCACCATCTATTCGGACATCAACCAGTACAGCGTGGTGGTCAACGCCCTGCCCTCGCAGACCGCCACCCCGGCGGCGCTGGATGAGGTGTACGTGCGTGCGCGCAACGGCGACATGGTGCCGATCACCGCGGTGGCCACGCAGATGCCCGGCCTGGCCCCCTCGCAGATCACCCACGAGAACCAGTACACGACGATGGACCTCAGCTACAACCTGGCTCCGAACGTGAGCATGGGTGAGGCCAAGGCGATCATCGATGCCACCGTCGCCGGCATGCGCATGCCTGGCGACATCCGCCTGGCCGACGATGCGGGCTTCGGCTTCAATTCAGATCCCAGCGACATGCTGATCCTGGTGTTTGCCGCGATCCTGACCGTCTACCTGGTGCTGGGCATGCTCTACGAGAGCCTGATCCACCCCGTCACCATCCTGTCCACGCTGCCGGCGGCGGGCGTCGGTGCGCTGCTGGCGTTGTTCGGCACCAACACCGAACTGTCGGTGATCTCGATGATCGCGCTGGTTCTGCTGATCGGCATCGTCAAGAAGAACGCGATCATGATGATCGACTTCGCCCTGGTGGCGCAGCGCGAGCATGGGCTGGCGCCGCGCGATGCCGCACGCGAGGCCAGCATCGTGCGCTTCCGCCCGATCATGATGACCACGATGGTCGCGATCCTGGCCGCCGTGCCGCTGGCGATCGGCCTGGGTGAAGGGTCCGAGCTGCGCCGCCCGCTGGGCATCGCGATGATCGGCGGCCTGCTGTTCTCGCAGAGCCTGACCCTTCTCAGCACGCCGGCGCTGTACGTGATCTTCTCGTGCCTGGCCGAGCGTTGGCGCGCACGCCGCGCACGCAGGCGCGAAGCCAAGCTGCTCAAGCGCGCGCAGCGGGCCTAGAAGGGCCCATCCACGCGCGGCGTGGATCTATGGGTAGAGCCGGCCGCTGGCCGGCTTTCTCCGTACCGCAAATCTGCCGGCCAGCGGCCGGCACTACCACTACCGTGGGTGCGGACCGTTGGTCCGCACTCCATATTTCACCCCACACCCGCAATAATGGTCGGAGACCCTTCCGCCGAGCCTGCATGTCCGCCCGACAATCCCGCCTCAGCCGCCTGTGGGCCCACGAGAAGGCCAGTTACGGCCTGCGGGTGTTCATCGCCCTGACCGCGGCGCTGGCGGTGTGCTGGCAGCTGGATGCGCTGACCGCCTTGCCCGGCGTGTTCCTCGGCATCATCGCCAGTGCCATCGCCGAAACCGATGACAACTGGTGGGGCCGGACCAAGGCGGTGGCGCTGTCGCTGTTGTGCTTCTGCATTGCCGCAGCATCGGTCATCTGGCTGTTCCCGTGGCCGTGGATCTTCATCGGCGCGCTGGCGCTGTCCACCTTCGGCCTGACCCTGCTCGGCGCGCTCGGCGAGCGCTATGCGTCCATTGCCCAGGCCACGGTGACGCTGGCGATCTACACCATGATCGGCCTGGAACAGCACGGTGCCAGCGACCTGCACAGTGCGCTGGAAGCGGTCAGCCACCTGCTGGCCGGTGCGGTCTGGTACGGCCTGCTGTCGATCCTGTGGACCGCGCTGTTCGCCAACCGGCCGGTCCGCGAGCGGGTGGCGCGACTGTACGTTGAGCTGGGCCGCTACCTGCAGCTGAAGGCCGCGCTGTTCGAGCCGGTGCGCGAAGCCGACCTGCAACGTCGCCAGCTCGACCTGGCCGAACAGAACCGCCGCGTGGTCGGCGCGCTGAACGAGGCCAAGACCGCGATCCTGGCCCGCTTCGGCCGCTCCGGCCGACCCGGCGTGAACTCCGGCCTTTACCTGCGCCTGTACTACATGGCGCAGGATTTCCACGAGCGCGCCAGTTCCTCGCATTACCCGTACGGCGCGCTGGTGGACGCGTTCTTCCACAGCGACGTGCTGTACCGCTGCCAGCGCCTGCTTGACCTGCAGGGACAGGCCTGTGCCCGCCTGGGCGAGGCAATCCGGCTGCGCCGTCCGTTCGTGTACGGCGAAGGCAACCAGCAGGCCGGGCGCGACCTGGCCGATGCGCTGGCCTACCTGCGCGACCAGCAGCGGCCGCAATGGCAGCGCCTGCTGGGCTCGCTGGACCTGCTGGTGCACAACCTGCGCAGCATCGAACGGCGCCTGCTGGATGCCGAGCGCTCCGAAGCCAGCCTGGACAACGTCGATACCCGCCTGCGCGACAGCAACCCACACACCCTGCGCGAGATGGGCGTGCGCATCCGCCAGCAGCTTACGCCCGGCTCGGTGCTGTTCCGGCATGGGCTGCGCATGGCGCTGGCGCTGATTGCCGGCTTTGCAGCGATCCGCCTGTTCAATGCGCAGAACGGTTCGTGGGTACTGCTGACCATCGTGTTCGTGTGCCGGCCCAACTTCGGCGCCACCCGCCAACGCCTGGCCCAGCGCATCGTCGGCACCCTGGCCGGACTGGTGCTGACCTGGGCGCTGCTGCAGCTGTTCCCGCAGCTGCACGTGCAGCTGCTGATCGCCTTGCTCTCTGCACTTCTGTTCTTCTTCACCCGCACCGACCGCTACCTGGTGGCGTCGGCGGCGATCACGGTGATGGCACTGACCTGCTTCAACCTGATCGGCGACGGCTTCGTGCTGATCGTGCCGCGCATGGTCGATACGGTGCTGGGTTGCGCGATCGCAGCGGCGGCCGCGTTCCTGGTCCTGCCCGACTGGCAGGGCCGGCAGCTGCATCTCGTCCTGGCACGCGTGCTGGACACTGCGGCTCGCTACCTGGATTCGGTGCTGGGCCAGTACCGCAGCGGCATGCGCGACGACCTGGCCTACCGCATCGCGCGGCGCGACATGCACAATGCCGATGCCGCGCTGTCCACCGCACTGTCGAACATGCTGCGTGAGCCCGGCCATGTGCGCCGCAATCTGGATGCCGGCTTCCGCTTCCTGGCGCTGTCCAACACGCTGCTGGGACACCTGTCGGCGCTGGGCGCGCATCGCGACCAGGTGGACAGCTATGCGGGCGACCCGCTGGCATTGGCGGCCGGCGAGCGCGTGCGCAAGGCACTGCAGCAACTGGCCTCGGCGCTGACCGCACGGCAACCGGTCGCCGACGATGACAACGACGCCGACCGCGCGGTGGCCGCCGAGCTGGAGCAGATCGACGAGGCGATGCCGCCGAAACTGCAGCTGATCCGCACGCAGATGGCGCTGGTGCTGCGAATGCTGCCGAAGGTGCGGGCAGCGGCCAATGAAGCGGTGACCAGCCTGACCTGACTCCTCATCGCTGATCGGAGATCCCACCCACGCGTGGCATGGGTCAATTGCGCCGTGTGCAACGACGCGTTGCGCCTGGCGCTGCGGTTCGATCACGCGGCCGCGCGGATACTGGGCAATCCCCCCGCTCCGGACTATCGCCATGAAAATCGAGCTCAGTGGCCGCACCGCGCTGGTCACCGCCTCCACCGCCGGCATCGGCCGGGCCATCGCCCAAGGACTGGCCAGCGCTGGTGCGCGAGTCATTCTCAATGGCCGCAGCACCGACAGCGTCGAGCGCGCCCGCCGGCACCTGCTCGCCACCGTGCCGGGAGCCGACGTGCTCGGCGTCGCCGCCGATCTCTCTGATGCAGCCGGTGTCGAAACACTGTTGGCCGGCCTGCCCAAGGTCGACATCCTGGTCAACAACGCCGGCATCTTCGGCCCACAGGACTTCTTCGAGACCGATGACGCGACCTGGGAGCGCTACTGGCAGACCAACGTGATGTCCGGCGTGCGCCTGTCGCGTGCGCTGCTACCGGCAATGGTCGATGCCGGCTGGGGCCGCGTGCTGTTCATTTCCTCCGAATCAGCGCGCAACATTCCCGCCGACATGATCCATTACGGGGTCAGCAAGACCGCGCAGCTGTCGTTGTCGCGCGGCCTGGCCAAGCGCGTGGCCGGCAGTGGCGTCACCGTCAACGCGGTGCTGCCCGGCCCGACCCTCTCCGATGGTTTTGCGGCGATGTTCGAGGATGAACGCCAGCGCAGCGGCAAGCCGCTGGAGCAGATCGGCCGTGAGTTCGTGATGGCGCACCGGCCGTCCTCGGTGATCCAGCGCACCGCCACGGTCGAGGAAGTGGCCAACATGGTGGTGTACCTGGCCTCGCCGCAGGCCTCGGCAACCTCGGGTGCGGCGCTGCGCGTGGATGGCGGCGTGGTCGACGATATCGTCTGAGAGTGCTGGCAGGTGTGCGGACCAACGGTCCGCACCCACAGGTCCGCATCCACAGCGGAGGGGAAGGAATGCTAGGCTGCGCCGGTCAAGGAGGTTCCATGTCCGGTCACAACCAGTTCGCCCTGCTGCGCCAGCGCCGTTTCCTGCCGTTCTTCGTGGTCCAGGCGCTCGGTGCGTTCAACGACAACGTGTACCGGCAGGCGATCATCAGCATGTTGCTGTTCATGGCTGTGCCGGAGGAAGAACTGGGGTTGTACGCCACCCTGGCACCGGCCATCTTCATCCTGCCATATTTCCTGTTCTCGGCGCTGGCCGGGCAAATCGCCGACAAACTGGAAAAATCGCGACTGATCGTGATCACCACCACCATGGAGATCGTGATCATGTCGCTGGCGGCCACCGGCTTCCTCACCCAGAGCCTGCCGGTGCTGCTGGTCGCGCTGTTCTGCACCGGCATGCAGTCCACCCTGTTCGGCCCGGTGAAGTACTCAGTGCTGCCGTCGGTGCTCAGGCCAGAAGAGCTGACCGGCGGCAACGGCCTGGTCGAGATGGGCACCTCGATGTCGATCCTCTCCGGCATGATCGTCGGCGGCCTGGTGTTCACCGTGGCTGGCAGTCACGGCACGGTGGTGGCCGCGTGCGCGATCATCGCCCTGGCGATCTGCGGCAACATCGCCGCGCGCCTGATTCCCAAGGTCGATGCCGGCGACCCGAATCTGAAGATCAACTGGAACCCGTTGCCGGAATCGCTGGCGGTGCTGCGCATGGCGCGCCAGCAGAAAGCCGTACGCAACTCGATCCTGGGGGTGTCCTGGTTCTGGTTCGTCGGCACCGTGCTGACCTCGCAGTTGCCGGCCTATGCGGTGACCAACCTGGGCGGCCAGCCGACCCTGTACATCTTCGCGCTGGCCCTGTTCTCGGTGGGCACCGGCGTCGGCTCGCTGCTGTGCGAGAAGCTGTCAGCACGTACGGTGGAAATCGGCCTGGTACCGCTGGGCGCGTTCGGCATGACCGCGTTCCTGCTCGACCTGTACTTCGCCCGCAGCGGCGAAGCGACAGTGCACGGGCTGACCATCGGGCCGTTCCTGCAGCAGCCCGGCAGCATCCGCATCGTCATCGACCTGATCGGCATCGGCCTGTTCACCGGCATCTTCGTGGTGCCGCTGTTCGCACTGATCCAGAGCCGCACGCCGAAGGCGCAGATGTCGCGCGTGTTCGCCGCACTGAACATCCAGAACTCGGGCTTCATCGTCGCTGCGGCGCTGCTGTCGCTGGCCGCCCACAAGCTGCTGCACTGGACCATTCCGCAGCAGTTCCTGGCGCTGGCCATCGCCAACGCCCTGGTGGCGATCTACATCTTCACCATCGTCCCCGAATTCCTGATGCGCTTCCTCAGCTGGCTGATGGTGCGCACCCTGTACCGGCTGCGCCCGCACGGCATCGAGGCCAACGTGCCGGACGAAGGCGCCGCACTGCTGGTCTGCAACCACGTCAGCTACATGGACGCGCTGATCCTGTCGGCGACCATCCCGCGCCCGGTGCGCTTCGTCATGTACTACAGGATCTTCAACATCCCGGTGATGCGCTGGATCTTCCGGACCGCCAAGGCGATCCCGATTGCCGGGGCGCGCGAAGACCCGGCGCTGATGCAGCGTGCGTTCGATGAGATCGACGCGGCGCTGGCCGAAGGCGAACTGGTCTGCATCTTCCCCGAGGGCGCGCTGACCCGCGACGGGCAGATGGCGCCGTTCAAGTCCGGCGTCGAGAAGATCCTCGAGCGGCGGCCGGTGCCGGTGGTGCCGATGGCGCTGCGCGGCATGTGGTCGAGCATGTGGAGCCGCCGCGACAGCCGCCTTGGCCGCATGCGGGTGCCGCGTCGTTTCCGCGCCACGGTCGAGGTGGTGGCGGCACCGGCCGTGGATGGCCACGCCACCAGCGCCCCGGTGCTGGAGGCCCAGGTGCGGGCCCTGCGTGGTGATCACGCCTGATCGACCGCACGGACACGGGTAGACCGTCCCAGCGACAAGCCCCCATCCTCGCCCTCCGATGCATCGCAGAGCTCCGTCAGATGCGTCAGATCAAGGGCCATACCGGCCAGTATCTGACTGTAACCGCATACATGCAGCGCGGGTTGAGGTAGATTACGCACCCACAGGGGGGAGGTTAGGCCGTTTCATCATGGCCGGCCACCAAGGAATGGAGTCTTGCTTTGAATCAACCGCCACCGCTCAGCCGTCCGGTCTACATCCCCAACCATCTGGTCTGGGCGATCCTGACGACGCTGTTCTGCTGCCTGCCGTTGGGCGTGGTGTCGATCGTCTATGCCTCCCAGGTCGATGGCCGCCGCGCCGCCGGCGACCTGCCGGGGGCCTACAGTGCGTCGCGCAAGGCGGGCTGGTGGGCGGTGGCTTCGGCCGTGGCCCTGCCGGTCCTGTTGCTGTTGTGGTTCGGGCTGTTCGGCGGCTTGGCCGTACTGGGCGCTCTTTCCGACCAATGATTCACCACCACCACCCATCAAGGAGCTTGAACCCATGAACACCGCCACTCCGCAGGTCCCGAACAATCTGGTCTGGGCCATCCTGAGCACCCTGTTCTGCTGCCTGCCGGCCGGCATCGTGTCGATCGTCTACGCCGCGCAGGTCAACGGCAAGCTGGCCGCTGGCGACATCGCCGGTGCCCAGGACTCCGCCGCCAAGGCCAAGAAGTGGGCGATCTGGTCGGCCATCGCCGCCGTCGTGGTCGGCGTGCTGTACGGCATCCTGATCGTCGCTGTCGGCGGCATGGGTGCAATGAACAACAGCGGCTACTGATCCGCGTGGACGGATCCGGCGCCCGCGCCGGATCCGTTGCTGCAATGTCCGCACTTCCCGCCCGCTCCCGATTCGCCCGCTGGGCACCGCTGCTGGCCGCCACCGGCCTGGCCGCCGGTGCCGCGGTGGTGCTGCGCAACGTCAATCCGTATGTCGCCGGCAATCCTCTGCCGAGCTGCCCGCTGTACGCGCTGACAGGCCTGTACTGCCCGGGCTGTGGCAGCACCCGCTGCCTGTATTCACTGGTCCATTTCGACCTGCCCGGCGCGATGGCGATGAACCCGCTGCTGGTCATCAGCCTGCCGTTCCTGCTGCTGATGCTGCTGAACGTCGCCGGCATCCGGCCGCGCGTGCTCGACCCGCTCATGCGGGTACTGGCCAATCCCACGTTCTGGCTCTGGGTACTGCCCGGGTATGCGCTGCTGCGCAACCTGCCGTGGGCGCCGTTCACTGCACTGGCACCGATCTAGGTTTCCAGCCAACGGCCGCAGCCCCTCGTGGCGGGCGGCGTTTGAAGGCAGAAGCCCTGGGGTTGGCCGGGCGGGATGGGTTTGCGGGGGACGCCATGAATCCGTCCGTGGAGGCTTGGCCGCGGCATCCATGCCGCGGACACCCCCGCAAACCCATCCCGCCCGGCCACGGACAGTTTCCGTGTGCGTCCACCACGGAAAAGAAGGAGAAGATCAAAAGCGGAAGCGGATCGCTTCGCTGCGCTCGCTCGGAGCCGAGCATGGCTCGGCTCTACAGAACGTCAGTGCGCGGAAAACTGTCGAAGGCGGGGTGGGTCGGATGGCGGGGGTGTGAGCCGCATGGATGCGGCGACCAAGCCTCCATGGACGGATTCACGGCGTCCCCCGCCATCCGACCCACCCCGCCGACCCGCTGCAATCCTGCCGTTGCAGTTGCTGTCGACTCTGCAGGTGTAGGGCTGCAAGCCCTGCAAAACAACTACGTCACCCAGCCTGCAATCACCAGCAGGGCGAGGACCGCCAGCCACAGCAGCAGCATCCGCCACACCAGGCTCATCGCATCACGCAGGTCCGGCAACCGCTGCCACACCGGCAGCAACCCTGCCTCGGTGTAATCGTGCGCATCCTCACGCAGCTCGGCGTTGACGCTGGCCCGCGCCACCGCGCCAAGGAACCCGATGTTGCCGGCCAGGCGTTCGCCATGGGCCTGGCGCCAGGCCTTCCACGCCGTATCGAAATTGCCCACCAGCGCCATCGAGAAGGCCATCAGCTGCGCCACCGGCCACTCGATCCAGCCCAGCAGGCGCTGCGCCAGCGCCAGCGGCTCCACCGGCACGCGTGCGCGCATCGGGCTCTCCGCCATCAGCGCCAGCAGCCGGTAACCGAGCGCGCCAGCCGGGCCCAGCAACAGGAACCAGAACAGCACCGCGAACCAGCGCCGCAGTGCGTTGAGCACCGTCGCCTCGACCAGTGACGGAATGTCCTCGCGCAGGCTGCCGCCGGCCGACTGCAGGTTGCGCACTGCAGCCTGCCGCGTCGCCGCATCATCGGCATCGATAATGGCCTCGATATCGCGGTCCAGGTCACGCGGGCCCCAGCACCAGGCCAGCACCGCCACGCCCAGCAGCAGCGACGGCAGGCCGAACAGCACCCCGCGCAACAGCCACGCCAGCAGCACCATCAGCAACAGCGGCGGCAGCAGTGCCAAGGCAACGCCGGCCGGTCCCTGCCAGGCCTTGCCACCACGCGCATCCAGCCAGCCCAGCCAACGCCGGAAACCGTCGAAACGGCGCAGCGAGGCAGCAGCGGCCGGAGCAACATGGCCCAGGGCCAGTGCCACCAGCACGGCGGCCAGAGTGGTGAACATGGCAGGTCTCCCTACGAAACAGAACGCTCGGCGCCGCTACCTTACCTGTCGCAGCGGCGCCCTCCGCGATGACCCGCACTGTAACCCGGGCCGTGTTCAGGTGGCGGCAATGCAATCGCCCCAGCCGGCCCGGCTCAGCCCTTCTGCTGCCGGTACCAATGCTCGATCAGGCCGCGCGAAATCGAGATCGGCGGCGACAGGCGGATACCCTGGCCATCGTCCTCCACGTCGCGCGCCAGTGCCGCGCCGACCTCGTCGGCACTGAACCAGCGCGCGTCTTCCAGCTCACCGTCCACGGTCGGCCGGTCATCCTGCGCCTGTGCGCGGAAGCCAACCATCAGCGCACCCGGGAATGGCCAGGGCTGCGAACCGAGGTACTGGCAGGCCGTCACCCGCACCTTGCTCTCTTCATGGACTTCGCGCACCACGGTCTGCTCGAAGGTCTCGCCGGGTTCGACGAAGCCGGCCAGCACCGAGTAGCGACGCGGGGCCCAGTTCGACTGCCGGCCCAGCAGCAGCCGGCCCTGGTTTTCCACGGCGACGATCACCGCCGGGTCGACACGCGGGTAGTGTTCGGTGGAACACTGCCCGCAGCGGCCGACGAAGCCACCACGGGCAAACGCCACGGCGCCGCCGCACACGCCGCAGAAGCGGGTGCGCGAGTGCCAGTACGACATGCCGCGGGCATAGCTGAAGGCGGTCGCATCGGCCATCGACCACAGCAGCGCGGCCTGGCGCAGATCAAGCCGGCGTGGTGCGCTGATGGTGACGTTGGTGGCTTCAACCGAGAACCACGCCTGCTCTCCGCGCAGGCCGAGGAAGATCGCGGCACCCGGGCCGCCGCCGATGTCGGCGCCGGTCAGCGCCAGTGGCTGATCGTCATCGCCGGTGAAGGCGCTGCCGTCCTGATCGAGCACGAGAATGCGCGCGCCCGGCCACAGGCGCGCCAGTGCATCGGCATCTTCGCGCAGGGCATCGGCGCGCTCCAGCGGTTCACCCACGAAGGCGAAACCGGAAAGCGGCGAAGGAGTATTGGGCATCCTGCAAGCGTGCCGCCAATCGATGCGGGTGGCAAGGTCGGCGCTGTGCGCAATCTGCCGTTGTGGATGCAGGAAGGATCATCCACGCATGGCGTGGATCTACCCGCTCTGGCAGGTGCCAACCCTGGTTGGCACATTCCGGCCACAGGCCTTTTACATGCTGAAGCTGCTGCCGCAGCCGCAGGTGGTCTTTGCGTTCGGGTTGCGGATCACGAACTGGGCACCGGTCAGGCTCTCGGTGTAGTCCACCTCGGCGCCCATCAGGTACTGCAGGCTCAGCGGGTCGACCAGCAGGGTCACCCCGCTGGTCTGTACCGCCAGGTCATCCTCGGCACGGTTCTCGTCGAACTCGAACCCGTACTGGAAGCCCGAACAGCCGCCGCCCTCGATGTACACACGCAGGGCCAGGTCGGGGTTGCCCTCTTCCTGGATCAGGGATTTGACCTTGGCGGCCGCCGACTCGGTGAAGTTCAGCGGGCGCTCCAGCGATTGGTAATCGGGCGCGGCAACCGGGGTGGCGCCGGGCAGGGAGACTAGCGTGCTCATGGTGCCAGCATGGGGGTGCCGGGGATGGCTTTCAAGCCATCGCCTCGGCCAGCTTGCGGCGTGCGGCGGTGTCGCCCTTGCCGCCATTGGCCTCATCGCCTTCCGGCGCCGGCAGGGCCGCCATCGGGGCGCTGGCATGGATCAGGCGGCCGTTCAGCTGGGCGCCCGCATTCATCTCCACCACCTGGTAATGGACGTTGCCATTGACCCGTGCGCTGGGGGTCAGCTCGACCTTCTCGGTGGCGTGTACATCGCCGTCCAGGCGGCCGCTGATGACCACCACCTGGGCCCGGATCTCACCCTCGATCACGCCATGCTCGGCGACCGTCAGGGTCGCGCCGCTGGCGCCTTCGGTGGCGATCACCTTGCCGTGGATGCGACCTTCCACATACAGGCCACCACTGAATTCCACATCACCGCGGATCACCACCTGGTTGCCGATCAGGGCATCCACCACCAGCTGGCCTTCACGGTTGGATTTGCTGCTTCCGAACATCTGCCTACTCCCCTTTGCTGGCCGGCGCACCGGCCTGTTTCCAGTCGAATACCTGGGTGGTACCCCCCGTACCACTCCCCAATGTCACCCGCACGCGTTGCGGGGTGAAGTCAGCCGGCAGCATCACGCTGCCGGTGAGCTGCTGGAAGTACCGGAACGAGTAATCCTGTCCCGGCACCTTGCTGCGCTGGTGCAGATCATCCCAGCTGATCGTGGCCAGCTTGCCGTTCTTCACGCCTTCCACGGTGAAGCGCATCTGCCCCTGGCTGATGGCGCCGCGGTTGAGGTTCTGGGTCAGCACGGCGGTGTACTGCCAGGTGCCGGCCGCTTCCGGGCTGAACTCGATCGAATGGGTGTTCAGGCCCTTGCGCTGGCTGGTCGAACCCACCAGGCGCTCATAGAAGGCAACGTCGGCGCGCAGGCCGGCGATTTCCTCATCGCGCTCGGCCAGCGAGGACTGCACCTCGTTATTGGCGGCGCGGCTGATGCGGTCGGAGGCTTCCAGCGTGGCCTGCTTCTGGCGCAGCTCGGTCAGCTGCGCCTGCAGCGTCTCGGCGCGCTTCTCGGCAGCCTGCAGGCGCTGGCCCTGGGCATCGCGTGGCGTGGCCATCCAGCAGCCACCCAGCACCGCCAGCACCAGGCTGAGCAGCCAGATGCCGCCGATCACCAGCAGGCGGCGACGGTCGGCCGGCGGTTGCGGCGCGCCGGGCAGGCGTACCTGCACGCGCATGGGAGGACGGTTGGTCATGGGTGGTTTCCGGGGTATCGCGAGGGCGACACCGGTACGGCCCCTGTGGCAAACGACGGGCTAGTGTATGACAGGACGGGTGGGTTTCCTGCGCCGTGGCCGGCCACGGTCTGTGGCGTTCAGGCATGCCATCGTCGATAGTGTGGTCCCCTGCACAGTTCCGTCGCCGGAGCATCGCCATGACCGAAGCCCACCTGTTCGTGATCGGCATCCTGCTGGCCTGGCTGGCCGGCATCCGCGTCTACCTCACCGTGTTCGGCGTCGGCCTTGCCGGCCTGCTCGGCTGGGTCGACCTGCCGCCCGCTCTGCAGGCCACCGAATCCTGGTGGGTGCTGGGCACGTCGGCGGCGCTGGCCATCGCCGAGTTCTTCGCCGACAAGATTCCCGGCGTGGACTCGGTCTGGGACCTGGTGCAGACGCTCGCACGCGTGCCGGCCGGCGCGTTCCTCGCAGCGGCTACCCTGTCGCCGGACGGTCAGCTCGGCGCCGGCGCACTCGCCGCCGGTGCCGGCGTCGCCCTCGCCAGCCACGGCCTGAAGGCCGGTACCCGCGCGCTGCTCAATACCTCGCCGGAACCGGCCAGCAACTGGGTCGCCTCCGCCGCCGAGGACACCGTGGTAGTCGGTGGCCTGGCGCTGGCCCTGGCACACCCGTGGATCGCGCTGGTGGTGGTGCTGGCCTGCAGCCTGGCCGGCGCGCTGCTGGTGTGGCTGGTCTGGCGCGCGCTGTGGAAGGGCGTGCGCTGGCTGGCGCGCGGTGCATCGGCAGCACCGCCGGGGCACAGCAGTACCGGTTGAGCACCGGGCTTGTCGCATAATGGACGCGAACACCAGGAGCACCGATGGCCGCAAACGAATCCCCCGCGGGCGCCCGCCCGGGACGCGCTGAAACCCCTCCGGCCGATCATTGGCAGCGCTGGGCGCCCGAGGCGGCAGGCCCCGCTGTGGCCGCACCGACGGTTGCGACCCCGCCGCCCATCGCGACCGATGCCCTGGCGCCGGTCAACAGCGCACCGCCGCCGCTGCCCGGCCCGATCGCACTGGCCGAAGCCGGCAACAACGATCTGGCCCCGCCGCCCTCGGACTCGCCCTACCGCGTGCTGATCGTTGAAGATGATCGCGCCCAGGCGCTGTTCGCGCAGAGCGTGCTGCACGGCGCCGGCATGCAGGCGATCGTGCACAGCGATGCCGATGCCGCGCTGCAGGCGATCAAGGAGCACCGCCCCGACCTGATCCTGATGGATCTGCACCTGCCCGGGCTGGACGGCATGCGCCTGACCGCGCTGATCCGCCAGCAGCCCGGCCTGCAGCTGCTGCCGATCGTGTTCCTCAGCGGCGATCCGGATCCAGAGCGCCAGTTCGAAGTGCTCGACAGCGGCGCCGACGACTACCTGAGCAAGCCGATCCGGCCGCGCCACCTGATCGCAGCGGTGGCCAACCGCATCCGCCGCGCGCGTGCCCAGGCCGCGACCCTGCCGGGCGCCACCGGCGCACCGGCCACCAGCAATCCGGAAACCGGCCTGCCGACGCGCCACCATGTGCTGCAGCAGCTCAACACCGCACTCGCCCACCGCGACCGGGGCGGCGTGTTCTTCATCGAAGTGGCCAGTGCGCTGGGCCTGCGCGAACGCTATGGCTATGCCGCGTTTGAACGACTGATGGTGCAGGCCGGGCAGCGCCTGGCCGAAGCCGGCCATCCGCACCTGCTGGCGCGGCTGAACGACAACAGCTTCCTGCTGCTGGCCCGCAACGCCGACGAGGACGCCCTCGAAGGCATCGCCGCGAGCCTGCGCGAGCAGCTGTCGGCCCGCGCCTTCGTGATCCGCGACGACGAATCCGTGCATCTGCGCGGCGTGGTCGGTTATGCGCCGCTGTCGCCGGGCTTCGAGGATGCCAGCAGTGCGCTGGAAGCGGTTGAGCGCACCACCCTGCAGGCGCGCCTGCTCAGCGCCGGCGTGGCGGGCCATGTGCATCGCCAGGCGGTCACCGAACAGGAACACCTGGCGCTGCTGGAGGGCCAGCTGGAACTGGCCTACCAGCCGATCGTCGCCGTGGCAGGCGGCAACACCGCGCAATACCAGTTGCTGCTGCGCCTGCGCCAGGCCGATGGCACGGTGCTGGCGGCCGGCCAGGTGATCCCCGCCGCGGAAGCCGCCGGGCGCATCGCCGACCTCGACCAGCAGGTGATGGACCACGCACTGGGCCTGCTGGATCTGTACCGGCACGCAACGCAGCCGCTGAGCCTGTTCGTCTCGCAGTCGCTGCGCACCCTGCAGCGCGATGCCTTCGCCGACTGGCTGCTGGAATCACTGCAGCAGCGTGACCTGCCTGGCAGTGCGCTGGTGATCGACGTGCGCCTGCCCGACGCACTGATCCACACCGTGCCGCTGCAGCAGTTCTGCCAGCGCATGGCCAGCGCAGGGGTGCGCTTCTGCCTGAGCCAGTTCGAACCCAGCGGCGAGGCCGATGCACTGCTGACCCAGCTGCCGCTGTCGTTCGTGCGCATGGCTGCGCGCTTCTCCAGCAGCCATTCCAATCCGGCCACGCGCGAGGCGCTGCGCAAGACGATCGAACAGGCCCATGCCGCCGGACTGCAGATCATCGGCCAGCAGATCGAGGATCCGCAGGCTGCAGCGGCGATGTGGGTAGGCGGCGTCGACTACATCCAGGGCAACATGGTGCAGTCGGCCGGCAGCGACCTGAACTTCGACTTCCACAACGCGGTGCTCTGACGTGCCGCTGTGGGGCGTGCTGCTGGTTGCCCTTGCTGCGGCCGCCATCGCGCTGCTGCTGTTGGGCCTGCGCCTGCGCGCGCGCAACCATGCGCTGGCCCAGCTGCAGCGCACGCACAGTGCGCTGGCCGCCGAACGCGACCAGCTTCGCCATACCACCGAACGCCAGGGCCAGCTGGAACAACAGCTGCTGCAGGCCAAGCAGGCCGCCGAGGCGGCCGTGCTGGCCAAGGGCGAGTTCCTGGCCACGATGAGCCACGAGATCCGCACCCCGCTCAACGGCATCCTGCCGATGCTGGAGCTGATCGCACGCGGGCCGCTGGGCGAAGACCAGCGGCAGATGCTGGCCACCGCCTCGGCCAGTTCGCAACAGCTGCTGCGCATCGTCGACGACATCCTCGACTACTCCCGGCTGGAAGCGCAGGCGCTGGAACTGGAGATCACCAGCTTCAACCTGCGCGACCTGCTCGATGGCGTGGTACAGCTGATGCAGCGGGCCGCCGACGCCAAGGGCCTGGCCCTGGGCCTGCAACTGGATCCATCGGTGCGCCTGCCGGTGCGCGGCGACCCGGTGCGCCTGCGCCAGGTGCTGAGCAACCTGCTGGCCAACGCCATCAAGTTCACCGCCCGCGGCCAGGTGCAGCTGCGCGTGCTGCGCCTGGGTGAAAGTGCCGCGCAGCACCAGCTGCGCTTCGAGATCATCGATACCGGCATCGGCATCGACGACGCGCTGCAGGCACGCCTGTTCCAGTCCTTTAGCCAGGCCGACGCATCCACCACCCGCATCTATGGCGGCACCGGCCTGGGCCTGGCCATCTGCAAGCGCATCATCGACCTGATGCACGGGCACATCGGCGTGCACTCCACGCCGGGCCAGGGCGCAACCTTCTGGTTCGAGATCCCGCTGCTGAAGGTCGCTGGCGACCTGCCGGCGATGGCGCGCGCACCGGCACCGCTGCTGCTGTTCAGTGCCGATGCAACGCTGCAGGCACGTATCGAGCGCATCGCCGCCCACCATGGGCTGCAGGTGCAGGTGCTGGCACAGCTGGATGCCGTGGTCGAGCGCCTGCGCGCTCCCGCGCGGCCCGGACAACCGGCACCGGCATGGCTGCTGGTCGATGCCCGCGCACGCCGCAACGGTGAGGCCACGCTGCAGCTGGCGCTGAGTGAACGTGGTGACGACGATGCGCTGCAGGTGCTGTGGCTGCAGGAGGGCGCACTTCCACAACGCCAGCGCCAGCGCCAGCTGCCCCCGCACTTCGACGATGCGGCCCTGCATGCACTGCTGGCTGCACCGGTCGCCCCCGCCCGCCCCGCTGCGCTGCTGGCCAGCGCGGACAACGAGCAACCGGCTGCCACGCTGCCGCCGTTGCATCTGCGTGTGCTGCTGGTGGAGGACAATACGGTCAACCGGATGGTCGCCGAACAACTGCTGCGCGTGTTCCAGTGCGAAGTGCGCAACGCCGCCGATGGCGAGCAGGCGCTGGCCGCCCTCCGCGAAGGCGGCGTGGACATCGTGTTGATGGATTGCCAGATGCCGGTGCTGGACGGCTACGCCGCCACGCGCCGCTGGCGCGCCGAAGAAGTGGAGACCGGGCGCGCCCGCCTGCCGATCATCGCCATGACCGCCAACGCCATGGCCGGTGACCGCGAGCGCTGCCTGCAGGCGGGCATGGACGATTACCTGTCCAAGCCGATCGCGCGCGCCACGCTGCATGCGCTGCTGCTGCGTTGGGGTGGCGGCAAAGCTGCATCACCTGGACAACTTTCTGTGGAGCCGTCTGTAGAGCCGAGCCATGCTCGGCTGACGGCCAGTGGCACTCCCACACCATCAGCCGAGCATGGCTCGGCTCTACAGGAGACGACAAGCCAAGCCGCGCCGAAACCGGTGATCGACCGCGACGTGCTGGATGAACTGCACACCGTGATCGGCGACGCTGCCACCCAGATCGTCATGGTCTTTCTTGAAGATGCGCCGGTGATGATGCAGCAGTTGCAGCTGGCCGCGCAGAACGGCGATGAGCTGCGCTTGCAGGCCACAGCGCACAGCCTGAAGTCATCGAGTGCAAACGTCGGCGCATTGTCGCTGTCGGCGATCGCGCAGCGGATCGAGCACGAAGCCCGTAGTGGCAGCCTGCAGCGCCCCGCAGTGGCGGTGGCGCTGCTGGTTGCGGAATTCGCCCGGGCGCGTGTTGCACTGACGGGCTACCTGGCACAGCACCGCGCCGGCCAGGGCAGCTGACTCACTCTTCCAGCTTGCTCAGCAGGTACTTCGGCTCGCCGATACGCTCGATCAGGTCCAGCTGGGTTTCCAGCCAGTCGATGTGCTCCTCTTCCGAATCGAGGATCTTCACGAACAGCTGGCGGCTGACGTAGTCGCCAACCGAATCGGAATAGGCCACGGCCTCGCGCAGGGTGACCACGCCATCGCGTTCCAGCGACAGGTCGCACTGCAGGATCTCGGTCGGGTTCTCGCCGATGCGCAGCTTGCCCAGCGCCTGGAAATTCGGCAGGCCTTCAAGGAACAGGATGCGGTCGGCGAGCATGTCGGCATGCTTCATCTCGTCGATCGATTCCTTGTACTCGTGTTCGGCCAGTTCCTTGATGCCCCAGTTCTTCAGCATCTTGGCGTGCAGGAAGTACTGGTTGATCGCGGTCAGCTCGTTGTAGAGGACCTTGTTGAGGAATTCGATGACCTTGGTGTCGCCCTTCATGGGGGTGCTCCTGCACGCTGAAAACGCAGGCACTTTAACGCCTCGCGTGCGGTCGTGAAGGAACGCGAATCGTGCGCATTGGCCTGCGCGGCCGAAGGTGAAGGATGCGAAAGCGCGGCGTCAACGCGCCGCGAAAAGGCGATCAGGCGACCTGCGCCAGGCCCAATACCGGCAGCGGCAGATCGTGGGTCGCACGTGCCTTGGCCAGCAGGTCGCCGGCCATGTCCAGGCAGGAACCGCAGGTGGCACCACAACCGGTACGCATGGTCAGTTCGGCCACCGTGCTCACGCCATGGCTGGCGGCTTCGCGGATCTGGTGGTCGGTGACTCCGTTGCAGATGCAGACGTACACAGGCGGGAACCGGGCTGACAGGCCAGAAGCGGCCTGGTGGCTATTCCAATGGAAACGAGAATGGTTGTCAATCAGAGACCTGAACCATTCTCGATACCGTTCAGCCGGTCAGCTGGCCGGTCCGTCGCCCGTGACCTTCTTCGGCCAGTACCCTCGGGTCCGCGGGCGCTTGCGCGGGCGGTCGTGCCCGGCGGTGTGGCCCGGCATCCAGGCCTCGGCGGCGCTCTTGGGCATGGCGGTGACGCCCTGCCCGGCCACGCCGCGCGCCAGTGGCGCCAGGTGTCGCAGGGCACGCGCATAGACGCCGCGCTTGAACATCACCACGTGCTCTACCGGGTACCAGAAGTCGACCCAGCGCCAGTGGTCGAACTCGGGCGAGTCGGTGTGGTCCAGCGTCACGTGGGATTCGTCGCCGGTCAGGCGCAGCAGGAACCAGACCTGTTTCTGGCCGATGCAGACCTGCCGCTCGTTGCGGCGGATGGCCCGCGCCGGCAGCTTGTAGCGCAGCCAGCCGGGCGTGGCCCCGAGCACTTCCACATGCTCAGGCAGCAGGCCGGTCTCTTCCTGCAGTTCACGATACATGGCCTCGACAGGCGTCTCGTCGGTGTTCATGCCACCCTGCGGGAACTGCCAGCCATCCCGGCGCACGCGTCGTGCCCAGAACACCTGGCCGTCCTGCCGCATCAGCACGATGCCGACGTTCGGTCGATAGCCGTCCGGATCGATCACGATGCGGACTCCTAAGAAAATCTACTGGTCGGGACTATCCCATGCCCTCTGTCGGCCCACAAGCACGACACAAAAGTGTTGACAGGGTCGATACACATCCGCAGAATAGCGGGCTCACCAAGGCTATGTAGCTCAGCCGGTTAGAGCACAGCACTCATAATGCTGGGGTCGGTGGTTCGAGTCCACCCATAGCCACCACACTGAAAATCAAGTTGTTTTTCAGTGTGAAAAGTGAGAAAATAGTTGCACGTTTTGCCCCGTCGCCAAGCGGTAAGGCACCTGACTCTGACTCAGGCATTCGGTGGTTCGAATCCATCCGGGGCAGCCAAATTAAAAGCAAAAGGCCAGATCGAAAGATCTGGCCTTTTGCTTTTAATTTGGTCGCGCATTCCACCTTATCCCCGCGCCTGTCGGCGCGCCCCCTTGAACATCAAGGGGGCACCCCTCCAGAGAGAGGCCCGGGGTCGGATCCTTTTCCAAAGGAAAAGGCTCTGACCCCACCCCTTCCGAGATGCGAAACCCCGGGTAGTGCCGGCCGCTGGCCGGCAACCACGAAATGCCTGACTCCAAAACGACAAAAGCCCGGCCGAAGCCGGGCTTTTGCTTTTCCAACCAGCGGGCTCCCGCAGGAGCCCAACCAGGCGCGGTAAATCAGCGCTTGGAGAACTGGGTGGCGCGGCGGGCCTTGTGCAGACCGACCTTCTTACGCTCGACTTCACGGGCGTCACGGGTCATGAAGCCGGCCTTGCGCAGCTCGGACTTCAGGGTTTCGTCGTACTCGACCAGCGCACGGGCGATGCCCAGGCGGATCGCACCGGCCTGGCCGGTGGTGCCGCCGCCAGCGGCGGTGACCAGGATGTCGAAGCTTTCGGTGTTCTTGGTCAGCTCGAGCGGCTGGCGCACGATCATGCGCGCGGTCTCACGACCGAAGAACTCGTCCAGCGGACGACCATTGACGGTGATGTTGCCCGAACCCTTGCGCAGGAACACGCGAGCGGTGGAGGACTTGCGGCGGCCAGTGCCGTAGTTTTGAGTGATAGCCATGATTAGATATCCAGAACCTGCGGCTGCTGTGCGGCGTGCGGATGCTCAGTGCCGGCGTAGACCTTGAGCTTGCGGTACATCTGGCGACCCAGCGGGCCCTTCGGCAGCATGCCCTTCACGGCGATCTCGATCACGCGCTCCGGGTGGCGCTCCAGCGCCTGGGCCAGGGATTCGGTCTTCAGGTTGCCGATGTAGCCGGTGAAACGGTGATACATCTTGTCCTGCAGCTTCTTGCCGGTGACGGCAATCTTTTCTGCATTGATGACGACCAGGTAGTCGCCGGTATCAACGTGGGGGGTGTAGACCGGCTTGTGCTTGCCGCGCAGACGGCGGGCCAGCTCGGTGGCGAGACGGCCCAGGGTCTTGCCCTCGGCGTCGACGAGGTACCAGTCGCGCTGGACGGTCTCGTTCTTGGCAGTGAAAGTGCTCATGAAGAACTCTAGGTTAGGTCGGGCTCATTGCGGCGAAGGACTCGCCGGAACTCTGCCACGCGTTGTGAAAGGTGAAGCGCAAGAGGCGGGATTGTACGCAGGTCACGCCCTCGGTGCAAGCTGGCCCTGCCCCGGGTTGGCAGGGGAGCGGGGGCGGGCGAGAATCGGCGGGTCTCCCGCCCCACCGCGTGCCGCCATGACCGTGCTCCGCCAGACCACCCCGCTGGACCACCTGCTGACCGAGGCGCAGCGCGCCCTGGACACGGTGTTCGGCAACCCTCCGGCGGCCCGCCCCTACCCGGCCGCAGGCACCGGCGAGCCGGGCATGGACCGCGCCGAGCGCCGCCACGCCGCGGGGCTGATGCGGATCAACCATGTCGGCGAGGTCTGCGCACAGGGCCTGTACTTCGGCCAGGCGGCCGTGGCCCGCGACCCGGCCACCCGTGAACACCTGCTGGAAGCGGCCCAGGAAGAGACCGATCACCTGGCCTGGTGCGCGACCCGGCTGGATGAACTGGACAGCCGCCCGAGCCTGTTCAATCCGCTGTGGTACGCCGGCAGCTACACCATCGGCACCCTGGCGGGTCTGCGCGGCGACGGCTGGAACCTGGGCTTCGTGGTTGAAACCGAGCGCCAGGTGGAAGCCCATCTGGACGAGCACCTGGTCGACCTGCCGGCCGGCGATCTGCGCAGCCGCGCGGTCATCCAGGTGATGAAGGAGGACGAGGCCCGCCATGCGGAGCACGCCGAACAGGCCGGCGCACGCCGCCTGCCGTTCCCGATCCCGGGCGCGATGGCGCTGGCTTCCAGGGTGATGAAGACCATCGCCTACCGCATTTGAAGGGTCGC